>NZ_MDWE01000016.1 GCF_001715195.1 Rhodohalobacter halophilus
ATAATAGTTTCAATCACTGTGGATGATATTCTGCTTTTAGATCAGCCTGAGATAGTATTTGAAGCGGAGGACGGAATTCCGAATGCACCTCAACTTGTTGCCATTGAGGCAACAGATGGATCCGCACAGTTGGAATGGACAGTTTCAACCACTGAATATATTATCGGATTTAGAATTTATAGAGGCAGTTCAATCGACAACATGTCAATTGTAAATGAGACTGATGTGACCTCACGATCTTACATCGATTCTAACCCACTGTCGGGTACATCCAGCTATGCAATGACTGCCGTAAACAGAAATGGGGAAGAGAGTGAAATTTCAAACATCAAAACGTTTGTAAATACCAATTTCATTGCCTCTAAGGAATGGCAGCTTGTCAGTATTCCGGTAAAAACGGGTACGGCAGAAATGGAGCTTGCAACCATTTATAATTTTACCGACAGATATGAACTGAGCAGTTCGCTGGAATCCGGTAAGGGATATTGGGTCAAAACCCGGTCGTATGAAGATGAATTGATGCCGGTTGCAGGGGAGGGTGCTGACAGCCTTACCATTGAGCTGAATCGTGGGTGGAATTTGATCGGAAGCTTGTCTGATGATGTGGATGTAGGTACAATTTCAGACCCGGATGACATTTTAACAAACACACCGGTCTATCTGTATAAAGGAAATAGCTATACTGAAACAGAGGATATCATTCCCGGCGCAGGGCACTGGATGTACGCATCCGATAACGGAAATGTCACGATGACCATCCAAAATTCTCCTCCTGCGGCTAGTGATCATGTCTTAGCAGATCAGAAGATTTTAGACGACACGGTTCTTCCGGTACTTCGTTTTTCAAATGAAGGCCGAGCTGCCGAAGTGTATGTAAGCAATATCTACATGGATCAATCGGAGCAAACTCGGTACTATCTGCCGCCTGTTTCGCCCGAACCGATGCTCGATGTTCGTACCAGAAGTCATACAAAGCTGATTAACAATCAGCCGACTGAGTTGATCATTGATTCGGATCAATATCCCATACGAGTTTCCCTGGATGAGATTGATGAGATGCATCAATTTGCCATTCGTATTCATGCAGAAAAGGAGGGGGAGAAGCGTTCATTTGATCTGCTACCCGGCCAGAGTGATCAAATTACGGAAGAGTATGACAGATTAAGTGTGGAGCTGGTTCATCCGGATGATGTGGTCTCTGAAAATCAGCTGATGCCTAACTACCCGAACCCATTCAACCCGACAACAACGATTCAATATCAGCTTCGGGAGCAGACCCACGTAATGATTGAGGTGTATGATGTGATTGGGCGAAGGGTAAAAATGCTGGCAAACAATGTTCAGCTTTCCGGTCAGCACAGTGTGGAATTTGATGGGAGAAATCTGGCATCTGGTCTTTACATCATTAGGTTTACTGCGGGCAACGTGGTCGACATCAGAAAAATGACATTGGTTAAGTAGAAGATTATGAAATACTCTCTGATTAAAATTTTACTCTTTTCAATTGTATTGAGCGGTTGTGGTGAAATCTCATCATCGGGTGATCGTGTGAACATCAACGTGAATGCTGTACCGTCTACGGCGGGAACCGTTTTGAGCAGTGGAGGTGATGAAGTTGGGAATACCGCCGAATTTCTGGCCGTACCCAACGATGGCTGGCAGTTTGAAAACTGGAGCGGTGATGTGGAATCTGATGAAAATCCATTAGTAATGGAGTTGGAGGATGATTTGAATCTTATTGCCAACTTTAGGGTAATGAGTAACAACTACCGGATTGATCTGGAAATGAGTGACGGGCAATCAGCGGTGGACCTGGCATTTGGACAGGTAAGCGGCGCAACGGATGTGTTTGATTCAGGTATTGACCTTGAAGCTCCGCCAAGCGCAGCTCCCAACTCCCTCTTTGCCTGGTTCGATAATGATGAACGAAAACTGTTTCACGATTTCAGAAATTCCGTCTCATCAAGTGTTGAATGGGTATTGAATGTAGAGCCGGGAGAGAATAGTAAAGTTAGTTTAAACTGGCAGATGAACGACGGCTATTTTGATGGAAATCTCTATTTAACGGATGCCGATGAAACGTTCACCCTTGATATGAATGAGGAGGACAGTGTATCCATTGAAGTGACTTCACCGACTCAGGTTTATATCTATTTCAAAAAATAGAAAGTTACTCCTGATACGATCAACCTTAGTTAAGCCATTCATTTATTACTTCTGACACGTCTATCATCTTTTCAACGTTCCGGTTTAGAAATCACAAGAGAATGGCTCTATAAATAACTATCTTTCCATTGGATAGAAACGCGCAGTTTGTTTTGCGTATAAATGGATAGATATCAATGTCTGAGTCACTGCAGGAACTTCGTAATTACGCAGAATCGTTTGCCAGAAAAGGTGGCGATTCCACACTTCAATACTTTAAAAAATCGTTTGAGCTGGAGTTTAAGGAGGATGATTCCCCTGTTACCAATGCCGATCGTACAGCTGAACGAATCATCAGAGATTTGATTAACAACCAATTTCCCGAACATGGAATTATCGGGGAAGAGTTTGGAGAGGAGAATACGGACAGTGATGTAGTCTGGGTACTCGATCCGATTGACGGCACACAATCTTTTATTCACGGCGTGCCTTTCTATACCACATTAATCGGGATTTTGATCCGTAATCAACCGAAAGTAGGTGTGATTTATGCACCTGCACTGGATGAAATGATGTCAGCAGCCATTGGCCACGGTTGCACACTGAATGGCAAGAAAACGAATGTAAGAGCGTGTGAAGACCTCTCTAAAGCTACATTTCTTTCAACGGAGGTGACAACATTTGAGCAGTACGGTTTTGGCAGGTCTTTTTCGGAACTTTTAAACAGAACTCGGATTCACAGAACCTGGGGTGATGCCTACGGCCACATGATGGTAGCTGCAGGTCGGGCAGACATCATGATCGATCCTATTTTAAATATTTGGGATGCAGCGGCGTTACTACCCATAGTAAGTGAATCCGGCGGGGCATACACCGACCTGATGGGACACCAATCAATAGATACCGGTAACGGACTTTCAACAAACCCAATTCTGCTACCTCAAATTCTTTCAATATTTAATGATTAAGATGAGAAAACAGTTCTTTCTACTTTGTTCGGCATTGCTTTTTAACCTTGGAATCTATTCTGCTGTACAGTCACAAAACTGGGACTACGAGTCTTATCCCTATCAACCGTTCGAAATCAGTCATCTGGACGCAGAGATCACAATTAGCGAAACAGGGGTGATTGAGGGGGATTTGCTCTACTTATTGACATTAAAAGATAACCGATCTGATTCTCTGGTTTTCGATGCAAGAGAAATTGAAATCCTGAGCCTGGTATTAGAAGGAGAGAGTGCAGATTTTTATATCGAGTCCGATAAACTAATCATACCGGTTGCTGATTCTTTCACACAAGGGGAGGAGCTTTCACTTCGTGTTCAGTATAGAGTATCTCCCATGTTTGGTCTAAATCAAACAGCAAAGGGGACGTTTTTTAGCTCACTTCTCCCCAAAACAACATCCCACTGGCTGCCCGTGGTCGACCACCCCAGAGTACAGTTTACTACCGAAATGATTTTCACACATCCTTCCGGAAAAACACTGATTTCTAATGGCAGACAATCATCCCGTGATATTGAAAGTGTTTCTGAAGAAGTAACCATCTATTCATCTAACAAACCGATATCGCCGGTGGATCTCACATTTGCACTTGGTGATGTTGAACTGGTTGCCTCTACTCAAAGCAGCAGGGGTTCCGGTTCAGCTTCCAGATTGTTTGAGCGTCGGTCTGATAACCACATTTATATCTATTCGGAAAACTCCGCAATAAACACGGATGACATTCTGCACACAGCTGTGGATGCATATGAAAAACTTTACAACTCACTCGGAATCGGATACCCATTTAGGGATTTGTCAATCATCATACTGGATGATGATTACTGGGAGACAAAATCTTACGGTGCGGGTGTAATCTATTTATATGAAAGCCGGGGAGATCTCAAAGAGCAGCTCTATCGAAGCATGACCGGACTCTGGGTCGGGTCACATATCCGGGCTGAACAGTGGCAGGATGCAAACGCTGTGCTGGCTATGCAAGCTTACGTCAACTCTGACCTGTTTGATTTGGATTATATAACAGAAGAGACACCGGTCCCTTATCATGTATTTGACGGATCGATGGAATCTGTCTGGCGATACGGGTTGGAACAGGATTCGTTTTCAACCTTTGCCGGACGATTTGAAAGAGTTATGAATACGTTATTGAATGAAACCGGTGGAGTTGTTACATGGAATGATCTGGCTGGTTCTATTTATAGAGATTCCGGAGTTCCCTATTTCGAAAAACTTGAATTACCGGAAGTAAGGGAAGAAGAGCCGGTAGAATATCTTTACGAAGCGGAATTGACTCATAATGAGCAGGATCAAAATATGACGATTCATTTTCGTGCGATTGGTGAGCCTCTTAACGAACTGGTAACCGTTCAGGTTGATGAGATCACATTTCAGGATCAAAAGCAGAGTGAGATTACATTTACGGGTTCAGACGATACAATCGTTTTGAACACTTCGGCTGCTACAGAAAATATTCGTTTCACTGTTCTTGGAAGAGATGACATCACTCTTGAAACAAAAAAGCCGTTTGAGTTCTGGATTTATCAGCTTCGAAACGGAGAGGAAATCAGAGATAGAAAAGAGGCGGCCCGGTCATTGGCAAGATATTCCGACAATCCGGATCTGCAGCTTGCCATCCGTGATCAAATGCGAGGAGAAGAGAATCAGGATGTGTATGCCGAATTGCTTCGAACTCTATCAGCAGTAACAATGGGAGCCACCGGTACGGATGAAACGTTTATCAGTCACCTTTCTTCAAACTACTCAGCTGAAGTGCAACTGGCTGCTGTTGAAGCTCTGGCCCATTTTAGTGAAAACGATCGGGTAGTCAGCCGTCTTCGTTCGGTAGCAAATCAAACAGAAAATGGTGAGCTCCGAACGGCTGCCATTCGATCCCTGAATGAGACTACAAACCCGGATCGATTTAAAGTTCTGGCAGAAGATCTGATCACAAGAGAATCAGCTCTTTATGATGTACCGCTCATACTTAGACTGCTGGCCGAGAAAGGTGAAGAAGAGGCTGCGGTTCGGTATGCGTCCACATTTTTAGCGGAAGGCTTTCCCTTTACGGTAAGGCAGGAAATTTTGCAGCTTGTACTCAATCTGGATCAGTCCAGAGAGGGCTGGGAGAATCGTCTGCCTTCACTGCTTCAGGATCGTGATCCCAGAATCCGTGTTAGGTCCTTGGAAGCATTGAATCGAACCGGCAGTAGTTTTCAATCGGAATGGATTGAACGACGAGAAGCTGATGAGTATGATGAACGGGTAAGGAGATCACTAAACAGTCTGTAGAGAAAAAAAGCCCAATGACTGAGTCACCGGGCTTTTAAACTGTTTTAAGACTGTTTGATCCACTTTGCAAGATCTTTAAAAGTAGCTGTTTTGCCATAGCTTAATATTCCCACCTGGTATATTTTCGCACTCAGCCACATGGTTCCAACAAAGGAGAGGAGCATCAATAGTATGGCCGTGGATGTTTGCCAGAACGGAACCTCTGTAATTGCAATTCGGGTAATCATCAAAATCGGAGAGAAAAAAGGAATCAGTGATCCAACCACCGAGAGCGTACTGTCCGGACTCTGCATGGTATGAAACATGATGATATATGCAATAAATATAGGCGCAGAAATTGGCAACATCAGTTGTTGCGTATCTGTTTCGGAATCGGCAGCCGATCCAATAGCTGCAAACAGTGAGCTGAACAGCAGGTAACCGAGGAAGAAGAAAATTACAAAGTAGATAATGAGAGATGTTTCCAGTGTTGGAATATCCAGGATGGCCGGAAGTTCCTGATTGGCCTGTTCCATACCATTCGGCATTTGAGTTGCTGAAGCGCTCTCCCCGATAATGGAGGACGCCACGGGGCCTGCAATGGCCGACAGTCCTGTAAATGCGAGTATCCAGATCCCGAACTGGGTAATGGCAATTGCACCCACACCGGCCATTTTACCGGTCAGAAGCTCTATCGGTTTGACGGATGAGGCAATCACCTCGATAATCCGATTGGTTTTCTCTTCAATAACACCGCGCATTATGTAACCACCATAACCAAAAATGGCACCAAAAATGATCAATCCCATAAACATACCCACTACGGAGAGAAACTCGGTATCGTCGTCGGTTTCTTCACCTTCCCGGCTTAAACGTCTTGAATCAATGGTTACGGAACTTTCAAAAATATTTCTGATATCCTCACTCACGTTTTCACGCCGGAGTCGTTCCTGTCGGATCGATTCTCTGAAATCGGAGCGGACGGCTGTCAAAAGCTGAAGTCCGCCGCTGCCGCTGTAGATCAGTTCCAGGTTTTGTTCACCGGTAATGTGTGAATCGTTGACCAAAACATAGCCCGTGATCTCTTCTCTCTGCACCATTGCACGCAGAGTGTCTACCGGCAAGTCTGAATAGTCCTGATAGCGAGTTTCATCAATTTCCTGCAGATTCTCTATAATCAGCCCGGATTCATCAAATACGCCGATTGTGTAGTCGATTTCACTGTCCCATGCGGCGATGAAGATCCCCACACCAATCAAAACGGCAAACCCGACCGGAACCAGAATGGTAGCCCAGATAAACCCTTTACTTTTTACACGGGTCAGATATTCTCTTTTTAAGACTAAATACGTTTGTCGCCAATTCATGAGAGTTCGGCCTCCTGCTGCTTTTTGATGTTATCTTCGCCTACCGTAGATATGAAAATTTCATTTAGTGAAGGCTCTACAAGCTGAAATTTGTGAATTTCCACATTTTGCATCGCTTTTTTCAAAATCTCCTGAGCATTTAATCCATTTAAAATTCGTATCTCAGCGAAGTTGGTTGATCGATTATTGATTCGAACATCCTCCAGCTCATCCAGAAAACTTCCGTCTCCCTGGAATTCAAGCAGTACGGTATTCTTGCCAAAATCTTTTTTAATCTTTCTGAGATTTCCGGTCAGCACCACTTTCCCGTTGTTAAAGAGGCAGATATCATCACACATCTGTTCAACCTGCTCCATTCGGTGTGTAGAAAAGAGGATGGTATTCCCCTGATCTTTCAGTTCAATGATAATCTCTTTTAAAAGCTCACTGTTGATGGGATCGAGTCCGCTAAACGGTTCATCAAAAATGTAAATTTCCGGATTGTGAACGATTGTTGAGATAAACTGAATTTTTTGACTCATCCCTTTGGAGAGTTCCCCAACTACTTTGGAGTGCCAGTCGTAGGCATTAAACCGGTTTAGCCAGTACTTTATTTTTTCCCTGGCGTCCGTCTTGTTCATCCCTTTTAGTTGAGCGAGATACATCAGCTGTTCACCCACTTTCATTTTTTTATAGAGCCCTCTCTCTTCGGGCATATATCCAATCATCTTTTGGGTTTTGGGGCTTACGGGGAGATCATTAATCGTAATTTTCCCCTCATCCTGCAGGGTGATGTAATTGATCATTCTGATGGTTGTGGTTTTACCAGCACCGTTGGGGCCGAGAAGGCCGAAAATTCGCCCTTTTTCCACATCGAATGAGACATTATTTACAGCCTGTGTCTCCCCAAATCGTTTAGAGACGCCGTCTACAGATATTGTTACACTCATCTGGTTCTCTTTAAAAGATTGTTTTAATTAGATGACAGCACAAAGGATACTCTAAAATCTATAAAGAATGAAATTTAAAAAGTGCTCTATGCCCATAATGTTCGGTAAAATTATTGGTTTGATGATGTGCTGTTCGTTGCAGGTCATCAATAAATTTCTTAACTCAATAATCTAATGGAGGCATACTAAATCCTTCGAGTAACGATTACGAATCATCTATAGATAAGTTTCAATGAATATAGTTCACATTTCTGCCGAGTGTTACCCTTATGCCAAAGCCGGAGGGCTGGGAGATGTAGTAGGAGCACTGCCGAAATATCTGAATCAAAGCAGACATCAGGCCATGGTGATCCTACCGTATTATTACAATGAAAGACTGAGAGATGCTGAAAAAAGCCTTGTCTATGAAGGTCAGGCTCCGCTCGGCGTTGAGCCATTTGCCTTCCGGGTGTATAAAGTAGATGACTCTAAGGATTTTGACCTGTATGTTATCGATATACCCGGAAGATTTGACCGGCCGGGTATCTATATCGATCCGTGGTCGGGACACGCCTACTGGGATGAAAAAGAGCGATTTATCAGCTATCAGGTGGCCGCACTCGAATGGCTTAAAATCGAAGACTTCAAACCGGATATCATTCATAGTCATGATCATCACACGGCGCTCATTCCTTTTATGATGGGACAAGCCTTTCGGTTTGAGAATTTCAGAGAAACTCCCTCAATTCTGACCATTCACAACGGAGAGTACCAGGGACGATACAGCAGGGACGATTATGATCTTTTACCGGCATTTAATTTGGAAAACATTGGTTTACTGGATTGGGATGGAGCTCTGAACTCCCTGGCTGCCGGAATTAAAACCGCGTGGAGTGTTACAACGGTTTCGGAAGGGTACATGGAGGAGTTACTGGAGTATTGTCATGGGCTGGAGCAGTTGCTTCGTCACGAAAAGGAGAAGACCATAGGTATTGTGAACGGAATTGACAGCGATGTATGGAACCCAGAAACGGATCAATATATCGGGCATAACTACTCGAAAAAGAGTTCAAAAACAGGAAAGTCAAAAAATAAGAAGATTCTATGCAACGAGTTCGAAGTTGATCCGAAGTCTCCTGTTTTCTCATTTATCGGGCGGCTGGTTCGAGAAAAGGGGGCTGATCTTCTGCCATCGCTCATTCAAAAGTGTAGTGAAGAGGGCGTTGATGCATCATTTATTGTGTTAGGAACCGGAGATCCTTCTCTCCACGAAGTGTTTGATAAACTGAGTGATGAGCATTTCGGTTATTTTGACACACGACTTGAATACAATGAACAATTGGCTCATCAAATTTATGCAGGCAGCGATTTTTTGTTGATGCCGTCACGTGTTGAACCATGCGGGTTAAACCAGCTCTACGCCATGCGCTATGGCACCATACCGGTAGTGAGGAAAACCGGCGGACTTGCTGACACGGTGAAGGATTTACATGAAAAATCGGGATATGGGATTGTATTCGATGAATTTTCCGTTGGGGATGCATACAGGGCAGTTGAGCGCGGAGTAGAACTATTTGCCGAAAAAGCGTTATTTAAAAAGAAGGTAGAAAAAGTGATGTCGCTGGATTATTCCTGGAGACGTTCAACAGAGAAGTACATATCGCTCTACAATTCATTGATTAAATCTTAACGGGGTATATTATGAGCAGTTCAACAATAGCCATAATTCTTGGAGGGGGAAGAGGCACCCGGCTTCATCCGCTAACGTATCACAGAAGTAAGCCTGCCGTTCCGGTGGCGGGTAAATACCGTCTGGTAGACATTCCCATTTCGAACTGTCTGAACTCAGGGATACGCAGAATTTTTGTATTAACGCAATTCAACTCTGCATCTCTGAATCGTCATATCAAGAATACCTACAATTTTGATCTATTCTCTCATGGATTTGTGGATATTCTGGCAGCTGAACAAACTCCCAAGAGCAGCAATTGGTTTCAGGGGACGGCCGATGCCGTGAGACAGTCAATTCACCATCTGGCTAATCACGAATATGAACATGTACTGATACTTTCCGGCGATCAGCTATATCAAATGGATTACGATAAACTGATCCGGGATCATAAAGAGAACGGAGCCAATCTTACCGTAGCAACCATTCCGGTAGATGCCAATGATGCTCCCGGCTTTGGGATTATGAAGACCAATGAAGACGGAATGATCGACTCGTTTGTTGAGAAACCTTCAAAAGATGAGCTTTCGAAATGGTCATCTGAAACCGGCTCAAAGCTTGAAAAGGAGGGGAAGGTTTACCTGGCATCCATGGGTATTTACGTATTCAACAAGGAAGATCTGATTCGGTTGTTTAATGAAAATCCGGATGCAACAGACTTTGGTAAGGAGATCATTCCCAAAGCGATCGATGAGGGGGCAAAGGTGAACAGTTACCCATATATTGGTTACTGGACCGATATCGGAACAATTGCCTCTTTTTTTGAAGCGAATCTTGCTCTTACAGAAACCTTGCCGAAGTTTAATCTGTACGATAATGAACGGCAAATCTTCACACGTGCACGTCTGCTGCCAACGTCTAAACTGACAGGCACCTCACTTGAATATGTGATTATTGCTGAGGGGTGTATCATTGAGGCGAGCAGGATAGAGAGGTCTGTGATAGGAATTCGGTCCAGAATTGGAAAGGGTACAACCATCGAGCACTCTATTGTGATGGGTAATGATAACTTCCCAACGCCCGATGACCTGAATAAACAGAGCAGCGAAATGCCGCTCATGGGAATCGGTCAGAGATGCTATATCAGCCGCGCCATTGTGGATAAAAATGTTCGAATTGGGAATGATGTTCGAATTGTTGGCGGTACGCATCTGGAGGATGGAGAGTATGATAAATATCACGTGGTAGATGGCATCGTGATTATTCCTAAAGGCACTGTAATTCCTGACGGATACAGTATTCAGTAAAATATTTTTTCTGTATCTATTCACAATTTATCTGGAACTGCTTAATTTTTGAAACTTTATTACAGATTTATTTCATTTAAAAATTATTCGGGTTATGTATTCAGATGAACAGTGGATTGAGTGGTTTGATCGCCTTGCGGAGGATGACCATGTAGTTGTCGATGATTTTCTTTCAGGTGACCTCTACCGTCAGATTATGGCTTTCTTTTCAAATGCTGAAAAGAGCGATCGACTCAAGAAAGCCGGGATTGGGGCTTCCGGTGAATTTCAGATCAAGTCATCTGTTCGCGGAGATTTTATCTATTGGCTTGATGAGGAGAGAGACGTGGAAATAAGTGGTTTTTTTGACCTGAAAAATGAATTGATCGAAAAATTGAGAAGGTTCTGTTTTCTGAGCCTATCCGGTTCAGAATTTCATATCGCAAAATATCCGGAGGGTTCCCATTATGACCGGCATTTAGATCAATTTAATGAGCGGTCAAATCGGCAAATAACCGTTTTGATTTATCTTAACGAGAATTGGAAAAAAGGAGATGGCGGTGAGCTGGTGATCTACAAAGAACAAGAAGAAATTCTTGTGGAACCCGTTGCCCGACGATTACTTCTCTTTAAGAGCGATGTAATAGAACATGAAGTTCTGAAAACCAATGTGTCACGATACAGTTTAACGGGATGGCTTCTTCACAAGCCGGAATCAGTCGGGTATATTTTATAAGTGAGAGGAAAGGTTTCAGGAGTCTTTCTCTTCCTGTTTTTCTCTCTCCTCTTTCCGGATTGAAGGCGTTTCGGTATCAGAGAGAACTGCTTCAATGTGAGTGTCTGAACCATCAGATATTTCTGTCGACTGTTCAATTGTTACTTCTTCCTGTTTTTCAATAGAGTCTTCGAGCACCTCGCAGCCGATAACCAATAAAATAGATAAGAGTAGAAGTGAGATACTTGTAAGTATCGTTTTCATTCCAGAATTAATTATTTAAAGTAGAGTGATTGTTACAGAATTGACTACTCAAAGAAGAGCAGTTTGTTCCCAAAAAAGGCTTCCAATACCCAAAAATTGGAAGCCTCAAAAATAGATGTTTCGTGATTTCTATTTCAACTCCATTTATAGCCGTTATTATCCGATGAATCATTGGGTTTTACATCGTAAGGCTCAGATGAACTCGAGGGTTCCGGAGCACCATGATATAGCTCAAGAGACTCCTCACAAAGAATATCCGCATTCAGTATTTTTATTTGTACCGCGGGAAGTGTGCCAGTGGAGAAATCAGATAAGTACTTCACATCTTTTACACTAAACGCGACTGTACCTAAATTTTCCCCCTGTAAATTTGCTTCAATCGGGCTGTAATTGGTACTTACGTCGCTGTCGTAAACTACAGCACAAACCGTTTTTCCGATCAGGCCATATAGGCCTTCTGCACGGAGCGGAATCACATTCGGGATTTCATCAAGCCGCACTTCCGGGCTGTCTCCGGTTCCAAGGCCCTGCCCGACATTATGAGGGTAGGGTTGAGAAGGATTGCCGAGATAGTTTCGCAAGCCGCTGTCAGTGGGTCCGGCTTCTGTCCACCGGTTTGGAATGGTTTTAGGAGCGTGCCACCCTTCATCACCGACTTGACCGCTCCAAAGCCAGATGGTTTCGCTGATATTGTTACCGAAATAGCGCAGCTGATTTCTGCGTGCCAGATCAGAAAGATCGTCGTTTACTTCAGTGTCACTGAAAGATCGGATATTGTCCGCGTTCAGATTGGTTTCGTTTCCGGGCCAGTAACGGTCTCCGTTGTTGATGGCGTCTTCGTCCAGGATAAGATAGTAGATTTCAGAAAGGTCGTCTGTTTCATCATTTCCAATTTGGGTGGATGATGGAGTATTGGTTTCTGGTTCATTAGCTGATTGCGGTGACTCTATGGGTTCACATGCGGAAAACAGAAAGATTAGCATTGAAGAAGTATTGAGTCAGTAGTGTCCGGTTAAGCAAATTCTAAATTCTTGTAACTCATTGTTGTACAGTGTAATAAGTATTGTTAAAATTTTTATCGACTTGAACTCGTAGTTTGCCAGTAACTGCGGTGCTCAATTATAGATCGATATATAAAATCATGTACACTGGCCGACTTATTTTTTCACAACTTATGGATGTCATTCCCAAATACAAATTTCGAAAAATCGTTGACCGTCACAATGGTAATTATCGTGTGCGTCGCTTTACATGCTGGGATCAACTTCTTTGCTTGTGTTTCGTCAACTCACCTTTCGGGAAAGTCTGAGGGACTTGACTTCGACCCTCAATGCCCTGGATTCGCGCCGCTATCACATGGGTATCAAGCATAAGGTCCCATTATCTACATTTGCTGATGCCAATAATAGTCGACCCTGGCAGATCTATCAGGATTTGGCCATGGTGCTGATCGATCAGGCTCGCAAGGTTGTCAGTGATCAGAGTGAGTTGGAACGGGCGAGGGATTCCATTTATGCCCTTGATTCCACCACCATCGATTTGTGTTTGTCGCTGTTCCCGTGGGCCGAGTTTCGCTCCCGTAAAGCCGCGATCAAACTCCACACATTAATGGGCCTGGAGGGTTCTATACCCACATTTATCCATATTTCCGACGGTCGCACCCACGATGTGAAGGTCCTGGATATGATCCCAATAATGGCCGGGAGTATTTACATCATGGATCGTGGATATTTGGATTTCCAGCGACTGTATGATCTGCATTAATCTGGTGGCCGCTTTGTCATCCGATCCCGTAAGAACCTTCAGTTTTATCGCAAAAGTTCCACTCCGGTTGATCGAAGTCAAGGCCTCCAATGCGATCAACTCATTCGATTAACAGGAGCAAAGCCCAAGAAAAAATATCCTGAGCCACTTCGCCGTATTCGTTTGATCGACACCGAAAACGATCAAAACATTATTCTTCTGACGAACATGAAAACGTGCAGTGCCGAGACGATCTGCCAGTACTATAAAAGCCGCTGGCAAATCGAACTGTTCTTCAAATGGATAAAACAGCACCTTCGAATTAAATCTTTCTACGGCCAATCGGTGAATGCAGTAAAAACCCAGATCTGGACTGCGATCTGCAGTTACCTGATCATTTTAATAACTCAAAGAACAAATCAATTTAACGTCAAAATGCACACGATGATGCAAGTTCTCAGCGTCGCGATATTGGACCGTATGACGCTTAAACAGCTATTTTCCGATGAACAACTCACAGAATTTGACCCCCAATTACGTAACCAATTGGGGCTCTTCGACTTTTAACCGGACACTACTGGTATTGAGTATAGAAATTGTAGTTTTCATCGGCATGAGGGTTTGTTAATATCTACTCATACTACAGTTTTAAAGCAGGGTTTCCACTAATGGGAGGTACATAAAAATTTCAGACAGGTGGGGCAATAAAAAAAGCCACTCTGCAGAACAGAGCGGCTTTTTAAAAAAGTGTGAAAATTGACTAGAATTATAAAATTCCCTTCAATGTCTCACCAATTTCTGCAGGGCTTTCTGCTACGGTTACTCCGGCATCTTTCAGTGCTTTCTTCTTGTCGTCCGCACCTCCTTTTCCACCGGATATAATAGCACCAGCGTGCCCCATTCGTCGTCCGGGAGGCGCTGTGCTTCCGGCGATAAATGCTACAACCGGTTTGTCCACATTCTCCTTGATGTAGGCAGCCGCCTCTTCTTCGGCAGAACCGCCAATTTCACCGATCAGTACAATGGCGTCCGTATCGGGATCATCCTGGAAAAGTTTAACGGCATCGGTGTGTGTGGTTCCGATTACCGGGTCTCCGCCAATACCAATAGCAGTACTCTGTCCGAGCCCGATTTTTGTAAGCTGGTCAACGGCTTCGTAGGTCAATGTTCCGGATCGGGAAATAAGTCCAACGTTACCCGGGGTAAAGATCATAGCCGGCATAATACCAACTTTCGCTTCACCGGGTGTAATTAAACCGGGGCAGTTTGGCCCGACCAGAGTTGCTCCGTGACGGTCGCATACGGCTTTTGCTTTCACCATATCCTGAACCGGGATTCCCTCGGTAATACAAATTATAACTTTAATTCCCGCAATGGCAGACTCAATAATCGCATCGGCTGCGAATGGAGGCGGTACAAAAATGACAGATGTGTTAGCTCCTTCGTTTTCTACAGAATCGGCAACGGTATTAAAAACCGGTCGGTCCAGATGCTTTTGACCACCTTTGCCCGGGGTTACTCCACCCACTACATTTGTTCCGTATTCAATCATTTGTCCGGCATGAAATGTGCCCTCACTGCCGGTGAAACCCTGCACAATCAGCCGGGTATCTTTACCAACTAATACACTCATGAATCAGGTTAGTTTATTTGATATTTTGATTTATAAATCTACGCATGAATATACCATCATTGATCAGATTTTCCCAAGAGCTCTGGCAACAAATCTAAGGTTGTTCATGGATCGAATTTCTTTCTCTGTTTTGTTTTAAACTGAAAGTTAATTCTCAATTGAGATCTTTTTAGTCGGATCAATTTTGTATTATTTAACCCGATATGATAACCGATAGTAAAAAAGAGGAAATACGCGAGACGGCTGATATTGTCGAGATTGTAGGCGACTATGTGAAGCTCAAAAAATCCGGCACCGGCTTTGTAGGGCTCTGTCCGTTTCACAATGAAAAGACACCCTCTTTTCACGTAACACCAAGTATGGGCATATATAAATGCTTTGGGTGTGGAGAGAGCGGAGATGTGTTCAGTTTTGTGATGGCGATGGAGGGAGTAGGATTTCCGGAAGCGCTCAAATCACTGGCGGATCGCTACGGAATCGATATTCCCGATGAACATGTGGATGGGGATGATGAACGAACCAAAAAGCGGGAGGGTGTGTATCACGCGCTTAAATATGCCGGCCTCTTTTTCTATCGCCATCTGAAGGAGAATGAGGATGCAGCCAAGGCACGTGATTATCTGAAGAGACGTGGTTATGATCACTCCATTATTAAAAAGTTTGGGCTGGGATATGCACCCGCAAATTCTCAGCTCCTGAAAGAGGCCACACGCGAAGGAATTCCGGAAGAGTATCTGGCAGAGGCTGATCTGGTGAAACCCAGCAACCGCGGTGATGGATTTTACGACACTTTCCGCGACAGGCTGATGTTCCCGATTTTCAACCCATCCGGTAAGGTAATAGCGTTTGCCGGCCGAATATTGGATGAGGATAAAAAAGCGGCCAAATATGTAAACTCTTCCCAGACAATTGTCTATAACAAAAGTGAAGTTGTTTACGGCGTCAACTTTTCGAAGAATGAGATTCGAAAAGAGGGAGAGGTGATTCTGGTGGAAGGATATACTGATGTGATTACCATGCATCAGCACGGCATAAAAAATGTGGTGGCTTCCAGCGGAACCTCACTTACATCCGGACAGATTAATATTCTGCAGCGTTATGGCAAACGGATTGTGATGATTTATGATGCAGACAGTGCCGGCCAAAAAGCGATGGAGCGCGGTATGAACATCGCTCTTGAAGAGGGTATGGAAGTTTTTCTGATGGAGTTACCCGATGGAGAAGATCCCGACTCTTTTGTGAAACAGTTTGGCGGGGAATCGTTCCTGGATTATAAACGAAAGCATGCCGAAGATTTTGTCACATTCTCCATCCATAAAGCGGAGAAGGAGGGGCGGATGGAGAGCCCCGGAGATCGGACGGCCGCCATTCGCTCGGTGCTCGAAAGTATCGCGTTAATTCCGGAAGAACTGGAACGCCAGGTCTATGTTCAGCATCTACACCAACAGACACAGAAATACAGGAAAGGGAGCGACCGTGAGCTGTTTCAGGTGCTGGATAAGATATTGGCGGAAAAAAAGAGTCAGCGCAAATTCCGCAAGCGTGATAAGCAGTCGGGCCCAAATGCACCGGTTCCACATACAATCGGTGATTTTTCACCTGAACCGGAATGGTCAGGGGATTCTAAACCTGTTCCCAAAAAGAAGCCTCACTACGAAAAGGAGATTATCCGGCTGATGTTGTCGTACGGTGAAAAGATGATCAAATTTATTGGACATAATGTTGCCGAGGATCATTTTGAGGATGAGGAACTAAAAGAGTTCTACAACGATATTATAGTGCGGCATGTAAATGAAGAGGAGATATCAGTTCAACACTATTCAAACCGGGAGAAGCCCTATCCTGGATTAGTTGGAGACATAATGCTGGAACGCTATTCTGTCAGCGAAAAACACGCAAAAAGAACCGGAAGCGAAGTGAAACGCGACCGAAATCCATTCAAAACGGCAAAGTACTCTATGAAGCCCCTGCGGCTCCACTTCCTTGAACGCAAACGAAGAGATGTAACTGAGAGGCTGAAACAGGTTAGCGGTGAAGAGAAGTCAAAATTGATAAAAACAATCACCAAGCTGCAGCAGGAAATTACTCGCATTCAAAAAATATCAGCCGATGAACTATTTGAAGATCCGGAATTTTTAAAGAGTGATGACACATCAAATTTTACCGGTAAATTTGAGTATAAGATGAAGGGGGAGAATTAGATATGAGTCGTGAGGCTTGAGACTTGAGAAGTTGCCATACATTTATCATCCAGCATTCAAAACTTAACATTTATTATGAATAATGATTTAAAGGTTGCCTTAAACGCCGCGCGAAAAGGCGTTGAGATGATCAAAAGCTTTGAAACCAAAAAACTGAATACCCGCGAAAAGGGGTATCATGATCTGGTGACAGATGCTGATTTTGAAACGGAAAAGGCAGTATTATCAGTCATTAAGGATCATTTTCCGGAAGATAAAATACTGGCTGAAGAGACGGAAGCACACGAACATCTGACCGACTCTCGCACATGGATCGTAGATCCGATTGACGGGACAACCAATTTTGCTCACGATTTTCCGATCTATTGTGTTTCAGTTGCTCTATGGATTGACAAGAAACCGGCTGTTGGGGTTGTCATAGAGGTGAACAGGAACGAAGAGTTTACTGCAGTGGCCGGTGAAGGTGCATTTTTGAATGGTGAACAAATTTCGGTTTCAAACACTCACAAGTCAAGAGATGCTTTTATTGCTACCGGTTTTCCGTATAACGACCTGAGCCTTGTTGACCCGTATTTACAACTTTTCCGTCATCTTATGGAGGAAGTTCAGGGAATTCGAAGACCGGGAGCTGCTACATTTGATCTTTGCTGTGTAGCCTGTGGACGGTTTGACGGTTTCTTTGAATACTCTCTCCACGCCTGGGATGTAGCTGCTGCCGCACTTATCGTAAAAGAAGCGGGAGGGTTGGTTACAGACTGGATTGGGGAAAACAGATGGCTGTTTGGCCAAAGAATTATTGCAGGAAATCCAGAAATTCACAACATGCTGCTCAAGAGGGTAGAGGAGTTTATTCCGCGTGAACTGAGAAAGCCGAAGAGTTAAGCCGCTCTTTTTTAATTGTTATCATCTGATGGAGGTAAATAGAAAACCCCATCAGACAAAGATCTGATGGGGTTCAGGTTTAATTTAGGTGTTGTTTGTCGAATCGTTAACAGACAGTAAATGTTTTATTCACCGCTCTGCGTTGCGCTGATCCAGCTTTTCACGATACAGCTCATAGAACTGACGATGGGCATCCATCATATCGCTTTCACGCCCTTGAACGTAAACCTGTTCAATTTGAGTGCTATACTCGATTGGGTTGCCGGTTGTGATCAGCAGAGAGGCGTCTTTTCCAACTTCGAGCGTCCCCACATAATCATCAAGGCCTAAAATGGCCGCCGGATATGTAGTCAGTGATCTGAGTGCTGTATCGGCATCTAAACCAAACGCAGCTGCTGTACCCGCTTCATACGGGAGCCGATGTGCATAGGCTGCACTTGACCCGCCGGCAATGGCAAATGTAACACCGGCTTCATGCAACTTGGCAGGAAGTGAATAGCGTGCATCATAACTCTCCCAGTCTCTGTTGGAGGAGGTTTGTACGCTTGTGATAATAACCGGAATGTTTTTTGAACGCAGATGATCTGTAACCAGGTGAGCATCAGACCCGCCTAATATAATCAACCGGACACCTTCCTCTTCGGCCCAGGTTATGGCATCTTGAATCTGGCGCACTTCATTGGCACTTACCACCACCGGAACATTCCCTTCAAAAACAGGGATCATCGCTTCCCAACGGCTGTCGGTATCGTGGCGCTGAGCCTGACCCGAACGCATAGCCTGCCGCGCTTTCATGTAAGATCGAGCATCAGCAAATGCATCACGCAGTGTTTGGATGTTATCTTCGTAATCGCTTCTGCTGGGAAACGGCCAGTTAACGATTAGTCCGGTGCTCGATTTGAGTGTCATTTCATCCCATGCCCAGCCATCTGTTTTCATCGCTGATGACTGCCCGGAAATTAAACCGCCGCCCGGAGTGGTTATTACAGTTAGAATTCCTGCAGATCGGGCAATCGGTATGTGGCGACTGGCTGGGTGAAATGCCCGTTCGGCCAGCACATTCGGGTTGATTATGCCCTGCTCATTCACATCACTTGTCATATTAACAGCCCCGATTTCAGTAATTCCCATCTGGCTGTAAGAGTCGATCAGACCCGGATAAATATGTTTGCCGCTAACGTTTTGTTGCCGTGTACCGGATGGAATATTCACGTTTGAACCAATGGCGGTAATTTTTCCATCTTCAAACAGAATGGTTCCATTTTCAATGACATCACCGGCTAAGGTATGAATAGTTCCCCCAACAAGAGCGATGGGTTCACTCTGTTTGGGAGCCGGGGTTTGAGCATCAGCCTGCGGTACAGCTATCATCACGAAAGCAAACAGGGTGCAAGTTAAAAGTAGGTTTTTCATAGTTTCGTACGTTTTGATATTCAAACGATTGATCATATCCGTTCGCGGGTTCATTTTTGAAATTTTCATCTTATTCCTCCACGATAAGTCGGATTAACTGGTCACGCTCACGCTCTACGGCTCGTTGCAGATCAGCATCTTCGTCCAGGTCAAAATATTTACGACCGTCAATCCAGGTCTGTTCTGCTTTTGTGAGTGTTGAAAGTGGATCTCCATTCCAGATTACAAAATCTGCATCCTTTCCGCTTTCGAGTGAACCGACACTGTCTTCGATTCCAAGAATTTTTGCTGTATCACTGGTAACGAGTGAAAGTGCATCCTCCGGATCCATTCCGGCGCGTACCATCTTGGCCGCTTCCCAATTCATCCGTGATGCAATCTGGCTGTTATCGGAGTGTAGTGAAGTTAAAACACCCGCCTCTTTCAATAGTCGTGCATTGTAGAGTGTTCCGTCATAAGCCTCAATTTTGAATGAAGACCAGTCTGACCATACAACCGCCCCTGCACCATGTTCTGCAAGTTCCGGAGCTACTTTATACGCCTCAACACCGTGATGGAAGGCGTGGATTTTGAAGTCGAACCGTTCGGCAAGTCGCATCAGCATCAGGATTTCATCCTGACGATAGCTGTGAGACATAATTAGGATTTCACCGTTAAGAATATCGAGGAGTGCATCCAGGCGCAGATCTTTACGTGGCGGAATTCCCTGTCCGGTCTCATTCCACTCATTCCATCTGGCTTCGTAATCACGTGCCATGCGGAAACGGTCTTCAATAATCTGTTCGGTACCCATTCGGGTTTCAGGATAGCGGTCGGAACCGACTCTTTTGGGATTTTCGCCCAGTGCAAATTTTACGGTTCTCGGTGCATCCTCAATCATAAGATCGTCGGAGAGAGCGCCCCATCGCATTTTAACGTGTACATTTTGTCCGCCAATTGGATTCGCTGAACCGTGCATGACGTGTGCAGTTGTCAAGCCGCCTGCAAGTTGACGATACATCCAGATATTATTGATGTTCAGTACATCACCCATTCGAACCTCTGCAGTAATTGCATTTCCAACCTCATTGACACCGTCAACTCCGGAGTGGAGGTGAGCGTCAATCAAACCGGGGGTTACATGCTTACCTTCCGCATCAATTATAACAGCATTTCGCGGAGCGCGCAGGTTCTGTCCCACTTCAACGATCTCTCCGTTTGAGACAATCATGTCGGCATTTTCCATGATTCCCTGGGCCCCCATGGTCCAGATGGTGGCATTACGGACAAATACGTTTTGTGGCTGTTCGGGTATACTTTCACGTCCGTACTCCATGGCCGGCCGCAGATCAGCAAGCTGAACATCCCGATTCAACTCTTTCGAGGAGTCGCCATTTTCGGCTGCGGGCAGTGTACTGGTTCGGGTAGCACTGAATTGAACACGTTCTCGTCCTGAAACCTCAGCCCAGCCTCTTAAATTGTCTCCATCAAGAGATGCTGTAAGTCGTACAGGACCTTCAAAACCTGCTTCACTGCCTGCAAAATGAGCGCGAATACGTCTTGGCAGATCTTCATAGCTGACCGATGCCAGATCTACTTCGCTGCCACTGATGGTCATGGTGCCAGAGAGTCTTCCGGGACGGTTTTCCTCAATCTTCAATGTTCCGTCAATTGATCCATCATTTGAGGCGATTTCCCACACACCTCGCGGATTCATCGCATTTTCGTGGTTTATACGATAGTGATCTCCGTCAACCCAGAGGTCGATGATTTTGGAACCGTCTTCAAACAGATCTCCATCTGCAATGATGAAACTTGCACTTTTTCCGGATTCAATCGAACCATGAGTAGAACTTATCCCCAGAAGGTTTGCCGGGTTTGTTGTAAGAGCGGCAAGGGCTGTCTCTTTATTTAACCCGAGTTTGATCGCTTTTCTCAAGTTAGGCAGGAACGATGATTTGTTGTCGAGACCTTTTGTGGTTAAGGAAAATTGTATGCCCGCATCGGCAACCCTGCCCGGATTTTCAGGTGACAGATACCAGTGGCGCAGATCGGCTAAATCTTCTCCGAGTGCATTTTCAGGTGTATCCACATCAGGTTTATCGGCAAAATTGAGTGGAAGAATAAGCGGCATCCCGCCATCCCTTAATACATCAAGGAGTTTATATTCATGTCCATTACCCAGAATCCATGGGGTGATGTTAAACTCATTGGCAAGACGTCTGACTCTCAGAATCTCTTCATCACTGCCGGTTTCAAAAAGGAGGGGCTGCTCACCGTTTGCTGCATTGCGAAGAGCGGCAAGTGGAGCATTCGATTCCGGACGTTCCAGTGAACGATCGTTCATATAGGCTTGATGGGCCCTTTCATACCAGTCTGCATCATAAAGGGTTTGGCGGATGAATGCGATAACTCCGATTGCCGAAGTTGGATAGGTGAACCCAAACTCTCTGAATCGTGAAAAAGTAGCTCCCTGGGCTACACCGGATTGCACAACACGGTCGGCAGAAAGACCGTCTTTGAGGCTCATAACGGCAGCTTCCCCTTTGAAAATACCGAGAGGAGGAAGTGTGAGTGCGGCTGTAAAACCCTGCTTTCTTAAATCATCACTGCCATCATTTTCATTGTCAAACTCCTGTTCCGCTTTGAGGTGAGCGCGAAGGTTTGGATTCCACGAGACATTACCACGATCTAACTCAACTCGCGGATCATTCATCCCGAGATCTGTATAAGGATCAATAAAACCGGGATAGATCGTTTTTCCTTCCATATCCCAAACACGTGCATCTGCCGGTGGAGTTACGCGTCTCCCAACGGCTTCAACAACACCATTTCGGATGACAAGGGTTGCATTTCGGACGGTTTCACCTGGAGCTGTAACAATGGTGGCATTGGTGAATGCGTGAACATTTGGTGTATTATCTTTCATCCCGTCGATGGGAGTGGTTTGTGCCACACCCCATGCAGGGAGTGCCAGCAGAAGCAGTGGAAGTAAAAGCCACCGCAACACTGAAGAGTGTAAGTTTTTCAGAGAGTCGTATGTATGATTCATAGAATCTGTGTGTGGTTCAGGGTTAATAAAATTGGTAAGTGATAGAGACTGAACCATTAGGTTCAGAATTGGATCGGTAAGAATTGCCAACGCGTTTACTACCGAGGATCATAATTTATAAATCGATCGGTCGATTCAAAATAAAATATAGAAGTGAGGGTGAGCGAATCGAAAAAAATTGTAAATGAAACCAACATTAGATTTGAGTACCATGTCTCTCAGGGATTGAATCGATAACTTCAGAAATCTCATAGTAGACATGGCATAGTTAATGACATTACCGTTTCGGTTTGGTTTCCGAAAACAAGTTGAACGAACTCAAAGGTATTGGTTTGCTTTGATAGAGGAATCCTTCACCATACGAAAAGCCGCCGAGGTGTCCGAAATGTTTAGCTCTTGCACGAAGGGCCTGAAAAAACTCAGGATCAGATATGTAAGTTTCCGGTTCATCTCCGGGGTCAGCTACATCAAACTGTGTTGAAAATGCTTTAATCGCTTCCTCTTTGATATCAATGGTGTCTGAAATATCAAATACAACATCCGGTTCGAACGGGCGATCCTGCATAAAGTGGAGCACATGTGAAGGCCTGTGAGGCTCTTGAAGATTTCCATTCTCATCTTTTGTTTCAATTTTGATCAATCCGCCGTAAAAGATGGCATCAATAAGCAAACGCGCCGCATCCCCATGATCGGGGTGTCGGTCTGATGGTGCAGGAATCAGACAAACATGGGGTTTGAATTTACGTACAGCTTGTATAATGGGAAGATGGAAAGCTCGTTTGTTGCGCAGTTCTGTGTCGGGTAGCCCCAGATTTTCCCGTGCGGAAAGCCCCAGTATTTTAGCAGCCTCAGCAGCTTCCTTCATCCGAATTTTGGGCGTGCCGCGAGAACCCATCTCGCCCCGGGTTAGATCAACTACGGCCACTTTTTTCCCCTGTTTGATCAATGAGGCCAGTGTTCCGGAGCAGCTTAGTTCAGTATCATCGGGGTGTGCGCCAAAGGCAAGAATATCAACTTTCATAGATAAATAAGGTTTTTCGTTTTTATTCAAATATAGTGAAACGAAAAGAGTTTATTTCCGTATCGCACATTCGAAAACTGTTTCTATATTAATCAGAACGTTTTCAATGATTAAATAGAAGTCTATAGAAAGGATCACCGTTCACACGAATATCGATGAATCGAATTTTTACAAGTTTTACCGAAGGTTTTAAGATTGCACTCTCTTCACTTTGGGCGAATAAGATGCGGGCTATCTTAACAACCACCTGTATCGTCATCGGTATCGTATCTGTGACCGCGATGAATACAATTACCGATGGTGTAGACAGGGCATTTGAGGATAGTATGGATATGCTTGGGCGAAACGTGGTGTTTGTTGAAAAGTGGCCGTGGGGCTTCGGCGGCGAGTACAAATGGTGGGAGTACCGTAATCGAAGAGAGCTCGAAGTTGGCTATGTCGATCAATTGAGAGATTTGGTGTTAAATGCATCCGAGGTTTCTGCAAACGTCTATCGGGGAACATCTGTTCGGTTTGAGGATCGCACAGCCGAAGGTGTGGGACTCGCCGGTGCAACTGCATCTTATTTCGAAACGGCAGGCCTGGATATTGGGGACGGACGCCCATTTACCGACTCGGACGAGCAAAGAGCCGCTAAAGTTGTGGTGTTGGGTGCCGGTGTGGCCGATCACCTTTTTCCCGATTCGGATCCAATTGGCGAGCGTGTGAGGATTCGAGGACAAAGATTTATGGTGATAGGAGTTCTCGAAAAACAGGGAAGTTTTCTCGGAATGGAAGATCTAGACAATCAAATGGTCATCCCCATTTCAGCTATGGCATCCATTTTTGATATTCGTAATAATGTTCGGCTCTCCGTACAGTTCCCATCAGAAGAGTTAATGGTAGACGGTGAGTATGAAGTGATTGGTGCGATGCGCCAGATTCGCGGGCTCGACCCGATGGACGACGACGATTTTGCAATCAACAAAGCCGCCCTTTTTGAACAAGAATTTCAGGGGATGAAAGTGGTGATCTACGGAATTGGCATCTTTTTAACCGGCCTGGCGCTCTTTGTGGGGGGTATTGGTGTGATGAACATCATGTTCGTATCGGTGAAAGAGCGAACCAAGGAGATTGGAATCCGAAAAGCCGTAGGCGCTCAGCCGTGGGAAATTCTGCTTCAGTTTTTAATGGAATCTATTGTAATCTGTATGCTGGGCGGAGTGATTGGGGTTCTTCTCTCTGTGGGAATTACCCAGATCATCAACCAGTTCTTCATAGCTTACATGGATTGGACCACCGTATTGAATGCCATTTTAATCTGTACATTTGTTGGAATTCTCTTCGGTTACCTTCCATCCAATAAAGCTGCCAAATCCAACCCGATTGAATCATTGAGGTACGAATAAGTATGAATATTGTTGAGGTTTTCAGGCAGGCAATCGATTCACTCCGGGCAAATAAACTTCGCTCGTCATTAACGCTTCTGGCTATTGCAGTCGGTGTCTTTGCGATCATCAGCGCAAACACGGCTGTGTTGGTATTGGATACATATTTTAAAGATACACTCAGTTTGATGGGCGGTGATGTTATAACTGTCAGCAAGTTTCCGGCAATTAACATGGGAGGGGAGAACTGGGACGAGATCCGAAACCGGAAAGATATTACGGTCGATCAAATGGAGCGCCTTCATGAACTTAGCCGGCAGGCATCCGAAGTTGGTCCAAATCGTACGTACAGAACTACCAGGGTTTCATACGGAGAAGAGGAGACCGAGCCTAACATCAACATCCGGGGTGGAAATCAATACTATCTCTCAAATAACGCATACGAAATTGAGGTCGGACGTAACTTCTCGGCAGAGGATATTGACTACTCACGTCCGGTTACCATTATTGGAGCAGACGTAAAGAGTGCACTGTTTGAGCAGGAGGAGGCTCTCGGGAAAACGATACGGGTTGAAGGCCGCCCCTATACAATTATCGGAGTTACAGAAGCGAAAGGAAATGTTTTCGGTCAAACACTCGATCGGTTTGTGGTGATGCCATACAGCACACTTGAAGGTGTTTATGGTCGGAATCAGAATATTGGAATTCAGGTTCGGGCCGGTTCCGTTGAAAAACTGGATGCCGTTATCGACGAAGTTACAGGTATTTTACGAGCCATCCGTAAAGTAAGCCCGGAGAGTTCCAACGATTTTGAAATTTCAACCAATGAATCGTTGGGAAGCGTTTTTGATAGTTTTACCGGAGTTCTTTACCTGATCGGTTTTGTGGTTGGCGGTGTGGTACTGCTCGGTGCGGGAATTGGAGTGATGAATATTATGCTGGTATCCGTAACCGAACGGACACGGGAAATCGGTATCAGAAAAGCTGTGGGTGCCACACGAAAAGCTATTGTGTCTCAATTTTTGATGGAATCGATCGCCATTTGCCAAATCGGGGGAATCGTGGGGATATTACTTGGTGCAGCTCTCGGTAATGGTGCGGCTATCTGGCTGGAGTCCGGTGTGGTTATTCCATGGAGCTCAGCTATCGGTGGAGTTATCGGTATGACCGTAGTTGGTGTACTGTTTGGAGTTTATCCGGCTTTTAAAGCTGCTCGTCTCGACCCGATCGAAAGCCTCCGATACGAATAGTATATCAGGCCCCTTCACTTTTTATGGCTAATACGTGTTAAGCCGATAAATTGAACTTGAGAATTGAAAGTTCTGTTTTAAGAAAACCAATCAAGGTGTTATTTTGATTACATGAAGGGTTGAAAACACTATTCAAGCCCTCCTGTAGTTTTTTTGAAAATGAAAATGGACAATACGATGAATGAAGATATTATAAACGATTTAAATGAAGAGCTGGAAGGTGTGATTGAGGAAGGCTACTCATTTCTGCAGGATGAAGAGTTGCAGGAAAAAATTCAGGAATTGAAAACAGAATCAGAACTTCTGATACGTAAGCACCCGATTAAAAGTGTTTTGATTAGTGCAGCAGCAGGATACCTGCTGGCCAGATTACTCAAATAATTTATGACAGACAGCCCAAAAGATAGCGACACCCAAAATAACCTGGGACAAGAGATACGCCTCTATGTTGAGAAACGCATACAGCTGATCAGTATAAATTTTGCTGAGCAGATCTCATTGATTGTTGCACAGTCTTTCCAAAAAATTGCTGGCCTGCTGATTCTCAGCTCGGCATTGCTGTTTCTATGGCTGGGAGTGGCATTTTTTCTGAGTGAACTGGTTCAAAGTAATGCTCTTGGGTTCCTGCTCGCCTCGCTGCCGCTATTTCTGGTAGGATTCATCTTTTCACGTACCAGTTCAAAAAAATTAACAGAACGTATTCAGGCTGAGTTGATTACAAAAGTGATGGACGGGGTGGAAGAGTCGATTCGTCCATCTGCAACAGATCAAAAAAATCAAGAGGAGAACGCTGGAAAAGAGTAATCACATATCGATGAAAGAGGTGAAAGAACGAAAGCAAAAGCTTAAAGATGAGATTCGACTCCTTGAATCGGGTTTTGAAAATCGTATTACGAAAGCGAAATCTAACCTCGGCCAAATTACCGGTCCCACCGGATATGTAAAGAAGAATCCGATTAAGTCTGTCGCGGTTGCGGCTGCAGCAGGTTTTACACTTGGGCTGCTCAAGAGAAGCAATAAATCTCGTTCATATTCCAACTCCAAATCAAACCCCCGAAGTGGAATTTCGTCTATTCTGATGAACGAATTAAAGCACATGGCTGTACAGAAAGCGATGTACTATCTCTCAGATGTTGTCGACCAGCAGTTGGCTTCCAGAAAGCGATCCGGATCTGAGAATAATTAATCACTTTTCCCGTCCTCTAACGGGGTTTTTGTAAAAAAACGTATTAAATCTTTTAGACGGAGTAATTTTACTGTAACTCTGTTTAAACTTTCTCGTGTAACACCAATAAATAATCATAACTACCGAATGATGCAGAAACTATTACTAACCTCATTATTTCTACTTTTTCCGGTTATCGGGTTTGCCCAGGCACAATCCATGACAATAGAACAGGCGATCAATACAGCGCTGGAAAATAATTACCAGATTAAACAGGCCGAAAATAATCGAAATCTGGCTGATACCAGGGTTCGAAGTGCACAAGCCGATTTCCTGCCATCACTGAATGCAGGCTTTAACGGTTCCCGAAACGTAGGTCGACAGTTTGTTCAGGAGGATCTCTCGTTTGAAGACAGAACAACCTACGGACTGAGTGGAAGCATAAATGCCAACGTTACCATTTTTGATGGTTTTGCAAATATTGCAGGTTTAAGAGGTGCTCAGGCTGATCGGGAATCAGAAGAGCTGAACTTTCAGAGGCTGAAAGAGAATGTGATGTTTGATACAGCCAGCCGATTTCTGGAAGTGGTATTAAATAGAGAGCTGCTAAAAATTGCTGAGAGTAACCTCGAAGCTTCCAGAGGTCAGCTTGAAAGAATTTCAGCAGAGGTCGAGGTTGGATCTCGGCCAACAGTTGACCAATACAATCAGGAGTCGGTAGTAGCCAATGATGAACTGACCTTGATACAGCGAGAAAATGCTTTGGAAGTGAGCATGGCAAGGCTTATTCGAATTATGCAAGATGACTCCATCACGGAGGTGGATCCCGTAATGCCTACCGTTGATGAGATGGCACTGATGCCAATGGATTTAAGCTTGAACGATATGATATCTGCTGCGCTTGAACAGCGAAGCGATATTCGGGCACAAGAATTCAATATTGAAAGTAATCAGCAGAATTATCGTATAGCCAGAGGTCAGTACTATCCAACCGTTTCGGCAAGTGCAGGTTTTAACGGCAGCTGGAGTGATCAGCTCCGTGACCCTATTACCGGGGAAACCGTTTCATTTAGTGATCAGTTTTTTGATCAAAACGTAAGACGTTCCCTTGGCTTTTCTATTCAAATACCCATTTTTAACCGATGGAATACGCGAACCAGCATCGAAAGCGCAAGAGTTCAACTTAAAAACAGTGAACTTGCTCTCGACAATGTACGCTTTCAGGTAACTGAAGAAGTTCGTCAGGCGTATAACGACTATGTATCTATCGTTAAAGAGTTGGAATCATCAGAAAAAGCACTGAGAGCGGCTGAGCGTGCATACGAAACAGAACAGCAGCGCTACGAAGTTGGATCCACAACGCTGATCGAGCTGAATCAGGCCAATGCAAATTACGTACAGGCACAGAGCAACCGAATACAGGCAGTTTACAACTTTGTATTCCAGGAGAAACTGCTCGATTACTACATCGGTCAGCTAAATTCAGAGTTTCAATTTTAAAACAAACAGTAACTAACGGTAAGGGTGATGGGAAAAAATAAGTCTGCGACAAAAAAACTATTAAAACTACTCGGCATACTTCTATTTGCGATGGTAGTTCTGGCAATTGTCGCTAAAACAGCCGGCTGGTTGGATGGCGACTCCGGAGAAGTGGAAGTTGAAACCCAACAAGCTGAATTGAGAACCATCACCCAGCTTGTTTCTGCATCCGGCCGCATTCAACCGGAAGTGGAAGTGATTATTCGGCCCGATGTATCCGGCGAGATTATTGAGCTCAACGTAAAGGAGGGTGACTTTGTACGCGAAGGTGAACTTCTGCTGAGAATTAAGCCGGATATTTATGAAGCGAGAATTGATGAGTTGAATGCCGCACTGCTTACCCAACAGTCTCGAATGGAGCAGGCACGGGCGACAATGCTACAGGCTGAAGCGGAGTTCATGAAAAATCAACAGCTATACGATCGGGAGCTTATTTCTGAGCTGGAGTTTCTTCAGATCAAAAATAATTATGAAGCACAAAAAGCGAATCTTAAAGCTGCAGAATTTCAAATAGAAAGTGCGCGGGCACAGCTTCGCAGGGCAGAGGAGGAGCTTCAGCAGACGGTGATTCGTTCACCGAAAGACGGTACAATCAGTCGGCTGGCAGTGGAACGGGGAGAACGTGTGCTGGGGCAGGCTCAGACTGCCGGTACAGAGATGATGAGAATTGCCCGAATGGAGCAGATGGAAGTTGTGGTGGATGTGAATGAAAACGATATCGTGAACGTCTCGTTAACCGACACTACCCTGATAGAAGTGGATGCCTATCCGAATCGAACATTTGAAGGAGTTGTGACAGAGATAGCCAACTCTGCAGATGTAACGGGTTCAGGTTCGGCCGATCAGGTTACGAATTATAAAGTGAAAATTCGGATAACTACACCGCATAACCTGGATCAGTCTCCTGATCGCATTTTAGCACAGGATGCCACAGATTCTGAAGTGCCGGAATTTATCCCAAATTTTAAACCGGGAATGTCGGGCACCGTAGATATCAAGGCAAACACTGTGTACGATGTGGTTTCAGTTCCTATTCAGGCCGTTACAGTTCGAAATTTCGCCGAGGATAAGCAGGAAAGTGATGAGGATGGCGAAACATCGGGAGTTAGATCACGTAGCACTGACGAGGATTTTCGAAGAGTTGTATTTGTAAACGATAATGGAATTGCAAAACGCGTTGAAGTTGAAACAGGAATCAGCGACAATACACACATTCAGATTATGAGCGGTGTAGATACAGGAGCTGAGGTGGTAACAGGCAGTTATCGAATTCTTTCGCGGGTACTCAATGATGGAAATCCGATAAAAGTACAAAACAGAAATAAGATCGCAGCGCTCGGAGGAAACTGATATGGCAAAGAAAGTAATTGAGATTAAAGATTTAACACGGCACTATAAAATGGGTGAAACCATCGTTCGGGCTTTGAACGGAGTGACATTTAACGTGGATGAAAACGAATATATAGCCATAATGGGACCCTCAGGATCCGGAAAGTCAACATTAATGAATATGATTGGCTGTCTCGATACACCAACTTCCGGTGAGTATATTTTGAATGGCAATCGTGTTAGCGAACTGGATGATTCTGAACTTGCTCAGGTTCGAAATCGAGAGATCGGGTTTGTCTTTCAGACATTCAATCTACTTCCCAGAACAGACTGCCTCAGTAATGTAGAGCTACCGTTGATATACTCCGGAATAAAAAGTTCAGAAAGAAAAAAGCGCGCGAAGGATGTTCTGACCCGTGTGGGACTGGGAGATCGGGTAGATCATAAACCCAATGAACTTTCAGGCGGGCAGCGTCAGCGAGTGGCAATTGCCCGTGCATTGGTCAACAATCCGTCTATTCTTCTTGCTGATGAGCCTACAGGGAACCTCGACACCAAAACCGGAGAAGAGATCATGAATCTTTTTGAAGAGCTCTACCGGGCAGGGAATACCATTATTCTGGTAACACACGAGAATGAGATTGCTGAGCATGCTCGCAGAGTTGTCCGATTACGGGACGGCTTAATTGAGTCGGACGAGCGGGTTGATAATCCTGTACTTTCCAATCGTGATTTAACCATGCAGCCTGCATAGGTAACTTTCCTTGATTAGATGGGAATTTACTTCAGCTAAATCAATAAAAGCTCTCCCTGAATCTAAACCCTTTCATGGATCTTGATAGGATATTCAGAGAGTCCTAACCATCGCTTTTCGATTAAGATACTTCCCCGGTGAGTGTGTCTGTAGTGTAGAATAAAAAGTCTTCTTGTTTAGGTTTGGCAGCGTCCAAACCTACCAAATCCCATAACTCACGAAGACCATAAGATTTCAAGAGAATAACTCCGGCACTTAATTGTCAGCCGCTTTAAAAAAGCTGATAGCAACATTACACTTCTACTTGCTCTTAATTGTAAGTTGCAATATGAGTGTAGAGTTCACACCAAATGATTCTTACAGCAATCATGCCAATGGGTGCCATTCAGATACCTGTTGTGCGTAAAGTCAATTACTTGGCGTAGATGATAAACAACAGATGGCACGATTCTCATATCAATAAAAAAACCCTTGTTAAACGTTAACAAGGGTTTAAGAAAGCAAATTGTGACTGTTCCTATCCGACGATGAAGAAGAGGATGGCAGCAATCACAAAAAAGTTAAGAATACTGATTGGTAAAAGTCTTGACCAACCCAGTTTCATCACCTGGTTATACTTAAATCTTGGAATGGTCCACCGAACCCAGATAAAGAAGAAGACAAAGAATGCAGTTTTTGCTGTGAATACACTAACATCCAGAATTCCTTTCACCAAAGGGGAAAGCTCCGGCAGCCAGTATCCTGCAAATGGCAAATGGTAGCTTCCAAAAAAGAAGGTAGTCATCAGCATAGAGTTGATCACGACGTGCATGTACTCTGCGAGGAAGAACATACCAAACTTCATGGAGCTGTACTCGGTATGAAAACCACCGACAAGTTCCTGTTCTGCCTCTACGAGATCGAAAGGAGTTCTGTTACTTTCGGCAAAGGCTGCTATGATAAAAATGATAGCTCCAACTGGGTTGAGAAATACAAACCACCAGTTCTCCTGTGCTACTGCAACATCCACCACACTTAGCGAACCTACAAAAAGAATGACGGATGCAACAGCCATACCCAGCGGCAGTTCATAACTGATCATCTGTGCCGCAGCTCTCAATCCACCTAAAAGGGAGTATTTACTGTTTGAGGCCCATCCGGCAAGAGTTACACCGTAAACACCCAATGAGGCAACTGCCAGCAAGTACAGAACACCTGCGTTGATGTCGGTGGCATAGAGTCCCTCACCAAATGGAATAACAGCAACTGTTAACAGTGCGGTAACTACAGGAATCATTGGTGCAACTGTGTGAAGAACTTTATTTCCTTTGTCAGGAGTTACATCCTCTTTAAAGATAAGTTTCAACACGTCTGCGATCGGTTGGAGTAATCCGAATGGCCCCACCCGGTTAGGTCCAACTCTGTTTTGAATTAAACCTGCAACCCGTCGTTCTGCATATACAGTAATTGCAGCAGAGTTCAGAAGCATAAACAGGCCTACTCCTAAAACGATATAAGATGTCAATGTGACTTCAGCCATCCCCTAAGAAATTAAATAATTAAGATTTTACTGTTGTTTTTTCCTGGTCTAATACAATTCCAGACTCCTCATCCATTCTGGCATAGCTTACCCCTTCAAACGGAGCGAGGGTAGAGGAGATCTCCTCCATAATTTCTCTTCCATTGCCGTAGTCAAAACCATCCACTCCCAATTGATCTGCAAGTTTGGAGGCTACAATCCAGAATGGAAGACAGTCTACTTTATTTTCTTCCGTAACCCAATTATCAAAGTTGGTTCCGTACCGGTCTAATCGACCTTCATTCATCTCAAAATCGAGTCTGCGATTGGTATATTTCGTCTCCTTAGCAGGGAAGGATCGTTGTATTCGTCCATCAATATTCACATAGCTTGCGGCATGTTCCGCAATGCATGTGATCGGAATAACCAGATCAGCGGTTTTTGATGTTTGTGAGTGATTTGTAGAGAAAGAGACAACAAATGTGTTATTCAGTTGATCTTCACTCAACACCTCACGGTCTACCAGATTATCGTTCAGAAGAAGTACAACTTTGGCCTTTTCTGCAAGTCCAGACAATTTGCTGTTATCAACTTCATTAAACCCAAGCAGTCGGCATCCATTGGCGTTCGGAGCAAGATCATCAGTAAGAAGGAATCCATCTCCTTTTCCTTTTTCTGTGTGGGAGGTGAAAACCGGTTCGTTATAGCCTAAAAGGGAAGATAACTTTGACAGAATGTAGTTTTCTTCAACCGATGCGTGCGAACTTCCAATTAACAGAACATCTTTTTTATCAACTCCTTCTAACTGCTCTGCAACGGTAGCAAACGCATTGTTCCAGGATGATTTAACCTGTTCGTTATCAATTTTTTGATGAGGTCTTGAAACACGATTCTCATTAAACAGGCGATATGCTTCGCGCCCCTCATCCGGCATCCAGTGATCGTTTACCGCTTCGTTATATCGCGGAGTTATTCTCAATACGAGATTATCTCTCGTCCAGATGTCAATATTCGTTCCTTTTGCATTGGTAATGTCAATGCTTGGAGTCTGATTCATCTCCCAAACCCGGGCTTTAAATCTGAAATCAGCGGAAGTAAGTGCACCAACAGGACAAATATCAACCGTGTTGAGAGAGTAAGCATCATCAAACTCACGATCCGGTGCCGTAATTGGGTAATTTTTATCTCCACGAGAGGTAATTGTTAACTGATGAGTTTTACTGACCTCATCTGTAAATCGCACACATCGTGTACAGTTGATGCACCGTTCAGCATCCAGAATTACACGCGGCCCCAATTGAATACGCTTTGGTTTATGAACTTTCTTTACCTCAAATCGGCTTCCTTCCGGTCCGTATTTATACGTTTGAATCTGGAGTGGGCATTCCCCCGCCTGATCACAAATAGGGCAGTCGAGCGGGTGGTTGATAAGAATAAACTCTAAGGTATCTTTTTGTGCTCTTTTTACCAGATCATCTGTCTCTTGGGTATGCACAACCATACCGTCTGATATCATGGTATTGCAAGAAGTTTGCAATTTTGGGAACCAGCGAATAACCCGCTCTCCATTTTCATCCAGCTCATACTCTCCGGTTTCCCGATCTTTAACCGGTTGACCCACTTTTACCAAACATTGTCGGCAGTTTGCCGGTGCAGAAAGAGAGGGGTGGTAGCAGAAAAACGGAACTTCCATTCCCTGATCCTGAATGAACTGAAGGAGTCGTTGTTCACCTTCATATTCGAATCGTTTCCCATCAATAAATACTTCAGGCATGATATTGACTTTTTAATTTAATAGTGCCAATTAGCAGTGCTAAACAGCGATCTGTGAATTTCTATTTATAGTTGCGTTGATAGTCAGGCTACTGCGTGAACTGATTTTTTGCATCTTGCTTCAAATTCATCACGGAAGCGTGTAATTGTGTGGCGAACCGGCCATGCAGCAGCATCAGCCAGTGCACAAATGGTTCGTCCTTCCATTTGAGTGGTAATGTCGAGCAAAAGATCTAAATCTTTAATCTCACCTTCACCGTTTTTGATCTTTAGCATAACCTTTTCAAGCCAGCCGGTTCCCTCACGGCAAGGTGTACATTGTCCGCAGGACTCGTGATGGTAGAAGTGAGTAATTCTCCAAAGCATATCTACCATGTCGGTGTCTTCGTCCATTACAACCATTCCGGCAGTACCCAACATGGTACCCACTTCACGCAAAGAGTCGCTGTCCATGGTTACACCATCGAGCTGATCGGCTCTTACAACCGGTGTTGATGAACCGCCTGGAATGACGGCTTTTAATTTCTTTCCATTTCTCATTCCCTGGGCTACATCATTAATGAGATCGAATACAGGAACACCACTGGGTAATTCATAAACTCCCGGACGATTTACATGGCCGGAAATTCCGTAAAGAATAGGGCCGGGGTGATTCTCTGCACCGATACTCTTAAACCAATCTGCTCCCCTGTTAATTACGCTCGTCACATGGGAGAGGGTCTCAATGTTATTGATTGTGGTGGGACGTCCCCATAAACCTTTCTGTGCGGGGAATGGGGGCTTCACTCGTGGATAACCGCGTTTCCCTTCTAAAGACTCAAGCATGGATGTCTCCTCACCGCAAATGTATGCACCTGCACCTGAGTGAACATAAAAATCGACGCTAAAGTCCGATCCAAAAATATTTTTACCGATCATTCCTGCATCGTAAGCATCCTGGATGGCCTTTTCCATCATTTGAATATAGGCTTTGTACTCACCGCGTATATAGACGTAGATCGACGTGATTTCCATGGCGTATGCAGCGATCAATGCACCTTCAATAAATACATGAGGGTTGTATTCAAAAATCTTTCGGTCTTTAAAGGTCCCCGGCTCAGATTCATCACCGTTACAGGCGAGATATCGAGGCCCACCGTCGGCAGGAGGCATAAAAGACCACTTTAGTCCGGCATTGAACCCGGCACCACCGCGTCCCCGAATGTTTGCACTCTTAACCTCTTCGATAACACTTTTTTGGTCTGCCCACTTCTTCTTATCAGTCAGAACCGATTTAAGGGCTTCGTAGCCACCATTTTTTCTGTAAACATCAATTTTGTGAATATCCTTGATGTTTGGAATCAGTACCGGTTCGTAATTTTTCCAATCAACAGTACTCATAATGCTTATTTAACTTTTCTGAGTGGCATTTCAATTTGTTCGTATTCGGGAGTTTTCCCTGCTTTGAGGTCTTCAATCAAACTCTCAATCTTCTCGGGAGTGAGATTATTCACATACTTGTCGTTTGTGATCTGAAGCATGGGTGCATAGCCGCAGGCTCCCAAGCACTCAACCTCATTCAGGGTAAACATACCGTCATCGGTTGTTTCTCCGGCCTTAATTCCGAGCTTCTCTTCCGCACGCTCCAGAACATCATATCCGCCGCAAAGCTGACAGCTAAGGCAGGTACAAACATCTAGAACAAACTTACCTTTCTCCTCCTTGTAATATTGAGTGTAGAAAGTTGCCACACCATGAACGTGTGCTTCAGGAAGCTCCAATGTCTCTGCAACAAGCTTTTGGACGTCTGAATTTACATGGCCAAAGCGATTTTGTGCCACCCAAAGTGCAGGCAGAGTGGCTGCTTTTACTTCAGGATACTTCGCTTTGATCTTTTCTATTTCTTGTAAATCGTCTTCTGTGAATTCGTATTTCATAGATCTATTTATCAGCTTCTCCCAATACGGGATCAATTCCTCCAATTATGACTACTGTATCGGCTACCATTTCTCCGTCAATTACATTTTCTAATACCTGTAAATTGACAAAAGAAGGGGCTCGAATTTTTAATCTCCATGGGTGACCCGTTCCGTCACTTTGTATGTAATATCCCAATTCACCTTTGGGTGATTCAACAGCTGTGTAAGCCTCTGCGCCCTCAGGCGGACAGATACCGGTATCTGTCATCATAAAGTCATGAATCATTCCTTCCATTGAGTAGTATACTTCATCTTTGGAAGGGTAGGCCTGTTTAGCATTATCGGTACGAACCGGGCCTTTTGGCAATTTATCCAAGCACTGTTTGATGATTCGAATACTTTCGCTCATCTCTTCCATACGTACATAGTACCTTGCAAGGTTATCACCTTCGAGGCGGGTAGGGATGTCGAACTCTACTTCGTTGTACCGGGCATACGGTTCAAACTTTCTAATATCCATTCCAAAGCCTGATGCTCGCAGCACGGGACCGGTTGCACCGTAACGAAGCGCGTCTTCGGTTTTCAATACACCTACAGCCTCATTTCTGTCGAAGAATATTCGGTTTCTGTCGAGCAGTTTATGATAATCTTTCAATTCATTCGGGAATGTATCGACAAACTCTTTGATGGCGCCCATGGCTTCATCGGTAATGTCGTTAGCAACTCCCCCAATTCTGGCATGAGATACCGTAAAACGGTGACCGGCCAAACGGTCCATGATATCGTAGATTTTCTCACGCTCTTTGAATGTCCAGATAAAGAATGATACAGCTCCGGCATCCATTACCATGGTTCCAAGCCAGAGAAGGTGCGATGAAATTCGTGCAAGTTCAGCACCGATCATCCGGATGTAGTGCGCACGTTCAGGCACCTCAACATTTGATAGCTTTTCAACTGCCTGACAGAGAGCTACGTTATTACTGTAAGGCGAAAGATAGTCCATGCGGTCTGTGTACGGCATGAACTCTTGATACGTCTTATTCTCGGCAATTTTTTCAACACCTCTGTGGAGGTAACCGATATCCAGTTTCGTTTTTTCGATTGATTCGCCGTTCAACTGAAGAACAAGCCGTAATACACCGTGCGTAGCAGGGTGCTGAGGGCCCATGTTTAACACCATTTTGGATGTCAGCGGATCGCCGTCATCGAGCTCTTCAATGGTGGTGTGTTTGTCTTCAAGACTTTGATAGAGCTTTTTCTGGTGCTCCTTAAAGAACTTGGAATCAACTTTCGATTGAATGTCCGTTAATTTCATAAAATCTTACTATTCAGTATCAGGTGTTGAATTTGGAAGATCGATAGAGCCGGGAATTCCGAGTAGTGGGAACTCTTTTCTAAGCGGGAAATATTCAAAATCTTCCGGCATAAAGATTCGTCTGAGGTCCGGATGATTGTTGAATTTGATTCCGAACATGTCATAGACTTCACGCTCATTCCATCCGGCAGACTGCCAAACTGATGTGACAGAATCAACTTCCGGGTTTTCTTCCTCGCATCGAACTTTTACAAAAAGCCGATCACCGTTTTTTAATGAAATGAGATTGTATACCACTTCAAATCTGTCATCTGAAGTGTAACGATCAATTCCAAAAACGTCTGCCAGGTAAGTAAAATGTTGATTTTCCTTCAAAAAAGTTGAGATTTCAATAATTGAATTCAGATCCACCAAAACAAACGTTCGGCCGGAAGACTGGTAAACATCTAAAATCTTTTTAGAAAAAGATTCAGTAAGAGCATCTACGGTTTTTTGAAGAGATTCTGATAATTCTAAACTCATAGGAATTAACTGTCGAGCGTAACAGAGTGCTCGGTTTTAATTTTATCTTGAATTTTCATGAGAGCGTGGAGTACGGCATCCGGTCGGGGAGGGCAGCCTGAGATGTAGGCATCCACGGGCAGGAAGTTATCTACTCCCTGAACCACACCGTAGCATCGGTGCATTCCACCGGTTGACGCACAAGCACCCATGGCTATACACCATTTTGGGTCGGGCATCTGATCCCAGATTCTTCGGATAGCGTGAGACATTTTGTATGTACACCAGCCTGCAACAATCATAACATCACTCTGGCGCGGAGAGAATCTCATCACTTCTGATCCAAACCGAGCGGCATCATACCGAGGACCTGCAAATGCCATCATTTCAATAGCACAGCATGCCAAACCCATCGGCATTGGCCATGCAGCATTTGAACGCGCCCAATTTACCAAAGCATCTACTCTGGTAGTTAAATAGCCTTCACTAAGAGAACTTTCTAAACCCATAATCTTAAGTTATTTCGATAAAGCTTCGTATTTAATGTTTTTCACGTCCCAGTCCAGGGTGCCTTTCTTGAGGGTATAAATCAACCCGATGAATAGGATTACAATAAAGATCGTCATAGCCAGAAACGTTCCTGTACCATGCTCCATAAAGCGAACTGCCCATGGATATATGAAAACGACCTCAAGGTCAAACACGATAAATTCCATTGCTACCAAATAAAAAGCGATTGAGTAGCGCTCTTTCGCCTCACCTACTGGATCCATTCCACTTTCGTAAGGGCTGAGCTTGTTGGTATTTGGTCTGTATGGTCCCAGAATTCTTGAGAGTGACATTAAAACCAGCGCCAATACAAAAGCAACGCCAATCAGGACCAGAATGGGATAATATTGTTCAAGCATGAAATACGGTTAGAATTATTTTTGCTCTAAATTACCGCCACAACGACGGAAAGTCAACGAATATACCCTTCAAATATAGCAGGTTTTATACCCAACTTTGAACTCTTTTTTAAAAAAATATGCGGGTATGTTTTTTGTGAGCAGAAAAGGGAGAGAGTGGAGGTGTAACGGTCAAAGAAGTAACTCTTCTAACTGATTGAGTTCCGATTGAAAAACAAAGGGTCGGCTCATAGCCATGTCGGTGATCAGTGTAGTAATCACGCCGTTGCTTTGAGCCGAGGAGAGTGATGCAACCTTGTCAATGGGGAGCATTTCATCATTTTGAAAGAGGTCTCTGCTTTCAAATTCGTTATAAAGATAGCTAAACCGGTCACTGCTGTAGAGAGTGGCAAGGATCTCCTCTCGGCTCAAACTTTTTTCAGCATGATCCACCACATCTGAAGTTTTACACCATTGAGAAAGCTGGTTAGAAACTTCTGCCCACAGGTCCCGGTCGGTCGTTTCGTCCATTATTTGATGGAGCTCCATCAATAATTTTTCTTTTTGATCTGTATTCATCAGGTCGTGAAACGCCGATACAGGCTGACCTGCCCAAAAAGTTGGGTTGTTATATAATGTGCGGGTTACAGGGTGATGATAGATTGCAGCGAATAGAGTGTCGTCGCACTGTGTGTAGAGTTCCGTAACTGTAAGCTGCATGAAAGAATGTTCAGCATCATCTGTTTCCTTCTCTTGTTCACTGTTTGCACAGCTGAATAAAAGAAATGAGAGAATGATTGTGAAAACCCTGATCATAAAATTCAATGTTTTGAATGAAAATTACCAGCCAATTCTTCCGCGTCGATCATTCCGCTCCTGGTTGGCAGGATCCTCCGGCATCACAAATCCGGGTGGTTGTTCAAATGCATCGTAACTCCACGGGGCTTCAGGGTCATTCGTTACACGATTGATGAATTCACCGACGATCGGAAGAGCGGTTCGCGCTCCCTGACCAATACTGTTGGGATCATTGGTAGGAAACCGAATTTTTCGATCTTCGCCGCCAACCCAGGCACCCATCACAATGTGTGGCATCATGGCAACAAACCAGTTATCAGCACTGTTCTGGGTGGTACCGGTTTTTCCGGCAACATCCTGCTGTACACCGTAAACGTTTCGTAATCTCACACCCGTACCGTGATAATCGGCGCCTCCGCGAATGACGCCGCGCATCATGTCGATCATCATGTAGGCAGTTTCCGGGCTGATTACCTCCTGTGTATATTTTGGATTGAACTCTTCAAGAACATTCCCTTCCCGATCCTCAATACGGGTTATGGCAACCGGCTCTATGTGAACTCCCTGATTTACAAATGTAGTGTAAGCACTGACCAGCTCAAGCAGGGAGACCTCCGTTGTACCCAACGCAATGGAAGGGTATATAGATTGATTGGTCATATTAATCCCGAGGTTTGAGGCCATCTCTGCAATTTTGGTAGCGGCCGGCATCAGGTCGTTTGCTCGGTTTGTTCCGGGGGCACCTGCAATTTCGGGCAGCAGGCGTACCGTGACGTTGTTCAAACTTCTTGCAAGGGCTTCTCTGAGTGAAACCATCTCCGGACCGGATGGAACCGAAGGGTCTTTGGGGTTCCACAATCTGCCGGATGTCTCAATAAAACTGCTCGGATATTTAGAGAACTTATGGTAAGGCATGTAGCCGTTGTCTATGGCAACCGCGTAGACGAAAGGTTTAAATGTAGAACCGGCCTGCCGCCTGGACTGATGAACATGATCAAACTGTTTGGCACCAAAATCGGCACCGCCAACCCAAACCAGCACATTTCCATTATTCGGGTCAATGGCTGTAAAACCTGCCTGAAGTTTGGTGTTTACTCGTTTGACGGAATCAACAAAAGCAGAGTCTGCCATCAGTTCAGCAAAAACAACTGATTCTTGGTCGGTGTTAAATTTCTGGAAACCGTTTTTGTATCGGTCTGTTTCCCGAATAAAATCTCTGAGATAGGTAGGGTACTCCTCCCAATACTCATTCATGTAGTCGCCGCCACGTGAGGTCCATTCTCGTTCAAATACAGGTTGAAACTCCTCAAGTTTTTCCAGAACTGCTCTTTCGGCATGGCGCTGTAGGCGGGAGTCGATCGTAGTGTAAATCACCAGTCCGTCTGTAAAAAGATCGTACCCATTTTCCAAAGCCCAGCGCTGCACCTGAAGACGAACATACTCACCGAAGTAACGGCTTTCCCTGCCGGACCTTGATGGAGGCTGGTAATTTAGCTGAATTTCCTCCATTCTGAGGGTTTCGAAAACCTCATCACTGATAAAGTTACGGTTGTACATTTGATTCAGCACCACATTTCGGCGAAACTGAGCCCGTTCGGGAAATCTTCGAGGATTGTAAGCATAGACGGCACGAAGCTGACCGATCAATGTTGCTGCTTCACTAATTGTCAGATCACCGGCACTTTTTCCGTAGTGTGTTCTTGCAGCTTGCTCAATACCAAATGCACTGTTACTGAACTCCACAGTATTCAGATACATCTCAATGATTTCACGCTTGGTGTAATTATTCTCAATCTGAATCGCAGTAATCATCTCCCGAAGTTTTCGGGTTACAGATACTTCAAAACCGATATTACGGTAAAGGTTACGGGCAAGCTGCTGGCTGATGGTTGATCCACCTTGAATTCTCCCCTGTATCCAATAGTAGGGTAGTCCCGCAAGTCTGCGAATATCTACTCCCCAGTGATCGAAAAAACGGTGATCTTCTGTGGCAATCAGAGCATTGATGACATTTGGAGAAATATTATCGATGGTAACATAGGTCCGGTTTTCAACAAAATAGCGGTCAAGTACGGCTCCGTCGTGGCTTCGCACTTCTGTTGCAACGGCTGTTTGTGGATTTTCAAGCTCCTGGATTGATGGCAGTCCCTGCAGTAAATAGATAAAGTATCCTATACCCATTAGCAGTAGTGCTGCAGCTGTAGAGCCTCCGTAGATCAAAATCTTCTTACCAACACCATTTCTTTTGGTGGGATTGGGACCGCGCTCGCTTTCCGGGTTCTGCCTGTTTTTACCCATCACACTTTTTCGATATTCCGGATCATCAAAATACCGGTCCATATCTATATTGTGTTCGTTATCACTCATTGCTGATCTTTATAATCTGATTTAAATGGAGTAAATGTTCTGTTCTCTGCATCCCATCTAACGAGATTGCATTCGCCATTGGTATAAATTGCAACCGTTTTATCTCCGTAGAATGTACCGAGATTTATATACGTACCGAAAGGGAAAGTTTCCACTCTTGCATGATGATCATGCCCGCTGATGACATACCGGTAGTCGGTCTCTTTTAAAAAGCTCGTTGCCCAACTGTTTAACCGTTTCGGATCGTCCGAAGGATTATTTCTGCTGAAGGCTGAAAATTGTTTCATGATATCGATTCCTGTTTCAGGAGAAAATATAAATTTATAAAACCGAACAAATAGGGGGTGTCTCAGCAGCCTATGAAACAGCGGCCTTGGAAGGTTAAACCTTGAATCCTTCAAACCATCACCGTGGTGGATGAAAAGTTTATTTGTGTCAGCTTCTATGACTTTATACTCTTCAATTAAATCAAACCCTGCGGAGGAGAAATATCCTTCTGTCCAGTTGTCATGGTTGCCGGTAATATAGGTAGCCGGTTTTACATGATGATTATAATGTTTAAGTGATTCCAGTAAACTCTCACCAAGTTTCGGTTTGATTGCCCCAAATTCCATCCAGTAGTCAAACAAGTCTCCCAAAATGTGTACCTGAATGGAATTCTCTGAGCAGTATTCAACCAATGAGATGAGTTGGAGCTCAAGTTCCCGGTTAACCTCAGGAGTAAACGCACCCAGATGCACATCCGAAAGGAAAAGATGTGTCATGGAATCTACTTTTTCCGGTTGATAATGAACCGAATCAGAGCTTCGAAATCATCGAGTCCGTTTTTAACGGGAAGTTTGTTGAGTGTGGAAAGAGCGCGGTTGGCATACATCTCCATGCTCTTTTCAGCGAGTTTGAGTCCGTCATATTTGTGTACAAAATTGACAATCTCATTGACATCCGCCTTCTTTTTCTTACGCTTTTTCATGATGCGGCGAATTTTCATCTGCTCCAATTTCGGCGCTTTTTCCAAAGCTTTAATTAAGGGGAGGGTTACTTTTCGTTCTTGAATATCATTTCGAGTCGGTTTCCCCACATTGTCAATTCCATAATCGAAGAGGTCGTCTTTGATTTGGAATGCGATACCGATATCCATTCCAACTTCCCGCATACTGCTTATGATCTGTTCGTCATCGGTGGTTGCAATGGCCCCACACTGGCAGCAGGCTGAGATGAGACTGGCGGTTTTTTCAGAAATAATCTGGTAGTACCGCTCTTCCGTCATGTTGAACAGTTTCGAGGTTTTGAGCTGGCGTAATTCCCCTTCACTCATTTTACGCACAGCATCTGAGAGAACATGCAACAATTGATACTCTTTATGATCCAGGGCAACCAGCAAGCCTTTTGAGAGTAGAAAGTCACCGAGAAGCACCCCGGCCTTATTCTTCCACAGTTTATTGATGCTAAGAAAGTCTCGGCGAATGTCGGCTTCATCAACCACGTCATCATGGATGAGCGTAGCTGTGTGGAGCAGTTCGATCATAGTGGCTGCTACAAAACTCCGTTTATCCACGGTTCCAAACATTCTGGCGGTCATAAAGACCAGGGTTGGACGGATCTCTTTACCTTTTTGACGCAGAAGATATTGTATAATTTGATCCAGTAAAAAAACATCGCTTCGCAACTCATCTTTAAAAAATGTACGAAACGTTGAGAGATCATCCCGGATGGGGGCAGTTATCTCCTTGAGCGAAAGCGGGTTCTGTATTGATTCTGATTTCTTCAGTGCTGCCTCAGAGGCCATGTAGACATTTCGTGGTTAATAATTAGAGCCGAAAAGTAAGAATAAACTCATTAAATAGTTGCGCAATGATGAAGGGCTCTTTAGTTTTACAACTTATTCAAAAAACCAATGAATCTAAATTTTTGAATCTTGAAAAAAATAGGTGTTTTAACAAGTGGTGGTGACTCCCCGGGGATGAACGCGGCTTTTCGTGCCGTAGTTCGAACTGCAAAGACTTTAAATATGGAGGTGATGGCGATACGGCACGGCTACAAAGGCCTGATTGAAGATGACATTACTAAAGTAACTCCACATGATGTATCGAATATAATTCAGAGAGGTGGCACAGTTCTCAAATCAGCTCGATGTGATGAATTCCGTACAAAAGAGGGACGGGAGAAAGCTGCAAATGTTCTCAAAAAACATAAAATTGAAGCCTTGATTACGATTGGCGGAGACGGAACCTTTCAGGGCGCAACGCATTTAGCCAATGAGCATGACATAAATGTAATTGGTGTGCCGGCCACGATTGATAACGATCTGGTTGGTTCGGATGAAACAATTGGCTACGACACAGCTCTAAATACGGCAATGGAAGCCATTGATAAAATACGTGATACGGCAGATGCCCACGATCGGCTATTCCTGGTTGAGGTGATGGGACGTGATGCCGGATTCATTGCTTTGGAAACAGGAATTGCAGGTGGGGCTGAGTTAATTTTGCTCCCTGAATCTCTTACGGATATTGATGATGTTAAAGCGTCATTAAATGAAGTACTGAGTGAGCAACGACGCAGCAGCTTGGTGGTTATTGCCGAAGGAGATGACACCGGTGGTGCTCTCAAAATTTCCGAAGAGTTGAAACCGGATTTCAGCAAGTACGAAATGAGAGTCTGTATTCTGGGGCATGTTCAGCGTGGAGGTAACCCAACTGCTCGTGACCGTGTACTCGCAAGCCGACTTGGATCGGCAGCGGTGAGTGTTCTTAATGAAGGCCACAGCCAGGTAATGGTTGGGGTTGTGAATAACAAAGTAAAGCTGACACCGCTAAAAATGACGTTCGGTAAGAAGAAGGATATCAATTTCGACCTTCTTGAACTTGCAAAAACATTGAGGTAAGAATGATTAATGTAGATCTTTCAAAGGCTCAAAATTTCATTGATTCTGATGACTTTGATAATGCTTTAAAGCTTGCAAACGGTTCATTGAAGCAGGTTCAGGACGGGAGCGGAAGAGGCAGTGAATGGCTTGGTTGGCGGAGGATTTTAGCACAGCCTAATGATGCTGAAATTGACCGGATTGAGCAGCACGCTGCCAAAATCCGTGAAGATGCAGATATTTTTATCGTCTGTGGAATAGGTGGATCTTTTACGGGGGCAAAAGCAATTATTGAGGCATTAACTATGCCGTTTAATGCTTCTGGACCCGAAATTCTGTTTGCAGGGCATCATATGAGCGGTCGCTATCTTCAGGAGCTGCTCAAATACATTGAAACTCCCAAAGAGAATGGAGAACCCAAAAGTGTTTACTTGAATGTGATTTCAAAATCGGGTTCCACACTTGAGACGGCTCTTGCGTTTAGAACGCTGCGTAGTTGGATGAATGATACATATGGCAAGGATGCTTCAAGCAGGATCTTTGCTACAACCGGTAAAACCGGTGGAGTTTTAAACAAGATCATTGAAGGTGAAGGTTATCAGAAATATATCATTCCGGATGATATTGGAGGGCGTTTTTCTGTTCTGACTCCGGTTGGACTTCTGCCTGTTGCCGTTGCCGGTATCGATATTCAAACTCTCTATTACGGTGCGGTTTCGGAGTTTGAACATCTGGAAAAATCCCCGGACTCAGTCCTTCAGTATGCTGCACTGCGCTATGTTTTGCATATGAATGGTGTAGCATTGGATGTGATCGGATCGTTCGAACCGGAGTTGTCGGGGTTTGCCGATTGGACGCAGCAGCTTCTTGGTGAGAGTGAAGGAAAAGAGGGGAAGGGGTTGTTCCCCGCAGTAGCCGGATACTCTACCGATCTGCACAGCTTTGGGCAGATGATACAGCAGGGGCGTCGGAATTTAATGGAAACACTGTTTGTCGTTAACCAACCTATTTCAGATCTGGGTGTACCAGAAATGTCTGACAATACAGACCAGCTTGGTTATCTGGAGGGTAAACTGTTCCACGAAATTAATCAAAGTGCTCTGAACGGTACGGTGGAGGCGCACCACGATGGTGGCGTTCCAGTAGTGAAAATTATCATCGAAAAATTGAATGCACAGCAAATAGGACGCTTAATCTATTTCTACGAATTATTGACAGCAGTTTATGTGTATATGCTGGATGTAAACCCGTTCAATCAACCCGGAGTAGAAAATTATAAGCAGGCGATGTATCGTCTGCTCGGTAAAACAAATTAATGGAATGCAGACAAAGAAGAGCAGGAATAAATACGTAGCGATTGCCGGAAATATCGGTGCAGGTAAGTCATCATTAACAAGGTTGTTGGGGAAAAATTTTAACTGGAAACCGTACTACGAATCGGTGGACGATAATCCATATTTGTCTGATTTTTATGATGACATGCGCCGATGGAGTTTTAATCTTCAGATCTACTTTTTATCAAGCCGTTTTCGTCATCAAAAGGAGATACAGGGGTCCAATCAGAACCTGATACAGGACAGAACGATCTATGAAGATGTAGAAATTTTTGCCAAAAACCTCTTCGATATGGGGTTAATGAGTGACAGAGATTATGAAAATTACAAGGCTCTGTTTCACGAAATGGTTAACTATTTGCGTCCGCCTGACCTGTTGATCTACCTTCGAGCTGAAGTTCCAACCCTCGTGAGACAGATTCAGCAAAGGGGAAGAAACTACGAAAATACGATTCGTATTGAATATTTAGAACGGCTCAACAGTTTGTATGAAAGCTGGATTGATCGTTACGAACATCAAAAGTTGATCATAGACACAGACGATCTCGATTTTGTAAATAACAGTGAAGACCTCGGGAAAGTAATCTCGCTGGTTGAGCAGAGGCTCTACGGACTCTTTAATTAAATTGCTTTCCAAAGAAGATCTTTTTATTTTTGAAAGCTATCGTGAATACATCAAAACTAACATTTCGATTACAGGAAATCCCTGACGGTGAAAGCAATGGGCAGATTGCTATTGGGGAGGCTGAATTTGAGTTAGATGATGAGGTTTCACTGAAAAAGGCTGATGTTGAGGTCAATTTTTATAAGACCGATCATTTTGTACAGGTGAAGTTTGGTGTTCAGGCAGATGTTAATTTTATCTGCGACAGAACGCTTAAACCGTTTCTCTATACAGCAGAGGGTTCATACCAGATACTGTTTGAACCCAATCCTGTTGAGGAGAGTGAAACGGAAGAGGCAGCAGTTAGGCAGATTCCGGCTGATGATCTTCTCCTTAATATAGAGAAGGAGGTGAGGGATACCATTATGCTCAATCTTCCAATTCGTAAAATTCATCCTGACTTGTTAGATTCAGACGGTAAGCCGAAAAAATTTGAAACAAAATCTTTTGGTCCTCCTATTGATGAGGAGAAGCGTATTGATCCCCGATGGGAGAAATTGAAAAAATTAAAGTAAACAATAATAAACAGTAGAAATGGCGCATCCTAAACGAAAGACATCCAAAGCCCGCAGAGATAAACGACGATCACACCACCGTATTGCGGATGTTCCTTTGGCGGAATGTTCAAACTGCGGCTCAATGCACCGGTACCATCACGTGTGCATGGAGTGCGGATACTACCGCGGACGACAGGTACTGAACGTTTCCAAATAATTAAACAACTGAAGAATGCTGATTGCTGTTGATGCTGTAGGCGGAGACCATTTTCCTCAGAATCCGGTTCAGGGTTCGATTGAAGCACTAAAAGAAGATGATTCAATTGAAGTACTCCTAACCGGACCCAAAGATCTTATACAAAAAGAGCTGAAAAATCTCGAGTATGATTCAAATCGAACCCATATTCTGGATGCTCCTGAGATTGTAGGTATGGATGAGTCTCCATCGGCGGCCTTCAAAAGCAAAAAGGCCTCATCTATTTCCCTTGGGCTAACGGCTCACAAAAAAGGGGAGTGCGACGGGTTTGTAAGTGCCGGTAATACCGGTGCACTTCTTGCTGCATCCACGCTGATACTTGGCAAGCTTGAAGGTGTAATGAGGCCAACTATTTCAGCCACTTATCCCACCTTAAAAGGCATTAGCCTTTTGATTGATGCCGGAGCCAACCTTGAACTGAAGCCTGAAATGTATCTTCAGTTTGCAAAAATGGGGACAATCTTTTCTGAAGAGATTTTAAATAAAAAAAGCCCGACCATTGGATTGCTGAATATTGGCGAAGAGCCCGAAAAAGGCTCTGATGAGCATAAGGAAGCTTTTCAGCTTTTATCACAAATGGACGGGTTTAAAGGAAATATTGAAGGAAAAGATATTCTATACGGAACAACCGATATATACCTGACCGATGGATTTACCGGCAATGTAGTTCTCAAGTTTGGTGAGTCTATTCCGGGTGTACTTAAACTACTTCTCTCTAAAACGATGGAGAGTGAGCAAGTTTCTCCGGAAGTTCAGAAACAACTCTTTACCATTTTGGCCAAAGGTCTAAACACGTTCAATTATGAACATGTTGGTGGAGTTCCATTTTTGGGTGTAAACGGTACCAGCTTAGTTGGGCATGGGGGCAGTTCTCCAACTGCAATTAAGAACATGATCATAAACGCAGCTCACTGTGTTACCCATAAGCTAAATGATAAAATCGTAGCTTCTCTAAATTAATCTTATCTCAATTTAATGGCTTTTAAACGAGCAAAAATTACCGGTGTTGGTAGATACCTGCCGGACTATGTACTAACCAATGAAGAGCTTGAATCGTACGTAGATACCAACGATGAATGGATTCGAACAAGAACCGGAATATCAGAGCGAAGAATTTTAAAAGATCCCGACAAAGCAACCTCCTTTATGGCTACAAATGCTGCCAATGAAGCATTGAAGGATGCAGGTGTCTCTGCAGAGGAGATCGACTTGGTGGTTGTTGCAACTGTTACACCAGACTATCTGTTTCCTGCCACGGCTGCGCTGGTTCAAAAAAGAGTGGGTGCAAAAAATGCATTTGCCTACGATCTTTCAGCAGCTTGCTCCGGCTTTCTGTTTGCCCTTTCTACGGTTGGCTCAATGATAGAATCGGGACGCATCAAAAAGGCACTTGTTATCGGTGCCGATAAGATGAGCTCAATAATGGATTTTACCGACAGATCAACCTGTATACTATTTGGTGATGGTGCAGGCGCAGTTGTTCTTGAAGAGACAAATGAAGACACCGGTATTGTGGATTTTATTCAATATACTGACGGCGATGAAGATAATATGCTCTATCAGCCGGCCGGCGGAAGCCTTCATCCTGCAACTGAAGAGACCGTGAAAAACAAGCAGCACTATATCAAACAGGATGGGCGATCGGTCTTTAAAAAGGCCACTGAAGGTATGGCGGATGTATCTTCAGAAATCATGGAGAAAAATAACCTTAAAGCAGATGATGTAGCCTGGTTAGTACCGCATCAGGCAAATCTTAGAATTATTCATGCCACGGCCCGCAGAATGGGTCTTGATAAGAATAAAGTGATGGTGAACATCAATAAATACGGTAATACCACCGCTGCTACCATTCCGCTTTGTCTGTATGACTGGAAGGAGAGTCTGAACGATGGCGACAATATCATCCTTTCTGCTTTTGGCGGAGGTTTGACGTGGGGAGCAATCTATTTAAAATGGAGTAAATAAATGAAGGCATTACTATTTCCGGGACAAGGTTCCCAAAAAGTTGGAATGGGTCAAGATCATTACAACTCCAACACATTGTTTAAAAAACATCTGGATCAGGCTGATGAAATACTCGGTTACGAATTGAGCAGCATCATGTTTAAAGGGCCGCAAGAGAAACTGACCCAAACAAAATTTACGCAACCGGCGATTTTTGTTCACTCATTTGCACTCTATGAACAACTTGATCTTAAACCGGACATGGTTGCCGGTCACAGTTTGGGTGAATTTAGCGCAATTGCTGCAGCAGGTGTGCTGTCCTTTAAAGAAACACTCGAACTGGTGAGTTTACGGGGTAAATTAATGCAGGAAGCCGGAGCTCAACATCCCGGTACCATGGCAGCCATTATTGGTATGGATGATGATGTTGTAGATCAGATTTGTGAGAAAGCAACAGAAGAAATTGGAAAGCCGGTTGTTGCAGCTAATTATAACTCCCCCGGACAGCTAGTAATTTCCGGCGATGTGGATGCTGTGAATAAAGCTGTTGAGTTTGCTAAAAGTGAAGGCTGCAGGCTTGCAAAAGTGTTGCCGGTAAGCGGAGCATTTCACTCACCACTGATGGAACCTGCATATAAGGCTTTTAAAACAAAGGTTGATGAGATGGATTTCTCGGAACCTGATTTTCCGGTGTATAGTAACTATACTGCCGTTGGTACAGTAGATCCTGAAGTGATCAAGCAAAATGTTATCATGCAGTTAACAAATCCTGTTCAGTGGACAAATACATTGAACAACATGAAGAGTAAAGGTGCCGAAACGTTTGTAGAAGTTGGCCCTGGGAAAGTGCTTCAGGGTTTGGTAAAGAGAACATTGGAAAACGTAACAATTGAAGGCTACGAATAATGAATTTAAAAGATAAAAATTGCATCGTTACCGGCGGGAGTCGCGGAATAGGTAAATCAATCGCATTGACGTTTGCCAAGCTTGGTGCTAATGTTGCTATTACTTATTCCCGCTCAGCTGATGCCGCTAACGAAGTTGCAGATGAGATTAAAAAAGCCGGTTCTAAGGCGATGGCAATTCAGGCAGATGCTACAGACTTTTCTAAAGCTGAAGAGGTGATCGCTAAAGTTGTTGAAGAGTGGGGGGCACTCGATGTGCTCATCAACAATGCCGGAATTACCAAAGATAACCTGATCCTCAGAATGAATGAGGAGCAGTGGGATGCGGTTATTAATACCAATCTGAAGAGTGTATTTAACTACAGTAAAGCTGCTGCCAAACCGATGATGAGAGCACGCGGTGGCTCCATTGTTAATATTGGGTCGGTTGTGGGTATTTCCGGAAATGCCGGACAAAGCAATTATTCTGCATCCAAAGCCGGTTTGATCGGATTCACAAAATCATACGCTAAAGAACTTGCCAGCCGAAATATTCGGGCAAATGTAGTTGCGCCGGGGTACATCACAACAGAGATGACTCAGGACCTGGATGAGAAAGTCTTGGAATCAATACGTGAGGAGACTCCGTTAGGACGTGCAGGCAATCCTGAAGAAGTATCCAATGTAGTAGCATTCCTTGCATCGGATTTAAGTTCTTATATCACAGGCGAAGTGATTCGTGTTGATGGCGGAATGGCAATGTAATTTTTCATAATTTTGCACAGTCTGAAGCGGCTCGTGTTATTTTTTATCGATATGTTGTATTTTCAGCATATCAAAAATTTTATTAAACATAAAAACCACTAATTCAAATCGATAGGACTCATATGTCACAAGATGTTGAAGCGAAAGTAAAATCCATTATAGTTGATAAACTCGGTGTTGACGAATCAGAAGTAGTTGCAGAAGCAAACTTCACAAACGATTTGGGAGCAGACTCTCTGGATACCGTTGAACTTATTATGGAATTCGAAAAAGAGTTTGATCTCAGTATTCCTGATGAAGACGCTGAAAACATTGCCACTGTTGGCGATGCTGTGAAGTACATCCAGGAAAAGTCGTAGTATTATAGCTAACTGACAATTTAAAAAATCGCCGATGACTGAACGAAGAGTCGTTATCACGGGTATTGGCGCGTTTACACCACTGGGTAAGACCGCTCCGGATTTCTGGAACGGTCTTGTTTCAGGGAAAAGTGGTGTACGCCCCATTTCCCATTTTGACACCTCCGACTATCCCACAAAATTTGCCGGACAGATCGAAAATTATGATTCGAATCAATATTTCGATCGTAAAGAGGCCAGGAGATTAGATCCTGTGACTCAGTACGGCATGATTGCGGCTGATGAAACCATTGAAGACAGTAAAATCGATCTGGACAAGATTGACAAAGATCGTGTTGCTGTTCTGATTGGAACTGGTATAGGAGGCATGAAAACGTTCTATGATCAGTCTATATCACATGATAAGCATGGTCCAAGAGGGGTTTCTCCATTCTTTATTCCCATGCTTATTCCTGATATGCCTGCAGGTCAGATCTCCATTAAGTATGGATTCAGAGGTGCAAACTTCTGTGCAGTGTCTGCTTGCGCCACGGGATCACACAATATTGGTTTAGCCTACGATCAAATTCGAATGGGGCAGGCCGATATGGCTCTCTGCGGTGGAACAGAAGCGCCGGTTTGGGAAATCGGGATTGCCGGTTTTTCCTCCATGAAAGCCCTATCTACCCGAAATGAGGATCCGGAAAAAGCATCCCGGCCTTTTGATAAAAATCGAGATGGATTTGTCCTTTCAGAAGGCGCATCAATGATGTTTCTTGAATCACTTGATTCTGCACTTGAACGCGGAGCCCGAATCTATGGAGAAATTACAGGTTACGGTTTTTCAGCTGATGCATATCATATTACAGCCCCGGATCCGGATGGAAACGGTGTTCACCTCGCACTAACAAATGCGCTAAAAATGGCCGGAATCAAACCGGAAGATATTGACCATATCAATATGCATGGCACATCCACTCCATTAGGCGATATAGCCGAAACAAACTCGATTAAGCGTGTTTTTGGAGATCATGCCTACAAAATCAATTTAAATTCAACCAAATCCATGACCGGGCACATGCTCGGAGCCGCAGGAGCCGCTGAATCACTGGCAACACTGTTGGCAATTTATCATGGAACGGTTCCGCCTACTATAAATCTCGATACACCCGATCCGGAGTGCGATCTGAATTACACTGCCAACGAAGCCGAAGTGCGGGACGTACGATATGCCATGAATAACGCATTCGGATTTGGCGGACACAATACAACTCTCGTATTTAAGAAATTTGAAGAGTAAAATATGATTGAAAGACTCAGGGAGTGGTTTAGAAGGGATCAAAACTTCAATCAATCCGAGTCTTTTACTCGTATAAACACACTTGAACGTTCTATAGGGTTTAGTATACCAGCTAAAGATCGGTCTGTTTTTTTACAAGCCCTCCGCCACCGGTCTATTGTTGATAATGAACAATTCGAGTCTCACGAAACCTACGAACGACTGGAGTTTTTGGGTGATGCAGTTCTGGACCTAATTGTAACAGAAATCCTGTTTGAAAAATATCCTACCAAAAATGAAGGGTTTTTGACAAAACTCCGATCAAAAATTGTTAAAGGTGAAACTCTTGCAATCATTGCAAACAATTTACGGCTTTATGATGCTCTGGAAGTAGGGGAGAGATCATCCGGGCAGGGAATCGAATTTTCTAAAAGTATAATGGCCGATGTATATGAATCGGTAATTGCTGCGATCTACATTTCTAAAGGATATGCGTTTACCTACAATTTTGTGCTCAGTAACGTAAACAGTTTCCTCGATTTTGAAACCTTGGAAAATAAAGTAGACAACTTTAAATCCCTGCTTATGGAGCACTATCAATCACAAGGTGCATCCCTGCCGGTCTACAAGGTTTTATCGGAAGAGGGGCCGGGGCACGATAAAACCTTTACAGTTGGTGTTTATTTCGATGATCAGAAAATTGGTGAAGGTGTAGGGAAAAGTAAAAAGAAGGCCGAACAGCAAGCGGCCAGGGTCGCGATTGAGGAGTTGGGAATCGCAAAAAATTGATGGTACTGTTAGCTTCTGCAAGGCTGATGAATTATCTTAGTGGACCTTTGTAAATAGGAATTTCTCTTTTACCCGGTACAGATATGATTGCACATTTGCTAAAACCCGAATTTGATGAGCTGATCCGGAACAAGGAGTGGATTACGATCAAGGAGGCACTCGAGGATGTACCGGCTGTTGATATTGCTGAACTGCTTGAAGATCTCGAACCGGAAGTTGCGGTTGTAATCTTCAGACTGCTGAAAAAGGCCAAAGCTGCTGATGTTTTCACATACCTCAGTTCCGGAAAAGGGGTAGAACTGCTTGAAGTATTCAGCCGCCAGCAGCTCAGTGATGTTATGAACAATCTTGAACCGGATGAAAGAGTTGCCCTGATGGAAGAGCTGCCGGGTAACTTAACTCAGCGTGTTCTCAACTCAATGGACACTGAAAACATAGCCCAGGTGCGCCGTCTGTTGGGGTATCCGCCTAAGAGTGTCGGTCGTTTAATGACCACAAACTATGTAAAAATAAAAAAAGATTGGTCAATTGATCGCAGTCTGAGTCATATAAGAAAGTATGGCCGGAATGCAGAGACTGTAAACGTAATTTATGTGGTAAATGAGGAGGAAAAACTGATTGATGACCTCCGATTAAATCAGCTGATTATTTCAGATCCGGATCTGAAGATTGAGGATATCATGGACCACTCTTTTGAGGCGCTGAGTGCATTTGATGATCAGGAAGAAGCAGTTCGAATGCTCAGTAAATACGACCGGGTAGCACTGCCCGTGGTAGATTCGGATGGAGTTCTCGTTGGTATTGTAACGGTGGATGACGTGCTCGATGTAGCTGAAGAGGAGACGACTGAGGATATGCAGTTGATGGCCGGTATGAGTGCACTGGATGACTACTATTCTCAAACCAATATACCTGAGATGGTCCGGAAGAGAATTGGCTGGCTGATCTTACTATTCTTGGGGCAGATGTTTACCGTAACCGCAATGGCCGGTTTTGAAGATACACTGGCTCAGGCTGCAGTGCTGGCTCTCTTTATCCCCATGATTATTTCCAGTGGCGGTAACTCAGGATCCCAGGCCGCTACACTTATTATCCGGGCTATATCAACTGATGACATTAAATTGACAGATTGGCTTGGCGTACTTAAGAGAGAGCTGATGTCCGGATTTTTGTTGGGTTCCATTTTAGGAATTATGGGAACAGCGGTGATTTCTACCTGGATGGTCTTCAGGGGAGAACCGATGTCGTTTACGGTTCTTTTACAGGCATTAACGGTAGGATCCAGCTTGGTTGGGGTAGTGCTGTTTGGAAACTTAATCGGTTCAATGCTTCCTTTTATCATGTCAAAACTGGGATTAGACCCCGCGGTTACTTCGGCCCCTTTTGTGGCTACCCTAGTAGACGTTACCGGAATTATCATCTACTTCAGCATTGCTGTTGCACTTTTAACAGGAGTTGTTCTTTAAACAAACACATTATGAAAGCATATTTAGATTTAGTTCAGCGCGTACTTGAGCACGGAGTTCGAAAGGAGAACCGGACGGGAACCGACACGCTCTCAAATTTTGCAGAATTTTATAAAGTTGACCTGGAGGATGGGTTTCCGCTGCTCACTACAAAAAAAGTCTATTTCAAATCCGTAATTATGGAGCTTCTCTGGTACCTGAGAGGCGATGACCATATACGCTGGCTAAGAGATGAAAAAGATGTTCACATCTGGGATGCATGGGCTGATGATGACGGTTACGTAGGCCCAATCTATCCTGTGCTGTGGAGAAGGTTTCCCTATTTGAAGGAGAAGAATGGCGCATCATATCCAAAACAGGGAGAATCCCGTGAAAGGGATTGGGTCTATGATGAATTTGATCAGGTTCAGAGAGCCATTGATATGTTGAAAAACAACCCGAACAGCCGAAGAATCGTTGTTTCTACCTGGCACCCGGGTTTATTGGATGAGATGAGGCTGCCACCCTGCCATATCATGTATATATTTAATGTGTCTAACGGGAGATTGAATTGCCATTTAACTCAGCGATCCGGTGATATTGCCTTGGGAATTCCATTTAATCTGGCGTGCTATTCTGCTTTAACTATGGCAATGGCCCAGGAGGTTGGATTGAAACCGGGTGAATTTGCACATACAATTGTGGATGCTCATATTTATGAAAACCACATTGAAGGACTCCAGGAGCAGTTGACCAGGGAACCCAAAAAGCTGCCTAAATTGACGATCGCAAAAAAACCGATCGACCAATTGGAGTTTGAAGACTTTTCACTTGAAGGGTATGATCCCGATCCGGCTATTAAATTTCCTGTGGCTGTATGAAAATTGTATTAATTGTAGCTCATGACCCAAACCTGGTGATTGGCAATGAAGGCGGTTTACCCTGGCACTACAGTGAAGACCTCAAGTTTTTTAAAAAAGAAACGATGGGGCACCCAATTGTGATGGGGCGTATTGTATTTGAAGAGCTAAATGAAAAACCACTTCCCGGCCGTGAAAATATTGTACTGTCCCGCACAAAATCCTTTGAGCACGTCAAAACATTCAAATCAATCGAGGAGGCGCTTGATAATCTTCGGGGCCATGAGAAGGTGTTTATAATTGGAGGAGGGGAGATCTACAAACAAACCCTGGATATGGCTGATGAACTCATTGTCACGCAAATAAAGGTGGAGTATTCAGGTGATACCTTTTTTCCGGAATACCAGGATAAAATTGGAACGGTTTGGAGAGAGTACTGGAGAGAGGAACATTCTGCATTCGATTTCGTTAAACTTAAAAAAGTTTAACGGTAAAGTGTGTGTTAACTTTATAGTTAAAAAATATTAACTGCGTGTTGAGGACTATTAGTTTTAGATTGTTTGCAGTGTATCCGGTGCCCGATGGAAATTTATCTTTCAACATATCGACCCCTGTTTCTAAATGAAATTTGGCTGTACAGTGTAACAAACCAAATTTACCTTGTTACTCTGATCATGGTCTTTTCATTGGTTGCCTATCTGTTCATAAAAAACAGGAAGTCTGAATCATTCTCGTTGACCACATCTGAACAGTACCACTTTTTACAGGCTGTAACTAAATATTCCGAGACAGCTGATTTTATTGTAGATCATCAGCATACACTGAAGTTTGCAAATGAGCATTTTCTCAAAATGTTCGACCTTGAAGAAGAGGCAGTGGATAATATCTCATTTTCCCAAATTGGAGTACCTATTGAGCTAAAAAATATCGTCACTATGACAGGAAATAATGGATCTAACAGCTCAGTATTTACGCTAAATGATGGTCGGAAGATTTCTTGCAAAAAGGCTCCCGTGACGACACATGATGGACAACATCTCGGGACACTGTACAAAATTTCAGATCATATTTTCACAGGAAAGGGAAAAGCTGATGCCGGAAAATGGTTGCACGAGATCAATACCCCTCTAAACGCAATTGTCGGTTATTCCGAAATTTTAAAGAATCAGGAAGGGCTTAATCCGGATCAACGAGATTACCTTGAAACGATTAATGCACAGTCGTTTCAACTAAAATCGAGAATCGAAGATCTTCTTGCTGATAGAAATTCAACCAATATTTCTGCTGTTGAAAACAGAACTGAGATTCGTAAAGTCTTGATTGTCGATGATGTGCCGATCAATCGTACTGTTTTGAAAATTATGCTGAGGAGGATGGATTTTGATGTTACTGAAGCCGTAAACGGTAAAGAAGCATTGAAAAAGTTTGAAGCAAATCCTGCAGACTTAATTCTGATGGATATCAGTATGCCGGTGATGAATGGATTGGAGACGACCAAAAAACTGCGTCAGGATGGACACAACATCGATGATTTACCGATTATTGCCGTCACAGCCAGTACATTTTATGACAAGAGAGAGACTCTGAGAACGAAAGGATTTAACGCACTTCTTAAAAAACCTTTCAAAGAGAGAGACTTAGTAGAGGTACTAAAAGCAGTTAATGCTCCATTAAATTAATCTCTTTTACGTGCACTGCGTAGGGTTTCACAACAGGCTTGGTCAAAGCGATTATATGTTTTGTATCGGCTGCTTTTGAGAATTCAACGGCTTTCTTGTGATCATCATCCAGTATCCAGATACTCTCATTTTCATATTTATAAGCCTCGGAATAGCTCTTATCAAAATTTACATAAAACCCGGCTGAATGGTCATCACTTGGTAAATTGTGCTTTTTCAGATACTTCTTGGTTTTTGTAAAAATCTCATCTTTCAGGCTTTTAACCTGGCCTTTTTGGATAAATGTGGTTCTGAAAAGGGATCTGTTCAGAAATCTGGACGTTAAGTCAGAAAGTATTGGGTCATAACTTCCAAGCCAGCTTTTAATAGATATGAGTACATCATTATCATCCAGGGCGAGGTAGTGTTCCAGCATGTCCGATGTTATTAATTTTCTTGCTGAAGGCTTAGCCTGCAGAAAAAACCTGAGAGGATCTGAAGGAATGTGAACGCTTTCTCCATTTTCCAGGAGGTATTCAACCCGTTTAAAAATCTGCTTAAGCAGTGTATCGGCACTGAGTACCGTTTTATGCAGATAAACTTGCATGTACATCAATCTTCTCGAAAGGATGTAATTCTCTACTGCATAAATTCCCTTCTTTTCAATTACTACGTTTCCGTTTAGAACCCGCATTGTTTTTAAAATACGGTTAATACCAACAGAACCCTCCGAAACTCCGGTAAAGAAGCTGTCTCTTTTAAGATAGTCGAGGCGATCGATATCTAACTGAGAGGAGATGAGCTGATGCAGAAATTTTTTCGGGTATTGATCGGTAAAAATGTCGATAGCGGTGGATAATGCTCCGTCAAACTCCTGATTAAGCTTCTCCATGATTTTCAAGCTCATCATTTCGTGGTTGAAATCTCGGATCAGAGAGTGTTCAAGCGTATGAGACAGTGGGCCGTGACCAACATCATGAAGAAGGATTGCGATCAGTGTTCCATTGATTTCAGCATCACTTATGGTAGTGTCTTTCTCCTGAAGATTCTTTAATACGCGCTGCCCGAGCTCCAGGGCGCCGATGGCGTGTGAAAAACGGGAATGTTCAGCCGCCGGAAAGACCAGGTATCCGAGTCCGAGCTGGCGAATACGCCGAAGCCGTTGCACATATGGATGATCGATCAGTTTGAGAATAATCCCTTTTGGGACAGAAATGAAGCCGTGGATCGGATCACTGAAAATTTTGTACTGTTTACTTTTATCCATTGTCTATCCTTTAAAGAGATATTTTTCTCTGTCTATCATATCGGGTAATCTGGCCGGCCGGTTTTTCTCCAAATTGAACCACACACCGGTCGTTTTTGCAACAGCTTTCAACTCCTTTTCCTTTTTGGAATAAATTGCCTGAAAACCTTTGATTGAACTGTTTCCATACTCTTCCACAGAAGAGCCTACCAAAATTGTTTCTCCCATTAATATTGGTTTAATGTAATCGAGCTCAAGGTGAACGAGAACAAAACTAAAACCACTTTTTACAGAGGCCTTAAACTCTGGAATGTGGTGAATGAATTGTATTCTTGCCTCTTCAAAATAGGAGTTAAACACCGCATTGTTTACATGATTGAGAGGATCCAGATCCCTGAAACGAACAGCAATCTCTGTCCAGTGGTAGAAAAGGTCGGGTCGATATGTGGGCTTCTCCATGAAATAGATCTATTTTAAATAGGGTTTTATACCAAATAATTCATCTGTAAGGTAATGAGAAATAAGCTGAAAGGTGAAAGAAGATCCTTTTGAATAAAAGACGATATCTACAGATTGGATGCTTATATTCTGATGGAAATTGAAAACAAAATAGGATCAGACATAATGTTGGATAAAGAGTCGCAGTTATTTTTAGAAGAGTTATTGATTACCCCAAGCCCAACCGGTTATGAAGCTGCCGGACAAAAAGTATGGAAGGAGTACGTAAAAAAGTATTCTGATAAGGTTGAGTCGGATGCGTACGGTTCTGTAGTTGCCAAGGTTGAAACTAACATGGATGTAGCCACGGTAATGATAGAAGCCCACGCTGATGAGATTGGTATGGTGGTTCAGCACATTTCTGAAGAGGGATTCATCACGCTTAATAAACTGGGGGGAAGTGACTCTACCATTGCTCGGGCAAAACGGGTTTATATTCATAGTAAAAAGGGGAGAGTACTCGGTGTTGTTGGAAACAAGGCCATTCACCTTCAGGACTCCAAAAATGGTGGGGGCAAACAACCGGCCTGGAAAGACATCTATGTGGATATCGGTGCATCGAGTAAGGAAGAGGCGTTGGAGCTGGTTCAGATCGGTGATCCGGTAACCTATACCGACGAAGTGGAATATCTGAATGATGAAATTATTACAGCTCGCGCTCTCGATAATAGAATTGGCGGATTTGTCATTGCTCAGGTATTAAGAAAACTGAGGAAGCGCAAGAAAGATTTAAAAGTGAATGTTATTGCGTTGAACTCTGTACAAGAGGAAGTTGGCGGATTTGGCGCACGCATGATGAGTTTCAGGCACATGCCGGATGCTGCTTTGGTAACAGATGTTACGCACTCCACTGATACCCCTGGGGTCAATAAGAAAGAGTTCGGCTCTGTGACGTTAGGCGGAGGCCCAACAGTTCAGCATGGAGGAGCAAATCATCCTGCTGTTGTAAAACTTGTTCAAGAAGCTGCCGAAAAAGCTAAGATCACGATACAGCATGAGGCGACCAGTGTACGAACCGGAACAGATACGGACAGCATTTTCTATCAAAAAACCGGTATCCCAAGTGCACTTATCTCACTGCCACTACGATATATGCACTCCCCGGTGGAAACAGCATCGTTGAATGATGTGGAAGCACTCATTGACCTGATGACAGAGTCTATCCTGAACATGCGCCCGGACCAAACATTCTCGGTATTTGAAGATTAAGATGAATGATTAGTTAGGTGAGAATCTATATGAGAGTCCTCTTTATCCGGGGGCTTCTTATACCTAAAGAGCATAAATCTTCTTTAGCTTTCGTATCCGTTTGGATTATTCTGTTGCCAATTCCATGCATCACGGCACATATCAACCAGATTGCGTTTAGCTTTCCAGTTAAGTTCCTTTTCAGCTTTAGTTGGGTCTGCATAGCAGATCGCTGCATCACCTGATCGCCTGGGGGCAATCTCGTAAGGGATTTCGAGATCATTGGCTTTCTCGAATGCTTTTACTACATCCAATACACTCGATCCGGTTCCGGTTCCAAGGTTGTACGTTACCACACCGGGATTGCTCTCAAGTTTTTCCAACGCTTTCAAATGGCCAATGGATAGATCAACAACATGAATATAATCCCGTACTCCGGTCCCATCGTGAGTGGGGTAATCATCCCCAAAAACACGCAGTTTATCGAGTTTACCCACAGCCACCTGTGTGACAAATGGCATCAGATTATTAGGAATTCCATTGGGATCTTCACCAATTAGTCCGCTTTCGTGAGCCCCAACTGGATTGAAATATCTTAACAAAGCAATATTCCATGCAGGGTCAGAATCGTAGAGGTCTTTTAAAATGTATTCAATCGTGAGTTTAGTTCTCCCGTATGGATTAACGGACGTGACCGGACTCTCTTCAGGGATGGGTGACTTTTCAGGGTCTCCGTAAACTGTAGCCGATGAACTGAAAACCAAGTTTTTTACCCTATATCTATTCATTGCTTCACAGAGGTTTACAGTGCCTGAGATATTATTTTTAAAATAAAGCAAAGGTTTCTCAACGGACTCTCCGACAGCTTTTAATCCGGCAAAATGAATAACAGCATCGAAATCGTACGTTGAGAACAATTCATCTAATCCGTTTTCATCCAAAAGATCCAGTTTATGAAATTCAGCCTTTTTACCGGTAATCTCCCGGACCCTTTTCAGAGATTCGGTTTTACTATTAGACAGGTTGTCCATCACAACAACCTTATAATTCTCTTTTAAGAGTTCTAATACAGTGTGACTTCCTATAAATCCGGTTCCTCCGGTAACAAGTATCGTCTTCATAAATAGATAAACAGTTATTTAAATTAGCTCGTTGAACTCAGATAGGATCTGGTCGCAATAGACATCCATTTCATTTGTGAGGTCTGCAAGCTCTTCAGTTGATCGGTTCTCTTTGATATAATCTTTTGATTTTTCGTACATATCAATCACCGGCTGCAGTTTAAGCATCATTGCTACCGGTTTAATTTTATGGCCGGCACGTCGCAGCTCTTCCATATCCCGGGCGAGTACAGACTCTTTAAAGTTGGTTTGAAATTCTGAAAAGGATTGAATTGACGCTTTTGAAAACTCTTTTACGTATCCATCATCGTCGTAGAGCATTTCTCTTATAATTCCAACATCAACAAAGTTTCTTTGTTTAGCCATTGATCAGTTTACAGGTTTGTTGATATTGTGCGGGGTAGGGCGTCCTTGATTATCCAGATGGACAAAAACGATTTTATCTATCCGAATAATCGTCTCTTTTGTGAACTTGTGCCTGACCTCGCATTTAACAGTGATGGAAGTGGTCCCGAATTTCACCGTTTCCATTCCGATTTCAATAATGTCGCCCAGTTGAGCCGAACTGACAAAATCAATTTCAGACATGAATTTGGTAGCGATATTATTCTTTCCAAGCTGGCAAATAACATAAATTGCGGCTTCTTCATCAATCCAGGCCAGTACACTCCCGCCAAAAAGGGTGCCGTGCGCATTTAGATCCTGTGGTTTAATCAACTTTCTGCTGAAGAAACGCATACCTTCGTAAATTTCAGGCATGATGCAATGGGTTTAAAAATTTTTGTTAAAGTTACTCACTTAGTAACCATTTATAGTTGTAAGTGCATGATTAAAAAATATGACTCAGCAAAGTTAAGAATAATATTACTGAATCGATGACTTTATTAACTGGATCTCGCACCGGCATACAGATATTACGATTGTTGATCAAAAAATAGTCAAATCAGTTGATCTATAGTTTTCTATTAAGCTTAACATCAACTTAACATTCTACTAACATCTGAACTTAATATTGATCGTGTAACTCCAATACGTACTATCGACAATCAAATAACGGCAAAATGGGTGCTCTGAACGGGTGCCCTTTTTATTTTTTAATCATTGCTAATGTAATTTGTAACAAAAATTCACTTTCTTACTCTTTCTAATAGACTAAATGTGAACGTTACGGACGTACGTACAATGAGAAAAATTGCTTTCACAAATCAGAAAGGAGGGGTTGGTAAAACCACGACTACCATTAATACCGGGGCCGGATTGAGTAATTTGGGTTATAAGGTATTACTCGTGGATATGGATCCCCAGGCAAATCTTACCTATTCATTAAAGCTCCATTCGAATCGTATTGATAAAAATGTGTATCAAGTATTGAAGGGAACTGCGGATGTTTCTGAAGTGATCATAAAACATAACTCATTCGATATTCTCCCTTCATCGATTGAATTGTCGGGTGCAGAGATGGAGTTGGTCAATGTGCCGGCTCGTGAAATGCTGCTTAAAGATGCGCTGGATGAGGTGAAAGAGGATTATGATTTTGTTCTTCTCGATTGCCCGCCCAATCTTGGAATTCTGACTCTGAATGCATTTACTGCGGCAGATGAGCTGGTCATTGTACTTCAATCGGAGTATTTGGCACTGCACGGTTTATCTAAACTGATGGATGTGATTCAAATCGTTCAGAAACGGTTAAATAAGAATCTTAAAGTGGAAGGAATTCTCTGTACGCTTTATGATAATCGAAAAAATCTGAACCGTGAGGTAGTGGGGCATATTCGGGATTATTTTGGATCCAAGGTATTTAATACCGTTATTAGAGATAACGTAGCGTTGGCGGAAGCTCCAAGTCATCACAAAACTATTTTTGAGTATGACAGTGAAAGTAACGGAGCCAAAGACTATCAAATGCTTGCGAAAGAAATCAGAAATGGCCACTAACCGGTATGAATCTTACTAAAAAAAGTCTCGGCCACTTTCCTTTTCAGGAACACAAAGTGGATGAATCGGAATTTTCTTTCATTCCTGACATCAATGGGGGTGAAAGGCGGGAGTCACTGCGGGAAGTGGGCAGTGAACCGGAAGGGTTCAGCCTTAACCGTGAGTTACGGAAATTCCGGGAAGAGCCAAAAACAGACGAAGAGATCAGCAAGCACCTGGTAGAGCGGGATGTTCCCGAACCGGTAGAAGAGGAAGCTCCGAAGAAAAAAGTGGCAAGCTACTATCTTGAAGTTGATCTGATTGATCGCTTAAAAACCTTCTCTGATAAGATAAACCGATCTTATTCTGCAGTGGTAACCGATGCCATTGAGAGGTTCATCTCTAAGAAAGGTTATTGATAAACCTTTTCGTCAAAATTTACAGCCTATCTTTTTCATCAGGGTGACAGAAGTTGTCACTGTTGATTCTTACATTGCCGTTGATCATCAAACAGTCAACTCAGAGAGCGAATGGTTTCTTACATCACCGGCAATCATCTACCTAATCTTGCGGGCCATCTATCCGAAACGCTGAAGAGTCACACTCCGAGTGATCCGATTCAGTCACAAACTATATTGATTCCTAACCGGGATACAGCAAAGTGGTTACAGCTTCACCTATCCGTGAAACAGGGAATTGCTGCAAATTACCGTTTTCTGATGCCGGCTGAATGGCACTGGAAGCGAATACGGGAGGTCTGTCCCGAATTGCCAAAAGTCTTGCCCTCAGACCCTGAGCCGATGAAATGGACTCTCTTTGGCCTGTTGAGTGATCCCGATGTACTTAAAAACTTTAACAGGCTCTACAACTACATCTCTGCCCAAAGTGATGATATGAGGGAGATTGCTACATTGAAGTTGAGCCGGCAGCTTGCCTCGGTATTTGATCAATATCTGATCTACAGGCCTGAAATGATTTTAAAATGGGATAGTGGCAAAAAAGGTAAGGGTGATGAACAGTGGCAGGCGGAATTATGGCAGTTGATGAACCGGAAATGGCATCGTCTTTTTGATAAACCGGTTGCTTATCACAAAGCCAAGTTGTTTGAAATGGCTGAAAAGGAGTTTCAGTCAAGAGAAAATCTTGCCGATTCACCGCTTTTTATTTTTAATCCCGGATTGATGCCGGCTTCCATTATTCGGTTTCTAAACATTTACTCTGCAAATCATCCTGTATTTCTGTTTCAAAACAGAGTTACTGAGAATATTCATGAAGCCTATGACTGTTCACTTCTGAACTCACTTGCAGACGAAACTTTGAGTGTGGATTCAGTGTATCGACACATTCAAGATAGCGAGCAACAGGATTTTCGTGAATATAAAACTGATACACTGCTCAGCAAGGTAAAAAACAGTATTACGAAGAATCTAAGTGACAAGGATACAGAACACACGGACGTTGATTCAACCGTTCAGATCCGATCCTGCCACAGCCCGTTGCGAGAGATTGAGACTCTGCACCAATTTTTGCTTGAACAGTTTGAATCCGATCCGTCATTAAAACCGGATGATATTCTGGTGGTCACTCCCGATTTGGAGCCTTACGAAAAGTTGATCGACGGCGTGTTCGGTGTGCAAGAGGAGGGGATTCCGGCCATTCCATACCGCACGCCTTCATCAGGTATTCAGGAATCGATGCAGGTGAAAAACACCTTTCTGGATTTTCTTAATCTGCTCACGTCAAGATTTCAGTTTGATGAGGTTTTTGACCTGTTTCAGTCCAAACCAATTTTAGAAAAGTTTGACCTGACGCAGTCGGATGCTGCGAAAGTAAAAGAGTGGCTGGAAGAGAATTATGTTATCTGGGGAATTGATGATCATCACCGGAGAGAGTGGGGACAGCCTGAACAGAATACTCATACATGGCAACGAGCCATTCAGAGAATTTGGGCCGGTGATCTGATGGGGGGGCACGACAATGGCACTCTTGGGTTTGACCGATATGATGGAATTCAATCGATCACAGACAGGGAAAGATGGGCTGTATTTATGAAATTCTTTGGGTTATTGGCAGAATGCCGTGTTGAGGTGAAATCACCTAAACCCGGCGGGCAATGGTGTGATTTATTGTCTAAATGGGCTGTAAATCTCTTTTCTGACAAACTAATGAGTGACGGAGCGGGGTACGTGCTGAATTCGGCCATTGAGTCGCTTAGAGAGCAAATAAGAAATTCTGTTATCAACGATAAACTGCCCTTTAGGGTAATACTGGCTGAATTGATAAAAGAGCTTGAAAACCGGTCCGGGAGGTCCGCCAGGTTTACAGATGGAGTGACATTCAGCAGTATGGTACCTGTGAGGGGGTTGCCATTTAAGGTTATTGCGATGATTGGACTGAATGAGGAGAGTTTTCCGCGAATGCAGAATGCACCCGATTTTGACCTCATGAATCAAAACCCAAGGATTACGGAACGAGATCGAAAGAAAGAGGATAAAGCTCTGTTTCTGGAATCGGTCATGGCAGCGGGTAAGGTGCATTACTGCAGTTTTATCGGCCAGAGTAAGGTGGATAACGAACACCTGCCCCCGTCGCCGGTTGTGAGTGAATGGATTGATTATTTGAGCCGAATTACCGGTTTCAAGCAGGAGGAGTGGATCAGGCACGAAGCGATATCCGGATTTTCTCCCAACGCGTTTAAAAATGGTAAATTCTACTCCTCTCGTTATCATGAAGCCATGAAATCAGCCGGTGCAGAGTCGGCGGAGCGAGTTGGCGGCATGAAATTTATATCAAAAAAAGGTGAGATGGGATCGGGATCAGACATAGAGCTACGTGACCTGATCAGTTTCTATGCAAAGCATTCCGATTGGTTTCTCCGCAATAAGTTTGATGCAAGCCCGCGAGATCCGCAAGATGAGAGAGACGAGTTTGCACTCAATAACCTGGAGAAGCACCTGCTTTTTCTTCAGATCTTCACATGGCGATTGTCCGGCATAAATTCCGATTCCATTTTGCCGGTCGTTCTGGAGTCCGGAATTCTTCCGGAAGGCTGGGGCGGACGAAAGATATTAAATGAATTGAGCGGAGCCGTGGACAAAGCGCTGAGTGTTTTACATGATCTGAATATTGACCCTGAAATATCTTATAAAGAAGTAACTATTCATATAAAGGGTAACATTTTAAATGGATCTATAGAGAATTTTTCGAAGAATGGTTTGGTGCAGATTAATCCATCCTCTGCCCGGGGTGACAATCTCTTTAAAGCGTGGCTGAACCATTTAGTGTGGCAGGTTTTTGATAGGGAGAATAGAAGTGAATCCCGCTTCATCTGTGAGCTCAAAAAGGGAAAGCCAAGGGTGTTTGTCTTTAGCTCGTTAGAGGAGCCGGAAAAGATACTTGAGAAATATTTAACCAAATATCTCGAATTTGATTTCAAGCCATTAAAATTTTTCCCAAATGTAATTCAGAATTATCTGGAAAAGAGTCCTGAAAAGGATCAGGAAAAAGCCATTTCGGCAGCCAAGGTTAAGTTTGAAGGGAATGAGTTCTCACCATTTGCCGAACGGGATAAGCTCTCAGTTAAACTCCTATACGGACCTAATATTGAATTCTCGGATGATATGGTTGATGAGCCTTATTTAACCTGGATGAATGAGATGCATCACTACATGAAGGAGGAGAAGTAATGTCGAAAAAGCTGGAATCAATTTATGATCTGAAGTGGGAAGCGCGGTCGATTATTGAGGCGAATGCGGGAACCGGGAAAACCTACACCATTGTAGGGCTCTTTTTGCGTCTATTGCTTGAGAGAGAACTGAAAGTGGATGAAATTCTGGTTGTAACTTTTACAAATAAAGCAGCATCAGAGCTCAGAGAGAGAGTTCTGGAGTCCCTTCGAAATGCTAAAAAGATGTTACTGGGTGCGGATGATACAGAGGATGCATTTCTCACCGAACTTGTGAAAAGGACGGATGATAGAGAAAGGGCTGTAGATATTCTAAACCAGGCGATTCTCAATTTTGATGAATGTCTGATCTCCACCATTCACGGGTTTTGTCAGAAGGTTTTGAAGGAGGAGGCGCTGCTGGCCGGATCAGCTTTTGATGCGGAGATCTCCCGGGAGGATAGCGAGCTCGAAGAGGCCACAGAGGATTTCTGGAGAGAATTTACAGCGGAAAACAGTGACTCAGAAATTGGTCAGTACAAACTGGAAGTGCTATACAGTTTTAAAAGAAATGGATATGATCCTATACATCCGGAAACATTGAAACGATTTTTGACCGATCTTTTCAAAAAGCCGTATGCGGAGATTGAGGGAGAGAGGATGGAAGATGTGGATGGCTATCTGACTGGCGTCTTAACTCTGCGGGATAAAATGAAGACGAGCTGGGAGGAGAACAGAGATTTTATAGTTAATGAATTTCACGACAACGATCTTAGTCGGTTTAGTCAGCATGCTGACAGTCGGATTAATAAGATGGATGAGTTTCTCAGCACTTCGCTCATAGATTGTGAGGTAATCTCACAGTTAACCTATTTCTGCTGGAGTTATGTTGACGACGATTCAAATCTGACAAGCAAGGGAACAAAAAAACCTCAACATTGTGACTTTTTTGATCTGGCTGACGAGTATGCAGAGCTGATTTCAGATATCGACAAAGTGAAGACTACGATTCTTCTGGAAGCTTTTGAACGTATTACAAAACGGCGAAGTAAACTTAAATCAAATTCAGAGACATATAGTTACGATGATCTATTAATAGAACTTCGAGATGCGCTTACCGTTGGGAGTAATCCGGATCTCCTCGCCCGAAAGCTGAGGAGTCGATACTCTGTTGCGCTGGTGGATGAGTTTCAGGATACCGATCCGATTCAGTATGAAATTTTTGACAAAATTTATCCGGCTACCTCTGTCGATTCTTCTCTGCTGATGATCGGGGACCCCAAGCAGGCGATCTACACATTCCGGGGCGCAGATGTTTATGCATACCTGAAAGCCAAGAGTGAATTAAAAGGTGACATACACACACTTCAGGACAATTACAGGAGTTCGGAGGGAGTTATTGAGGGAGTCAATGCTCTTTTGGAATTTAGTGAGTATCCTTTTTTAGATGAGCAGATCACCTACAATCCATCAGGTGTAGGCAAAAAGGGTCTTAAGGAGCAGTTTATGAAAAATGGTGAGCCGGTTCCGGGGATCCATTTTACGTTGTATGAACCGTTACAATCGAACAAGGATCAACTGCGCAGTTATGCTGTGAATCAGACTGTTGCGGAGATTAGTGAGATGCTGGAGAGTTCCGGCTTGCAAATTATGGATGAGGAGAGTGAGGTAATGCGGGCGGTACGACCCGGAGATATTGCCATCCTGGTTTCCAGGAACAGCGATGCAGAAAAAGTAAAACGGGAGCTGAAGAAAGTAGGGTTAAGTGCGGTCACCTATTCCAGGGAAAAAGTATTTGAATCATTCGAATCCACACGTGTTAAGCTATTGATGGAAAGTGTGATGGATCCGGAAAGCGGAAAAAAAATGAACAACCTTTTGGTGTCCGGATTTCTCGGGTTTGACGGTGAGAATTTGAGCAGTGAACTGGATCGTGATGAGTTCATAGTCCGCCTTTCTGAGACACTGAATCATCTGAATGAGATCTGGTACAAACAGGGATTTTACACAATGCTGCGCCATCTGCTGTTTAAGTACGAATCTCTTCATCACTTTTCTGAACAGCCGAATTCGGAGAGGGTCCTGACAAACCTTTTTCATCTGGCCGACCTCTGTGCTAAGGCAGAGCAGGAGCATGCATTCTCCATGAGGGAACTTTATCACTGGTTTCTGGATGAGATGAAACGAGCTGAGGATGACGATGAGAAAACTCAGCTGCTGGAGAGCGATCAAAAGCTGATCAAAATTCTGACTGTGCACACCAGCAAGGGCCTGGAATTTCCGATAGTATTTTGTCCGTATTTGTGGGAAGGAACCCGGAAAGAGAATGGGACTGAATTTAATGAGTACCATGATGAGAATAACCGTCTGAAGATCAATGTTGATTTTCGGAAAGAGGGCAGTCAGGAAGCCGTTAGAAAAAGTATGATGGAGTCGGTTGCCGAAGAAGTTAGGAAGACGTATGTGGCGATAACCCGTGCCAAATATCAGTGCCGGATTATTTGGGGAAGCCATTCAGAGTCTCATCTTTCAGGAATGGGTGGAATTCTTCTTGAGAAGATATTCCTTGATGAAAATATCGATAATAAACTGGGGGATAATAAGAAGCATATTAGTTCTACAATTTTTATAGATAGGATTAGCGACTTGCACAGGAAGAATTCCGAGTACATTTCTTTACAGAAGGTTTCCGAATATCAGAAGAGGGAAAAACCCGTGAGGCTAGTTGAGCAGTTGGAATCGGTTCCTGAGTTTAAACCGTATAACGGACCGGAAAGGTTACCGGCCGGAAGGCGATTGGAAAGTTTTTCATCACTGAATACACATGGCGGTGATACGGGTGAGCAGGATTATGATCAGACTCTCGACAACTACGTATCATTTCTTGAAGATGAAAAGAAGATGGGTGAACGAACTATTTTCACCTTTCCCAAAGGAGCCACTGCCGGTACCGCTATTCACAAACTTTTTGAACATGAGGATTTTGAATTTGCCACAGCCGATCAAACCGACCTGATTCCGATTGCGGAGCAGGTATTGGAGCAGTACAATTTTGATCAGAAGTGGTCGGGCGTACTGCAGAAAATGATGCGGGATGTAGCAGCTTCTGATATTGGGGATTTGAAATTGAAAGAAGTGGGGCGTGATGATGAAATCCGTGAAATGGAGTTCCATTTCCCATCATCAGAGACGGAACTGGAAGAAATCCTCAGCATCATCCGACAAAGCAGCTCCGGATATATCAAAAAGGGTGATGTACAGAATTACCTCACCGGATTTATCGACCTCACGATTCGTCAAAATGGGAAGTATTATATACTGGACTACAAATCGAACTACCTGGGAGATCAGGTTGAGGATTACAGCCCTGAAAAGTTGAAACAGGAGATCGAAGCGGCCCATTACGACGTGCAGTATCATATTTACACAGTAGCGCTGAAAAAATATCTTGAGACTCGTATTCCGGATTTTAATTATGACGAAGATTTTGGCGGTGTGGCCTACCTTTTCGTGCGAGGAATGAGAGCAGGGTCTGAGTCGGGTGTTTGGAAGGTTAAACCGAATAAAGATATTATCGACCGGCTTGAGACCTATCTGACAGCCACTACAACGACTGCGGAGGTGAAGTAATGAGTACACTTTTTAATTGGTATAGAAGCGGTATTTCGGACGGATGGATTGAACTTTATGAACAGGAGCTGGTTCGATATCTCGAAGCTGAATATGGAAATCTAACCGATACAGAGCGGTTAATTGCGGTGTTTACGTCACTCTACCTGAAGGCGGGACATGTGAGTTTACCGATCGGCCAGTCACCGGCAGAGTGGGTCGGACATCTCGATTTGGATGGTGCGGCCTCATCAGGGTTGCCTGCTGAAAAATTTGATCGATCAGAGCTAGATAAAAGCCGCTTGGTGGGTATTGGCAGAGAGGAGAAGCCTTTTATTCTGCATGGCGATCAGATCAGTGTTCGCAGATTTTTCATGTATGAAAATCGAATTGCCGACTGGATTTCATCAAAAAGTGAGAAGTCGTATCAATTGGCGCCGGATTTTCCGTTCGAATTCTTCCATTCACTGTTTGAGGAGGATAAAGAATCGCCAAACTGGCAGCAGGTGGCCGTGGTAATGTCTTTCATCAAACCGTTTTTGATTATTTCAGGCGGACCCGGTACCGGTAAAACGACTACGGTTGCAAAGATTTTGGCAATGAAAATGGTGAGTAGTCATGAACCTCTTCGGATTGCCCTGGCTGCACCCACGGGTAAAGCCGCCGGACGAATGGCAGAATCCCTGTATCGTGAAATGGATCAACTGAATGTGCCGGAGGAGAAGCGATCACAACTTCCGGATGATGCAGCAACGCTTCACCGTCTGCTCTACGGGCTGGATCGGGGCGGACTTTTGCCCGATCCTGAAAAGAAAAAATTACGCTACGATCTGATCATCGTGGATGAGGCGTCGATGATTGACTTGAATTTAATGCACCGATTGATTTCACACATCGGGGAGGGGACTCAGTTAATTCTGCTGGGTGATAAAGATCAGCTGGCTTCGGTTGAAGCTGGATCCGTATTTGCTGATCTCTGTCGGAAGCCTGAAAACGGATTTTTGAAGGAGACTGCAAAACTGATTAAACAGCTAATGCCGGATACAGAACTTCCGTTGAAGGAGCAGTCGGTATTGAGTGATTCCGTTCTCTATCTGACTAAAAGCTACCGGTTCGATTCAGAAAGTGGAATTGGAAAGCTGGCTGCGTTAGTTAAAAGGGGAGAACCCGACGCAGAAGGGATGAAAACGGTGATGGATGGGAGTAGTGAATTAAGCTGTGAAACGTTTAATTTCAGCCGAGATAAGCTGGAGGAACTGGCAGGAAATCTTGCCGAAAGGGTAAAAGAGGTACAAAATATTCGGGATGAGAGAGCTCTACTGGACTTCTGGAAACGATCGGCGTGGTTAACGGTGCTTCGGCGGGGGCCGGAAGGGAGCCGGGAGCTGAACCGTTTGGTGGAGAAGATCCTGATACTTCAGCGATCGGTGCAGCCCGAAAACGGCTGGTATCACGGCCGACCGATTATCATTACCCGAAACAGTTATTCGCTGGGTGTATTTAACGGAGACATGGGAGTTTGTCTGCATGATGGGTCGGGCGAGTTACGGATCTATGTGGAATCGGGATCGGAAATCAAGAAGCTGCAGCCAAGCCGCCTTACCGATTATGCCCCTGCCTATTTTCTGACGGTTCATAAAAGTCAGGGCTCAGAATTTAATCACGTCAATCTGCTTCTGCCTAAGCGGGATACACCGATACTAACGAGGGAGCTGCTTTATACGGCTATTACCCGCGCCAGGAACAGCTTTACCCTGTATGGAGAGATGGGATTGTTTGCGAAAGGAGTATCCCGGCAAACAGTGAGATATACCGGTTTGAAGAATTTAGTGGAATAGATTATTGAAGCATCAGGTTTTTTCATAATCTGATCGATCATTCTGCTGTGATATGATTCAAATTTATTAGATAGGAGTTGCAAGAAATCTCAATTATAAGAGTTGGCTGGACAAGTTCAGAATGGTTTGTTTGTAAAGCATTGAATAACTTAAATATTCCGTTCTTATTTGATGGAGTCTTGTGCCTTAAATTTGATAGAGGTGGTCGGTGTGGATAAAACAGTACAAAATAAGATTGAAACTCAGTTTCTTAAAACGGTTCATCGAGATCGGAAAGTAAAAAATGCTTTTTTACTGGTGCATTCTGAATCTCATGGAATTCATATAAATCTATCCCATGGTTCCAAAGACAGTTCTTCTTTAAGTACACAGCAGCCACACTATATGGCCAGTTGCGGTAAACTCTTTACAGCGACGATTTTTGGTCAGTTTCATGAACGAGGTGACGTATCGTTTGATGATAAGATCAGCAGTTACCTGGATGATGAGTTGATGAAACAGTTGCATCTGTACAAAGGAAAGGATTATTCCGGTGAGATTGAGATCAGGCATCTGCTGAATCAAACATCCGGTTTGCCGGATAATTTCTATCCTCTCTTTGATAAATTACTGGCTGACCCGGACTTTAACATAACACCAAGAGAAGCGGTCATATGGGCGAAGGAGAATCTTACTCCCTCAGCTCCGCCCGGAACAAAATCGTACTACACCGACACCAATTATCACCTGCTTGGATTAATTGCTGAAAAGGTGACGGGTGCTCCTTTTCATTCAGTTTTAAGCAGTATGATTTTTGACCCGCTTGGAATGGACCACGCATTCATGCTTCAGGTTTCTGAACCAAGAAAAAAATCGAGTGATCGGGTGGCCGATTTTTACTTCAAAAAAAGACGGTTGAATGATCTGAGGGGATTCTCGGGTATTGATTATGCCGGAGGCGGAGTCGTGGCTCCTCCTGAAGAGCTGTTAATTTTTATGAAAGCGCTGGTAAACGGGGAGATTGTATCGGGTGAAACGCTCGACTTGATGAAAGCTGATAAAGCAAACCTCTTTCCGAATTTTGAATATGGATATGGGATCTGGCAGGTGAAACCGATTCCGCTCTTGATTCCTGAGAAATTAAAATCATGGGGAGTGTTGGGGGCAACAGGTGCATTTATGTTTTATCATCCGAAACTGGATATATATCTGATAGGAAACTTCAACCATTCATCTTACAAACAGAAGTGCGTACGATTTATGTTTAAAGTGATAAATTTGCTCTGGAAAAGTAGAAATTGAAAAACCGCCGGATTACTCAGGCGGTTTTTGCGTCGATTTGATGTAGTAACATTGCAGGTTAGTTCTTCTCCGTAAGGGAGCATGCGTCATTTCTTCTTCATAAAGTAGTAGACAATCGCTGTGATGATGCTAAAAAAGATTGCAGCTACCGTCCAGACTGCCTTTTCTCCGGTTCCCATTCCGGGCTGTTTGGTCCAGACTTCTACGATTACGTAAATCGCACAGATTAGGGCAATAATGCCGGCCAGAGTTTCCATAAGCTTTGAAGGGTTTGTTTATAAGTTAAAGTCCTTCAATGTAGTAAGAAGTATTGGGATTGCAAATAGTTGTTAAAAAGCTTGGTTTCGAGCCGTTTAAATCAGAATTGAAAATTCCCAGCCGGAAGAATTTGTACAACTATTTTCCGATAGAGAGAACTTTTACGGGATCTGTTTTTGCCGCAATGCGTGCCGGCAGCCAGGATGCCAGAGCACAAAGCAGAATAGTAACACCGCTGACGATTACGAAATCCAGCAGGTGCGGCTCAACCGGAGCGGTACTCATGTAGTAGTTCTCTTCGGAAAGCGGAATGATTTGATAATTAACCTGAAGCCAATAGAAAAGCAGGGATATACCAATTCCAATGATCAAGCCGGATGCAGCAACAAAAAGTCCTTCAAGCAGAAATATTTTTCGAATCGCTTTGCTTTTTGCACCGATCGTTTTCAGTATTCCAATATCCCGGACCCGTTCCAGTACCATCATCAGAACCGTCCCAATCAGGTTGAAAGCTGCTACAATAACCATAACCCCAATGACGAGTGGAATGGTCTCTTCCTGCAGATCTACCCAAGCAAAGATGTTGCGATAGCGCTGATAAACACTCTCCGTGATATATGGAAATTTGGTTTCATCGCGAATGGTTCGATAGATCGGTTCTATATCATCAATACTGGCTACGTTGATGTCGAATGCACTGGCCTGGTTCTGTCTGAATTCAAAAATTTGGCGGGCTGACTCTATCGGGATCAGGGCGAAATTGTCATCAAATCGCGCAATGCCGGTCTGGTAGATACCGGTCAGCCGAAACTGCTTAATTTCAGGTGTGTTGAGGGGAGAGGGCATCCCATCGAGGGCGTAAACGGTAACCCGATCCCCCACAGAAGCGCCGATATTTCTTGCCAGGTCAGACCCGATAATTATTCCCGGAAGACCCGATTCGGTCATTTTCAGGTTGTATTCTCCCTCACTAATGAACGACCGGAGCATGGTCACATCACCCTCCTCGGGCACACCTTTGATGCCGCTGCCGCTAACATCTCTCGATGCCTGTATCATTACCTGACCAAGAATAACCGGTTGTGAGCGTTCTATGCCGGGAATATCATCCATAAATACCTGTAGTGTATCTGCCCGGTTCATCGGCTCATTCAGAAATGTGTGAACCGTAATGTGAGGTGCAAATCCTACAATTTTTTCGTTGATGGTAGATTTAAAACCGTGAACAATGGAGAGGGCAATCAGCAGGCCGGCCGAGCCTACAGCAACCCCGGCAATGGCCATGATCTTAATAAATGAGAGAAATCGGGATTCCCTTTGATTTCCTTTAAAATATCGGCCAGCAATGTACCAGGTAAAATTCATGAAGAGCTGCCTGAAAAATTAATAATGATCCGGATTCTAACTGATGAAATTGTGATTTTGTTGCTCAAGTATAAGAAATAATGAGTTTCAAAAGAGGGTTCGATTTTGGAACTCCGGTTGTTGATCTACGCAATTAAAAAGAAGAGACACGAGTCTATTTCGTGCCAGTGTCGTTACTTTACCTTGCCTGCGTAAGCTCTATCAGTTCGGATAAATTCACATTGAGCTCTTTAAATGCCTCAGCATGAATGTTCACCCAACGGTTGATCTCATTTCGATCAAACTGCTCTTCGATGGCATATTGAAAAGCGGGCAACATCCAGGAGGCGTACCCGCTATACGGATCGGGAGAGGCGTAGATCGACTTAAGCCAGGCGCTGTACGGCATTCCCTCCTCAACGATAAAGTTTCGTTCGAGTTGAATCAGTTTCTGATTGATTTGAGCTACATTCAGCTCACGATAGTCAGACGCAGAGAGGCCGGAAAGATTATCAGATAACCGGTTGACCAGCTGCTCCATTTCACGGAGCTGTTCTCGCATCGGTTCAGGCTCAAAAGAAAGGTCTAACTGCCCGGACTTTTCTTCAATTTCATTGAGATGAGTTGTTAGATCTTCATGATAGCGTTCAAAATCGTAGGGGAGAAGATCCGCATTTGCAAACCTAAGGGATATGGTTCCGTAAACCCCTCCAAGTGCCGGACCGTAACTGAACGTGCTGTCGAGGTGCGTTTTGTAGTAGTGGAAATTATCGTAATTGGAGTGGTAAACCGGCGACCATTGCGACATACTGATGCCGGCGGACGGAACTCCAATGTGCATGTACAACCCCACATGATCAGACCCTCCTCCAAGATTTCCCAATGATGGAGAGTCGTTATCTCCAGTCCAGCTTTCGTAGAGGCTCAATGTGGTGTCAGGGTGCTGAACAACTTTGGAAGCTTCAATAATAGGCCTTTTCAGTGAGGGAGAAGAGGATGCCCCAAACGAGGGTCCGGTTACTGCTGAGTCGGCATTTAAATAGAGTACGGAATTAGCATTAAGTTCTTCCGTAAGATGTTCGACCCATTCAGATGATCCGATCAACAGGTACTCTTCGGCATCCCAGTGGGCAATCATAATACTTCGTTTGGGCTGAAATCCATTCCCGGCCAATTCACCCAGAACATCAGCTACAGAGAGCAGCATGGCCGTACCGCTATTCGGATCGATGGCTCCAAATCCCCAAGCATCGAAGTGGCTCCCGATAATAATCCACTCATCGGGATATTCGCTTCCCTCCATTACTCCAATCACATTGGTGATGGGTTTCAGTTCAGCAGGCTGATCTACAAAAATGTTGACTTCAAGAGGAGATTCGCTTGTCATACGATAGGTAAATGGTAAGCCTCCTTGCCAGTTTTGATTCGGCACAGGGGTTCCGTCCATCTGTTCCAATATTTTTTGAGCAGAGGCGTAAGGCAGCGGCGCGATCGGGATGGTATGAAAATCTACACTTTCCGGATCGAGCCGTTCAATTTCAATGTTTCCATCTATTGGCAGAGCCGGTTCAAATGGAGTAAGTGGATCCCCATAATACTCTGTTGTAAGTGCAGAACCCCGCTGTATGGTACTTTCGTTGATGAACTTATCCTCAGGGTAGGCGGGACCGTTCACATAACCGCCGTTTGCCGGATCAGAATAGATGATCAATCCGATCGCTCCATACTCTTCTGCATACTTGGCTTTGTAGCCGCGGAAATTTCCGCCATACCGGGCGATGACAATCTTGCCCTCAACTGTAACTCCGAGTTCATCAAGCATTTCAAAATCCTGTTTGGTGCCGTAATTTGCATATACAACACCGGCTGTTACGTCTCCTGATCCGCTGTAGGCATTCCAGCCGTGATGAAGCCGTTCATCCGCGCTATACAAATCTTCCTCAAGGATGTACTCTTTATTGTTAAGTGGTTCTCGCTTAGGGCGAACAATTTCAACCCGGACGTCGCCCGGCTCCGGCAGCCAGACATCGTAATCGTAGTGATCAACATGCCATCCCGATTTCTCCATTGACTCGGTCATATAGTCGATCACTCGCCGATTCTCTTCTGTTCCTGCTATATTGGGTTCCCGGGTGAGGCGGTAGAGGTGGTCCCGGTACATTTCCGGTTTAAGCGCCCGGATCAGTTTCTGTTCAAGCTCAATCTGCTCTGCAACCCGGTCTGAAGAGAAGCCATCCAGGTGATTTGGGACAACCGGCTGACTATAAACAGAGGCTGACAGTGTGGTAAAAATGAGGAAAACTGCGCGAGAAATTTTGTAAATGATTGAATGTATCATGGAGCAAATTGGAGGTTCATATAGTTGACTCAGGAAAGTGGGGAGTTAAGGTGAAGAATGCAAGAGCCCGGAGCGCCATTCAGATGTATGAACAGCAGAGGCGGGAGTCATGAAGCAATTTACATCAGGTCTGTTTCTTCTTCTTTTCAGCGGCTGGGAAAAGAATGTTATTGAGGATCAACCGATAGCCCGGACTGTTGGGATGAAGGCTCAGGTCGGTTGGGGGATCACCTACTCTGTGCGTGTAATCTTCGGGGTCATGCCCGCCGTAAAATGTAAAGGTTCCGCTTCCATAATTTCCGTGTACATATTTTACCTGATCTCTGCCGGGAGATTCAGCCAGAATCACAGCACTGCTCTTCACTTTACTCCGCTGAAAGGCTGTTGCTTGACCGTAAAAACCTCTCAGGCTGTTTACATGATTTTGGGTGAGCATGGTTGGAACCGGATCCCATTTGGCTGAAAAATCAAAGAGGGTAAAAAAATCAAGGCTTTCACTGATTCGATCCAGATCTACTTCAATATCAATGGTTGCATGTTCGTACTCATACGGATCGGTGATCACCTCAAAATTTTCAAAAGCAAAAGTTTGGTCGAAATTAAGCCGGCTGTTTACCTCGGGGTCGATCGGGCTGCCGTCGATCTCCCGAGGAATGATATCCATTCCTTCTGCAGCAAGTGCAATATCGAAGGTGTCGGTAGCTGAGCACATTGCAAACATAAACCCTCCATTTCCTACAAAATCGCGGATTTCATGAACTATGTCGAGCTTTAGCGTGCTCACCTTTTCGTATCCAAGTTCACGGGCAAGATCCCGCTTATCCTGCACCTGTTTGATGTACCATGGACTATTGCGATACATTGCCCAGAATTTACCGAATTGCCCGGTGAAATCTTCGTGATGCAGATGGAGCCAGTCATATTCGGACAGCTCTCCGGAGAGTACCTCGCGGTCGTATACCGTATTGTACGGTATTTCAGCATAGTCGAGCACAAGAGTAACGGCATCGTCCCAGGGAAGTGCACCGGGGGGTGTATAAACAGCAATTTTTGGGGCTGCTTCCAGATTTACAGAAGCCATATTCACTCCGGGATTTTCAACCTCATCAATCAAACCGGATGCATCAGCTTGTGAAATAATTTCTATGCTTACGTTTCGTACACGGGCCTTTCTTATGATGTCATGCTCATCGGTGGTCAGAAAGCTACCGCCTCTGTAGTTCAACAGCCACTGTCCGGTAGCACCCTCACCCAGGTGATTAAAAATGACCCCATATGCTTTCAGGTGATTGGTTTGGGATCCATCCATTGGGATTAACACCCTGTTTTGTGCATTCACATTGCAGATACCAAGCCCGGTGCTAATGAGAATGAGTATCAGATATTTTCGAATGGATATCATCAGAGGTAGTCAATTTGAGATTGTTGCAGCTTTTCCCTTGCAAAAGAGGCATAAAACCCATTTGGAAACCGTACAATGAGCTCTTCATAAAAATCATCGGAATCCTCTCGGGTAAAACTGAATTGTGCTGATGAGTCAAAAAATTTCTCTTCTGCAGTTTGAGGAGAGTTGAGAGTTAATTTACCCCGCACGGCCTGGTCGATGATCGTTGCCCTGTCCCACATCAAACGTTCAATCAGAGGGCTATTTGGGGTCGATTCAATTTGTTGAACAATCAATCGCAATTTAAGGTTTGAGTACTCTTCAGGCAGCGCAGAGGAGAGTTCAACTGTGAGGTCATCGGTAAATGGATGTTCAGGGTTGCTAATGAACTCCTCTAAAGTTTCTAACGCCATCTCGTAATTGCCTGTATGTAGAGCAAAGAGTCCGTTGCCGAGTTTATTCAGCTCGGCTCCGGTCGTATCAGCTCGCAATCCGTTTTGAATCCACATGCGAAGTTTCACTGCATCGTTGGCAAAGTAGGAAGAATTGCGCCGTTCAAGGGAGCGCAGCTGAATTTCAGCAAATTCGGCATCACCGGAAAAGAAATCGGAGAGTGCTGAGTAGTAGCGGACCTTCTCCGATAGATTGGATTCCTCGGTTGCCCTGTCGGCCCTGGCTAAGAGTCTTCGCGACTCCCCGAAGCGCTGTTCAAAGATAGCGAGTCGACCCTCTGCATAGAGAGAGTAGGGGCTGTCGCTACCTGAAACACTTATTAACTGATCTATCCAACCCTTTGCCTTTAAAGGGTCTTTCATATAATCAAGTGCAAGATCCGTTAAACGCGAAAGCACCCGTGCTGATCGATTGTACTCGGGATATTCTTGCATTAATGATTCCGCTCGATCGTACGAATGATGATAGAGCGTCCGAATGGAATCGGCAGAGAGGAGATTGTTTTGCTCGGCAAATTGTGCCCATCGCAAATAGGTATGGCTCAGCTCATCGTACACTCTGTGTTTTGTGCCCTGGTTAGAGCTGTTCAGATAATAGGTATAAGCCCGTTCGGCGGTAGAAAATTGCCGGGCAGAAAGCAGTCGGCTTCCAAGTTCAAACAGTGAGTACACTGTATAGGGAGTTTCTTCTTCGTAATGTCGGGCAAAGTTGTATGAACGTTCATACTGTTCAGTTTCAATCAGCAGCCAGCCCAGAAGCTGGTATAGTGCCGAATAGGCTTCATGAGAAGGAGAAAGCTCCAGGAGTAGATCCTCCAGTTCAAATGAGGCAATATCGTAGAGTTGTTCATCACGCATCTGAAAAAATCGCTGCTGAACAATGGCCATCTGCTGGGGTGCTTCCATGATGAGAGTGAAGTACTCGTTAACGGCTTCATCAAACCGGCCGGCGAGAAGGTAGGTGTTTGCCAGCTCATTCAAAAAAAGAGTGGGGTTGTTGTGAATTTCGCGCGCGGCCCGATAGGCTTTCGCAGCTTCCTCAAATTCCTGCCTTGAGGCCATGGAAGAAGCTATGATGTAGGTAGCCTGGATGTTTTGCGGGTTTTCATCCAGGACGTCGTACCAAACTTCGAGCGCTTCTTCCGGTTTGCTGTTTAAATGTAGAATCTCACCCAGCTTGGCTTTTGCCTGTAGGGTAATAAGGTTCCGACCGATCTGATTTCTGACAACCTCTTCGGCTCTGCCCAACTCTCCGTTATTGATGAGCGCTTCTACAAGCCGTTCAAAATATACATTAGACCGGGGGTTTCTTTCATGAAGATCGGCAAACAGAGGTATAGCCTGCTCATAATGTTGCTGCTGATACAACCGGTTTGCTGTTTGAAAGTCCGATTGCCGGGCAGACAGTGAGATGACAGATAACAGACTCAATAAAGCAGTAACCGTGAATATTCTGAACAGCATTACAGCGAGTTGAAATGTTTTTTAAAAACCTCAGGGAAATGATTCTTTACCTGTTGATAGAATTCGAAGAGCGGAAACCCAACAACATTATTGTAATCGCCTTCGATTGATTTAACAAATACGGCCCCGAAATCGTCCTGAATTCCGTATGCCCCGGCTTTGTCCATCGGGCTGCCACCATAAACATATCGTTCGATGTCTAACGGGTCTAACGCGCCGAAGGTTACTTTCGTCTTTTCCGAGAAGTTGGCTTCTCTCTCCGGGATTCCCTTCTGATCCGTTTTTGCCAACCATACACCACTGTATACATTATGGGTATTTCCGCTCATCTCACTCAGCATTTTCGTTGCCTCGTCCCGGGTTTCCGGTTTGCCGAGATAGTTTCCATGAAGAGAGACGATCGTATCGGCAGCAATGACAAATGAATCCGGGTGGGCTTCGCAAACAGATTCTCCTTTCTGTTTAGCCAGGGACTCGACCAGCTCCGAAGGGTTTATTGAAAAATCCATCACTTCTTCAATATTTGATGGGGAGACCAAGAAGGTTAAATTAAGCTGTTTGAGGAGTTGAGCCCGCCTCGGACTTGCAGATGCTAATACGATTTTCATTTTTTAAAATTCTCTTCGAAAGAACATTTTTGCTGTTTCAGATAATTAAATAACTTAACCAACCGCACTGCTTAATAAAAGCAGTATTTAAAAGTTGGCTAACTGCTCCCCTGAAGAATCGATCGGGCAGTAGTCCAGACAAACATTTTTAACGTAATGGATGACCGGCATGAGCAGAAAACGTAAGCAGAGAAAAGAATCAAAACCGATGCTTTTTACACCACTCAACTATAAGTTGCTTGGTGTAGGGGTGATGCTGGTTATTATTGGCTTTACAATTATGAGGATTGAGAATGAGGTGTACGGCTTTATCTCACTCTACATTTCACCGATTCTGCTGCTTACCGGGTATGGCATTGTCGTTTATGCGATTTTAAAACGAGACCACAAAATTGACGACACCTCAACAAGCACATCATCCTGATCGGCTTTGGACAGACTCATAAATTATCTCTTCTGGATCGTTGTCATCTTTCTCTTTGTGATTGAAGGGAAGCTGAACGACCACCTTATGATTCTGTCCGGACTGGGTCTCTCTTTAATATTAGCTTACTTAGCTTTTTTCCTGAACTGGATTACGCTCGACGCAACCAAAGCGGTTGTTGTCGTTGGGATGATTACATTCGGTTTTGCCGGTGTTTGGGCAGCCGCAGCACTCATATTCTTTTTTGTTAGCAGCAGTATCATCACTCGCAAAAAACGACCCAACGGTGTAGATGCCGGAAAGGTACCGTTGCGATCTGTGGATCCCTATCATAATAGCAGAAGGGATGGGTACCAGGTGTGGGCAAATGGATTTTGGGTTGCGGTTTTTGCTCTATTGTGGTTTCAATTTGAACAGATCTACTTTATGATGGCAATATTTGGAGCCATTGCAACTGCGACCGCTGATACATGGGCTACGGAACTGGGTGCCAGAGAAGAGGGGCGAACCAGGTTGATTACCACGTTTAAAAAAGTGCCGCCCGGTACCGATGGGGGCATAAGCCTGAAAGGTACGTTTGCTGCTATTCTCGGGAGTTGTGCTCTCGCTTCTCTGCTGTTGGTGATGCCCGAGCAGGTCGAATTGAACATTGTTATTACAGTTGCGGCTGCAGGACTTTTAGGTTCCATCGCTGACTCCTATCTTGGAGCCTACTTTCAAAATCGTGATATCCCTTTTTTGTCAGGTAATGAAAATGGAAGTCGCGACTTGTTGCTGAAAAACTGTTTTGTAAACTGGCTGGCTACCGGAATCGGTGGTCTTTTAACTCTCCTAACCATAAAAATATTGACTTTATGAAGAAGTGGTACAGAAAACTACACTGGCAAATTATTATCGGGATGGTACTCGGACTTCTCTGGGGGTTGCTCTCCAGTGTGGCCGGTTTTAACGAGTTTACCAGTGATTATATACGGCCGTTTGGGGACATCTTTATTACGCTTCTCAAACTAATCGCTGTTCCGCTTGTACTTGCATCGCTCGTGGTAGGTGTTTCCAACCTGAATGATATGAGTCAGCTCTCGCGCATGGGAGGGAAGACCATTGCCATTTATATGGTAACAACGACGTTTGCCATTACAATTGGTCTTGGAGTGGTGAATGTAATGCAGCCCGGAAAAGCCCTTCCTGAAGACACCCGTACAACACTTATGGAAAGTTACGGCGGGGGTGTGGAAGGACGTGACGCTGTGGCGGAAGAACTTCTGGACCGAAGCCCTCTCGATTTCTTTGTAGATATTGTCCCGGAAAACTTTTTTGAAGCTGCCTCCGATAACTCCAATATGCTACAGGTGGTGTTCATCGCAATTTTAATCGGGATTGGGATCGTAAATATTCCGGTTCAAAAAGGACAGGTGCTGATAAACGTCTTCGAGTCTTTAAATGATGTGATCATCAAGATTGTGGATCTTGTAATGAAAACAGCACCTTATGGCGTATTTGCTCTCATGGCCGTAGTGATTGTTGACTTGGCCGGTGATGATCTCGGTCAGGCACTTACACTGCTGAATGCTCTTGGGTGGTACACTATTGCCGTGATTGTCGGTCTGATTCTGCATGTATTAATCGTCTATTCGAGTTTGTTCAAAATTTTCAGCAACATGAAATTGAAGGACTTTTTCAAAGCCATTCAGCCTGCCGTTCTTTTAGGTTTCAGCACCAGTTCAAGTGCTGCAACCCTGCCGGTAACAATGGAGCGCGTTGAGAAAAATCTTGGAGTGGATGAAGAAGTTTCAAGTTTTGTTCTGCCTGTTGGGGCAACAATCAACATGGACGGCACAAGCCTTTACCAGGCTGTAGCTGCAGTTTTTATTGCACAGGCACTGGGCATGGATCTCAGTATTGCACAGCAGCTGACGATTGTGCTTACGGCTACGCTCGCCTCGATCGGTGCGGCAGGAGTACCCGGGGCAGGAATTATCATGTTAGTGATTGTGTTGCAAACAATTCAGGTTCCGATTGAGGGAATTGCCCTGATTCTGGGGGTTGACCGTATTCTCGACATGGTCAGAACGGCCGTTAACGTGACGGGAGACGCCGCTGTTTCAGTAGCAGTGGCCCATACGGAAGGAAAACTTGGTGCGTTGCACTTCGATGATGAGGAACCTGAAGCCTGATTCTCAGTGTACAGTGAGTATAGATCACTTACTTACAATGATCTATGAATGAATAATTATTATCGCCCGAATTGAATATAACTCTGTTAACATATTTCATACTGACTCTTCTGACCGGGTTCCATCAGGATGACCGGTCAGATGCTATCTATGAGCAAAAGCTTCAGGATGGTATTGAGGCTTTTTATGATACAGAGTGGGATCGGGCAGAGTCCATATTTGATGAACTGATATCGGAAAAACCGGACGATCCGCAGCCGCACTTCTTTCTCTCTATGATGCCGTTCTGGGAGTACTTCTTTATTGATCAGTCTGAAGAGCTGGCGAATCAATTTCTGGAGAGGTCTGAGAAGGCAGTCGAGCTTAGTGAGAAACGGCTTAATGAATCTAAAAGTGATACAACAATGGTTTTGTTGCTGAGCGGACTTCACGGCTATCGTAGCCTTGTGGCCGCCGGGGAGGGAAACTACAGAGTAGCTGCACGCAGCGGAATGACCGGCTTTAATTATACGCGTCAGCTTCTTTCACTCGATACTAACCGGCCCGATGCACGCATCGGACGTGGAATGTTTTACTATATGGTTGGAAGTGTTCCATCTGAGCTGAGGTGGGTTACAAATATCGCCGGTCTTCGCGGAGACATGGAGCAGGGATTTGAAGAGCTAAAGCTTGCAGCAGAGAGTGAGAGCTATGTCAGCAATGATGCAAGAATGCTCCTGATGTACCTTTACAACAAAGAAGAACGCTACCCTGAGGCTTTAAAATATGCAGAGGAGTTGACTCGGGAGCTGCCCAAAAATGTGATTTTTAAATTTAAAAAAGCTGAAATTTTAGAAAACTCCGGCAATAAAGGCGATGCGAGAGAGTTATTTGCAGAGATTGTAGAGATCAACAATACAAATATCCCAAAGCTGACTGAAAAGAGCAGGAAAAGGGTAGAGGAGTTGACTGAGTTAACACAAAATTATTATTAGAATCCTTACAAATTCGTTCTGATTTAATTCGTAATTTTGTTACATATACAATAGCTGAAACCAGAATTTAAAACCGTCTATGGGGAAACCGCTACAGAAGGGATTTTTTACTGTTCTGTTACTTTTTGCCGTTTTTTCCTACTCAATCGTTCCCGGTGTGTTCGCACAGGTTACTCTTGAGAATGAAGGCGGTATCGAAGTTTCATTCAGTGAGATTTCTTCCCAATCTCAATCAGGATTTATTCAACTGACTCCCGAAGATGTCTCCAGATTATATTATAATGGCGACATCTCTTCCATTCCGGTTTGGGAGTCTAACCGTTCTTCTAATACTCCATTTCTTGCAAAAAATGAGTCGGGGGATTTTGCCATTGGAGGCCTTAAACCTGAAGGATCTCCTGAAGATCGACTCTTTTATTTGTTGCTGGACAATGATTTAAAAGAAGGAGTTCAATCTTTTCAGGTAGTCTTTGATCTTCTCTATTTGTCTGACTATGCCGGAGAGTATTCACTTCAGTTACGCTACTCATTAAATGGTAAGGATTGGAAAAATGTATCGGGAGCAAAGATTGATCAGACAATGCTGAGAGGTGGGGAAGAGACCTGGAGTACATTTTCAATCCAGACAACTCTCAACGATCTGTTGTTAAACCCGGGGGAGTCGATTGAGTTTGATTGGGTTGACACACGGGGAGCAGTATCTGCAGACGATATACCGGTTGCTATTCAGAGTATGGAATTTATTCCTGAACTTTTTACTCCATCGGGCTTGTCACGAGGAGATGTAATTATTTCTGAAATTTTACCAGCAACGGAAAGTCGAAGTGGAATGCTTGAATTTATTGAGCTTTATAACCCAACTGAATATCCGGTGCTTCTAAAAGGTCTGGAAGTTCGCACCCCTGCCGGTTCAGAAGTTATCCGGCGCGATATATCTATTCAGCCCAAGCAGTTTACGGTACTGGCACACGGAGATTTATCCGCAAACAATCCGGACCGACGAGCGGTTTATCAGTTTTCCCGTTCTATCCTTCCGACAAATAGCGGTTATGTAGAGATCTACCAGGGGGGGCAAGAGCTTGCAAAAGCAACATTTGAGAGGAGTGACCCTGCACGTTCACTTGAGCTCAATTCTATTTCAAACGGATTTGACGGCTATACCAGTTTACAGCATTTTCAGCCATCCGACACAAGATATGACGGCCAAATTTCTGCTACTCCCGGTACGAAAGGGTTGACCCAGAGACTCTTTGTGAGAGATTTGAATGAAGCCGGTTGGCATCTGCTTGCAGCACCGGGATTAATCGATGAACGACTGAGCCGTCTGAACTCCCGTGAATTCTATTCAATAGGAGAGGAAAATAAACCCATTACAGAGCTTTCGGTTTCGGAACCGTTTTTTGCAAATATAGAAGCGAATAAAAAAGTGTATGCTTCTGAATCAACCCAAAATATAACGGCACAAAGTTTTGTGATTCCAGGCACATCTTCCAAAATAATTACCCTGGGTACCGGTGAGAGTCGTTTGTTAAGCGAAATCGGTGATGAAACCGGAAGAAGGATTTCACCGGCTTACCTGAAGTGGAATAGCAGTTTACAGAATTTTGAACTTCTTTTTGAACAAGATACCGAGGTGAGCCCGTGGAGTCCGCTTATTGTGCACGATCAGGTGTCTAATCCGGCTTCCCGCTCTCAAGCCTCTCTTTCCGGAAATAGTCTGAATCGATACATACAGTTTGAGTTATTTGAAAGCTCACAAGGCAATCAGCGAAGGTCGGTTGATAAAACGGTTCTTGGATTTTTGAGGGAGGAGCGGGGCATGGCGGAAGCGCGTTATGATCTGCCCAAATTGCTTCTCATGAAAGATGCTCAGTTCAGAGCTGAAGAGTTAAATTTAATTTACATCAGCTCTGCTGAAAGTGTGAACAGGGCAAACAGTTTTTCCCACCTTCCGCTGGAGCCGACTCAAAACTACAGCGTGAATCTTGGCGTAGTTTCCGGCAATCGGAGTTATCAGGCAGTTCTCGACTGGAGTGCTATGCAGGATATTCCTGAAGAGTGGGAGGTCACTCTTTTGGACAACTCAAATGGCCGTGAAATTGATATGCGTGAGCAGTCATCCTACGAATTTCGTGTGGTTTCATCACGCCATCCAATGGTTGAGCAAGAGCAGGAGCCGGGAACGATACAACCGTTCAGTCCCGAAGAGCAGGAGCGTTTTACCATTACCGTTAAACCGTTTGAATCATCCATCACACAAAATCGTGAGCATGCCCCATCGGGTAATGTTGAGTTGAGACAAAATTACCCCAACCCGTTCAATCCATCCACAAATGTTGTTTTCTACCTGCCGGAACAGCAGCCTGTAAAGGTTGGTGTATATAATATTGTTGGTCAGCAGGTGGCACTTCTTGCCGATGATAACTTTAGCCAGGGAGAGCATTCAATATCCTGGAATGCATCAGAGATGCCAAGTGGCGTATATATCGTTCAGCTTGAGGTAGGCAGCCGCGTATTTACCCGAAAGATCACCCTGATCAAATAGGTTACAGTCGGCTTATCGTCTAACTGATGAATAAAATTCATACTGACCCCGTGAATCTGATCGAACTTTATTCCTTGCAAAATTTGTTTAATGGAATAAATAGACAGGGTTTATTGGCTTTTCCCTTTCATCTGCGATATCTTTAAATATTCATTGAGAATCACTCTTAAATTTAATTAAACCTACTCACAAACAAATTCATGCAGTTCAAAACAGCTCAGGGAATTGACATACCTGAAATTGGCTTGGGAACCTATAAATTATACGGAAAGGAGTGTAAGAAAGTCGTGACAGACGCGCTCAAAATTGGATATCGGCACATCGATACCGCTCAAATGTATAAAAATGAGAAAGAGATCGGAGATGCCATTCAGTATGCAAATGTACCAAGGGAGGATATATTCCTGACGACCAAGATCTGGCACACAAATCTTGCACACGATGATGTTCTGCAGACTGTGGAAGAGAGCCTGACCAACCTTCAGACCCCCTATGTGGATCTTTTGATGATTCACTGGCCAAATAAGCAGTACTCTTTGGAGAAAACACTTGAGGCGATGCTGGTTCTCAGAGATCAGGGTAAGGCGATGAATATCGGGGTGTGTAACTTTCCGCTGTCTCTTACCAAAGAAGTCCTCGAAGAGCTTCGAATACCCATTTTTGCCAACCAGGTGGAATTTCATCCATTCCTGGAACAGTTTGATCTACTGGACTACTCATACGATAACGATTTTCTGATTACGGCTTACAGCCCGCTTGCACAGGGTAAGGTAATGGAAAATGAAACGCTTCAGGAAATTGGAGAGGCTTACGGAAAATCACCTGCTCAGGTAGCATTGAGATGGCTTATTGAACAGGAGAATGTAATTGCCATTCCAAAGGCATCATCCAGAGAACATCTTGAAGCGAATATCGATATTTTTGATTTCCAGCTTGAGGATGAACACTTTGAGGAGATTGACAATCTGGATAAAACCACTCGTTTGGTGAATCCCTCTTTTGCTCCGGACTGGTAATCTTTTCTTTGTTGAACATCATGTTTTAATCAACATCATATTCCGTATTACGGAACGATTGCCATCTATTTCTTTTTTAATAAGCACATGATTATTGAAAAGAAATAGAGTTTATATCGCTTAAGCGATCCGACTATTTTATTTTGTCTGCAGCACTTCTGTCTATGGCACTGTCAATTGCCCTATGGATTAGCGGGGACCAGGATGCCGGACTTTTTGTAGGAATTTGGGTTCCGTCCATTCTTGGCTTTGGCGCCTACTTTAAAATCTTAAAATACAGGGGGAGATCATGATGGGCAGTGTACCTTTTCTTATATCGTCCGGTTTGATTGCGGTCTTGCTTTTTCTTGTTGGGTTGATCTATACCTTCAAGGAATTTAAAGAGATGGAAGAACACCCTGAAGACTTCAGACGACGCCGGCCAGAAGAGCCAAAAATTGTGGATTCATCAAAAGAGGATAGCGAGTAAGGGCCTAATCCCAATAGGAAATTGAAGATGCGATAGGTTTCTTCTCCTCATTTTTGAATAAGCTCTGTACCATTCGATTGCCATCTATTTCTGATGTGTGATAAATGGTGTCTCCCAAAACGGATTCCGCCAGGTATTGAATCTCCATCTCCCTGCAACCTTTATGATCGTCCGCCGGATAGCCGGTCATCCAGTCGATATACCGGACATTATTTACATGGTGGTTCATGTCTAAATCATTTCTGCCAACAATGGTAATCAGTTCAGCCTTGTCCGTAGAAAGGGGATTGATGGACTTTCTTTCAGGTTCAATCGTGTGGGGCTTATCTTTTATCCCCATTTCTGAAATCTCTTTTGGTGTTCGTACCGGGCGTTTTGTTTTCATATCCAGCACCATCCACTGACTGATGGCGTGAGCCAATAGTTCACCGGTCCCGGATTTCATCTCATAATCCCGAAAAGCCCGAAGTCCGTCACCGGCAGAAGGCCAGGTGGTGACCTCCACCTCTTCCCATCGTTTTGGCTGTTTAAGAAGCTTTATGTGCATTTTATACAGAACCCATGTCAGACCTTTTTTATGTAGTTGAGATATATCGAAATTGAGGTGATGTGCATGAATACCGGCAGTTTCCTGAAAATAGTTGCAAATGGAGGAGAAGGTGACTTTTTCATTTCGGTCTACCTCGTACGAGCGGACTTTGAAGGGGATGGTGTAGATTTTTTCCATTATAAATGGTTTGATAATAAAATTTGCCGTCAGATTGATAACATAAGAATTTTGACGTTGAGAATTTGTTTGGATGGTGGGACCGGATAAAAGATTAATTAGATATTAAACCCGTTCGGGGTATAATGGAACAGGTAAATAAAAAGATTCCGAAGGAGTCGAACTCTTTATCTGCGATTTGAATATTTGGAAAAATTTGATATTAAACATCTGCATATTTTCCCATTAAACATCGATTATGGGTGTTATCAACACATTGTGGAAAAGAAATTTTTGATTGTTATGAAGATGCCCGTAGCTTTGAACAGTTCTTTGGAATAGTTTATCGTGGTGTCCCGGTATAGAATACAACCGGGATGAAAAGGGAATTCCGTTTCATTCGGAAGCTGTACCCGCAACTGTAAGTTCAGAACCAATCATCATGATCGGTATCTGTTGATCCTTATCTTGCCACTGTCTGTACAAATCAGACGGGAAGGTTGAATCAACAGCTGAACAAGCCAGGAGACCTGCCACCGTTTCTATTTCCCAGAAAACTTTCGGGAGTTAAAGTTTTCGGAACGATTCACTGTAATCGAATATCAAATCCTATTTCCATGAAAATTCTATCTGTGCAAACACTGTTTACAACTCTATTCCTATATCTGATTTTCCCACAATGTACTCAAGCACAAGCTGTAGCCGATACTCTTACGTTAGAGGAGATCACGGTACAGTCTACCCGTTTTAATGCAGAACGCAAGCATCAGCCTATATCCGTTACCCGTTTTACTGCTAAAGATCTTGAGATCTATGGAACGGGAAGCATTGCCGAATTGATCGGTAAAAGAAGTTCAGCTGTAGTTCGGGAATATAGCCCCGGCGGACTCTCCAACCTGTCACTGAGAGGATACAGTCCAGGCCGTACTCAGGTTGTCTGGAACAACTTCAACCTGAATGATCCGGTAAACGGCGTATTTGATCTGAGCCTGATGCCTGCAAATTTTATCCGTTCGATGGAGTTGAGTGCCGGTAATAGCAGCACCGCTTACGGCAGTTCAGCTGCCGGAGGGACACTCTATCTCGACTCCGGTGCAGCGGCCAGCAGCTACTCAGGCTGGCAGACTCTTGGCAGCTACGGTCAGAATCTTCAGGGAGTGAACCTGACTCACCGCTCCGGAAGCTGGCACGCCGGACTCTCCCTGCAGCGAGAAGCTTCGGACAACGATTTTGAATTTGAGAACAACGGCGAGACTCAGTCCCGCGACAACAACAGGGTAGAGGCTTTTAACGCTCTGGTTAATGCAGGCTACGAAACGGAACCGCTATCGATGAAAACAACGCTGTGGTTCTATGATGTAGAGAATCAATCTCCCGGATCACTGAGCTTTCCCAGTGAAACTGCGGTTCAGGACGATCGTGCACTTCGATCGGCTACAAACATCGAGTACAGGTTCGACAACAACCGGCTCTACAGCAATATTATCTATAGCGATGCGGATACCGACTACACCGATGAAGCATTTGGAACCGAAAGTGAAACAAACATCAAATCGTTTTCTAATGAGATCGGGTGGAGCCGGAACTGGCTGGATAACCTGAAAACCGATCAATCCGCACAGTTTTTGGTAAATCGTGTGGAGAGTACAAATTTTGAGCAAAATGAATCGCAATTCAATTTTGCCTACCGGTTGAACAGTGAATGGCAGTCGGGTGAATCGCTGAGGTTATTTGGCGGAATTCGTTACGACTTCTACGAAACAGCCGGTGATGCCGTCAGTGGTTCATTTGGAGCCAACTACAACCTGTTTGAGGACGCTTTGATTCTCAGGGGACAGTGGAGCCGAAATTTCGTTGCACCTACGCTGAACGATCTCTACTGGCCCGATGCCGGAAATCCGGATCTTGAACCTGAAACAAATCATAAAGCCGAAGCGGGTATATTATCCATCCATGACTACGATGGAGGACGATTTGAGGCCGAGATCAACGGATTTGCCGGAGTACAAAAAGACGGCATTCTCTGGGTGTTTGATCAAAACGGGCTCTCCGTTCGAAATGTGAATGAAATTGAGACCAAGGGCATTGAGCTGAACCTGAGGAACGATTTCCGGTTATCGTCTAATTTGAGCCTGACAATCGAAGGCGGAAGTACCTACACCGATGCAACCATTACAGAGGATGAATCGAATCCCGAAGCTGAGGGCGGTCAGCTGGTTTACGTACCCGAATGGTCTCACAGGGCACACCTGAACGTCAGCTGGAAAAACCTATCTGCCGGAACGGATGTTCGCTATACCGGTGAGCGCTATACTACCCAAGACAATACTCTTGCCGAACCACTAAGTTCATTTACGGAGACAGATCTTTTCGGCAGGGTAGAGATACCGATTGATCGGTACCGCTTCAGTATTACTGCCCGGGTGCGTAATCTTGGCGACAGTCAAAACCAGTTTATTGATGGGTATCCGCTACCGGGACGAAGTTATCTGATAACTGCGCGGATTGGATTTAACCCCTGATCCAAAACAGAACTCGGGATAGGTATTTTTGCGTATAGATAAGTATGATGCTTGAATCGGTCAGCCGATATTTAATCAGTCAAATATTCACTTCCCATTTACTATGGGGAGTGAGTGTCTGTATGGATGGTTTCGATTTTAAACTCGAAAAAATATACAATTAAATAACTATAATCTGTGCATCAAAAAGTTTAAAAAATAATTTAAAATCCTCAAAAGACACGATTGCCCGAAGAGATTGGATTGTTGAAAACAGAATATTCGCAGTGCTTCAAAATTTATCGATTCGAGTAATTTACCCCGAAATGTGGATAACTCGTATATTTTGTGGATAACCCTAAAATCTAAGTTTAAGCTGTAAAAACAGCCTTAATTATCCACAGGGTGCTGTTAATATCTCAGTCGGGGCAAATAAAACTGCATCAGAGGTTTTTGGGTACATTCAGTTTTGGCGGTATGGCTGTCAAGTTAAAATTCAAGTTATCGTTCAACATTTTCTAATGTGGATAACTTGATGGATTTGTGGAAAAGTAATTGAATTTTTTCTTGCTGTGATAGCTACGCTCGGATATATTACCAAGCACGATATTTAGCAATCAGAGGTTGATTGGTTCAACCAGATATCATCTCACGAGAAGTAAGTAATTAGCAATCAGACACGTTAAGAATAAGTTAAGGAGTAACGCCTATGCAATTTAGCCGACTATATACCAAGCCAGACTGGAAGACCCCGTTTGATTCCATCAAATTTGAGAAGAGAAAGTCAGAGATCAAGAACCCGGACGGATCCGTCATTTTTAAGATGGAGAATGTTGTGGTTCCAAAGTCGTGGTCGCAGGTTGCAACGGACATCATCGCTCAGAAATATTTCCGGAAAGCCGGAGTTCCTGCCAAAGTTAAAAAGGTGAAGGAGAAAGGAGTACCGGAGTGGCTGCAGCGATCGGAGCCGGATGAGAAAGCCCTCAAGAAGATGGATGAGGAGGAGCGTTACTCACACGAAATTGACAGCCGGCAGGTTTTTCACCGATTGGCGGGATGCTGGACTTATTGGGGATGGAAGCACGACTATTTCAGTTCTGAAGAGGATGCGAAGGTTTTCTACAGCGAACTCTGCTATATGCTAGCGAATCAAATGGCGGCGCCTAACAGCCCGCAGTGGTTCAACACCGGATTGCACTGGGCATACGGAATTAACGGTCCGGCTCAGGGTCATTATTATGTGGACGGCAAGACCGGAAAACTCACCAAATCCAAAGATGCATATACGCATCCGCAGCCGCACGCCTGTTTTATCCAGAGTGTGGATGACGACCTGGTGAATGAAGGCGGAATCATGGATCTGTGGGTTCGTGAGGCAAGACTTTTTAAATATGGCTCCGGAACCGGATCCAACTTCTCATCACTGCGAGGATCGGGTGAACCGCTGAGTGGCGGTGGAAAATCATCCGGACTGATGAGCTTCCTGAAGATCGGTGACCGCGCAGCGGGAGCCATCAAATCGGGAGGTACAACCCGAAGGGCTGCCAAAATGGTAACACTCGACCTGGATCATCCCGATATTGAAGAGTATGTGAACTGGAAGGTGAGAGAGGAGCAGAAAGTGGCTTCCATTGTATCCGGTTCAAAAATCACCGAGAAGTATCTGAAGAAGATTATCAATCTCTGTCATGAGCCGGTAGATGTGGACGGACAGATGTATAACGGTGCGGTGAGCCGCGATCCGTTGAAGAATAAAGATCTGGGCCAGGCAATCAAGGAAGCGAAGCAGCATCAGGTTCCGCTGAACTATATTGAACGTGTGATTCAGCTTGCAGCTCAGGGATTTACTGATATTGAATTTGATACGTACGACACCGATTGGAATTCAGAAGCTTACGCCACCGTGAGCGGGCAGAACTCCAATAACTCCGTTCGTGTGCCTAACAGCTTTATGAAAGCCGTTGTAGACGACAAGGAGTGGAATCTGTATGGACGGGTAGAGAAAAAGCGTGCGGCAGAAGAGAATCGTGATCCGCAGCCGATGAAGACGCTGAAGGCGCGTGAATTGTGGGACGACATCGCCTATGCGGCATGGTCTTGCGCAGACCCCGGTACACAATATCACGATACCATTAACGAGTGGCACACCTGCCCCGAAGATGGGCCGATTAAGGCGAGTAATCCCTGCTCGGAATACATGTTCCTGGACAACACCGCGTGTAATCTCGCGTCCCTCAACCTGATGAAATATTTCAAGGATGAGGACTGCAAAGAGTTTGATGTGGAGTCGATCCGTCACGCCACCCGCCTCTGGACAACCGTTCTGGAGATCGCTGTGCTGATGGCGCAGTTCCCGTCCAAAGAGATTGCGGAGCTATCCTATATCTTCCGAACGCTCGGTCTCGGCTACGCCAACCTGGGTGCTGCGCTGATGGTTCAGGGTGCGCCGTACGACAGTGAGCGCGGATGCGCCATTGCGGGATCCCTGACGGCTATTATGCATATGAAGTCGTATGCCACCAGTGCCGAGCTGGCCAAAGAGCTCGGCACGTTTGAAGGATATGAGCGAAACAAAGAGCACATGCAGCGCGTGCTTCGAAACCACCGGCGTGCAGCCTACAATGTGGCGCCTGAGGAGTATGAAGGCCTCACCATCAAGCCGAAAGGGATTGATGCAAACCAATGTCCGGACTATCTGCTGAAAGCTGCCCGAGAGGATTCCGATGCCGCAGTGAAACTGGGCGAAGAGCACGGCTTCCGAAATGCGCAGGTAACCGTAATTGCACCGACCGGAACGATTGGGCTGGTGATGGATTGCGACACCACCGGAATTGAGCCGGACTTTGCCCTGGTGAAGTTCAAGAAACTGGCAGGCGGCGGTTACTTCAAGATCATCAACCAGAGCGTTCCGCTTGCGCTGAAGAACCTGGGTTACAGCCCGAAAGAGATTGAGGCGATTGTAAATTACGCCAAAGGTTACGGTTCACTGGATGGATGTCCGCACATTAATGCCGAGACGCTGAAGAAGAAAGGATTTACCGACAAACAGCTTGAAGCGGTTGAAGAGGCACTGCCAAGCAGTTTTGACATCAAGTTTGCCTTTAACCAGTGGACGCTGGGCGAGGATTTCTGCAAGGATGTTCTGGGTATTTCCGAAGATCAGCTCTCCGACCATAATTTTGACATTTTGCGGTATCTCGGGTTTACCCGCGACCAGATCAACGAGGCGAACGACTATGTTTGCGGTACAATGACCGTGGAGGGTGCACCGCATCTGAAAGATGAGCACCTGGCAGTATTTGACTGCGCCAATAAGTGCGGAAAAACCGGAACCCGTTTCATATCCGCCAAGGGACACATCAACATGATGGCAGCGGCTCAGCCGTTCATCTCCGGTGCGATTTCCAAGACGATCAACCTGCCGAATGAGGCTACCGTGGAGGATATTAAGGAAGCCTACATGGATTCATGGAAGCTGATGCTGAAAGCAAACGCTCTCTACAGAGACGGATCGAAACTGAGTCAGCCGCTCAACTCTATGAGTGATGTGTTTGAAGAGCTCGAGGAGGATGAGGATGAAGCAGAAAGTCTTGCGGCACAGGATGATGTGGTGAAAACCGCTGAGAAGATCATTCACAAATATGTAGCGCGGCGGAAGCGTCTGCCGTTCCGTCGAAACGGATATACACAGAAAGTGAAGATTGGCGGGCAGAGCGTCTATCTGCGTACCGGTGAGTATGAAAACGGCCAGGTGGGTGAGATTTTCATTGACATGCACCGCGAGGGCGCGGCGTTCCGAAGTTTGATGAACTGCTTTGCGATCTCCATCTCGCTCGGCCTGCAGCACGGCGTACCGCTCGAAGAGTTTGTGGACGCATTTGTGTTCACCAAGTTTGAGCCGAGCGGTATGGTATCCGGCAGTCCGCATGTGAAGATGACCACGTCTGTGATCGACTACATTTTCCGTGAGCTGGCGGTAACCTACCTGGAGCGCGATGACCTTGCGCATGTGGCTCCCGAGGAGATCATGACACGAAAATTGAGGCCATCCGAAGAGGATGAACTTGAAGAAGAAGTTGCACGCAGAGTGCAGCAGAAGAAAAATCCGGTAGCCCAGACAGAAGGAGCTGCCGCGATAGAAGAAGAGGCGGAAAGCGATTTCGATCGAGCTAAACAGCTTGGTTATACAGGCGACTCTTGCCCCGAGTGCGGGAGCATGACGATGATCCGGAATGGGACATGCCAAAAGTGCATAACGTGCGGATCTACGACAGGGTGCTCCTGATTTAGCAATCGATAGACTAGTCTTTTTCAGCCCGGGGGACCGAACCTCCTCCGGGTTGTTTTTTTATTGGCGGGCGAGAGGCGAGATTTTTTGAATCGTCACTGCGCCGTGCTCCGATCATTTTCGGAGAGCGGAGTAAAAGACATGGTATTTCTATGAGGAGTAGTATTCAGGGTAGGATATTAACAGATGTTGTTTTAGCAGCAATGGTATTGGAGAGGAACAGAAATACCATGTCTGATTTCTGCTCGAACAGACGTTGAAATTATTTACACAGTACGATCATCCGATTGACAAAGAAGTACTCAAGAGTTTTTCCCACCGGATGATAATAGCACACAGCGGTAACCGAGAAGATAGAAGCAAGAGGTGAGGCCGCGGATTGGAAGAGAATCGGTGTTTTATTCGGACATTCTGATCTTGCCGATAAATATTATTCGGGCAAAACCTTGTGTTTACTTGCTTTGATAATATGATTGGATTATTATCGGACAAAGGCACTATCTAAAATAATGCCGGGAAATAGATGTTATGCTACTAATAAAACATTCATCAATTATGAGAAGACTATTACCCTTCCTTTTTTTATTAATGCTTGCTTGTACTTCGGAGTCGGACACCGAGTTAAATCAAGAACAGGTTAGTGAAATCGAGTTGTCAGTAGAGTTTGATTTATCTGAAACAGACGATATTGATTTTGGCTTCATTCGGAATATATATCTTGATTCATTTAATAATGTCTTCGTTGCCGATGTCCAGAGTAATAGCATATTGATATTCGATCAAAATGGAGCATTGATTAGAGAGTTTGATAACCGTGGTCAGGGACCTGGGGAATATCAGACTTTAGCTCAGATATATGTGAATAATCAGTCTTTATACATTGTAGATAGTAGTCAGCTCAAAGTATCTGAATTTCGCATTGAAAACGATTTAGGAGAATTAACTCATATTGATGACTTCATATATCCCGATCGAGCTTTTAGACGAGTAGTGAACTTTTGGCCTTATGACGAGGAAAACTACCTCTTTGTTTTTGGAGAAGGCTTTTCTCAACAGGATCTTTTGGAAACTAAATATGAGAAGCTGCAACTGTTTAATAAAATGACACAAGAGTATACAGAGGTCCATCAATTGCCTCAAAGGGAATATTTTCGGTTTAGTAATAGCAGGGGTTTCGGTGTTCGCCCACTAGCCTTCGGTACTAAACCGATATTTAGTAAAGAAAACGATGTATTATTTTATGGCCATAACAGTGAGCCCACTATACATAAACTCGATTTTCAAAACCCGGAGAATTCTACACAGGTTTTTGAAATTCCGCTTGAACCAACTCAAGTCAGTAGTCAGGAAAGACAATCAGTTCTGGATGATGAGTATTATGTTAGTCGGAATATTCAAAGTGAAATTAATGAACAACTTCCAGAGGTAAAGCCTTTTTTTGAAACCTTCTTAATCGATGATGATGGACATTTTTGGGTAGCAGTGAATCAAGATGATTTCCAGAATGGCAAACTGTGGTGGGTTTTTAATAGTGATGGAGAAAGGTTATATCATACAAAACTAAAAGACTCTGTCATTTTTCACGAAATTAAGAATGGCAAGGCTTATGGAGTTAAAGAGTCAGAGTTTGGTGTACACTCATTAATTTCATTTTCTGTGAACAAGTAAATCAAAAGTAGCATAACCAGCGGTTCGTGCGGACTCGTTTTGGCTAAGAGCTTTGGACCATTCATCGCCTCGCCGCACAACCGCCAAACCGTTAGCCAACTTTAAACAAAACATCTGATCTATGAACATTCTAAAGATTTCAAATCATTACATTAATATAGAAAGTGTAATACATCTAATTGATGAAGAGGGTGAAATCACTCTTTTTTTCAATACGCACGACAGAGATCGTCCATATCATTATAGGTTTGAAGGTGAAGAAGCAACACAATTGAGAAAATGGTTAACAGATAATTCAACAGAATTATAAAAGTTATGGGAATCTCAGATTACTTCAATAAGCGTCGAGAAAATCGAATGAACAAGTTGTTCGAATTGGCTAATCAAAACTTAGAGAACAACTTAAACTTGTTTGGGAGAGGTACAATAAATGAACAAGAATGTATCTCCACTGTATCCTTCTTCACAGCGGAAATTATTTCATATGGTATTGATTTAGTTGGATATGAGAGAAACTTACCTGTGAACAGAATTGCTGATACTGCGATGATTACTTCTTGCTTTATGATTATTAGGTTAGATTCTAAAATTAATTCCAGTCAAAGAGATTTTATTGATGTAATTAATGAAAGAGTTTTCAATGAAATTAGAGAGCATAACCGGGCATTAAATAAAAGCAGGATTGACGGTCTATTTAAATCATCCAAATATATATTAAGGGAGATGTCGAAAAAGAATCATGAAAATGGCTCATTAGTAGATTACACTTGTAATGAGATATTGAGAGATTATCAAAGTCAGAGAGGATATGACATAAGTCACAAACTTAATGGAATTAAAAATCATTTTAAAGTTGCTATGAATAAGTATGAATATTCATTAGATAAAAGAATGAATATAATTTATACGTAAAAATCTTAACTTTTTACAAATAAATGAGTTTTATAAGATCATTATTTAAAAAAGTAGTTGGCGTACATGAAATTTTCTCATCCACTCAAGTCTATTTTACTTATAACCAAGGCAAAAAGAAATTTGAAATAGAACTTGACGATAATAGTCAGCCCATTTCAGACAGTATTATAACATATATCCATATAAGTGAATCTGAAAAAGCGGTAAGATTATTCTACGGTGATGAACTTATCAATCTAGAAAATCAACAGAGTAACACATCCCCTAACAGTAAAGAAGTATTTTTAAAATATTTCAATAATCCTACTGAGCTGTTTTTGATTTCTAAAAAAGGTGTTACAGGTAACGAGAAGGCATATATTGTAGAAACTATTAATAGAGCACCAGGAAAAATAGTTCTAGATGGAAAAAAGATGCTCTACTTCACACAATGGGATGCTTACCTCGGATTGTACCGTAAATTGAAGTTGTTTGAATAGAAATTCATATTTATAAGATCACAAGCAAAAATATCTGTCTATGATCAGTTTAGTTTTAGATACAAATATTTGGATTGCCTACATAGCGAAAGATTGGCCTTCAGGTATTATTGATGAAATCAAAAAAAAGAAGAAATCTGGTGAAATTATTTTATTAACCAATGAAATAATAATTGAAGAGTGGAATAGAAACAAAGAGACAACATTAAAGGATATCTCAAAAAAGGCAGATGAAATATTTGACGCTACCAAAAAAGTCTTTGAAAATTACAGTAGTAAAACGAAAGGCAAGTATTCAGATTTGGTAAAAGATTTTTTAAGATATCGGAATGATTTTAAAGAATCTGCAAAGCAACAAGTTGAAGAAACTGAAAAACTAATTCATGAATGTGAAATAATTCCAGTTACTGACAAAATGAAACTCCGCGCAACGGAATGGGCTCTTCAAAAGAAAGCTCCTTTCATTAAGAACAAAAACAGTGTTGCCGATGCATTAATTATTATAAGTGCTGCAGAGTATTTGAAAGAAAAATCTGTAGGTATAACTGACTCTATTTTTGTGTCCTATAATTCGGAAGAATTTTCTTCCAAAAATAATAAAAATGAAATCCATTCTGACTTAAAATCATTATTAGATGAAGCTAATATGACATTTACGAGGCATCTCGGAGAAGCTTTAAGACTGCCAGATCAGATGCTAAAAGAAATTGATAGATATGTTGAATATTATGTTCAAGATTGGATTGAAACTCAAATTGATATTGCAAGGGGTAAATAGTTGAAAAGATTGGCTAACAAGTGTTTCCTGCGGACCGGTTACAGCTTCTCGCTGAACAATTAATTGACAACCCGGCCGCAGAAACACCGAACCGTTAGCTTTATTTGGAATCTTATTACAACTCAATGAATAAGGAGAATCGAAAAAAAAACTTAATTATCACTGGTATTATTCTACCGTTAATTGTGGGCATTTTTGTAGAAGTTTTCACAACAGTAGAAGTAGTAAATTACTTGTTTTGTACTTTGATATATATAGGCGGACTTTTTATAGCATCCTTTTCAATTTCAGTATGGTTATTCATTTTAATTGTAATTTTATCAATTGGGTTAGGTGCAGGTGTTGTATTATTGAATGTTAGAACAACTCAAGAAAATAGTTATCAAGACTATACAATCGACAGGATATTGGGAATTGACTGGGAATGGAGTTGGTATCTTGGAGATGTAACGGGCTTAATACCTCTTTGTCCAGAATGTTCTTATCAACCAGTAATTAGAAATGAATATACAGTACCTTATCGAGAAATTTCTAGTATAGAATGTGAAAATTGTAGCTTCAATAAAAAATTAGATGTTCATCCTGGTAAACTTGAGGAACGAGTAATAAAGGAGATTCATCGAAAAATAAGAACTGGTGAATATGAAGAAAAATCATCTCCAGAGACCTAACAATCGCATTAACTGAGGATGCGTGGGGACCGGGGCGAAATATTTGCGGGCTCACAATCCTGAAGAAGTCGTATTTATTGAACAACATTTAAATCGTTCAGCCGCTTGCAAGAGGGAGTACGAAATTAAGCAGTTTTCCAGGCAAGAGAAGGAAGCGTTGATTGAGTGTTGAATATTGAATGTAAAAGTCCCCCTTATTATAGGGGGATTTAGGGGGATGTTTATCAGAATGTGTAAAAATTAGATGGACACCCCACTCTCCGAAGCATCGATAGCAAAAGTTGCTTGTTTTGAACGTTTAGCTGTTTAGAGATTCTTAATCTTCGCACGCATTATGCGCCGGCCCGTTATATCGCATTTCTTGCAATAATACCCCCCAATAGTTAGTTTTATTTTGAAACCAAATTAAATTCAAGTTCCATGCCAAAGAGTATTACTATTCGGGACATACCCGACGATGTCTATGAAAAAATAAAGAAACAGGCAGAGCTGCATCATCGAAGCATTAACAGTGAAGTGATCGTCTATTTAAAAATGTTAGCCCAAAGCAACCGACGGGATCCTGACCAAGTCATCACTCATGCTAAAAAACTTAAACAGAAAGCCAAAGGCACCCTTTCTATGGAGGAAATACAACAAGCCATTGATGAGGGGCGTCCATGATTGTTGTCGATACGAATGTCATTGCCAGCATGTGGGTGCCAAACGATATGGATGAATGGGTTTATCAAGTACTTAAAAAAGATGACGATTGGGTTGCACCTCTTCTCTGGCGGTCAGAATTCAGAAATGTATTATCTATCTACCTGCGAAAGCATATTTTAGAATTATCGGTTGTCTTGCAAGTAATAGAAGAAGCTGAACAACTAATGAGTGCCAACGAATTCGAAGTAAACTCAACACAAGTTATGAGCCTTGTTTCGGATTCATCCTGCTCAGCCTACGATTGTGAGTTTGTGGCATTGGCAGATGATTTAAATACCCGTCTGGTTACATTTGATAAAAGGATCGTCCGGGAATTTCCTGATGTTGCTATGACTCCAATGGAGTTTCTTACATAAAAAACGGACTAACAGACGCATGTTTTTTCCCCGTTTTTATATCTCTCCAATAGATCTTCGCAAGATAACCCTCTGTTTCCTCGCAGTTTTTTATCACGAGTAGATCAAATCGTCATAACTAAATCTGACTCCAAATTCTTCAGAGTTTGTCAAAGAAATGAGTTAGCATAGATATCAGTTAGTTATTCTCCTTTAGCTAAGAAATCTGATGTCTATACTTGTGGGAAATCCCGGATTAAACCATTTTGAATTAAAAAATTGAGCTATTGAAAACCTATAAAACATATTTCATCGGACCGGCTCAATACAAAACAGTAAAGCCGCGTTATGCCCGGCTACGGAAAATGAACATGCTGGCTGTGGGTTTCCTTTTTCTATGCGTGGCTATAGCTTTATATCAGGGTCAGATGGATCTGGTCCGGAATCCATTGGTTATTTTGAGTATGCTGATTTTTATCCTGGCAATGATTGGGGAGCCTCACGAATTTGAATGGATAAATGAATAGATCGAATTCCCTTCGAAAATTAAGTGGAAAAGGTTTCGATGACATCGTATTTCTAAAATGTAGGATCTACTCATTTGAGTAGGTAAAAAATTTTACGAATAAATAACCAATAGTAATTCCCTGTTTACATACATCATCCGGTGCACGAACGGCAATCTCTATACCGGGAGTACAAATCATATGATCAGACGCTGGCATCAGCATCGGCAGGGGACCGGGGCGAAATATTTGTGGGTTCACGATCCCGGAGAAGTCGTATTTATTGAACAACATTTGAATCGTTCAGCCGCTTGCAAGAGGGAGTACGAGATTAAGCAGTTTTCCAGGCAAGAGAAGGAAGCGCTGATTGATCATTGATGTTTTCAAAGCATATCTTTAACTCCAGTACTACAAAAAACAACATATGCCTCACAAACTTATTTTCATTTTAACGCTCGGATTTCTGACTCTCACTCTTTCCTGTGCTCAGACAAATCCTCAGTCATTTCAGTGTTCCGGTCACGACTGGAAGTCCGTTCAGGACCTGGTCTTTCCCTACCTGGAGGATGAGATGCAGACGGCGATGGTGATGCAGGCTCAAAGCTCTGAGTATCAAATGAGTGCGGCTGCTGATTTTGCCCTCACGATTGAGGAGTCGTATCCCGATTCGGTTGTGGAGCTGTTACAGAAAATAGAAGGGTGCTGATCTCTTTTCCATGAACATCAACTGATCCACCTGCCCGGGGTACTGCTCCGTCCGGAGCAGAGAAGGATGTATCGGCCATGGGTGTTATAAAGATACTGCCTCGCTGAGGCTGGGAGAATCAAGTTGTGTGATACCGGAGGTCTGTTTGTGTTACTCGAAAATATATTTCTTGGGTCCTGTTTCTGAGTGTTTTAAAACTTTGCATTCATGAAAATTTTTAAAACATTAATGCAACGGATACAATCAAAAAAAACAGGACGAGAATTATGAAAACCGTATGGATAGTACTTTTTGTATTTATTTTCGCGGGATGCAGTTCCAACTCTGATCAAACGGACACACCGGCAGAGACGGATACATCCACAGAGCTGGAGATGTCTGACCAGGAAACGGAATCAGATCGCGAGAATGAATCGGGTGAAGAGGAAGGAGAGGAGGTGCTGAGTCCACAGCGGGAAGCTTCCGGTGACATAGGCGGATCCCAAATTGTGATCGAATACAGCGCTCCTTCCGTTCGGGAACGAATCATCTGGGATGACCTGGTTCCCTATGGTGAAATATGGGTCAGCGGTGCACATATGGCCACATCGGTAGAATTTGAGGATGATATGCTTGTGAACGGTGAACCGGTTCCGGCCGGCAAGTACGCCTTTTTCACCATCCCGGGCGAGGAGACCTGGACGGTGATCATGAATGAACACTGGGACCAGCACCAGGCGGGTGAATATGATGAGGAACTGGATGTGGCTCGTTTTGACGTGGAGCCGATGCTGAATGAGCATACCGAACAGCTTGTCTATTCCGTGGTTTCAGAAGATGACGACAGCGGCTTTATTGAACTGGCCTGGGAAGAGATCCGAATCAGAGTACCTGTACGTGCTGCTCCATAGATGAAACCTCTTGTCATATATTTATATGGTGGAAAGATTTCGCGTTGCATCTACAGTAGATCATGGAAATGACAGTGCCAAAAATTCACATACCTTTCATAAACTTCTCATTCATTTTCTGTATCTTTTGAGCTGAAAAAGAGCAGGCTATCTTAAATGATCCTGCCTTTTTTCATAAAAAGAACTTGAAATTACAGATGGGTATCACTTGAAGATCTGGAAGTACATTGTGGCATTGTGGATGACGGTGGTCATCATACTCGGTTTTTCTATCAAGATACCGCAGATTGACATTCTGGAGCAGACGGCGAGAAATCTGTTTCTCCACGTTCCCATGTGGTTTACAATGATGGTTGCCTTTGCCATGGCGTTCTACTACTCAGTCCGATATCTGAATGACGAGACAAAAGTGTGGGATCGCAAAGCGGAAACCGCAACAGCCGTAGGTTTGATGTTTGGCATCTGCGGTCTGCTGACCGGCTCCCTCTGGGCACGCTTTACTTGGGGAACCTGGTGGACATTCGCCGAACCGCGAATGAACCTATCAGCGCTCGCCATGATGATTTTTGTGGCCTATTTTATTCTCAGAACTGCATTTAACGATCCGGAAAAACGGGCAAAAATTTCAGCTGTTTATAATATTTTTGGCGTTACAACGATTCCGTTTCTGCTCTACATCATCCCGCGCCAGCTTCCAAGTCTGCACCCGGGAGCTGACGGAAACCCGGCTTTCAGCGATATGACGGCGCCGGAGCTCCGAATTATATTTTATCCGGCCGTGATCGGATTTATCGGGCTGGCAATCTGGATAATGGATATTATCAACCGGTATAAACATGTTAAAGATATTACAGACGAAGCACAGCTATCATGAAATTGAATGATATACAAGATACGGCAACAACCGCCGTTGATACACTGACTCAAAGTTATGGCGACCGCTGGGAAGGAACCGGTACAGAAGATGCTTCTGCGTTTATCCAGTTTATGTCTTCCAATGACCTTATTTATGTGGTATTGGGAGTGAGCCTGATTATCTGGTTTGTGCTGCTCTTTTTTATGATCCGGCTGGATAAGAAAGTGAGCAGTTTGGAAGAGCAAATTGATCGTCAAAAATCTGAAGAATCAGATGAAGAGTGAACTTTTTTTAAGAATTAACCGATTTACAAAAGCATGAAACCGAAATTATTGATTGGCGTTTTCTCAATTGTCCTGTTCACATCCCTTTTGATGTACAACTTTGGCAACAGCATCAGCACCTATGTTAATTTTGAACAGGCGGCTGACCGAACAAACTCTCACGTAGTGGGGAAGTGGGACAACACCAAAGAGTCCGGTTTCTCCCGTGAAACCATGCAGTTCTCATTCCATATGGAAGATGAAGACGGCAATGTGCGCCGTGTGGTCTACCCGCGGCCAAAACCGAATAACTTTGAGCAGGCCACACAGCTTGTTGTGATCGGCTCGATGCGAAATAACGTTTTTTACGCCGATGAGATGCTGATGAAATGTCCATCAAAATACAATGAAAATCCGGACTTTGAACCGGCCGAAACTGCCGGAATGTAAATCAAGCCTATCGCTGCTCAAAAAGGACTGACACAATTTTCTGACAAATCAATTCTATGATTGCACAAATCGGTAATCTATTCTTAAGCGGTGCACTTGCCGTGTCAATAGCCGGGCTCATCCTCTACGCACTTTCCGCCATCAGGGAGGATAAAAAGCTTGAGACGTATGCCAACTGGATCTGGATGACAAAAGGTCTGTTTGTTTTGATCTCATCCGGTGCATTGATCTACCTGATCATGACCCATCAGTTTCAGTACTACTACGTCTGGAACTACACCAGTCTTGATCTGGAAACGCAATACCTTTTTTCTGCTTTCTACGGCGGACAGGAGGGAAGCTTCATGCTCTGGGTACTCTGTGGATTTTTGGTCGGTGCCGGGTTGATTCGCTGGACCCGAAAACCGTACAGGGCTCCCGTGATGTTTGTCATGATGTTGACGCAGGTTTTCCTGCTCTCCATGGTTGTGGGATGGGATCTTGGTTTTACGAAAATCGGGGCATCCCCATTCCGAACAATTGCACAGGAGATGCCAAATGCCCCGTTTATTCAGGCTAATCCCGATTTTGTACCGGCAGATGGATCCGGGCTGAATGACCTTCTGAAAAGCCCGTGGATGATGATTCATCCCCCGATCATATTTGTCGGTTTTGCGATGATGACAGTTCCCTTCGCCTTTGCGATCTCATCTCTCTGGACCAAAACTTATCACGAGTGGATTCGTCCGGCACTTCCCTGGACACTGGCTGCAAACCTTTCACTTCTCACAGCTATTTTCCTGGGCGGTTACTGGGCGTACGAAACACTCTCTTTTGGCGGTTACTGGGCTTGGGATCCGGTTGAGAATGCATCGCTGGTTCCTTGGCTGATCGGAACAGCCGGTATTCACGCGATGATCATTCAGCGAATGAGTGCAAGAGCACACAAAGCATCGCTCTTTTTTGCAATTCTGGCCTACATGGCGGTCATCTATCAAACCTTTTTAACCCGCTCGGGTGTACTTGCCGAACAGTCGGTACACAGCTTTGTGGATCTGGGACTTTACGGCCAGCTACTTCTGTTTATCCTGGTTATTACTCTTTTGGGAATTGGATTTTATCTCTTTCGGTATAAAGAGATACCTTCGGTGGATAAGGAGTCTAAAATTTTGAGTAAGGAGTTCATGACATTTACCGGCTCCATTCTGCTCTTTATTCTCGGGTTCATTATAATTATCGGGACCAGCTCTCCCATACTCGGTCGGCTTTTTGTTGACAACCCCACACCACCTGAAATTCAGTTCTACAATGACTGGAGCATGCCACTGGCCATTATCATGGCGATTGCAACGGTAATCGGACAATATCTTTTTTGGCAAAAACATACGTGGGAGAGCTTGGCAGAAAAGATGATTTTCCCGCTTATTATCACCTCAATCGCTACAGTTATATCCATTGTGTTCGGTGAGGTTCGAAACCTCTACTATATGGTATTTATTTTTGCAGGGTGGTTTGCGGTAATTGGAAACGGGGCCGTTCTACTCAGTCTGCTTCGAAAGAACCCCAAACTTGTTGGTGGAACAGTCACTCATATCGGGTTTGGAGCACTGCTTCTGGGAATTATCGCATCCTCTGTTTATACAGAACCCTTGCTCGATCAGCAGACAACGCGCTACAACGCCCGAATTGCGGCCGGGGATGTGTTTGATGAAGAGGGATTCCCCGTCACACAGCCGGTGGAGATGTTTGAGCTGGAGCTGAATCGACCCAAGCTTGTCAACGAAAAATATATGGTGACCTACGAAGGGTTTGAGGTCTCAGACTCTCCGCGGCCTGGCCAGCAGACCTATCGCATTAAATTTGAGCCGATTGACGGCGGCAGAACTTTCTACATGGACCCGGTGGTCTATCCGATGATGACTACATCATCGATGAATAATATTGACTGGTCGGTGGACGTTCATGTTCGGACCGGATGGCTGAGCGATATCTACCTATATGTAGCCGGAAGCCAGTATGTTGCAGACCGGAATGAAGAGCTGGAGAATCAGAGAGTGCGTGATGAACTTCCGGAAGCCTTGGCAGAGGAAGAGCGTCAAAGTATTGAAATTCATCAGGGTGAGACAATTGAAGCCGGCCCGTTCTCATTTACCTTTGTGCAATTTACCCCGGCAAGTGAAGAGGCCGTTCCTGAGAATACTCAGATTGGAGTAAGGGCACAGATACGTGTGGAGCATCGGCCAAGTGGAAATGCGTATGAGGTTGAACCGCTGTTCGCTGTCTATACCGAAGACGGTCGCAGTTACACCTACTCGCCTCCGCTAAGTATTGACCGGTGGAATATGGATGTCTATTTCAGCAGCATTTTTCCTGAGTCTGATGCAATTGAGATTACGGTTGAAGGACTTGATGAAGAGTTTGAAGAGGATTGGGTGCTGATTGTTGCTGAGAGGAAGCCGTACGTATCGGTTGTATGGCTGGGTACCTTTTTGCTGATGGCCGGTTTTTCGATCTCTATTTTACGTCATTGGGGTAGGGAGAAGGCTGCCCAGGAGTAAACAGGTGTTTATTGTATCAGAGCGCTGATCTTTTTTACTTGAGGGTGTATTTATTCGCATCCGGAGTGATTCCGCCTCTATTCTGTTTTGTACTCTGAACGACGCTCTCTGTTCGGCGGATGAAGTTCGGGTTCTTTTCTTTTTTATAAAGATTCTGCCCCTACTATTGTGCCATATGGCGTGATATGTTTTATTATACATTCCACGTTGATCAACCGTCTGCGATGTGAGGGCGTAGCCCGAACGAGACAGGCGGTTGATCCCGCTTTCCATCTCTTAGCCTATGGTGCACTTATGATCAACAATACTTTTCACTCCCTATGGGACCGGCTCCAGCAAAAAACGCTTAATCAGCAGTTTACCAACCGTCTTATCGAAGGTTTGAACTGCTCGCCGTTTGAGGCAAATGCCATTCTGGACACGGTCTATGAGGTCTTTGCTCCTCAAATGGACACCGGCGGACAGCAAGGCCTTGGGGACATCCACATACTATGCACGGGAATCGAAAACTCTTCAGCTAAGCCTCTCAAAGATGCCACTATGGTTCGCGTGCGACTTACTCTGGATGGCGGTGAGGATGACCTGGCCATACGCCATGCCAGCGGAACGGTGGCTCTGCGCCGCCACCGCCTGGAGCGCATCACCCATCAGGCCTACCAACAGGGTGGATTACTGACGCTCGAGGATATTGCCTACCGGCTGTTTAACTGCGGGGTGAGAACGCTTGTGCGGGATATGCACCACTTTCGGGAGCAGTCCATTGTGCTACCGTTGCGATCGACCATTAAGGATATGGGACGGGGTATTTCGCACCGAAGCTTGATTATTCGCCATTGGCTGGCGGGCAAAGAATATGATCACATATCCAAAGCCACCCATCATTCTCCTACAGCGGTCGCCAATTATGTGAGCAAGTTTAAACGATGCATTTGGTTGGCCGGCCAGGGGTTTGACACGCATACCATCCGCTTTCTGGTCGGGTTATCGGCAAAGCTGACCGAACATTATTGGAAACTCTACCGCGAGCAACCAATTGCAGAGCACCGGCGTAAGCAGCTTCAGCAAGATCTGTCGGATCAATCCCCCTCTTTACCCCAAAAAAAAAGATCCAATGAACGCTAATACATTCCATCAAAAACAGTATAGCTCTGCTACTCAACGCCTGTTGAAGCCTCAAATAGAATACTTCTTTGTCGAAGAATTTCCAAAACTGTTTGGCCCGGTTATGCGAGGGCACATTGCCGATGCACTGCTGGAGTTATTTAGCCGGCAAGTACGCCAGGCCACCACCCTCAAGCCGGGTCAAATCCTGTGGAACGCCGTAGACATAGCCACACGCGCAGATTCTCCTAACCGCCGGTTTATACCTGTTGTACTTACGATGGTCACCGATCAGGATATTCAAAACAGAACCCAGGGAATGTCGATAGCCGACATTCGTGCCAATGCAACGGCTCGTATTTTGCGGGAAGCCTATCAGCAAGGAGCGTTATTATCCATGCGGGACATTACCCTACTGTGCTGGCACCCCACGTCCATGCCATCAAAATGGCGAAAATACTATGAGCAACTTAACCAGTGTGAGCTGCCTCACCCGGGCAATCTGCAGGATATGGGCTCGTGCGTTACTCACAAAGACCAAATTGTTTACAAGGCCATTGTGGAAAAAAAGGACCCGGTTCAGGTATCTAACGAGACGAAACACACCCAACAGGCGGTAGATCGCTATCTGAAGGACTTCCATCGGGTTCAAACCGTATACAATCACAATTCAGATCCAGACTACATCAGTCTGGTAACCAATATTTCCAAATCCGTCGTAAATCAATACATTAACCTAATCGAAAAACATGACATCAGCGATAAATAAATACTTGCCAAGCCATATGGCGCTAACGCAGGGGCAGAATGTAGAACTCGGTAACATCGTCCATCGTCCATCGTCCATCCTAAAACACTGTAAACTGAACATGCATAACTCTCCCGCACTTTTCTTATATTGAATGCTTATTCATAAACGACTATTTAACTGTAATAAAAGACTGACATTTGAAGTTTACTGATTTAAACCTTTCTGAATCTCTGCTCGCAGGATTGCGGGATGTACAATTTGTTGAGCCCACCCCTGTACAAGAGAAATCAATACCGATCGTACTCTCCGGAAAAGATCTGATTGCAACCGCACAAACAGGTACCGGTAAAACGGGTGCTTTTGTGATCCCAATTATGGATCAAATTTTAAAAAACAAGGAGAAACGCGAGGGGGTAAAAGCCCTGATCTTGAGTCCCACCCGTGAGCTTGCAAAACAGATTGATGAGGAGATTTTTGCAATCGGTTACCACACCGGGCTTACATCAGCCACTGTAATTGGCGGAAGCGATTTTTCTGAACAGGTGAAGGCGATCAAAGCGGGCGTGGATATTATTGTAGCCACACCGGGACGCCTGATGGATCAGAACAAGGTGATCAACATCGATTTTTCAAATGTCGACTATTTTATTCTGGATGAAGCGGACCGGATGCTCGATATGGGTTTTCTGCCCGACATCCGCAAGATTATTTCCTGGCTGCCGAAAGAACGCCAGACACTGCTCTTCTCCGCTACCATGCCGAATGAGATTCAGAGTCTCGCCGGCGGTATCATGAAAAACCCCGAAGGTGTGGATATTGAGCGTTCCAAACCGTCAAAACAGGTGGAACAGCGGGCTTACACACTTTTGAGTGAACAGAAAATTCCGCTGGTTAAAAAGATTTTTAAAGAGCTTTCTTGGGACTCCTGTATCATATTCACCTCCACGAAAAAGGGGACGGATGAGCTCCACCGTCTGCTGCGCCAGGAGGGCATTAAAGCCGAGAGTATTCACGGCGATCGTTCGCAGGATGAACGTAACCGGGCACTGAGCGCCTTCAAAAATGGAAAAGTGCCAGTTATTGTTGCAACGGATGTACTGGCCCGTGGAATTGATATTAAAGAGGTCTCGATCATCATTAACTATGATGTGCCGAACAATACGGATGATTATATTCACCGAATTGGCCGGACGGGACGCTACGATAAGTCGGGTATTGCCATTACATTTGTGACCCGCCGCGACAGCAAGAAGTTTCGTGATATTGAACGGATCAAAGGGAATACGCTGAAACACATTAAGCTGCCTCGCAATTTTGGTGAGAACAGTGAATTCTCCTGGGATAACGAGTTCAAAAAATCCTCATCAAAAGGGAAGTCCGGCGGTGAGAGAGATACCGGGAAAGGGGATCAGAAGCAGCGTTCTTCTAATAAGAATACAAAATCTTCCGGATCGCATAAGCAGGAATCTTCAGATCATAAGGGATCCAAAAAGCAGCGGCCGGGAGGAAAGAAGGAGGACTCTAAACCGGATATGGATCAGCGAGACAAGAAGCAGAGCAGTAAAAAAGAGTCTGCTCCAGATCATAAATCGAAAAGTGATTCCGGTAAAGCGAAAAAGTCCGCAGAGGCTAAAGAGGAGAAAAAGACACCTGAGAGAGAGCCTCAGGTAGAAGATCTGAAAAATGTGACGCTTCCACCGGTTGTAGAGAAGGCCGTCGAGAGAAATAAACGGTCTCGAAAACCGGCAAAAGGAGTTTGGGGCATCATCAAGAGCATGATACCTAAGTTCTAAACGTTTTTTCGCTATGATGCAGCGGATCAAATCACTGTTAATCTGGGCGGGTATTGTTCTCCTGATCCTCTTCTGGTTGCCGCTTCTGGCGATCATTCGCCTTTTTGATCGCGACCCGGTACGATACCGTACCGGGAAATGGTTCAGAAAGCTGGGTTACTTTATCTCAAAGGTGAATCCAAACTGGAATGTGGCGATTGAAGGCGGGGATGATATCGATGACCGTCATCCCTACGTGATGGTCAGCAATCACTTGTCCAATGCCGATATACCCGTCATATCCAACCTTCCGTGGGAGATGAAGTGGGTAGCCAAGAAAGAGCTTTTTTCTCTGCCCGTAGCCGGCTGGATGATGAAGATGGCGGGAGATATTTCCGTGGATCGATCCTCATCCAATAAACGAATTGGCGTATTCAAAAGGTGTAAATACTATCTGGATCGAAATATATCGGTGATCTTTTTTCCGGAAGGTACACGCTCAAGAACCGGCACCATCAACCGATTTGCACCCGGTGCGTTTGATTTAGCGATCAGGGAGCAAGTGCCGATTCTGCCCATTGCACTCGACGGAACTCAGGGCTGTTTACCCAAGAAGAGCTGGGTTTTTAAGCCTGATGTGTATGTAAAAATGAAAATTCTGGACCCAATCTCAACAGAGGGGCTCACAAAGGAGGATGCGAATGAACTGCGGGATCGTGTCAGATACGCGATCGCTGATCAGGTTGCAGAGTGGCGCGGTGTTTCCAGAGATCACATTCTGAAATAGCGCGGTCTAATTCTCCGCTATGACTCCGGCTCGTGATAGAGTGGATCTTCTTCCGGTTCATCCTGCTGGAATGTTGAATCGCTTGATGTAGGCTTGTTTTTTGAGGTCAGCTGCCATGCAATTAAAATCCCCCCAAGAGAAAGGACCAGTGTTGTGATGGGGTAGAAGAGAGACTCCTTCCCGGTCAGCAGGTAGATCTGTCCATATCTTAGCAGGATCATCAGCGTAAGGTAGCTGAGTACATTAACCCATCGGTGCGTGCGTCCGTATGTAAGTGAGAACATGGCCCCGAAAAAAGCGGAAAAGCCTCCAATAAAGGTGATCAGAAAGGGCCAGATTCCATCATATTCGGAATAGGAGATCATGGGCAGGTCCAACCCCATGTAGATGGAGATGATGACGCGGGCAAATGAATCAAATGCAATAACAATGGCCAGTCCGACCAGACTTCCGATGAATGCTTTTTTCATAGTGAGAAATTCTTCCGGTTTATTGTATATCCAAATCTACTAAGAAATCTGCTGATATGTTATGTCGATCAACAATTTAAAGATCTGAAACTCCGGATAAAAAAGGAGAGGATCCTGTGTAAATATATTTTTCTATTGTTTGAAACCCTGCTTATATTTGCATCCTCAATTCACAATCCATTACTCAAGCCTGGGTGGCGGAATTGGTAGACGCGTCGGACTCAAAATCCGATGTTGGCGACAACGTGCGGGTTCGAGTCCCGCCCCAGGTACTATCTCAGAGTTAAGATGTGTGATATGAGAGTTGATTCAGCCTTCCAAATCAGCCACTGACTTGCAAGGGACGAGAAGCCTGTCCCGCCGGTCACATGAACTGAATTTTGAGAGCCGGCGGTGTATGTTGTCTATCAATAAAATAGATACCCGGAAGAGTACTCTTTCAAGCATTGAAAATGATTGACTCTTTTGCTCTCTTTTACAGGAATTAGTCTCCTCTTTTGCGGAAAGTTTCCTACCTTATGACCGCGAATTTTAAACGTTCAAATTAAATACCTTTTATAATGATTATTGGAGTTCCAAAGGAGATTAAGACTCTGGAAAATCGTGTTTCATTGCAGCCTGCAGGCGTTCTTCAAATGAAGAATAACGGGCATGAAGTACTCGTTCAGAAGGGAGCCGGACTGGGCAGTGGTTTTACAGATGATATGTATGAAAAAAATGGTGCTGTCATTATCGATGATGTGGAAGAAGTGTGGTCCCGCGCCGAGATGATTATGAAGGTGAAAGAGCCGATTGCCGAGGAGTATCCGCGAATGCGTGAAGGGCAGATTATCTTCACTTACTTTCACTTCGCCGCTAGCCGTGAGCTCACGGAAGCGGTTCAGAAATCGAAATGTATTGCCATTGCTTACGAAACAGTGGAGAAATCGGACGGATCTCTGCCGCTGCTGATTCCCATGAGTGAAGTTGCCGGACGCATGGCAGCTCAGGAAGGAGCTAAATACCTCGAAAAAACATTTGGCGGCCGCGGTGTATTAATGGGTGGAATTCCCGGTGTGAAGCCTGCAAACGTAATTGTACTCGGTGGCGGTATTGTCGGTGTGAATGCGGCAAGAATTGCAGCCGGAATGGGTGCCAATACCACGATTCTGGATATCAACATCAACAAGCTGCGCTACCTGGATGAAGTTCTTCCCAAAAATATCGACACACAGTTTTCATCGGAGGGGGCAATTCGAAATCTGTTACCAACCACGGATCTGGTGATTGGTGCGGTGCTGATCCCCGGAGCTAAAGCGCCAAGCCTTGTCAGCAGAGATATGCTGAAGCTGATGCGTCCCGGAACCGTTATGGTTGACGTGGCGATTGATCAGGGCGGATGCTTTGAAACATCCAAGGCTACGACTCATGATGATCCGATCTACGAAGTGGATGGCATTGTTCACTACTGCGTGGCCAACATGCCGGGAGCTGTTCCGTACACCTCAACCATGGGGCTGACCAACGTAACGCTGCCGTATGCGGTTCAGATCGCCAACAAAGGGTGGAAGAAAGCCCTGAATGACGATCCGGAGTTGAAACTTGGATTGAATATTGCAGACGGCAAGATCGTCTACAAATATGTGGCAGACGCGTTTGATATGGAGTACTCTCCGATTGACAGCGTCATGTAGACAACCATCTAAACGTCATTTTAAAATCCCGGCTGATTCAGTTCATCCGGGATTTTTTATATTTGTTCAGGAGCCCATGCGGGAGAGAGTGCCCAGAATTCATCCTCCGCATCATCATTCCCCGGTACAATATTTGACCAGGAATAGACCGATTCGGGATTTGCCGGCATCCGCCTGATTTGATCACTGATTGGAATCATTCGTCTTGAAACATAGAGAATGGACCCGCCGGTGGGTGACCAGGCCGGTGAAGCTTGTGCGTGGTTTGGCCAGTTTTCGTGCTGACGAATATTTTTACCATCAACATCCATAAGCTGAAGGCGTGGCACTGATGAGACGATACTTCCCATCAAAATTCCACCGCCTGAGGGTTCCCATGCGGGAGAACGGTTTGAGCCTCCATCATCTGTAAGTTGGGTCAGATTTTCACCGTTCGACTCCATCACCCAGATATGCGTTTCGGAAAGGCTGTAATCGTTTATGTCAAATGCAATTTTACTGCCATCCGGCGACCATTTTGGGGAGGAGGCGTAGCTGTTGTTGCTTTGATAGAGAAGCTCTGCGGAACCGTTCAGGTCCATTTTGTAGATATTCCCCTCAAAAGAGTAGACGATTTGAGAACCACCCGGTGACCAATCCGGTTCGCGGCCTTCCACTCCGGTGTTCTCCATAGATGATCCATCGTTATCCATCAACCAGATTTGATAGCTCTCTCCATCCTCGCGGTTTGAACTGAATGCAATCCTCGCTGCATCGGGCGACCAGGCCGGGTGCTCATCCGACCCTTCATCATCGGTGATTTTCTCCTTATAGAGTCCGTTCGTCATAGCTGTCCAGATAGAGTAGGGCTTATCACAGCTCGTTCCGCCTGAGCACCCCTCTCTGAACTGATAGGCAAGGTGGTTACCGCTGCTTGCTTCATATTGTTGAAACGCTCTGAAGTTTACTTCATCCTCCTCGGCGAGAACCAGACGGGTATGAATATCAAACTCCCAGGCGTCGGATTGGACACTGACTGCGGCGGGGGATTCACTCAATTCAGCGGACCAGTAGCCGTTCTGATCTGTAGTTACAGATGTCGTACCGTCAGAAAAGAGAAGCTCAACTCCATCTACGCCAAAGTCTGTATCTCCCTCAGTTACCCTGCCGTTTACTGTATAAAATTGGGGAGCTTCCGGAACGGTAAAAACGGGACCCGTAATCCGTTCACTGCCCGCTTCCAGCTCAATCGGTCCGGTTGATGCTCCTTCGGGAACAGAAGTTGTGATCAGGGTATCCGAAAAATCGGTAATCGATGCTAACAGTCCGTTGAAATAGACCTGAAGTTCACTTTCATACTGTTCAAAATTCTCTCCGTGGATTTCCACTTCTGTTCCGGGTCTGCCACTTTCCGGTGTGATGGATTCGATTGCCATGGGAGGAGGGAGGACCGTAAACACCGGCCCCTCTGCAGTTTCCCGGCCAACTGAGACGATGACGGTTCCGGTTTCCGTTTCATCGGGTACGATGACTTCAATTCTGTTAGAAGTAAGAGATTGAATTTCTGCTTCAGTCCCGTCAAATGTTACGGTTACATCCGATTGATTTGTGCCGAATCCTTGTCCGGAAATGGATACCTCAGTGCCAGCGGGGCCTTCATCCGGAGAAATTCCCGAAATGATCAGCTTTTGGCCGGAACCGGGGTCAGGTTCGTCCGTGGAGTTTGTGGTATCTGTACATGAAAGTGTGAACCCCAGCAAAATAAGTGATAGGGAAGTGATGGTAATCGTTTTCATAGCCGATGTTCGTTAGTCTCTTGTGTTGTTTCGGCAGGAAAATAGTATTCTTGGCCGGTTTCCCAAAACCGGAAGCATTACTCTGCCAATCTCTTTGATGTTTGAAGCCGACATAGACGGACATAAAAAACCCCGCAGGCTTGCACCGGCGAGGTTGTAGAAATGGGTTCAAACCAAAGGCTCAACTACCGCTTTTCAATCGGAGTCCAGTCCAGGTTTTTCTCACCAATATAGAGCGCACGCGGACGAACCAGGCGGTTGTTGTCTGCCTGCTCCATATAGTGTGCTGACCAACCGCTTACGCGGCTCATGGCGAAGATACATGTATAGAGATCCGGCTGAATACCGATAGAGTAGTAGACCGTTGCAGAGAAGAAGTCCACATTCGGGTCAATATTTTTCTCTTCCTTCATGGTTTTCAGCATATCCTCTGACCACTCATAAAGTTTCTCATGTCCGGTCTCTTCAGAAAGTTTTTGTGACATCTTTCTCAAATGACGTGCACGCGGGTCGAATGTTTTGTAAACCCGGTGGCCAAAGCCCATAATTTTCTCTTTCTTGGCGAGTTTCTCTTTGGTGAATGCAACCGCATCGGCATTTTCACCCTGCTTTTCCAGTTCAAGAAGTGTATTCATTACGGCAGTATTGGCACCTCCGTGCAGTGGACCTTTAAGTGCACCGATTGCACCGGTTACGGCTGAGAACATATCAGACTCGGTTGCACAAATTGTGCGTGCCGTAAATGTTGATGCATTCATTCCGTGTTCTGCGTGCAGAATCAGGCAGAGATCCATGGTTTTCTCTGCAGCTTCTCCGGGCTTTTCGCCGTTCAGCATATAAAGAAAGTTATATGCAGTGCTACCCTCGGTCAGCGGAGCCACAATCTCTTTTCCTTTTCTCGAGCGATCAAACGCGGCGATAATTGTCGGAATTTGAGCCGTCATTGAAATGGCGTGGGCACGATTCTCTTCAGCCTTATTGCCATCCCTGCCATCTTCAAAATCAGCCAGCATAGAGACAGCGGTTCTGAGAACGGCCATCGGCTCGGCATTCTTGTTTGTATTTTTTATATAATCGAGAACCGGTTTTGGAAGATTGCGCTGACCAATCAGTTCTTTCTTTAAATCCTTCAGTTCCGATTCGGTAGGCAGGCGATCGTTCCAAAGCAGAAAGCAGACCTCTTCAAATGAAGAGTACTCAGCGAGAGTGTCGATGTTATACCCTGAATAGATGAGCTCCCCTTGCTGGCCGTCGATTGAACTTTTTGTGGTAGAAAATGCGACTATGCCATCTAAACCCCTGTTAATATGTGGATATTCACTCGTATCAATATTATCCAAATTATGGTGCGCCATTATGTTTTATCCTGTTTAATTAGCATTGACATCTCTGCGTCTGTAAATAAGAACATCATACCGTAGCCTGAACGTTGTTTCCCGAAGCGGAGAACCTTAATGAATATTTGGTCGTTCAGTGAGCGTCAACATCTTTGAACGCAGAAATTTTCTTTTTTATGCTAATAAAATACAAAAAAGTAAGCGCTTTTAGAAGTGATTTCGGAGGTAAAACTCTGTTAACGGCATCTCTATTGACTCTTATTTTTGGCCTCATTCCAGAGCTCATCCATCTCTTCGAGTGAAGCATCCACAACAGACTGATCGCGGTTTTTAAGAGTTTGCTCTATATATTGAAATCTGTCCAGGAATTTGCGATTGGCTCCCCGGATGGCATCCTCGGCGTTCAGGCCGAGCAGTCGCCCAACGTTTACCAGGCTAAAGAGCAGATCCCCGAACTCTTCCTGCTGCTCTTTTGCGGTTTGATTATTAACTGCCTCCCGCCATTCGTCGATCTCTTCATTCAGCTTTTCCCACGCAAGCTGCCATTCGGCCCAGTCAAAGCCGACATTGGCCGCCTTCTCCTGCATTCGCTGTGCGCGTATCAGACCGGGCAGGTGTTTGGGAACGCCGTCCAGGATCGATTCACGCCCTTCATTCAGTTTGATCGCCTCCCAGTTGGCAGCTACCCGGTTCTCCTCCTCAGCAACGGTATCGCCAAAAACGTGGGGGTGACGCCGTATCAGTTTTTCAGATATACTGTAGATCACATCCCCGATATCAAAGCTATCGGTTTCGGTAGCCATTCGCGTCTGAAAGACCACATGAAGGAGCAGATCTCCAAGCTCTTTTCGAAGCTCGTCCATGTCGTTATTATCGATCGCTTCCACGGCTTCATACGCCTCTTCAATCAGGTTATCTTTGATGGAGTGGTGAGTCTGCTTACGGTCCCAGGGACATTCTTTCCGAAGAACAGCGATCAGTTCAACGAGATCTTCAAATTTACGGGAGGGTTTCATGAATAAACGTTTTTAGAAAAGACCCGACAGGTTTTGGAAAACTGTCGGGTCTGGGTTTACAATCTATTCCGGTCTCATTTGCGGGAAGAAAAGTACGTCGCGGATCGATTCGGAGTTGGTCATGATCATGGCCAGGCGATCAATCCCGATCCCGATACCGGCCGTGGGGGGCATGCCATATTCAATTGCGCGGAGAAAATCCTCATCCACGGTCATCGCCTCTTCATCACCGCCGGCCCGCAGTCTGGCCTGCTCCTCAAACCGCTCCCGCTGATCCACCGGATCGTTCAGCTCAGTAAAGGCGTTCGCAATCTCTTTTCCGTTACAGATCGCTTCAAACCGTTCAACCAAACCCTCTTTTGTACGATGTTTTTTCGCCAGCGGGCTCATCTCAATCGGGTAGTCGGTAATGAATGTCGGCTGAATCAGTTTCGGTTCCACATATTCGCCGAAAATCTCATCAATCAGTTTCCCTTTGCCCATCTCATCTTCAATTTCAATATGAAGCTCTTTGGCAATGTCGCGAATCTCATCTTCCGATTTATCGCTCAGATCATGTCCGGTCTCTTTCTCAATCGCCTCATACATGGGAATACGCGGCCAGGGCGATTTAAAGTCGATTTCATGTTCACCTACTTTTACCTTGGTTGAACCGTGAAGCGAAATCGCAACGTGCTCAATCAGTTTCTCCATAAAGTCCATCATCCAGTTGTAATCTTTCCATGCCACATAGAGCTCTACCTGGGTAAACTCCGGATTGTGAAAGCGGGAGAGGCCTTCATTTCTGAAATCCTTGGAAAACTCATATACACCGTCAAATCCACCTACGATCAGCCGTTTCAGATAGAGTTCGTTGGCAATTCGCAGGTAGAGATCCATATCCAGCGCATTGTGATGGGTGACAAACGGTTTGGCCGCTGCACCGCCATAAATGGGCTGAAGGATCGGAGTTTCGACTTCCAGGTAACCACGCTCATTCATGAAGTTTCTCATGGTCTGAACCATCTGGGTGCGTTTTACAAACACATCTCGCACATCCGGGTTCACGATCAGGTCCACATATCGCTGACGATAACGCTGCTCTTTATCGGTAAATGCATCATAGGTGACCGTTTCGCCATCCTCATTCTCTACCTCTTTTGGGGTGGGAATGGGGCGAACGGTTTTACCCAGAAAGTCGAAAGACTCGGCGTGAATAGTGGTCTCTCCGGTGCCGGTTTTGAAAACAAACCCTTTTATACCGACAAAATCACCGATGTCGGTCAGCTTTTTGAAAACTTTGTTATAGTTGTCGTTGCCTAACTCATCAGTTGCCACATCATCGCGGCGAATGTACACCTGAATGGTTCCTTTTGAGTCCTGAAGAGTAAAAAAGGAGGCTTTCCCCATAATTCTGCGCGTCATCACACGCCCGGCAACCGACACCCTTTTTGCATTTTCGGGATTATCGGGTGTATCGGTCAGGTATTCATCTTCGTGCTCCAGAATATCCTTTGAGTAGTGAGTCACATCATACTCATAAGGAAAGGGATTAACACCCAGCTCTCTGAGGGATTCGAGTTTTTCTAATCTGATTTCCTGCTGTTCGCTTAAGGAGAGTTCAGCGTTGCTCATTGTCTGTTTTTAGTGGTTAGATCTAATTTCATAAAATTTATCAGCCTTCAAAGATATGAATTTTGCAGAGCAATTGGCATCCGCAATTTTACCGTCTGAGGGACGACAATAAATGGGGTTGGCGGAATGTTGATTGAAGTGGTAACTTGTAAAAGGAGTCGAAGCAGATCGCTCATTCTCCTTCTGAAGTCCGGTATCGGATGGCAGGATTGGAGCTCAGCCGAAAATGCCACATCGCTCCGGAACCACTCTAAAATGAGAAAAAAAGAGTCAGATTTGCCAGAACGAATCAAACATTCATCTATACCCGGAGAGATCATTGTTGCCTATGAGCCGTTGGTCATCGAAACAACCGGCGGTGATATGGATACCTCGGAATCGATTACCGGGACTTTACTTCTCAAGAAAATGGCCGATAAATATTTGAACGGAACGACGATTGACGTTTACGCGACAAAAAATGAGAAGCCCAAAGCATATATCGATGGGCAGGAGGTGTCCGTCAGCTTTTCCCATACCGATCACGCCATTGTGGCCGCGATCTCTCGCACATTAAACGTGGGTGTGGATATGGAGAGCGTGAACCGTAAAGTACACGAGCGACTTTCAAAAAGGATGCTTGCACCCAATGAAGGGAATGGTCTGTATCACGAAAACCCATTGATACAGATCTGGACGTTTAAAGAAGCAGCTCTGAAGATGATCGGGACCGGCTTACGTAAACCGATGAATCATGTGTCCGTGTCTAATGAAGATGAGAATCTCTTTAATGCTGAATTTGATGATGGAAAAAAAGCAAAAATTTGTAGCTTCCAACATCAGGAGCATTGGATCTCCATTTGCTATGAAAAACTACCATAACCCCGAAATACTCTCCTAATCCCATCATCTATGGATATCACATCCCTCAACCGACGTGAAATCACCCAAGGACTGGAAAAAGCCAAAGCCGAACGGGCTGAAGAATCTGAGACGGTTCGTATACTGTTCTCACCCCAGATCATCAATGAAAAGAACATCGACGAGGTGTTTAAAATCTACTCTCATATAGAGAAAGACGATTTCGACACCGTGGTGATTGTGGAGTCGCACCCCGGCAGTGCCGATAAAAAGCTGCCGATGCCGTCATTCAAAACCGTTGAAACCTCACTGGGTGAAGTTCAGGCCAACGATAAACTCAGAAATGACTTTTGTGATGAAGATGACGACTTCTTTATCAACGATGACGCTTTTGATGAAGAGCTGAGCCTGTATGACCAGCTGATGATGCTTCAGTGCACGCTGGATGATTTTACAGTGCTCAGCATACAGATTACAGACGAGAACTCATTCATCATCAAAGAGCTGGCAAGTGCGCTCGAGGAGATCCTTGCTTCGAGAAATGCCCTCATTGTGTTTTGTTGCGATATGGAGAGCGGAAACCGTGCCGAACTGGACAACATTCTGAACCTGTATGAGCAGAACAATATGTCCGGATTAATGAACTATGTAAACTCCGGAGAGTCCTCCATTAAAGGAATGGGTTCTTTTGTAACCGGATTGATTGTGGCCAAAAGGTGGGGGCTTAAACTTACGTTCAAATCATTTGAGAGTGAAAAAAGCGGAGATGGTAATCTGTTGACAGGTTTTGCTCAAATGCAGCGTCAGGCGATATTTAAATGAACAGAGCCGGGCCGACAATTACGATTATCGGAGCCGGAGCGGTGGGTACTGCCTGGCTCGATTTTTTTAAAGATCGCGGCTATCCCGTCACTTCCGTCTGGAAGAGTGAAACCGGCTATCTTGCCGATGAGGATTATCATATTCACCGGGAGTTAAATCGCCCTCTGCCGGAGAGTGACGAGGAGATCGGGGATTGGGTGTTTATCACCACTCCGGACGATTCAATTGCACCGGCAGCAAAACTGCTTGCAGAATCAAACATCCATTGGACGAACCGGACCGTGATTCATTGTAGCGGCAGTCTATCTGCAGATGTTCTCAAATCTCTGAAAGAACGCGGTGCACGAACCATATCTGTACATCCGATTCAAACCTTTCAAAAAGGAGATGGTAAAGAGAAACTGGAAGGAGTGACGATTACCCTTCAGGGTGATGAAGAAACGGTAGAGAACCTGAGGGAGGTTGTCCTGCAGTTACATTCAAAACCGGTGCTGCTCAGTGAGCAACAAAAAATGGCGGTTCATATCGCCGCGGTTTTTGCCTCAAACTACCTGGTTGCCCTGCTCAATACTTCCGAACAGATCCTAAAAGAGAGTGGAGTGGATGCCGGAATAGAAATCATGGTTCCACTCATTCGACAAACCGTTGAAAATGTTCTGACGAAAGGTACCGGCACGTCTCTTACCGGGCCCATCTCGCGAGGGGATGAAAATACAGTGAAGAATCATCTACATTATCTATCAAAGGATAAAGCTGAAGCTCGTCTATACAAAGCTTTGGGGCAGGCGTGTCTGAATATTGTACAGGAAAAAGAGAGCCTGAGTGAAGCCCGTATTGAACACATAAGAAAAGCTCTGGGTGGTATGCCATAATTTAGTTTTTTTGAAATCCGGACCCGACAGGTTTTGGAAACCTGTCGGGTCTCTTGCCTACCCAAGACTCGTTTGACGAGGGGTTTTTGAACTCACCCCCTCAATCCCCCTCTCTTTTCTCTTCGTTCAAATAGAGGTGGAGGTGTTTGAAATAAGATTTTTGAATTACAACTGCCCTGTAGGGGCAAAATGTGGGTAGTCCGGGGTAAGTATAGCGCAACCCCGGGATAAAGAGAAGTCCACAAATCCCTGCCGAATAGTGGGGTTGGTTTGGAGTATTTGGTGGGTTAGAGGCGGTAACCTTTAGAACTCTTTTTAAACATTTTCATTTGTTACTTTTGGCTTGATCC
>NZ_MDWE01000017.1 GCF_001715195.1 Rhodohalobacter halophilus
TCCCGCTTCCTTCAGACTTGCAGTTACCTGCAACGCCCTTGCGGCTTGCTAATGGTTCAGGGTTCCACCCCTGCCCATAAGGGACTTTCACCCTCAAGATTTATGACTTACATTCATGTAAGCCAAGGCACCCATGCCGGGCACACACATACAGAAATTTAGCAATCAACCCCCTTCTCTTAGTACTCCGGCTAATCGCGCACTGTTAAGATTTCATCCCACCGTGTTGTATACCTCGGGCTCAAAAATTGCTGCTTCATCTGCCAGGACTGATCAATACCCGATGAAGCTGCATGTACTGTACGATTGCCGAATTTTGAGTTAATCAGGTCGTAACTCTCCATCAGCGATCTGTTCCTACCCAAATCTTTTACTCCAAAAAAAAGATCGGTTTGAAATTCAGATTCCGGAACTAATCCAGTCAGCATCACCCACGCTTTTTTATATTTTCGCCCACCTTCAAATAGATGCACCGTACATTTTTTTGCAACGGTGATAATCTGAGTCAAATCGGATGTAGGTGTTTTCAGGTCAACACACACTCCAAACTTATAGGGGTTACCGGGGTCTTTATATTTATCCGTTACCAGGGTTACTGTAATCATCCCCGCAAGACTCTTTTGATTTCGAAGTTTTGACGATGCTCTCTCCGTAAATGATGAAACGGCTTCTATCAGATCATCTAATTTGTAAACAGGATTCCCAAACGATCGCGAACTTAAAATTCCTTTTCGTTGATCGAGCGTCTGTTCAATTTCAAGACAGGAGTGGCCGCGAAGTTCCCAAACGGTTCGGAGTCCGGTTACTTTCATTGTTCTGCGAATCCAAGAGTCCGGGCGATGAATCAAATCCCATGCTGTGTAAATCCCATGTTTCTTCAATGTTTTTGAGTAGTTCCTCCCTACTCCCCACACTTTATCAACTCCTGTAGATTCCAACAAACGCTGATGCTCATGTTTTGTCCGAAGTGCCATGACCCCGCCCGAATCAGGATTCGATTTTGCCGTTTCATTGGCCAGTTTCGCAAGAGTTTTTGTACGAGCCAAACCAACGGAGACGGGAATTCCGGTCCAGCGCAATACCTTTTCTCTGATCTCTCTCCCTCTTTGAATAATCTCTTCATGATTCCGCCCTGAAATCTCTGCAAACGCCTCGTCAATACTATAAACCTCCATATTGGGAGTAACCGTCCGGATTGTATTCATCACGCGCCGGCTCATATCTCCATAAAGCGCATAGTTTGATGACCGAACCTCAATGTTTTTTTCCCGAACCAGCTTGCGAATTTTGAACTCCGGAACCCCCATATCAACTCCGCACTCTTTCGCTTCATTTGAGCGGGCAATCACACAGCCATCATTATTTGAGAGAATTACAACAGGACGATTTTGGAGTGATGGATTAAACACCCGTTCGCAGGAGGCATAAAAGTTGTTGCAATCAATCAGGGCAAAAGAGGAGGGCATGATAGTGCAGCGAACAGTTTAAACAGAGTGAACTACGTGTGTTACCTTCCCCCAAATCACGGTCTCATTTTCATCAAAGTTAATCGGACGATTCCGGCCATCGCTAAAAACCAGCACCCAATTATTCGGACGTTTTGTAACCCGGCAGACAGAAATGTTGCCGTCTACAACAGCCAGAACCATCGAACCGTCTTTTGGCGCCAGTGATCTGTCAATGATTAAAATATCTCCATTCCCTATCCCAAAACTGTTTTCTGAGTCGCCATCAAACCGGGCAAAAAAAGTCGAGGCCGGACGTTTTATCAAGTGATTGTGGAGATTAAGTTCATTCTCCAGGTGATCGGTTGCCGGTGATGGGAATCCCGTTTCACCTCGTTTTGCAGGTTCGTGATCGTGCTGAATTTGAGACGGATATGCAATTGCTGTATTCATAGGGGTTGTTCATATAGGTTATATGTTCAATATATGTGTAAAGAAATTAAAATCACAACTCTCACGGCTATTTTTTTCAGAATGTATATTCCATTGGCAGAACAGTATTTAAGTTAACTCAATAAATTTCCGGCAAATTCTTTCTACAAAATCATTCATTCTAAGCCCGGAAATAGACAGACACGCTCTTCAGAGATTTTATGCGCAGTTCGCCCAGATTTACCCTATTTTTTGGCATCCCAGAAACACCAAACTCCAATCCACTACAATGTCTCTGCTGCTTGTTTCAAAAAACAGAAATCTGAAACCTTATAAAGAGGCTCTTCTCGAACTCGATCCCAATTTGGATGTTGACATCTGGCCGGGTATTCAAAATAAAGAACGGGTTCAGTTTGCTGTAGCTTGGCGTCATCCGGCTAATCTGTTTGATGGTTTTCCCAACCTGAAAGTGATCTCCTCTCTGGGTGCCGGCGTAGATCATCTGTTGAGCGATAATACCATCCCCGATGACATTCAGTTTACACGAATTGTGGCGCCATCCCTCTCCGGTCAACTGGCTGATTATGTGCTAACCGCCGTTTTGAACATTATTCGAAAGACAGACCGGTACCTTGATCAGCAGCGAAGAGCTATTTGGAGACCTCTCGATTCCATCAAAAAAGATGCGATAGCCGTTGGTGTTATGGGACTCGGAGCAATTGGGGAGAAAACTGCAACGAGGCTTCGTGATAACGGCTTTAACGTAAACGGCTGGTCTAAGTCGCAAAAACAGATTGATGGAGTAAACTGCTACCGTAAAGATCAGCTCGGTTCATTTCTGGCTCAAACAAATATTATTATCTGCCTGCTTCCGCTGACACCGGAGACGGAGGGAATCCTGGATCTGGAACTTTTCAAAAGCCTGAAAAAACCTTCATTTCTGATTAATGTTGCCCGGGGCGGACACCTTGTGGAAGAAGATTTAATTTATGCACTCGACACCGATTTGATCTCTCATGCTACACTGGATGTATTTTCAGAAGAGCCGTTACCTGAGTCCCATCCGTTCTGGGGTCGAGATAAAATCACCATCACACCGCACATTGCGTCCGTTACCGATCCCAAAGAGTCAGCAGAGTTAATTCTGGAGAATTATAAGCGTATGCTCTCAGGGATGGATCTGCTGCATCAAGTAGATCGGGAGGCGGGCTACTAGTTCCCATCAGAACGCTCCGAGCGGTCAGATGGGTTGATCAATTCCAACTCGTAGCACGACTTTAAGGCGTGCCACGAGTAATTAGTTTCGATCAGAGACATCCGCCTGACCCCGGGGAGCGGTCTGACGGGGCTTACTTTCTTCGAATCACTCCGGACGGCCTCTCTTCATTCGGTTCTCCGTTTTCGATTACCGGAACACCATTCACGAAAACCCAGTCGAAACCCTGAGCCGGCTGATGAGGTTCTTCAAAGGTTGCCATATCCTGAACCAGATTGGAATCAAAGAGAACCAGGTCCGCCGCAAAACCCTCTTTTATCAGTCCGCGTGGAGTATCCACTTTTTGTGAATCGCTTAACCCCAATAGTTCTGCCGATTGTCCCGTCATTTTATGGATGGCTTGTTCGAGCGTTAGCAGATCGCCCTCTACGGTATAATTTTGAATGATCTTTGCAAAGCTTCCGTAGCCGCGCGGATGACGCATCGTCGGGCTGCCGTCTGAGCTAACCATCACAAACGGATCCTGCAAAAAACGCTTCATCACATTCTCATTCATCACAAAGTAGGCGGCACTTGCTCCACCGGGTCCGATATCATCAATCAGAACATCTTCAAACGGTTTGTTTAAGGAGTCCGCCACTTCAGCTAACGTCATGCCTGCCCATGGTGCCGTCCCAAACAGAGTCGCTTCCGGCCCATTTCTCATATTGACACGATTTCTCAGATATTCAGCCAATTCATCCCGCCGCTCGGCAACTACCTGTTCAAAATCTCCTTCGGTTGCCCATGCAGGAAATAGAATCGAGATTCCGGTAAAACTCGCTGCATACGGATAGACATCTGCAGTAATCTCGAGTCCCTGGTCTCTGGCTTCATTCATGATATGCAGAACATCCTCAGCGCGGGAGGGATCGTTGGCATAAACTATTTTGATGTGTGATACGTGCACTTTCACTCCAGACTGTCTACCCTGTTCAATTAACTCCATGATTGAATCCTCAACTTTATCATCATCTTCATTTCGAACATGGCTCATCACAACCCCGTCAAATTCTGCAACCGTTCGGCCAAGTGCCGAAAGTTCATTCATGGTTGTGTACCGCCCGAAACTATACTCCAACCCGGTCGTCATTCCAAAAGATCCGGCTTCCATCGAACTTCTTAGCAGACTGACCATCTCCTGCAGTTTTTCATCAGAAAGATCGGGCTGCTGTGGTGTTTCCGTCACCCGCCGAAGTGTGCCATGCCCCTGAAAATGCAGCACATTTGGGCCGGTTTGAACGGAATCCACGCGATCCATCCATCCGGAGACATCATCTGTGTTTGGGCTTCCGCCATCCTGCCCAAGGCTGATGGTGGTTACGCCCATAGCCAGAAAATTGTCGAATCGGGGGGTTTTGAGAGGATCACCATGAGAGTGTAGATCGATAAAGCCCGGAGCCAATACACGTCCGGCAGCATCAATAACACGCGCATCCGGATAGCTGCCGGGATTTACGGCACCAACTTCATCGATCACTCCATTCCGTATGAGTAAATCGCCGCGAAAACGATCCTCACCGGATCCGTCAATTATGTCAGCATTTAGAATGACTGTAATCTCTCCGTCGGTTTGAACCTGGGAACAGGATACAGCCATAAAGCTTAAAGTGATAACAAGAGCCTTGAGTAGGGATGGATAAATTTTCATTTGGAAAATCCGGTTAATTGAAGCACAAAATTATGGTAAAAGAATATTAGATAATTCTCAGTCTATCGAAAGTAAAACCTTGGCCGCAAAATAGCTCTCATCATTTCAATGAAAAACAGAAAGTTGATGACAAGAAGTTAGAAACCGCTATGAATAAAATAGGTAGTTCTAACAGGTTCCCGGCAACTTTAAAAGTCGTAAATTGTACGAACTATTCATTCCTGGTTTCTCAACATTTCATCGCCATATTCAAATGATCAAGCAACACGATTTATTAGACCGGGCACTGGCCACCGCAAAAATTGGTGTGTGGACATATCAAAAAGAGACTTCTGTTGTTGAATTAAGCAAAAATGCGAGAGATATTTTTGGAATTGAGAGTGCCACTCTTCATGGCCTGGAAGTACTCTTTGGGCGTTTTTCATCGCAGCAAGACAGCGATCGGTTCAATGCATGTATGAATGATATTTTAGAGCATAATGAGGCAAAATCGGATATCTACCAGATTCGATGTAACTCAAAAGACTCTAAATGGATCCGCTGCATCGGTCAGCCGGATATCGACCCGGATTTAAATAAAGCAATTTTTGGCACGGTACAGGATATTACCGACCACATTGAGACTGAGCGTAAGCTTGCGGATACCCAGCGCAAGTACGAATTGATGGCAAAAAACTCTTCCGACGGAATTATTATCATAGAGAAGGAGCGGACGTCGTTTGTTTCCCCGGCATTTTTACGCATGATGCGCTATGAAACGTTTGAAGAGTATATCAATGACACAAAGGGGTCTCTTCGGCCGGTTATTCATCCTAATGACAAGGCAAGAATAAAGAAAGAGTTTTATGCAAAGTTGAACGAAAAAGCTGATAGCGGCACCTACCAGTTTCGGGCACGCACCGGCGACGGATCGTATATCTGGCGGGAAGATCATGTAAGCTACCAATATAACCGAGACGGCGACCTGGAGACAACCTATGCCGTTTGCCGTGATATCACCGACCGGAAAGCGTCTGAACAGAAACTTCAAAAACTTATTGAGGAGAAAGACTGGCTTGTCTCGACCATTGCGCACGATATTCGAAACCCAATTTCAGCGGCCGTATCGCTCAACAGTGTTCTCATTGAAGAAACGGAGAGTAAGGAACATCGTAACTTGATGATCGCAGCCAATCAAAAACTGGAATCTGCACTTGATCTGGCAGCAGAATTACTTGAACTGTCGGCTATGGAAAGTGAGGACTTTATTCTTGAGACAGAACCGACAAACTTGAGCAGTCTTTTGGATCGGGTTCAAAACTCCTTCAAAGTTCGTGCTGAGAAAAACAACATTGAGTTAACACTAAAGAGTGATCCGTGTCTCCCTGAAATCAGATTAAATCGGGATAAGATCATTCGGGTATTGAACAATCTAGTCTCCAACGCCATCAAGTTTACTCCGGATGGCGGTAGTGTGTCAGTTCATGCCAAGCGGGTCAACGAGCATGCCGTGTTTGAAGTTATTGATACCGGTATCGGGATATCTGAAGAGAAGTTCAAAACCCTGTTTGATAAATTTACGGAAGCGAAGCGTGAAGGCATCCGCGGTGAAACCACAACTGGCCTTGGGCTGGCTATCTCAAAACAGATTGTGGAACTTCATAAAGGTTTAATTACTGTAGACAGTAAACCAGGCGTGGGAAGTACATTCCGAATTGAATTGCCAATTCAGTAACTTCCGTCTGTTTACCGGAGACGTTCTCCATAAAATCCACTCAACAGATATGCTTCAAAAAACAGTACTGCTTACCACTGCTATATTTCTGATATGCGCCTGTACCCGCACGGACCTTGGCCCGGAACCCCTGCCCGATAATTACCAGGCACAGTTTGATGAATGGCAGGAGAGCCGAATGGAGAGCCTGACAAATCCAACAGGATGGATGCGGCTTGCCGGTATGTACTGGCTGCAAGAGGGAGAGAACAGTTTTGGCTCCGGAAATGAGGTGGATATAAAATTTCCTGAAGGCTCGATTCCGGAGTACGCCGGAGAATTTATTTTACATGAAGGAACCGTCTTACTGCAAGCAGCAAATGGAATTGAGTTCATCCAGAATGGTGAATCGTTTCGGCAAAAAGAGATTTATGATGGAGAAGAGGCTCTTTCTGTTGAGTACGGCTCTCTCGAGTGGCTGATCATCGAACGGGAAGAGCTGACCGGGATTCGCCTTTACAATAAGTCTAATCCAAAAGTAGATGCATTTACCGGGTTTGACCGCTATCCGCTCAATCCGGAATGGCATCTCAAAGCTAAATTTCTCCCAGCTGATGAGGGAGAGACGATCTCCATCGTAAACGTTCTTGGGCAGCAGGTGGATACCCCCAGTCCTGGGACAATTGAATTCATGAAAGACGGTAAGCTCTACACTTTAGACGCCCTGGAGGGTACCGATCAGATGTTTCTGATTGTGGGTGATCTGACGAACAGAACTGAAACCTATCAGGCCGGGCGATATATTTACATTGACTACCCGGAGGAAGGGAGTGAATACACAGTCATCGATTTCAACAAAATTTATAATCCACCCTGCTCCTACAACTTGTTTACTACTTGTCAGCTGCCACCCGTTCAAAACCGGCTGGAGCTGGAAATCACAGCCGGCGAAAAACGTCCTCAGGATTGGGACGGGCTTGAGTAGAAAGAGTTAGTTCTCCCCGGCAACTTCAAATCGTACCGAACGGTTTTTCTGCTGTCCGGTTACCATATCCTCAACTGCTACCTGAAGATCATAGAGTCCGGGAGACAGCTCAGCCGTTTCAATTTCAAGATCTTCCACTACCCTTCTGTACTCATTTACAAAGTTTAATGTGAGAACAAACTCTGTTTGATCCGTCAGAACCTGGCCAAATTCATCCACAGGCAAAATTCGGTATGTCAGCTCAAAATGGGTAAATCCATCCTCTCTTGGTGCAATGTTATACACTTCGAAATGGAGAACCAGCGTCTCTTCAAACGGCACCACTCTCTCGTTTGCAACAATAAACGGGAATGGCTCGGTAAACTGGCCTGTCTTCTGATATCCAAGAATCAGATCTGCCATCTCCAGCGAGTCGGCATGAGATACAAGCGGTTCCGGCTGCCGGATCTGAACTTTACCCAAACCCCGAAGAGCGGGTGTGAATGGGGTTTCGTAAACCGCTCGTGTATCAGGGTTGAAGTTCATCAACTCGGCAGATGATGTTACATATTGCCTGCCGGTATGATGGGTCTCGATAATGGTTCGGGAGCTGCTTCTGTTTTCGTTTCTGTCCAGAATCAGCGGCGGATTGTGAGACTCCGTTTGAAGTGTATTCCAAGAATCATCATACAATTTGAATGTATGGGTCAGCTCATAGTAGTTAAATATTTCGCTGATATCTTTCCCATTTGTAAGCATCGACTCATCAACATCGTACTGTCCGCGGTTTCGGTAGTAGTCGATCATAAACGCTTCACGGGCCGAACTTTCAATAAACGTCATGATTACCGGCTCCTGATCCTCATTCAAAAATCGATACTGGTACATCTCCATCGGAATTTCAGGAATTTTCTCAGAATAGGTGGATTTGGTAACCGGAGAGACACCCAGTCTGCTGTTTAGTAAATCTGCGCTTTCAGCCCTGAAATCCGTGTCGAGTCCGCGAAAAGCTTGCCTGCCCTGCTCCAAAATTCGATTCCTGAGAGTATTCAACCGACTCTGGAAATATTCGTCGGCAGATGCAAGCTGTTCATAATACATTAACTGAAGCATCAGCGCCGGCGTAATTCCGGCCCTGGTAAACTCAACTGAATCACCTGATCGCTCCCGCTCAGGGTTATAGGCTCGTTCCGGAATAAAACTTTCCACTCCACGCTGAAGCCTGAACTCTTCGCTCTCGACATCCGTCCCGAAGATAAAAATCAGCGGCTCACTGTTTCCCTCCGAAACGCCTTCATAAAACCAAATTTCATATTCGGGATACCGATGAAACTGATAGATGGCATCCTGAAGGCGGTCGATCTGAATGTTTTCGGCAAAATCCCGTTCATGTTCATCCTGCCCCGACATCTCCTCGCGTTCGGTGCGGCTGTATGGATTTACCTGGTTTTGCAGCCACTGCCGAATATTACTGGTCTGCAGTGTTAAAATTCCATTTCGGGTTCTGTCGGGCTCCCCATAACGAATGTAAATCAGCGCACGGTCATCCGTATTGAATACTGTATTTCTGTTTTTTCTAAAGTTCTCCTGTGCGTCAGCAATTCGCTGCCAATGTTCAATCAAACGCTCATTGGCTTGTCGTGACGGTGTTGGGTCTGCCTGAATCCAGAATCCCCTCATATCAACAGCAAGCTGAGGATCTTCATCACCCCACCACTCATTCCACTGGCGGTAAATTCCCTCACCAATGATCGGTCGCATACGGTCAATTTCCCGGCGGATGGCTACCCGGCTGTCCATGCCGCTTCCATTCGTAATTGCCCTGTAGTAAAGCTCCGTCGCCTGATCGAAATAGTCTTCAAGGTTCCGCTCAGTCACCGTTTTGATGAACTCAATTCCCACACGGGAGTCGACCGGCCCCTCATCCTCATACGCCTGATACCAGATATCGAGTGCGCGGGTTACATTATTCCTGTAGAGCTCCTCAAGTCCGCGCTCGTATGCCCGCTGCGGCTGCGCACTGATGGTTTCGGCCATTGCCATCAAAAAGAGAAAGGCCGTGGTTAAAAGTATGTATAAATTATTTTGTCCCATAAGGCTGCACAAATTAACGGATTTTCAATAAAATACCACCCTCGCAAACCGTTTTCACACTTTATTTACATACCGGCCGGGTTTGAAGTCCTTGCCGGCTTACAATGGAATATATTCCGACAAAAGTCTCAAATTTTGTACCTTTCATCGAAATTAAAAACGAGCATCCATGGCCGATAATTACCGCGCACTTACCCGAAAGTACAGACCTCAATCTTTTGATGATATTGTCTCACAGGATCATGTAAGCAGTACGCTCAAAAATGCGATCAAACAAAACCGTATTTCTCATGCTTACATGTTTAGCGGACCGCGGGGCGTGGGGAAAACCACGATGGCTCGAGTTCTGGCGCGCACCATCAACGAAATTGACAACTCTATTGATGGCGAGTCTCTTAATCAAACGCTCAACATTGTTGAAATTGATGCCGCTTCCAATAACAAGGTTGAGGATGTTCACCAGCTTCGTGAAACTGTGCGCATTCCGCCTCAAAACGGCCGCTACAAGGTTTTTATCGTTGATGAGGTTCACATGCTGAGTAAACAGGCGTTTAATGCCCTGCTTAAAACTCTGGAAGAACCGCCATCGTACGCCATTTTTATTTTTGCGACTACAGAACCACACAAGGTTCTGCCCACAATTCTATCCCGTGTGCAGCGGTTTGATTTTAAGCGAATCAGCGTGGAGGAAATTGTTGCGCGCCTGAAAACGATCTGTGCCGATGAAAACATCACCATTGATGATGAGTCGTTGCACGTTATTGCCAAAAAAGCAGACGGTGCGCTACGCGATGCTCTCGGGCTGATGGATCAGGCGATTGCCTTTTGCGGAACTACCATTCAGCATACAGAACTGCTGCAGGCGCTCAATGTTGTGGGGCACGATCAACTGTTCGAATATACCGAGGCCATTCAAACACGAGATGCTAAGACCGGGCTGAGCCTGATTAACCGCCTCATCCAAAACGGCGTGGATATTCAGGAGTTTCTGGTCTCTTTGACGGAGCATTTGCGAAACCTTTATGTTGCTCGGCAATCGAAACAGATGTTCTTGGTGGAAGCAACAGCCGAGACAAAAGATCGATACAGAGAAGCTGCTCAACACTTTACTGATGAAGATCTGATGCGAATGCTCCATTTGGTTAGTGACGCACAGCTCAAAATTCGTGATGTACAGCAGCCGCGCGTCCATTTTGAAATTTTGATGCTGAAGCTCATCCATATGAGCCGCACCAAGGAGCTTAGCATACTCATTGAAGGCCTGGAGCAGTTAAAAAAAAACGGCAGTAACCAGATAGAGTCCCCTGAACCGGACTCATCCGATTCTAAACCTGCTCCACATAAGTCGGCAGATAAAAAACCTGAGAAACATCAGGAAAAGCCGAAAACACCCAACACACCTGAACAATCACAGGCAACTCCCGGTGAAGTGAAGAGAGGCAGTGAAAACCTGACGACCAAAGCTGCTTCCGGCTCCGCCCAAACCGATGGAGCGCCACACCCCGCAGATACGGCAACTTCCACGATGGTTGAAGACCGGCCGGAGGAGGATGAAGAGGAGGACTTTTTGACCATTAAACCGGCCCTTGGCTATGTAAAGGGCATTAGCTCCTCAAACGGCGTAAAACCTCAAAACAAAAAGAAACCGAAAGAGCAGACAGAATCGGCAACCGGCCAGATCAAATCTCTGGAGGATGTGGAAGAGTGCTGGAAATCATTTCTCAACGTGGTGAAAGAGAGTGCCCCTCAAATGCTCTACTTTCAGATTTTACGGTTCAAACTGAAAGAGTTAAAAGGCTCTACCTTGATGGTTGCGGTGGATAATGAGTTCGCCACAAACCTTGTAGAGGAGAATCAGCAGCTTCTTTCTTCACTGTTTAAGAGAATGACGGGATCTTTTATCCGTTTTAAATGTACAGTAGAACACTCCGACGAGAAGAAGAAAGAGACGATCAGTCCTTATGAAAGGTTTAAGGAGATTCAGAAGGAGGACCCGCATCTGAAAAAGATCGTGGAACTTTTTGGGGCCGAACTGGAGTATTAAATATCATTTAACAAATAAACGGGCACCCGTAAAACATTTTCAGCCCGATATGTGTTATTTTTGAACAAATCGAGATCAAACAAAACGAATTTCTGTTATGAGTCAATTTAATATGGCCGACATGTTCGGCAAACTGAACGACATGCAAGCAAAAGTGAAAGAGGCCCAGGAAAAGCTGGGAGACGTAACCGTGGAAGCGGATGCCGGCGGCGGGATGGTGAAAGTGAAAGCCAACGGAAAACGGGAAGTGATTAGTATAGAGATAGACAAGGATGTAATTGACCCTGAAGACAAAGAGATGCTGGAAGATCTTGTGGTAGCCGGGGTAAATAAAGCATTGACGAAAGCTGAAGATGCCGGCAAACAAAAAATGCAGGATGTGTACAAAGATATGATGCCCGGCGGCGGTATTCCCGGCATGGACATGAGTAAATTTGGACTATAATCTGATGCTACCGAAAATCAATCGGGTCACTTTCACACTCTATTTTAGCTGATGCAAATTACCTCCGAAGTTTTAGAGCGGGTTATTGAGGAGCTGGCAAAACTGCCCGGCACCGGACGAAAATCTGCCCAGCGAATTGCTATCCACCTTCTCAAGCAATCCGATGAGCGTGTCATGACCTTGGCCGATGCGCTTGTACAACTGAAGAAGTCTGTGAAACGCTGCTCTGTCTGCGGAACCATCACCGATAATGACCCCTGCTCCATTTGCAGTAACCCTAAGAGAAAATCCGGAGTAATCTGCGTTGTTGAGGAGTTTCAAGATGTCTATATCATCGAAAAAACGAACGAGTTTCGGGGACGCTATCACGTTCTGGGCGGAACCATCTCCCCGCTCGACAACATCGGTCCTGATGACATACGAATTAAGGAGCTGTTGCAGCGGCTTGCCGATGAAGAAGAACCGGTGGATGAAGTGATTCTGGCACTGAATCCCGATGCCGAGGGAGAGGCAACTTCCTACTACATCAATAAACTGCTGCTTAATTACGACGTAAACGTTACCCGTATCGCTTACGGAATTCCGATGGGAACGGAGCTCGAATTTATTGATGAAGCCACATTAAGCCGTGCATTTGCCAGCCGCACCTCATTTTAACCAACTCAATCCAACACAAACCGTCTACCTATTACAAAACCTGATACGATCATGCTTAAATTCAAACTTTTACTCTCAGCCACTCTGCTATTTGCACTATTTATGCCAACCAAGTCGACTGCCCAAAAACATGGCTATTGGCAGCAGGCTGTTGATTACGAAATGGACATCGATTTTAATGTTGAAACCAATCGATATCAGGGATATCAGAAACTGACATACCACAACAACTCCCCCGATACACTGGACCGGGTTTTTTACCATCTCTTTTTTAATGCGTTTCAGCCAAACAGCATGATGGACAAACGCTCCAGAACCATTGCCGATCCCGACCGCAGAGTACGCGACAGAATTTATCACTATGATGAAACAGAGATCGGGTATCAAAAAATTGACTGGATCAAACAGAACGGAGAAAATGTTGAGTTTACCGTAAAAGGCACCATTCTGGAAGTTCACCTGAACGAGCCGATTGAACCGGGCGAAAGCGTTGTTTTTGAAATGGAACACGAAGCGCAGGTTCCGCTTCAAACTCGCCGATCAGGTCGAGATAATGCAGAGGGTGTTCGTTATTCCATGGCACAATGGTTCCCAAAAATTGCCGCTTATGATGAGTTCGGATGGCATCCAAACCCATATATTGGCCGGGAGTTTTACGCACCGTTTGGTACTTTTGATGTGAAAATTCATATCGACCGCGACTATGTTGTTGCAGCAGGTTCCATCCTCCAGAACCCCGAAGAGGTCGGTTATGGGTACGAAACTGCCGACATGCAGGTAAACCGTCCCGATGGAGAAAAACTGACCTGGCACTTTCAGTCTGAAAATGTTCACGACTTTATGTGGGCCGCAGATCCGGATTACACACACACCACAGCTCAGGTTCCCGGTGGCCCGCTTCTTCGATTTTTCTACCAGTCGGAAACTGTAGCTGAAAATGCTGATGAAGAGCGACAGAGTGAGCTCCTGGCAAACTGGGAAGCTCTGCCGGAGTACACCGTTAAAGGTTTTCAGTATATGAGCGAAAATTATGGAGATTATCCCTACGATGAGTACATCGTCATTCAGGGGGGAGACGGCGGTATGGAGTACACCATGGGTACGCTTATAACCGGTAACCGAAGTCTTTCCAGCCTGGTTGGAGTAACCGTTCACGAATTTGTACATGCATGGTACGAGGGAGTGGTGGCCAATGACGAGACGAAAGATCAGTGGATGGATGAAGGATTCACAAGCTATGCGTCTGCTTTTATCATGAACCACCTGTTTAATGATGGTGAAGGAGATCCGATGCTCTCACGTTACAATGGGTATTTCCGAACGGTTGAAGCGGGCATTGAAGAACCCATGCATATCCATGCCGATCACTATGTAACAAATGCCGCCTATGGAATGGCCAGCTACACAAAGGGTGCCATATTCCTGCATCAGCTGGGGTATGTCATCGGCGAAGATGTTTTAAAAAGCACACTGAACAAGTTTTATGAAGAGTGGAAATATAAACACCCAAGCGGATACGATTTTATCCGCATTGCAGAACGCGAAAGCGGAATGGTTCTGGACTGGTACTACGAATATTGGGTTGAAACCACAAAAACCATCGATTACGAAATTCAGTCCGTTCAGGATGGTGAAAACGGCGCCGTTGCAACCTTAGGCCGGGTTGGATTGATGCCGATGCCGCTTGATGTTGAAGTTGAGTTTACCGACGGCAGCTTGAAGCACTACTACATCCCGATGCGAATTATGTGGGGACAAAAAGAGAATGAATTTCCAAATATTAAACGTGATGTAGCTGAAGACTGGCCATGGGTGTTTCCGGAGTATGAGCTGTCTATCGATCGTCCGGTTTCTGAAATTTCCAGAATTGAGATTGATCCTTCGGGCCGTATGGCAGACATTGATCGCTCCAACAATACCTGGGAACTGAACAGCGATGAGTAGTTCCTTCTGATTCATTCTTACTCTCTAAAAATAACCGGAGAGGTATTTGACCTCTCCTTCAAATCCGCCTATTCATACATCAAAATTTTTAAATAAATCGTACAAAACTGCCCTTCAGGGGCAGAATGATTATGTCTAACAAAACAGAAGATTACGGGAAAAAATCAGTTGATGCGCATAAAAAATATGGTGGAAAAGTGGCCATACAATCCAAAATGCCGCTTGATACACAAGAAGATTTAAGCATCGCTTACACTCCCGGGGTAGCGCAGCCGTGCCTCGACATTTCGGAGAACAAAGAGCTGGCGTACGACTATACCAGTAAACAGAATACCGTAGCTGTAGTCAGTGATGGGTCAGCCGTGCTTGGCTTGGGCAACATCGGCCCGGAAGCCTCCATGCCGGTCATGGAAGGAAAGGCCGTTCTGTTTAAAAAGTTCGCAAATGTTGATGCCGTACCAATAGTCCTCTCCTCTCAAAATACAGAAGAGATCATCACTGCGGTTAAAATGATTGCTCCCACATTTGGCGGGATCAATCTCGAGGATATTTCTGCACCGCGATGTTTTGAAATTGAACAGCGGCTAAAAGAAGAGCTCGACATCCCGGTGATGCATGATGACCAGCACGGAACAGCCGTGGTTACGCTTGCGGGCATGATTAACGCACTGAAAGTATCCGGGAAAAAGTTTGAAGATTTAAAGGTGGTGATTAACGGAGCGGGTGCTGCTGGGATGGCTATCATTCATCTTCTGCGAGAAGTTGGCGTAAAACAGATTATCATGTGCGACAGCCGCGGTATTATCCATAAAGAGCGCGGAGATCTGACCGATGTAAAGGAGCGGGTGGCAAATATCACCAATGAAGCTCAGCTTAAAGGGAAACTCAAAGATGCGGTAAAAGACACCGATGTGTTTATTGGAGTTTCGGTGCCGGGAGTGTTAACTCCGGATATGGTTCGAAGCATGAATAACGATCCGATCATCTTCGCCATGGCCAACCCGATACCGGAAATTATGCCGGCCGAGGCAACCCAGGCAGGTGCCCGGATTATTGCCACCGGACGTTCCGATTTCCCAAATCAGATCAATAATGTGCTGGCGTTCCCGGGTATTTTCAGAGGATTACTGGATGCAAGAGCTTCAAAGCTGACCAACAAAATGTATATTGCTGCTGCTTATGCTATTGCAAACGTAGTGGCAGAACCGAATGAGGATAAAATCATTCCGGGTCCATTTGATAAAGGTGTGGCTGAAGCAGTGGCCGCAGCTGTACGGGATACGGCAGTGAGTGATTAACGCCTATTGATTACTGTTAAAACAAAAGGCAGAGTTTAAGCTCTGCCTTTTTTGTTGATCCACTCAAAACTGATGAGAAGTGATTATTTCTTGAACATTGTGCTCAATACAAACCAAATATTCTCTTTTCGCTCCATCAGCCGGCGCTTAAAGTAGGGAAACCACATGGTTCCGTACGGAACATAAACCCGGGTATTGTACCCATCTTTTGTTAACTGCTCCATGGTCTCTTCTCTCAGTCCGTAAAGCATCTGAAATTCAAAACGGGCTTTCCCGATTTCATTCCCGGCAGTGTACTCTTTAACCCACTCCACAAGCTCATCATCGTGGGTGGCAATTCGAGGGTAGGAAGTTTTCTCAAACAGAATCTTTGCATACTCTTTAAACGCTTCGCGAATGGCCGGCATATTCTGCAAAGCTACACGTTCCGGCTCGCTGTACGCCCCTTTACAGAGGCGCACATCTGCACCGAGCTCTGCCAATTCCTTGATGTCATCCCTGGTTCGGTGTAAATAGGCCTGGATCACGATCCCAACGTGTTTTCCGTACTTTTTGAAAGCTTCCTTAAAGATTTCAATAGTTACTCCGGTATAATCTGATCCCTCCATATCAATCCGAACAAACGAATCAAGTTTTTGAGCTTCATCAAGAAGCTTATTGAGGTTCTCTCTGCAGTAAGCCTCATCAATATCGAGCCCAAGCATGGTCAGTTTAATGGAGATGGTACTTTTGAGTCCTGCCTGATGAATGTCATTGAGCAGACGAATGTACTCGTCCACGGTATCGTCGGCAGTAGATCGCTTGCTAACGTTCTCCCCGAGCAGGTCGAGTGTAACCCTGATACCTTTTTGATTCAGTGTTTTAATTTTTGGCACGGCCGATTCAAACGTCTCGCCGGCCACAAATCGCTTGGCAAAAATAAAGGGTAATTTCATGTCTGGATGTTTTGGTAGAAAAATCGACTCCAATAATAACGAACTCTGTGTTTCAAAACATCAGGGAAAGTCTGATTCGTTAAATTTCCCAATCGGTGAAACACTCCCCGGATTGAGTACGTAACAAAAATCAACTTCGAATTAAAATCAAGGAGCTATGAAAACCATGTTATCACTCAATCAAAAACAACTTTATCTCATAAAATTGATCACTGTACTTGTTGTTCTTTACCTGATCATCCTCCTCAACTTTTAAACTTCTTACCTATGTCCCATAAAGACATTCTTAAATCACTTCTTTCATTCTGGGCCGTTACAATGTTCGCAACTGCCGGGCTTTTTGCCCAGAGTGAAAGCGATGCATACAGAATTGAAACCTTTCGTACTTCAGAAACTCCCTCCGTTGACATTCGAACCTCCGGCGGATTTGTTCGGGTTCATGGCCACGAACGGGATGAGGTTCAGGTAGTAATGTATGTGCGGCGCGGCAATCGATACCTTTCACCATCTGATACAAATTTGTCCGATTTTGACATCGATATTTCTCAAACCGGAGATCACATTTCGGCCATATCAGAACGGAAAGGGAGCGGATTTAACATTTTCAACAGAGGCAGCAACATCTCTGTCTCTTTTGAGGTTTTTGTTCCCGAACGCTCTACCGTGGAAGGAAAAACCAGCGGTGGAAGTGTTTTCGCTGAAAACATCCACAACAACCTGATCCTAAAAACCAGTGGCGGCAGCGTTACTGCTAAAAACTCCTCAGGTGACATTGAGCTGAATACATCCGGCGGTAGCCTGAGTCTTGAAGATCTGCAAGGAACAATATCAGCCAAAACCAGCGGAGGCTCTGTTAATGTTGATCGCGTTCGGGGAGCGGCCGAACTTCGCACCTCTGGTGGGTCAATTTCAATCAATGATGGAGAAGGGCGTTTTACTGCCTCTACAAGTGGCGGATCGATTCGGGCCGGGTTTTTATCCTTTACCGATGATATTGAACTGAAAACCAGCGGGGGAAGTATTACCGTTACCTTGCCGGATGTATCCGATTTTGATCTCGATCTGAGCGGACAACGGGTTATAACTGAACTTCGAAATTTCTCAGGCAGCTCAGAGCGCAATTCAATCCGTGGCCGGGTTGGAAATGGCGGGCCAAAAATTGAGGCCAAAACCTCGGGAGGAAGAGTAACATTACGTTATGATTAATTTCAATTTATGAAAATAAATTAAATGGGTTTTGGACCCATATGTCTTTTTACTTTGACTTGTCTTTTCTATTACATTTATTGCACTTTATACAATAACACAAACTGGAGACGACATGGAGAATAAAGAGACAGAGCATGAAGAGGAATTCAAGCCGAAAGGAGCTGTTGCCTTCTTCATTTTACTGATCATTCTTTTTTCAATCATATGGTTTGGACTCTACTTCGAAATGTTGGGGAGGGTCTAAGCCATGGACAAATCTGAAAAACTAGCCCTATCACTTAGCGGACTGCTGCTGATTGTATTTTTTGGCGCGCTGATGTACGCCGCGGCAGCTGAGGATCTGGAAGTACCTACCTGCATAACCGACATGGATCCCTTCACTACAGATACGCTGTTTCAAACCAGTGAGGATACCTACGAACTGCACATGATTGCCAGAATGTGGGCATTTCAGCCATCTACAATCCGCCTGCCGGTCGGTTCAACAGTAGATATGTATGTTACTTCTCAGGATATCATTCACGGCTTTAAGGTAGAAAACAAGAATGTAAACCTGATGGCCGTACCCGGTGCAATCAACTATGTACGTGTTCGATTTAATGAACCCGGCGAATATTTCTTTGCATGTCATGAGTTTTGCGGTGCCGCACACCACACCATGGCAGGGCGATTCGTCATCGAAGAGAGTGTTGATGAACCTGAAACGATAGGAGGTTAAGCGATATGAGCGACTATTCTTTTCGTTTTACTAAATCATCTAAGTATCTGAATGCAGCGCTGATCATCATTCCGATGGTTTTGCTTTTTATCGGGATCTATGGCGGACTGATGCAAACCCTGTTCCGCGCGGGCATCATTCAGAGCGACCCATTTGTTGGCGGTGACTACTACAAAGGGCTTACGTTCCACGGTGTTTTAAATGCGATTGTCTTTACAACATTTTTTGCAGTAGCACTTGGCAACGCATTGATTCCTTACTCACTCAAAAAACCACTCAATACCAAAGTGGCATGGGCCTCCGGTATCCTGATGCTTGCGGGGTCGGTACTGGCCGCGATTGTTATTTTGATGGGTGAGGCAACCGTACTCTACACCTTCTATCCGCCGCTAAAGGCACACCCCGGTTTTTACATTGGGTTGACTCTTTTGGTAGTCGGTTCATGGGTAGCATTCTTCAACTGGATACCGATGTATCTGGAGTGGAGAAAAGAGAATGAAGGAAAAAAGACTCCGCTGGCCGTAGTGGGGATGATGACAACATTCATCATCTGGCTGGTTGCCACCCTTGCCGTTGCCGTGGAAATCCTTTTTATGCTCTTGCCGTGGTCACTCGGTCTTGTCGATCAGATCAACGTGATGCTGGCCAGAACACTGTTCTGGTTCTTTGGCCACCCGCTGGTTTACTTCTGGCTGCTTCCGGCATATGTGATGTATTATGTATTTATGCCAAAACTTGCCGGCGGAAAACTCTTTTCTGATATGGCCGGCCGACTGGTTTTTATGCTTTTTATCATCTTTTCCATCCCGGTTGGAACACACCACCAATACATGGATCCGGCCATCAGTTCGCAGTGGAAGCTGGTGCATGGAATTTTCACATTTGCGGTGGCGCTTCCCAGTTTAATTACCGCCTTTACTCTTGCGGCATCACTTGAACACGCAGGTCGTAAAAACGGCGCTACGGGACTGTTCGACTGGATGTGGAAACTTCCCTACTTCGATAAAGAAAAGTGGTTTTTCCCATTCCTTATCACCGGTTTGATCATATTCATATTCGGGGGAATTGGAGGTATTGTTAACGCTTCCTACTCAATGAACACCATTGTGCACAACACAGCCTGGATACCGGGACACTTCCACCTCACCGTGGCCGGACCGGTTCTTCTCGCCTTCCTAGGCGGAAGTTTATACATGGTAGGACAGTTCATGGGCAAGAAAATCCGGTTTAAAGGATTTGCCATGATATCACCCTATATCTACACGATTGGACTGCTCATCATGTCGTATGGGCTGAAAGTCGGCGGTTTGATGGGTATGCCCCGAAGAACCAATACGGGTGCCTCCTACGCAAATCCGGATAGTGTACTCTATCAGCCCGACTGGGTTGCATACATCGACATGAGCGTAATTGGCGGTTCAATCATGTTTATTGCTGTCGTGATCTACCTGGTCTCATTTTTCGGAACCGTGTTCAGCAAGAGTGATTCAACTGAAGAGGGCTCAGTTGTCACGTTCCCTATTTCGGAACCGCTGCACGATGAACCGTCTACATGGCTGAGAAACTTTAAACCATTTATCATCATACTCATCATCCTGATCGTTCTCTCTTACACACCGGTCATTTATGATGTTATTACAACAACGTATGATACTTCTCTGCCATATTCACCCAATAGTCCGGTTCCTTTAAGGTAGTCAGATCATGCAGAAACGTAATTTTTCATTCTACGTGTGGTTTATCATCACACTGGGGATTGTGCTCGGCACAATCTCCGGTTGCGACAGCCTCTCCATCAAACAGTCGTTAAGCGGAGAGGAGTTCACCCTGGCAGATCAGGACAGCAGCGCGGTCACTTTTCCCGAATCGTACAGGGGTAACGTAATGCTGGTCGGGTATGTCTACACACACTGCCCGGATATCTGCCCGATGATTACGTACAACATGCGTGATGTACAGCGCGCACTGCCCGGCCAAAGCGACTTTATGCTGGTAAGTGTTTCGTTTGACCCGGACCGGGATACTCCCGAAATCCTGAAAGATTACGCCCAAAACTATCGAATAGACGAATCGAACTGGAGGTTACTGACAGGCAAAAAATCCGATGTTGAAGAGTTGCTTGATGCCCTCAGTGTGACCACCATCAAAACACCCACCCGATTTACCGAAGAGAACAAACCTATATATTTTATTGACCACACCGATCGGGTTACCCTGATTGACAGAGAGGGAAATGTGAGGAAACATTATTTAGGAAGCGAGTTTAAGCCCGAAGAGGTAAAAGAAGATATCCTGAAACTTCTTAATGAATCGTGAATGCTATATCTTTCATTCATGTTCTACAAATGGATCTAACAACAATTAATCAAACATTACATAATAAAATGAAAAAAGTACTCATCAATTCATTTCTACTGTTATTTGTGGTAGCATTTGCCGCATGTGGCGGAGGGGAATCAGCAGAGCAGGCGCAGCCTGAACAAGAAGCTGCAGCACAGGATGATGGAATCCGAACAATCAACGTAATCGGAACCGATGACCTTAAGTTTGCTGTTGAAGGAGAGCAAGATGGCCTTGTAACCGGCGGAACAACCGGCCAATATGTTATTCTGGAAGCCATTGAAGCCGAACCCGGCGAAGAGATCAGAATCAACCTGAGAACGGTTAGTAACATGCCTCCAACGGCAATGTCTCACAACTTCGTCCTGGTTGAAATGGGCACAGACGTAGATGCTTTTGCACGTGAGTCTCTGAACGCAAGAGATAACGACTATCTCTCACCCAACTTCGAAGATCAAATTATTGCCGCAACGGCCATGCTGGGCAACGGCGAGTCTGATACCATCACATTCACGGTACCTGATGAGCCGGGCGAATATGACTTTATCTGCACCTTCCCCGGACACTTTGCCGGTGGAATGGTTGGTAAACTGATTGTTCAGTAACACTCATCTCGTATCACATTATAAAAGCTGCAGCTCTACCGGGTTGCAGCTTTTTTTATTCGTGATATTTTCGAAGATCTGCATTGGGTTCCCACTCAGAGTGAGGCTCAAAATGGCGATAGAGTATTGATGATAATTCCCTGATCATCACCCACGCCTCATTATCATAATCCCAGCTTCTATCCTCCTGATTTTTTGTGATAACGCTAAAGAGATAATCACCTGATGGTCCATTTACCAGCAGGACTTCAGACCTGGAGGCACTTACAGCTCCATTTTTGGACGCAACATTAATTACAGGATCAATTTGCGACAATGCCTCCCCGTCCCAATGGTTTCTGCTCATCACTCTGAACATCTGTTCTGATGCATGCTTATTTATAATCTCACCTTTATAAATTTTCTCAACCAGTGTGGCGATTTCCCTCGGTGTGGTTTGTCCCCAGCCATACATCTGAAAAGCCTCCGACCGTCCATCTGTTCTTGAATTTACCCGGGTATGTTCAAATCCCAGTTCCTCCATCAGAGAGTTAATCTCCGTCCCCGTTCCGGCCAAATACTGATTCCACAGGCTCCCGGTATTGTTTGAAACAGACATCATCAGGTGTACCAATAGGGATAGAGTTACTTCCGTACCTGATTCCAGATTACTGATAATATCTCCGGAGTATTCATATTCCGATTCCGGTCCGTATTCGAGTTTCATCTGATACTTTAGCTCACCTTTTTCAATTTTGTCAAAAACCCCAACCATAATAGGAATTTTGATCATGCTCGCAGTTGGAAAAACATCATCAGCACGAAATTCAAACTCCTTGCCGGTTTCAAGGTCCTTTACGAAGATGCCCACATCTCCGTTGAAACTTTCTGCCAGCGTACGAATGGCTTCTGTCGGGAGATCAGCACGAGTAGTTTCTGTTTCACAAGAGATCAACAAAAAAAGACACAGAGAAAGCGGTATAAGATGTTTCATTACATGAAAATTTAAAATTAACCGGTCACGATCTGTTAGGCTTCTTCAAATACTGCCAGAAAAACATGATCAACCCGAGGTAGAGGATTAGGGTAAAAAGAACTGCTAAGAAACCTTCATTTGGATCTGAAAAGTAGTGTACCGGTGCGTTAATCAGTATCAGTAGCGGAAACCCGAGAACCAGTGCCAGACCACTTCCATACACCAGATTAAAACTCACCGGAGATTTCATGGTAGGATCGAGTATTCGAAGCAGCACCAATCCAGACTGAAGAGTACCGGTCATATTGCCAAATATGGCTGCAAACCTTTCAAGCCTGAACTGCCTGAAGGCGCTTTTTGTCATCATCTTGATTAATATCCACGTTGCAATAATTGCAAAAACGGAGATACTCAAAAGTGGCACCCAGTATATGGCTACAACTGCAAAGCTTATTGCGGCAACTGAAGCAACAATCATAAAATCCATGAACAGGTTTGAGCAGCGGGTCATAGTCACATCATCCACATAGGCACTGACGCGGGTAGAATCGAACACTTTCCTCATGGCAATGGCCAGAATGGCCGCCGCAATAAAGTGAAATGACCAAAGGGTGGGAATCTCCTGTTCGGCACCGATCCAGATTAAGCCGGCCTCCATCATCTTCAAAAATCCATAGGTAACCACATATGTAAAGCCGATCAATCCGATGTGAAATGTAAACGACTCAATGGACTCTGATGAGGTGGTGATCTTCTCATCCGAATTTCCTTTCGGATTCTTCACCAAGCCCGACAAAACATCCTCCGACAACCCTTCATCCGCATCCACATATTTCGCTTCACCCCGGCGGATACCCAGCCTCACCAACCAGATACCCAATGTATAGGCTGCCAGAAATCCAAACGCGGCAAAGGTAAGCCCGACAATACCGCCATAGGGAAATCCGAACGGCTCCCAGTTCTGTCCAATGGAGTAGGCAATGCCGGGATTCATCCCAAAAGATAGAGGCGCCAGCAGACCGATACCGGCAAAGAGGTCCGGCATGATGGTATAAATCAGAACAAATGCGATCACCAGACCAATGATTGCCTGTACCAGGTAGGAGGCGATAAAAATCAGCCCAAACTTAATAGAGGAAAGCCCCAGCCGTTTTTTGGGAGCCCTCAGGCCGAGCGCAATAAACAGCAATGCCAGCAGGTGATAAACATATACGCCAAGCCGGTCAGAAGTGAGGTCGATCCAGCCGAGCCCGTTCATCCCAATCAGCAAACCTACCGTACCGGCCAGAAGGTTTGCCGGAATAAGATATTTCTGCAATATGGGGATCTTTTTTCGGAGTACGGTGCCGACAATCAACAGTGCACCCAGCCAGGCAAAATCGAGAAAAAATTCGCGCGCAGTAAATTCAAGTGCCCATGACTCCATTCTACACCTCACGAACCGGTTTCTCATCACGCTTCAGGCGCTGAATGTAGTGCTTCCACTGTAGCGCGCTATGCCCACCAAGGTTGATTTGAAGAGCCTTATCCGCGGTTGTGAGCGTTAGTTTATGATTCTGTTCGATGGATGTATAGAGAATATCTTCAACGGGGATTCTTTGATGATCCGCCCCGCAGTGAATCTCCAGATACTCGCCGTGCAGTTCTGCCACTGACCGCCCGAGTTTTACCCTCCGGTCATCCTCAACCCGGAAAAGCACCCCGCCTCTTTTGGCAAGCAACAGATCCTCGTTGATGAACTCCATCGGCATAGATCGAATCTGATCGTAAAAATCGATGATTGAATGCCGTTTACCGTGTGAATCAATAAGCCGGGACGATGCGTCCATTCTGAAATTCATGGATGAGGTTCGGCAGTATACATGTTCTCCGTCCGGAGTGAATACTGCGCCGCTTTTCCCTGTATCCGGGCATCGATAGAGTAAACGTTCAATCCCGGCTGCCGGCTTTTTTGCCTTCTTCGGATGAGCTTCCTCCGGTGGGTTGTATTCGTCAAAGCGAATTAAGTTTTTACATCTTTCCGCAAACTCTTCGTAGGAATCAAAGTCGGAGGCGTGAAGCGGCTTCATAAACCGGAGTTCCATGCTACATTTTCTGTAGTGATCGGCCCAGCGCGGCCAGCCAAGGTACGATCCATGCAGTTGTACCGGATGAACCGGAATCCGCATTTTCCAGAATAGCTTTAATGTAGTTTCAATCAGTGATTTTGGCCTGCCATCCCAGCGCCGGCCGCCCTCCGGAAAAATAACGATCATCCGGTTTTGATCAATCATCTTCATTACACTCCGGATAATACCCGGCTCCGGCACATATTTGCTTGTCGGCACAATCCCGATGCTGTCCATAAAAATTCGGGGAATCGGCTTGTGAAACTGATCACGGGTCATAACACCTGCCGTGGGCTCTTTCTCCATTCCAACGTTGATCAGAAATGGGTCGAAATAGTTTGAGTGATTGCCGTAGATAAAACATGGACCCGTTTGTGGTAAATATTCCGGGTTTACAATCCTCGGCCTGAAAAGATATCTCGTAGCCGGAATGATCGTCCGTCGCATAAAGGCGAACGATTTTTCCGAAAAACCGCGATCATTTTTCTTAAACGTAAAACCGTCTAACATATCCACACCAACCAATCTAAATCAACTCCTTTTTTAAACGAATACTTGTAAAAGCGCAACGCAAATACAGTTCCGCCCTATTGAAGGAAAAAAAGTTCACACAAAATTTCGCTGTAATCTAAAACTCACAGATCAACAAGTCTCCATTCATTACTCCACTGCCAATGGGTGATCCCGGTGGGGTGTACGGAGCAGGAGGGACAGAGAAAGACTCAGCATTTTTCTGAAAACGATCGATCATACCTGATGCTTCGCTGTAGTGAGCTTTCCAGATCATAGAATTATCCTCTTCCGCCTTTTCTGCCAGGTGGTTCTTCAGGTGGCTCAGCATGGTTCTTGTTAGCGCCTGCACATCCGGCGAGGAGTTCTCATTGCCGGCAAGCTGTATTAAATTGCGAAGCACTGCGGTATTTATAGCTCGCTGAATAGCACCGTGATATCCATCTTTGGTTTCACCCATAATGGTTGCATGAACCACCTCATGAATCACCTCATGCAAACCGGGATAGTTGCCGTTACGAGCCGACTGCAGTGATAAACGTGCTGCACGCTCCGGGTTAAAAATAAGTGATGCCACATGATCGGCAGCCACTTCAGCCATAGCAACAGGGTCGATAGCGGGATTTGTGTAACCCCTGAAGTTTTCGCGCGTTGCCGACATCCTTGCCGGTTTTGGCGGAATCAAGTCGAGCAGATATTCTGGAAGGGCTAATGTTTCACTATCCAGCGTTTTCAGTATCGCTTTTAAAGCAGCCTGCTGGGTTTCTGCACCCACCATTTCTGGACCGGATTGACCGTCACCGCGAAGCTGATATGCAAAGTCCATTCCGCCAATCAGTTTAACAGTTGCCTCGGTTTGATAGCGATGAAACAGGTAGATCGGAACGAGCACATCCTGCAGGTCCGCCATGGCACGCCCCATTCTTATGTTCTCTTCACCAAACGTTGATAATGCATTTTCGCGCACTTCCAGTATATGATCAAGCTGAGAAACCACATCGGTTCCATAATCCCAGAGGTGAGCATCGGGGTGTGAGCCGCCGGCCGGCCGGGCAACTTCATCCGACAGGAATAGGAATCCCTGATCAATCGTTTCCTGAATGATCTCATTGAGAGCCTCTTTCTCATTCGTATTCTGCGGAAAGTCCTCATACCCCCAGATCACAGCTCGTTTATCCCAATCTCCAATGCCAATATCATACGCATTTGCCAAACTCAACGATCCGTTCTCAGTAACATCCACCATCGGGTGAGGGTAGTCCATCACTGACGTCAAACCATTTACGCTTGCAGCAAAATTATGGGGAATGCCCAATGTATGACCAATTTCGTGAGCTGAAAGCTGACGAATTCGATTCAGTGCCATCTCCAGCATCTCCGGATCGGGATCCACGCCCTCTTCGTACGGTGCAAGAAGCCCTTCAGCAATCATATAATCCTGTCGAACCCGGAGTGAACCGAGCAGAACATTTCCTTTGATGATTTCTCCTGTTCGCGGATCTACCACAGATGAACCGTACGACCATCCCCGGGTAGAACGATGCACCCAGTTGATCACATTGTAGCGAACGTCCAGTGGGTGGGCATCATCGGGCAGCATTCTCACTTCAAATGCATTCCGGTATCCGGCCGCTTCAAAGGCTTCGTTCCACCAGCGCGCACCATCCAGCAGGGCTGTACGAACCGGTTCGGGAGTTCCGTTATCCAGGTAGTAAACGATTGGCTCAACCGGCTCACTCACTTCCGCATCCGGGTTCTTTTTCTCGAGTCGGTGCCGAACGGCATATCTCTTCACCATGTCCTCGCCAATCGGGGTGCTGTAATCCTGGTAGCTGATTCCAAAAAAACCGGATCTTGGGTCCAATTCTCGCTTTTTGTAGCCGTCATCAGGTAGTTCAACAAACGAATGGTGCAGCCGAACCGTCACGGCATCAGCACTGGGGGTAACGGAACGAAGATAACCTCCCGCACCCGATCCCGTAAATGTAAGTGTTGCTTCAAAATCAGAATTTTTAGGGAAGTTGAATGTACCCGGCAGATGAATAGCAGACCTGGTGTTATTAACTGAAAAGTTTCCCTGATTATTCCTGCTGAGTGTGCTGGCCACGCCGTGAGCATCCTGCATCAAAAAATCAGTAAGGTCAATCAATATACGGTCGCCCTCCTGCGCGGCAACTTCAAAACCAAAAATCACCGACTGTGCAAATGCCTCTTCAACTGATTTCTGTTCCAAGCGATTGTCTGAGGAAGCACGATAATCGTAATTGGGCTGAATCATCAACACTTTCGGGCCCACTTTTTCAAACTTTACAATTCGGGTGCTGCCCAATTGACTGCGATCCAGGCCAATATCATTCGATCCAACCCCGGCAGCCATGGAGTTGACGTAGATAAATTCCTCATCCAGATTTTCAATTTCGAGCCAGATTTTTCCGGTATCCTCATCCCACCAAAAATTAAAAAAACCCTCATACTTCTCCATTCCGGAGGTTTTTTCGGAGACAGACTCCTGGGCAATTAAGAGGGCAGGAAACAGAAAGGCAGATAGAATCAGTAGCAGTATTCGTTTCATTCAGCAACAGTTCGTTAACGGTTCCATTGAAGAAACGAAATGTTCGCTGTATTGGAAAGTCTGAATTGTCAAAGTTCGTTAGGAATCAGCCGTTGAAAAAAGGTTTTTAAAAGTATATTCGATGATTTCATCCCGAAACCGAAACATATCGTGTTTCCCGTCGGTATTGATTACAGAAATCACGGCCCTCCCTGTTTCCGGATGGATGTAAAACCACGAATAGTAAGAGAACTGGGTTCCGGTATGACCGATGACCTGCATTCCGTCAAATTCCTCAAGAAAGAAACTGAGTCCTACAGACGATCTAATCCCGTTTCTCTCCTCAATCTCAAGCTCTTCTCTCCACATCTCTTTTAATGATGAACGGCTTAATATCTGAGGTGAATCATCCTTTACGCCCAACAAAAATTGCACATACTTCACCATGTCGCTGATTGGGGCATTCAGACCACCATTTGATGTTGTAATTCCCGTGTGAAAATCAAACCCGCGTGCCACAGGCTCATCATCAACGAATTGATAGCTGTTGGAGCGCCTGGGAAGAAGATGAGGGGGAGTGTGATTAAAATAGGCGTGATGCATCTCCAGAGGTTTCAGGATCTGTTTATCCACATACGACTCCCACGAATCGCCGCTCAGTTGTTCAATGATTTTTCCCAGAAAAATGATGGCCGGATTGGAATAGCTGTGTTTTGTTCCGGGCTCAAATTCCACTTCGGTGTATGGAAACATCGCCACGAGCTGACTCCATTCCATCGGCTCAAATGGATGCCACTCTTTATCTCCTCCCCAAGGCCATGTAGAGTTCCTTAACCCCGTTGAGTGGTTCAGCGCCATGCGGATCGTAATTTCATCCATACTGCCATACGGATTGTGAATAGTCCGCAATTCCGGCAGGTAAACGGTAAGAGCATCATCAAGCGTAAGCAGCCCGCGATCTCTTAACTGCATGATGGCAACAGCCGTAAACGTTTTGGTGATGGATGCCCAGTGAAAAATCGTATGTTCATCAACCCGCCGTTCTGTCTCCATATCTGCATAGCCCTGAAATATCGACCGATTTTCTTCACCATTTTCCATGTAGAGTAATGCACCGCCCACAACATCAAAATCACGGAGCTTATCAGAAAAATGTTGTTCTAATTTATCCCATTCAGTTTGCGAAAAAGAGTCTTGAGCAGAAGCCTTCATTGTCAATGAGCCGGTTAGAATAAGCAGTAAAATAAATGTGTAATTGCGAAGTAAAGACATGGCAACAAGTAGATTAAGGTTCATATAAAATATCGAACCGAACCCACTTCAACAATCCTGATTGTAAATAAAGAAAAACCCCGAACTGCAGTGCAATCCGGGGCTTTCCATTCATCGGTCAGAATAGATGCTTATCGAGCTACATTCCCTTGTGAACTGCCTCTCAGCAGATCGGCTGTTTGAGGCTGGCCATGCCGGATCGCAAGATCGGCGGCCGTCAGTCCATCGTTGTTTGTCAGCATTCTGTCTGCTCCGTTTTCAAGAAGCTTTTCAACAATATGAACCTGCCCTTGCTCGGATGCAATCATCAGTGCTGTGTAGCCTTGACTATTTTTTTGATCAATCATCGGTTCGTGAGCCAGAATAATTTTCACCATTCTCGGATTTCCGATTTTAGATGCCAGCATCAGTGCTGTATTTCCATTTTCGTCAACCGAGTTGATATCCGCGCCTTCGGCAAGAAGTACATTCAAACTCACAATATCAATACTTTGAATTGCTTCAAAAATATTCTCTTTTACTACAACATCTGTCGTATCGGCTTGAGCGACTGTCATAAACAGAGTGGCCGTCAACACGAAACTCAAGATGAATTTACTTAAGAACTTCATTTTACGTCTTTGTTAGTTTTTAGATTTCCTGATTTATTATTCGTTATGCCGGGTTTTTCATCAGTCTGTTTTTTCTTATTTGACCGGCCTCTGATTGGGTAAATTGTAACGATTTAAAGATACGGAAGGTTTCAGATTCAGGGAGTTTTTTAGCCGATTCAGAGAAAGTAAAATGAAGTGAAATCGGGGGATAAAAAAGTAAGCCCCGGAAAACTAATAAATTAAGTGAGAATGGCAGTTAATTTGTAATGATTAAAGAATTTACCCTTCAATTCATCGACAACGACAAAATTATTTAAGAATTTGCGCGAATATCCTTGATTGTTGAGTTTAGAGTTAGCCACTTTCTGTAATGCGCAACTTTCTCCCTGTCACTTCTTCAAAAAGTGCTTTTTTCCGCATGGCTCCCCAAATTTCCAGATTTGGATCCGACTCTGTTATCAACTTCAATTCAATCGCGCCGTTTGCCCGTTCAAATTCAAAATCTCTCACGTTCTGATAGTGACTCCGGTCCAGGCCGTCGGCCACGCGCAGGATACCGCTCAGCTTCTTCACTTTCTCCCGGACAGACTTATCCAACTTTTTGAAATGTAAGTGCCTGTTCTTAGGAGTGGAACGCCTGTGATATCTCGCCACGTTGGCCATCACATCAATTTCCTCCTCTTTAAACCCCATCAAATCTGCATTATTTATGATGTAAAGCGCATGTTTGTGGTGTTTCCGGTGAGAAATATGGTACCCGATATCGTGCATCAATGCGGCATATTCGAGCAGCTCCCGGTCTGAATCGACCAGCTCAAGATCCTGCCGAAGTTCATCAAAAATCTTAAGAGCCAGTTTGGCTACATGCTGCGAGTGATCTTCATGCCAGTCACATTTATGGACCAGCTCCAGCACACTTCGCCTTCGCGGATTTTCCTCAAGATGAACCTTCACCCCCTCCGACAGCTCTTTTTTGATGTACCGGAGAACGATTCCCTCCCGAAGAGCTTGAGAAGAGATTTTAACTCGTTTGATCCCGAACTTCTTTAAAATAAAGTGTACCAAAACCAACCCGGCAGGCAGCAGGTCGACGCGCTTCTCGTCCAACCCCTTCAGTTGTGCCCGTTTTTTACGATTCAGCCCAATCACTTCGTCGTAAAACTCAAAAAATTGCTTTGCAGAAAACTCCATCTCATTGACTGTGAGGTTAGGAGTATTATTGTGACGATGAGCAATCATCATGGCGATATTTTCCATTGTACCGGATGATCCAATCAGGGTTTTCGACCGGTGGAGTGCAAATGCTTCAGCAACGTCGGTCAGAGACTTTTCAAAGTGGTTTTTTAGCTTTTCAATCTCATCCGGTTTGATTGGGTCGTGGTCAATAAATTGGGCTGTCATCCGTGCAACCCCAATCTTTTTGCTGCTTAGATGATAAAACTTCTCCTGATCGGCAACAATGAACTCAACACTTCCACCCCCGATATCCATAATCATTGATGGAGCTTCCGGCATCTGAATTCCGTGCTGAACAGCCAGCCCTATCAGCTCAGCTTCAATTCGTCCCGGTATTGCGTTTATTTTAACACCTACTTCATCAATCGCCCGTTGTATAAATTCGCCCCCATTTCCGGCTTCGCGTATCGCACTGGTTGCATACGCAAGTATAGTCTCTGCCTCGTAACTATCTGCAAGAACCTTAATTTTCTTCAAGGCACTAATACCGCGCTCCATCGCTGCATCTGAAAGGTCGTCACCCAGCCCTTTTTCTGCCAGCAATACCATCTCCTTCAGTTTATCAACGGTGTAGAAGCCGCCGTCGGGATAGATATCTACAATCAGTGCATGAAACGAGTTCGTACCCAGATCAATCGCTGCAATTCGTTTGATGGGGCGATGTGGAAATGATGGATTTATCATCAAAGATCTTTCCTTATCTTACTGAGGTTTAACAAAAATAGTGAATGAGAACCGCAAAGTCTCTTTAAAATGCAAGCAGAGCAAAAACAAAGCCTGGTCAAATCACATGTGGATGGTTTTAAATCTGCACCGTGGTGTATAAACGGGCATGTTCACACCATTCTCTGTTCTCTGTTTTTTCAGGCACCGAAAGTTCCAGCTATAAGAGTAAAAATTGAGACTCCGGATGATGATTTTCTTGAGTTGGACGTATCAACATCCGATGATAAAAACCCGGTTGCGATACTCTTTCACGGACTTGAGGGGCACTCCCGAAGGTACTACATCAAGCAGCTCTCAGAACATCTGATTAACAGAGGCTTTACCGTAATCGGTTTTAATTTCCGAAGTTGCGGGGATCAGATGAATCGAAATAAAAAGTTTTATCACTCAGGTGAGGTTGACGATTTAGAGACTGTTTTTCAGTGGGTGGAAAATAATTTCCCCAATGCCGGATATTATTGTGCTGCCGGTTTCTCACTGGGTGCAAGTGCCCTGCTAAACTATCTCTATAAACATGGAGAGCATCATCTGCTAGACCGAACCGCCGCAATATCCACTCCATTTGAACTTCGAAAAGGTTCACTCAATTTAAATCTTGGCTTTAACAAGGTATATGCAGGCAGTTTTTTAAAAACTCTGAAGAGTAAACTGCAGATCAAGAAAAAATCTTTCCCGGAGTTGCCCGATTTTAACGGCTCAACAATTTATGAGTTTGATGATCAAATTACGGCACCTATTCACGGGTTTGAGGGGGCCGACCACTACTATGCAAGCTGCTCCAGTGCTTTTTTTATGAGCCATATCCGGACAAAAACACTGGTACTTCACAGCCAGGATGATCCTCTCTGTCCGTTTCGATGGACACCAATCAACGATATTAATAAAAACAGTGTTTTTACAACCTGCTATCCGGATAAGGGCGGGCATGTAGGTTTTTGGAGTATACCTCCGGGGTGGATCAATAAAACCATTGGAGACTATTTCCTAAGAACATCAGACGAAAACTGAACAATTTTACTCAAATACATATGATTGTAATTATCGGATCGGGCCCGATTGGCCTGGCAACTGCCATTTCATTAAAAAATAGAGGAATAGAGTCGATTATCATTGAGCGTGGCTGTTTGGTCAACTCTATCTATAATTACCCAACAAACATGACGTTTTTCTCCACATCCGACAAATTGGAGATTGGAAACATTCCGTTCATTTCACACGGTTCAAAACCGACAAGAAAAGAGGCGCTGGAGTACTATCGGCGGGCAGCGGAACACTACAAGCTGAATATCAACCTCTATGAAAAGGTGACCGATGTAAAGGGTGAAGACGGACATTTTGAAGTTATTACCGACAAAGGTACCTACCGGGCTGAAAAAGTGATTGTTGCCACAGGATTTTATGGAAGGCCCAATATGATGAATGTTCCGGGCGAGAATCTTCCTAAAGTGCTCCACTACTACGATGATCCACATCGATATGCATGGCAGAATGTATTGGTTGTGGGAGGGGGTAACTCAGCGGCCGATGCTGCCCTTGAAACCTACCGGTGTAATGCAAATGTATCTATATTGGTGAAGCACGACACATTAAAGCCCTCCATCAAATATTGGGTTAAGCCCGATATCGAAAACCGAATTAAAGAGGGAGCAATTACCGGTTACTTTAACTCCGAGGTCTTGGAGATTCGCGAAAAAGAAGTTGTTATCAAGACTCCAGAAGGAGAGAAAACAATCCCCAACGATTTTGTACTTGCCATGACCGGCTACAGGCCACACTTCGATTTGATGAAAAAGTTTGGAATTGAGTTAACCGAGGATGAGAAAAAAATGCCCGTCTACGATAAAGATTCTCTCGAAACCAACCGTAAAGGTGTTTATGTTGCAGGTGTTGTGTGTGGCGGGCTGGATACCAGCAGCCTTTTTATTGAAAACAGCCGGATTCATGCAGAGCAAATTGCAAATCACATAGAGAAAAGCAGATAAAAAAAGAGGGCAAGCTACTCATATCACGCCGCTACGACCTACTACCGCTGCTGCCTTCCGACCCTGACGGAGTTCATAGGGAGCTGGCTGTATGAGACTTGCCCCGAGCAATTAAGATAAGGGGTTTTCAACTGAATATAAACACCAAATCGTCAGAAATTTACCTTTCAATTACACCGGTCCAATCACTTTCCGGCGGATGCTGAATCAGCCTTTCACAAATCTCTGCGTAAAATTGTGAGGGATTCAGATCATCATGCACATGAAAATAGTTTGGCTCCTGCTTTTTGAGTGCCTTAAAAATTCCCAGGGCTTCATCAAACCTCCTGCTAAAATAGAGATCCAGAGCCGTCTCGAACTTCGTGATAATCTCCTGTACTGAATGATCTGGGCTGTGATTAAAACCGATCAGGTGGTAGAGATTTACTGGCTGATTTCGTCCTTTCACTCGAACCTTCCCAAGCCGGCGAAACAGAAATTCACCCGCCTGTGACGCTTCATTTTTTGTATACTCTGAAACGACCGCATAGACGCCGAAAATTTTACAGGCTGTTTCGCACCTTGCAGCCAAGTTTACATGATCTCCCATCACGGTGTAGTTAAATCGGCGTTTGGAGCCCATATTGCCTACAAGCATTCTGCCAGTATTGATGCCGTACCGTGTCTTGATAATCTTTCCATCAACCTTATGGTCGCTCTTCTCCCATTTTTCCTCTGCCTTTAACACTGTTCGGCACGCGGCAGATGCCTGATTATCAATCGGAACCGGAGCACCGTAAATAGCCATAACCGCATCCCCGATGTATTTATCAAGGGTTCCTTTCTCCTCATTTATGATCTCAGTAAATGTATTCAGATAGCTGTTTATCAACAGAACTAATTTATCCGGCTGAACAGACTCTGACAGGGATGTGAAGTTTTCGATATCGGTAAACATCACCGTCAGTTCATCTTCCCGGCCACCCAGCGTGTACTCAATTTCCTGTGATATCATTTTATCCACAAGCTCCGGGGAGACATAAGAGGAAAACATAGATTTAATTTTTTTCTTCTCCTGCTCCTCATATATCACATTGTGAGTCACTGAACCGGTGTAACCGATAATAACAGCAATAACTACCGGAACAATTGGTACAAATAGGTTTCCATAGATAAATAAGAACCCGGATGCAGCGATCCACACAGTGCCGATCGCAAGTGCGGTTATCAATCCCGACCAGCCAACAAACTTGGTGGTAATTATAAAACTGAGAATCAGGATGCCAAATGTAATCAGCAGGCTATTCAGAGTGTTCACCTCCTTCAGAGAATTTTCATCCAGAATAGTCTGCAAAGCATGTGCATGAACCTCGACACCCGCCATTGAATTCTCTCCGCTTCGATCGGGAAAGGGGACCGGGTGGAAATCCTGCAGCTCCGGCATGGTAGTTCCTACCAGAACGATTTTATCAGTAAGAATATCCTGATACAACAGCCCGTAATCGGGGTCGTCAAACTCATTAATTTCAAAAGCCTCCAGTTCGGTGGTGGTTTGAAAATCGGCATCGTCAATTACCGACTCTAAACTTACATACTCAAAGGACCTGTACCCTCCGTAGTAGTTGATGAGCATGCGGTTAAATTCTGTTTTCGGAACCCGCCTGCCCGCTGCAAAGTATGCATCCTCGCGATTTTCCATAAGTTCCCCACCTCCCTCCAACGTATAGAGAAGCTGCAGGGCATACGAATAATAGACCTCATTCAGATAATTGAACTGAAAGGGATAGGTGCGAATAAAACCATCCAGGTCTGTCTGCATATCCACAAATCCTATATTCCATGGGGTTGCCTGCTGAAACATCTGACGCGGAAAGGAGGGCGTTCTCTGATCCGCAATCATTCCACCCAAAAAACGCCGTTCAGGCTCCTGCCTTACCCGGCCGGAAAAAATTACATTTCCTGCCTCTCTGACCGCATCGGCAAAAAGAGAGTCGTTTCGCAAATCGTAAAGATCCGGTTGATCAAACAGCACATCAAAAGCAATAACCTTGGCACCTGCACGATTCAGGTTTTCCACCAGTTTCGCATAAACGCTGGTAGGCCAGGGATACTTGTAGGGAATCTCATCGTCTGCCCTCGAACTGATTTCAACGATAACAATATCGCTGCTCGAAGTGTCTAAGGGCCCTCGAACCTGAAAAAGAAGATCACGAGAGTTCAAGTCTGCTATCTGAATTGGCGGCAGGTAGAAGAGAAATAGCATTATAAATGCCGCCAGCATCAAGGTAAGCAGTGATGAGACTCTTTTAGTCATATTGCAGATTAAAATCTGTGGATGTATCGAAGCTGTATGATACGATCATTTGGCAATGCTGCAAAATCAGATCCTCGTCTATGGATAGATGAGTAGTTAAACAATCCCTCCAGCGATCCATTTGTGAAGATCCGGTATTCAGCCCGCAACCGAATCAAATATGTATTAATCGTACTCGCTTCTTCCCCCGAAAAGTTCGGTTCGTAAATTGAATCTCTTCCGCTTTCCAGGTCACCTTCCATAACCGTTAACGGAATGTCCTGAAATTGTGACCGGGCAAATGACAACGTGCTATTAAGAATTAACCGGTTCTCCATCAACTGCCAGTTGACACCTGTATCAATTGATTGAATATTCGCCTCATTTAAACCGCTCAACGCAGTGCTGTTCGTTCTGTTCCACGCTAATCTGGTCTGAAACGGCCTTCCCTCAAAATTGGACTGAAGGGAAAATGAAAACGTACTGCTACTGTAATCTCCATAGCGGGTAACATCACTTTGCGAGTCGGTAATGTTCAATGAAATTCCGGCATCGTGCTCTGCCCCCATCAACGAAAAACCTTGTGAGATGGAGGTGTTGAATGCAATTAGTTTATCACTCCTGGGCAATGATGTTGAAACAGTATCGCCATCTACAACTGCAAAATTTCTGACAACTGTATTTTCAATATCCCTATCAACGTATGGGTTGAAACGATCTATGTTGTTACCCCTTGTCCTGTACCGTATTCCTGCATTCACGCGAGGCAGGTCAAATCGAAAAGGGTACCATCCGGCGGAAAATCTTAAGGTTCTTGTTCTAAGTGTAGAGTTTTTGTAGTTGTTAACATTATCGCGCAGAAGTTCAAAACCTCCGGTAACTATCAACCGGTTACTCAGCGTCCTGAACCGATCCGTAATGGTAATTCCTGAAACATCCCGGCGAATGGTACTATTTGTCAGTGATTGAAAATCGGGGCCCACCCATGTATAATTCGCTTCAATTCGATGACTGCCATAGTTCAGGTCTACACGAGTTTCGCTGGCAAATATTGATGTGGGAAGAAAAAGGTCAATTTCCGTAGTACCCGATTCTGTCTCCCGATATTTAAACGGCAGGGTACTCATTCTCTCATTGATGATAATGAGCCAGGAGAGGCTGTTAAACAGACTTTCAACATCACCATTTAGGTCAATTCCAAGTTCATCTGCCCTTTCCCGGTTTAGAACTCCGGCTGAAATATCCTCATTCATCAAACTCGCGGCAAATTCAGAATGAACCCGAACCCTTTGGTTATCAGCGGAAAACTCCACTTCAGTGCCAATTGTCAGATTATCCTTCGGCCTGGGCAGGGCGGTTGTCACCTGAAGTTCATCCGGATTATCCTCTAAAAATGATTGCTGCTGAATTGTAAGCGATGAAATCAACTCACGATTGTTGAGCAGTACATCCCGATAATCCCTGTATCGTGTCGTTGAAGTGGAATCGTCTCGTGCCCGTAGAGCGTTCAAAGAAAACCGGAATCTGTCCCGCTGGCCAATGTCCAGTCGGCCGCCTGTCAACACCCGCCGATAAGCCCCACGGCCATTCTCTTCAAGATTCAAATAGTAGAGCTCTTCCACACCCTGTTCCAACTCTCTCTCTACAACCTCGATCTGATCAAAGCGGTTTGAGATCGATCGCTGCAACGTTCCCCGAAGAGCCTCAAAACGAAATCGATCATCCCAGAACGATACTCCTCCGTAAACACCTCTCACCCTTCTTCCCCGAATTGAGTAGTTGCTAAAGTTTGGGTTTGCATCTCCGGCTTCAAGAAATAGACTTTGACCATAACGAAGGTCCAGATGAAATCTGTTTTGTGGCTGAAAGCGGCTCGATTCTCTTGTTGTGAGATAACCTCTTCCACGATACTGAAGCTTCCCTTCCCTCCCTCTGACATTCAGCCTGCCCGTCAGTTGATCTGTTGCCGAACCGGCAATGTATTGGCTGCCGGCACCCAGCTCAATATCCCCTCCAAACACTCGCGATCTCTCTGTGAAAACCGGATCACCGCCTGCCGTAGCTGATCTGAGCACATTGAACGACCAGCGTTCTGCCTGATAAAGTGTTCCACCCTCATCCAGTAGTATTTGAACCGTTTGCCGGCCGGAACTGATTTCATCCCTGCGAAATTTAATGAGATAGGGGGTAATTTCAGCCAGCTCCGTTACATCTTCTCCATTGATGTGCAACCGGATGTTATTTTCCAGGCCATCCCCATCATAAAAGAGTGCGGCTGTCAATAAATAGTCGTTGTTTGAAATCGTTTCGCCCGCAGCAGGTGTAATAATTGCGACATCCAGAAGGTCGGTCGTAGGGAATGCTTCAATTCTGGGTGATACTAACTCAACATAAACAGGCGGCTCATTGGCAATAATATCCGGATAGTGATACTGCCTTCCGGCAGCGGTTCGGAGAATAAAGTAATATTCCAGCGAGTAGGCATCAGAATCCTCAATCAAAATGGGAATTTCAGCAGCTCCCGATTCAAACCGAACTTCTCTTTGGGAGTAGCTCCCGCTCTCTTGGGTTCTATAAAAGAGAAGTGCTTCAATCACTTCCGATTCAGCTATTTCCAAAGCTTCAAACCGTAAAATCACCTCCTCATGCTTTTCTATAAATGAGGGCGGAATATGGCGGATAACCGTTTGGGCAGTAACCAAATCATAGGAGGATCCAACCAGGAGAATAAAGAAAACTCCCAAATAGAGACCCTTTGATTGTAAATTATATACCCCTGCCAATCTATTCAGCTATTGGTTTCAGTTATCGTTTTGCTCAAAAAACTCAATATCCTCTTCAATAATCTGCCCGTTTGAATCCCGAAAACGCAAAATAAGTCTGCGCTCAATAAGCTCTTCATCTAATGTTTTATACTCTGAGTTTAACCGCTCAATCTCACCATCACTTAACTGTCCGGTCGTTAAATCCGACCCGGATTCGTCTGCCTGGGCAAACATCCCCTCCGTTAGTAAAACCGATTGACCGGATCGCAAAGCCATCACCTCAACTTCACCTGTTTCAACCCAATAGTACCCTTCCGAAAGGGCGCCAAACGTCGTGCCTTTCACACTTGCAACCGTTGTAGAGGTGGTAACTTCAAACTCATTGGTTACCCTTCGGTTTACATTCAGAAATATTCCACCCCGGTTTAAATCAATCCTGGTGCTCGCATTTTGTCGGCGGTCAATTTCACCACGAATAATTAATTGTGATCTTGGCCTCACTTTAGCTACACTCTGGTCCAAGAACATCACTAAAGCATACCCATTTTCATCGGTCGTTAATGTGTCTCCGCTAAAGAGTGATGTTCCCGTTTCCACCACTGTATCTCTGACAGCACCTGTTATATCTACATTGGGTATGTATCTGCGAACAATAGCTATCTCACGATCGGGATCGATACTATTTTCAACTCCTTCAACAATCAAACCGAACAGGAAGAGTGCCAAAAACGGAACGGGGGTCAATTTTATAAACTTCTTCGTCATTGCATTACATTTTATTCAGGCAGTTTGATCTTGTTACTCCTCATTTTTTCAAGGAGTTCCATTAATTCTGCTTTAGCAGCCTCACCGGTAAGCACCCGGCCATCCAATTCAATTTCAAACAGAGTAAATCCACTTCTGATCATACTTTCGGTTTGCTCAACACCTATGAGCGGAATCAGCAGTTCCCGCATATCACTATCTATTTTAACCGTTGCTGCAGCCTGATGATCATCCCGCAGGGTAAAAGACCAAATCTCTGAAGCCCTCTCTTGCGTGCCTGATGTAGTTTGTAATTCTGAAAAGACCTGCCAATAGTATGTATTGCCTTCTCTGAGCGATTTGGCGCCAAATGAAGGATAAGTAAAACTTGTACCGTTTATATTGACATCCAGAAATTCGTGTTCAAGTAACACACCTGAGGGTTCTGTGGGCGGTGTGCTTCTGGCGCTCTCAACCATCGCCTCCGGATCTTCGTCTCTTGAGGCCTCAACCACAATCAATCTGTAGCTCTGCTGAAACAGTCCATCCCACCTGAATTCAGGATTTGGGTTTGAAATGGTCACATCAACCCCAACTGCATCCCCCGGAGTCAGAAGCGTTATCGTCAAATTTTCATCGATGATATTACTGCCAAATGTCACACTTGAAGATCCAAGAAGCAGCCCTCCATTTACGCTGTTATTCCTTTTATACAGTTTGATCTGAATTGTGTACTCATCTGCAGGTAACGTTGAAACCCCTTGCAGTTTATTGAGTAAAGCTCGCCCATTTTCAGTTAATCTGCCATTGAAACGGACAGGCACCGGTGCATTAGGCAACCGTTGACGGGAAATATCTACATTGGAAAAAACGGCCGATTCACCCGCTCGCAATCCAAACGGCAACTCGTTACGCTGATGAGAAACCATCAACAACCCTTCGCGCTCACTGATAACTTCAATATCGATATAAAGATCATCTGCCGGTTCATTGCTTTCATTGGAAACATAGACGGTAAAAAGGCGGGTAGCTAAGTTTCCTTCACCGTTTATCAGTGTTGAAAGCTCTACAATCTGTGCACTGCTCATCAACGGGTCAGCGGTAATATCTATGGAAAAACCGGTTGACTGAGAAAGGACATTTTCCAGCGGAACAAGTAACCAAAAAATTAGTAGTAAGAGTTGTTTCACAATGATCTGTTTAATTTGTTTCCATTATGAATAGATGTGGAAATATAATTTGACACATATTCAATCAAAAGAAACATCATTTATGGAGAATAGACACTATATTAAACGAATCACACAATTCGGGGCGACCTCTCTCTTAACCCCCGCCGAAACACTCTCTTTCACTTATAAAAAATGTGGAGCTACGGGGATTCGAACCCCGGACCTTCGCGCTGCCAGCGCGACGCTCTAGCCAGCTGAGCTATAGCCCCGTCGAGGCAGAATATATCACCTTTCGTAAGCATTTGTCAAAAAACATTTTTGTTTGCGATTGTTGGTTATGTATTTTTTGTTGAAGTGGAAAAATTTCTAACTTAAAACCTCACACTAACTGTACAGGAGAATAACAATGTTTAAATCACCTACTTACTTATTCATTGGTTTACTTGCCTCTCTGCTTGTTTTTCAGGCATGTGGCTCCAGTGAACCAGAAGGGGATCCGGATCCGCTAACACTCGAATATCTAATGAGCCTTTCTGATGAAGAGCTTATGGAGCGAGATAGTGATGGCGATGGACTTTCCGATTATGATGAAATTTACGTACACGGAACAAATCCGCTCGATCCTGATACGGATGGCGACGGACTAACCGATTACGAAGAAGTAAATACTTACGGAACGGATCCGCTGAATGAAGATACAGACGGTGACGGACTCTCTGATGGAGATGAAGTAAATGTTTATGACACTGACCCACTCAACCCAGACACCGATGGTGACGGGCTGACTGACGGCGAAGAAGTAAACATGTACGACACAGACCCAACCGACCCGGATACTGATGGTGACGGTCTCTCTGATGGAGATGAAGTAAATACACACGGAACCGATCCTCTCGATCCCGATTCTGACGGCGATGGATTTACCGACGGTCAAGAGATTGAAATGGGAACCGACCCACTCGATCCGAATGATCCTCCATATATCAACGAGCTGAATACAATCAACTTCAACTTTGACAGATCTGACATTCGTGACGGAGATGCTCAAAAGCTCGCTGAAAACGTAGAGCGATTAATGGAAGTTGAAGCATTCCGAGTTCGCGTAGATGCTTATACTGACCACGTAGGTGGAGACCAGTACAACCTCAGACTCAGCTTGAGAAGAGCGAATGCTGTTGTAGACTTCTACAAAAACAATGGAATTGCTGAAGATCGAATTGAATTCAGAGGTTTAGGTAAAGCTCCGGTTCGCTGCTCCGAAGCAGAAATGGACCGTAACACACCCGGTTGTGAGAAAAATCGACGTGCAGAGTCTCATCCTCTGAACCCATATCCATTTTCTCCGAGAAACTAATTCAAATTAGTTTTTAGTGTAAAGCGGGCTGAATTCTTTCAGTCCGCTTTTTTTATTTCTGAAAATTCATTCTGAGTAGGGTGCAAAACTACCTGTCAACAATCCTAAAAATGCTGATCGTGAGTTTTGAAGATTTGCTCTTACTGCAACTTGATTGAAAGCAGAACCAGTCGTAAAAGTAAGAAGACAAGAGAGGTGGGAATGTGGTCTTACCGGGAAACTAATCAATCATCAGAGAGAACCACTGCCGGCTCAAGCGGTTTAACCAAAACTTCATCGTTGGGTTCAAACAGAACCCGATTATCTGTATGGACGATATAGCGTTCGCCCTGACAATTTACGTGATAGGTAATATCGTGACCTTTGAATTCTCGCCCCACAATAATACCCCGGCTGCAGCCATTTACAACTCCATTCGGCCGCTCGATCGTCAGGTGTTCGGGACGAATTGAACATGTTACCCGGCCTTTTGCCTTGCAATTTAAACGAAGGCAGCCAAGATTCGTATCAATATATTCGGCATCGTTCACTTCACCTTCAAATAGGTTGGTACGGCCAAGAAACTGAGCTACAAATTTTGTTTTGGGTTTATAATACACCTCTTCGGGTGTTCCAATCTGCTCAATCCGGCCATTATTCATCACAGCAATCCGATCCGCAAAAGAGAGAGCTTCTTCCTGATCATGAGTTACGAGAACAGCACTCATTCCCGCTTTTTTAATAATTGAACGGACCTCTTTTCGGGTTGTATCACGCAACATTGCATCCAGATTAGAAAACGGCTCATCAAGAAGAACCAGTTTAGGCTCCGGTGCAATGGCACGCGCCAAGGCTACTCTCTGCTGTTGCCCGCCCGAGAGTTCTGCCGGACTCCGATCTTTATAATCTCCCATGCCTGTCCGGCACAAAACCTCTTCAGCAAAAACTTTGCGCTTAAACTTAGGTAAATCCGTAAGGCCAAACGCAACATTATCTAAAGCTGACATATGAGGGAAGAGTGCATAGTCCTGGAAAACGAACCCAATCCCTCTGTTTTGAGGAGAGATTTGCACTTTATTTGATGATATAATATTGCCTTCCAGTTCAATCGTACCCTTATCAGGTTTTTCAAACCCTGAAATCATTCGAAGTGTGGTAGTTTTACCGCAGCCACTTGCCCCTAAAAGAGCAAATATCTCGTTTTCACCGACAGAGAATGACACATCCTGAACTACAGGAACCCCCTTTTCGAACGATTTTTCAATATTATTGACTTGAAGCAGCATATTCACCTGAATAAAGAGACTTATTGAACCTTATTTAAATTCAGTCTATTTAAATTAAGGATTTTTTATATCCAATTAAAGAGTTTTTGTATTTAAAAAGTTCTAGCTGTTGTTAAAAAGAAAGTAATGAATTATGTTTTTTACATTCATAGTTCTACAGATAACTACAAAGGCGCTTTCAAAAAAGATCACATTATGAAAACACTACTAACATTTATGGGTACAGCCATTTTAGCTATCAGCTTATTGGTTGGCTGCGGACCCAGCGAAGAAGAGTTACGGCAACAAGAGCTCCAGCGTCAACAAGCTGAACGCGACTCCCTTGAAAGAGTCTATGAAGCTCAGATGGAGCAAATGAGACAGGATAGTATTGCCCAGGCGCGACAGGACAGTATTGCTGAAGCAGAAAGCCGAAGCCAAATAGAATTTTCAGAAACCGGAAATTATGCCGTACAGGTTCAGTCGTGGCGATCTGAAGAGAAAGCCAACAATGAACTCCACCAGTGGAAAGAACGAGGGTATGAAAATGCTTTTGTAGTTAAATTCGGCAACGAGGACACTGGAAATGTTTGGTACAGAGTACGAATTGGCCGAGTAGAAAGTGAGGAAATGGCTCAGAATCTAAAAGAAAAGCTAATGGAAGATTATGGAGCTGAATCCTGGATCTCTCAACTGAATTAAAACTCGGCAACAAAATTAAAAAAGGGTTCCTGATTTTGCTCAGGAACCCTTTTTATGTGTCTGATTCAGTTTTTTTAAAACCTCAGAGAAAGCCCAAATGCAAACCGGCTCACATTATCAAAGTCAATTTCTTCGGCGCCGGAAATGTTGCTGATTCGATACTCTATAAAAGGTCTCAGCATTGGCAGAAGCTGAAGTTCAACACCACCAAATCCGTTCCAAAACAGGTTGTTTTCATCAAACCCGCCACCTGAGTCTCCTTGAAAATCGTACGTTTCGGCTCCGATTCCCAAACCCACGTATGGTTTTACAAGTGCGATACCCACACCGGCTGTCAGTGCCAATCCATAATCATATGCCTCAACTTCGCCGCTAAACTCCTGTTCATCTCTTGTGATTAATGCATCATCATTAAAAAAGCTGAAGTGGGCTCTCATATTAAAGTCTACTACCGGAACAGCCGAGAGAATGCTTCTTTCAACCCTCAATCCAAACCCGTTGGTAGGGTCTTCATTCCTTGTTTCGTAACTCGCACCGATTGACCACTGAGCATCTGCACGGTCGGTAGCTGTAAAAAGAAATCCAAGTGTAAGTAGTACAAATAGTAGATTTTTCATAGTTCTGTCATTTTGGGGCTTTTGTTTGAAAGATATCTGTTGTATTCGTTCTCTGACTCTAATCAGATTCGGATAATAAAGTTTCAGTCTGATCTAACCGATCTAAAACGTAGGCTTTTCTTGTCTCTCTAACAAACTGTTTATACAGTAATTTTCTTGAAATTCACTCTAATTTCAAGGCTTTTTCAATAAACGTTGTGCATTTACAATCATTTTTGCTAATATTCTATTGCGCTCAAGTAGCGTCTCTCTTGATGAATAGTCAGGGCATCACACCGGATACGTGTGATGCCTTATTTTTTTGAAACCGGCTTATCTTATTTTTCGTAATCTATATTTGCACAACCTTTCCTAACTTCTATCTTTGAAGTGTCCATCAAATATGAAACCAATAATGTGATGAAGAATTTTAAAATCAACCATCGGGAATCATCCGGATTAGATGTTTTGGATCTTCATGGAGAGTTAGATGCCCATACCGCCTCGCAGCTGGAGGAGTCCTTAAAAACACTCATCAGCAGCAATAAGTCGAATATTATCGTGAATTGCAGTAAGCTGGAATATATTGCCAGCGCCGGCCTTGGAGTTTTCATGGCCTACATTGAAGATGTGCGGTCCAGCGGCGGCGATATTAAGCTTACGAACATGAACGAGCGCGTTTACAATGTTTTTGACCTCCTTGGATTCCCAACTCTCTATGACATTCTTGACGACGAAAGAGAAGCTATTGATCGATTTTCTAATGAAAATTAAGTCTTGTTGAATAAGACGGCTACATATCGAATAACGGTAAGTGCTTCCACTGAGAAACTCTCAGAGGTACGCGAATTTGTTGCGCTTCATGCCAGAAAACAGGGTTTTTCAAGCAAGCAGGTGTCCGACCTACAGCTTGCCGTTGATGAAGCCTATACGAATATCATCAAACATGCATACCAGAATAATTCTGATGAAAGTGTAGAAATCAACCTCTCCTTTGACCCCGATAAGCTCTGCATTAGCCTGTTTGACTACGGCAACAGTTTTGAACCTGAGAGTTATAATCTTCCTGATATCCGAAAAAAAATCAAAGAGAAGAAGAGAGGAGGAATGGGTGTCTACTTAATTCACCAGCTAATGGATAGTGTTTCATATCATCAAAATCCGGACAAAAATGAGATCCGGCTCTGTAAAAAAAGAAATGAAACAGTGTAATGCCTGCAGACGAGAAAGAGCTACAAAACCGATTCGAAATTAAAACTGTTCTCGAAACAAGCAGGATGCTCATTGAGTCGCGCAACAGTGATTTTGTACTGAACAATCTGTTGCTGATCATTATGGGAAAGCTGCTTTCGGGCAAAGCGGCAATTCTCTTTTACAATCCTGCAAAAAGGGTTTACTCTGTTGAAAAAACAAAAGGTCTAAAAAGTATATCCGAAGGAGATTCGGTTGAGATCAAACTGGAAGAGTCTGAAAAAAGCTGTTCTCATATTTTCTATAACGATAAACCTGAGGCATTCCCCAGGCTTGCGGATGACATGAAAAACAGTGTGTTTTTTCCACTCAGAACAAGTAACCAGCATATTGGGTTTCTGTTCCTCGGATCAAAAGTGACTCAAAAAATGTTTGCCGCTCATGAGCTCGAGTTTGCCGAAAGCCTGTGCATCATATCCTCAGTTGCCCTTTCAAACTCTCTGCTGTTCGATGAACTGAAGAACACAAACCGCAAGCTCGACAGGCGAATTCATGAACTGAATACACTTTTCGATCTGTCTAAAGAGTTTAATCTGCTTACCGACAGGGATAAAATTTCCAACATCTTTAAATTTGCCCTTCTTGGTCAGCTTTTTATCCGCACATTTTTTCTGATTTATAAAACCCCTGATGGAATCTCTCTGCTTACACACAGCGGGATAAAAAAACCATTCACTCAGGATGATATCAACACACTTTTTGATCTATGCCCATTGGAAGTTAAAGCCATGGACGACCATTGCTATGGGGAAGTGCCCGCTCTAAAAACAAATCTGATCACCAATATTATCGGGATTTCAATTCAGGGTGAAAAAGTTGCTGTAATCGGTGTTGGTGAACGCGTAAACAAAGAGACTTACTCAGAAACAGATTTCAATTTTCTAAAATCACTCGCAAACCTGGCCATAGTATCGTTACAAAAAACCTACCTGCTCGAAGAACGCATTGATAAAGAGCGAATGGAAGAGGAGCTTTCAATTGCAAAATCAATTCAACGCGGATTGCTACCCGATCCGGTTCCAGAAGTGCAGGGAGTTGACCTTGCCGCCAGTACAATCTCTTCGCGCGAAGTAGGCGGTGACTATTTTGATGTTGCCCAAACACCCGACAACAACACCATTTTTGCCATCGGTGACGTCACCGGAAAGGGGGTGCCCGCCGCTCTTTTAATGGCTAATCTTCAATCGATGTTGCACGTTCTTTTACCGGTTGAAATATCGTTGGCCGAAGCCACCGAACGCATAAACGATATTATTTTCAACAACACTCCAAGTGATAAGTTCATCACATTTTTCTGGGGAAAATACCTTCACAACCAACGCATTTTCCGCTATGTGAATGCAGGTCACAATCCGCCACTGCTTTTAAGAAAAGGGGGGGACACACTGGATGAACTGAGTGAAGGTGGACTTTTGCTGGGGGCAATGGAAACACTTTCGCCTTACGAGCAGGCAGATATACAGTTGGAAAGCGGGGATATGATCGTTTGTTATACGGACGGCGTGAATGAAGCAATGAATAAACAACGGGAAGAGTTTGGTGAAGAAAGACTAAAAAGCCTGATCCTCCAGAACCGGAATCTCGCTTCTGAAGAGCTTATGGAGACAATTATTCGGGAAGTTCGGCAATTCAGCAACCACAATCTCGAAGACGATCTCACCCTGCTGATTATCAAAATTCGTTAGACCGGCCGGTGCTGATCATTGCGTTTGAGATTCCTCCCCTTTGTTGGTTTTCAGCCAATGCAATAATTGCCTCATAGGTTCTGTACCTGTTCATAATCTCTTTTACATACTGAACCGGTTCAATACCTCTCGCAAAGCCGTATCGTGCATCCTGGTAGTATCTTCTCTGCATCAACATCAAAAGTGCCTGCGATACATTTTCCCACTCATTCGGATTCTTGTTCTGATCTATCACCAACCTTCGGGCGTCAGCCATGTGCCCCAAACCAACATTATAGGTTGCCAGTGCCATCTGCCACTGATTGGTGCTGTCCATGTATGAGTAGTGATTTAGGTGCTCTTTAATTATTCTGGCACCCTCTTTAATATTAGTTACTGGATCGTATAGCTGCTCGTACTCCGTCTCAACAAACCTTGGGATTACCTGCATCAAACCAACTGCACCGGCCCAGCTTTTACTATTTGGATTGAAACTCGATTCCTGTGCAATCATTGCGGTTAGCATCAGCCAATCCAGTTCCATCGAGTCGGCAACGGCTTTTACTATGTCATCGTATGGAGAGATTATACCTATAGTTTGAAACTGCCATTCTGGATTATAAAATTCCGCAATTTGTCTGCTCTCTTCAAAATACCGCTGCCTCAAAACATTCAGAAACGTAGATCGGCGAGGACGTTCCCGATCTTCTGTAAATCGAAAATGTTTATAAAGAAAACGGTTCATACTCGATTCAAGGTCAGGGGCGTTACTTCGAATTGCCCATGCAATGGTATCTTTTTCTGCAATTTTTGGCCCCGGGAAAAGTCCATCCATATACCGGTTAGCCGCATCAAACATATTGTCATCCGCAACTGTTGCAAGAAGGTCTCCCTCGGCAACCTGAACCAGAGCCGCCTCGGTATCGATTGCGTCTGAAATGGTATCGATATTGATTTCAAAACCTTCGTCAATAAAGCTCTGCAGGCGTGCATAATAAGAACTGTTTCGCCGTACGGAAATCGGAATGCCTGACTCGGCAAGCTCTTCGAGGGTTTGTGGCTGTTCAGGAGAGTTTGCAGAATAGACCAAAAGTTGATCCACAAGGTTGTATGGCCGGGTGAACTTTACAATTTCTCTTCTTTCGGGGGTGATAGTGTAATTCGCCGCAATTACGTCTCCGCGCCCGCTATTTAATAGGTCAAAAGGGTTTTCATCTGCACCTACAATTACCACCTCAAGTGCCAGATCATTTTCACGGGCAAACTCCTTTACAAGCTCATACTCAAAACCAACCTCAATTCCCTGATTCAAAAAATAGGTATTTGAGCTGTAATAGGTGATCATCCTCAATACACCGCTCTCTTTAATTTCAGCTAAATCCCGCTGAACAGGCTCAAGCACGGAAACGGGGAGAGATTGCTCTTCAGAAATTTCCTCCTCATCTGTAACAGACTGCTCACCGGCACATCCGGATGAGATGAGTATTACTGACGACACAAGAATCAGGCTGTACATAGCCCTGATTTTTTTCAATTTTTCTAAGATTGCATTCATTAATTACAGGTTCGTTCCTGTTCTTTATACAGCGGTTCGCATCTCTTTCCTAATTTTCCGCTGCAGAAATCATCAATTTAACGCTAAAATGCTGCAAATCGTTTATTTTAGATGATTCCATTTTCTATAAACCCCTGATATATATTTGTTTAACTAACTTTAATTAGTCACTAAAACCGTTAAATTTATTATCTAACACTGCCAAATTACCTCATTTTTCCTTGATGACCAAACTATGGGGACACTGTTAGGTTTATTTAAATCTACTCCCTTTTTGTTGGTAAAAATTTAATTAAGTGATTCTGCCGGCCTGGTCATTCGTTTAGTCCATGTAAGCGCAACGCCGGCAATGATGACCAGCATTGCTATGATAGAAAAGTTTGAAGGGGTTTCGCCAAATATGAAAAATGCGGCTATTGCGGCAACGATTGCCTCGGAAAGTACCAATGTTGAGAGCAGAGTGGGCGAAATATATTTTACTGCATAATTCATTGCCCCATGCCCAAGCACCGTTGGTCCAATGGCAAGACCAAAACCAACTAAAATGGATGTAGCTGTAATTATTGGTATACCACCGACCCACAGAATCGTCAAAATCAGACAGGTGATAGTTGCATACGAATAGACATAGAATACATAATCGATCCACTCTGTTTTTTGTCTGATTTTACGCCCCAAAAGAAAGTAAACCACGAAAATAGCTGCAGAGAAAACGGCTAATGTATTACCCAAAAGGGCCTGGGGAAACTGAGCCATATTAGAATCATCTGCCATCCCAAGGAGTGCAGATCCCGTAAAAGCTACTATCACACCGAGCCATACAATGGGTCTGAATCGAGCCTTAAAAAGTATACTTTCTGCAATAATGAGCATCACAGGGTGCATGGTAACCAAAACAGAGGCAGAGGCAACCGATGTATAATGCAGCGAAGCGATCCACAAAGTAAAGTGAAGTCCCAAACTCACCCCGGCCGCAATGAGTAAGTAGTTCTTGATACCGGCTTTTTTCAGTTTTTTCAGGGACACTCGTTTGGGATACCAAAACGGAAGAAGTACCAAAGCCGAAAAACCGGTTCTCATAGCTGCAAGTGCAAGAGGCTCTACCTCTGTAGCAAAACGTACCAATATGGGTGCAAAACCAAATGTGAGCAACCCTGCAACAAGAAGTGTTACAACTTTGGTGGTGGGCACGTCGTGTTGTGAAGCACTATTCAAAACAGTTATCGAATTCGGTCCATCGACTGAACCAATTCTTCATCTTTTTTGATAAGCCGGCCAGCCTGCCAAAGTGAAATGAGTGATAAAACTATTAACCCCGAACTCAAAACTTCTCTCCATAAAAATTTTCCGAATCCGCCGAGAGAGAACAAGGTCCCCACAGCAAACCCTAATGCAACTATTTGAATATAGGTTGCCAATTTCACCCACTTAAGCTGATTTGACCTGTTATTATATAAAAAGATGGAAATAAGGGCCAACAGCATGGGGACTGTCAGTGAAATCGCCATACCCATCCCAAACCAGGCCGCCGGATCCTGCACGGCGTGGCTGTAAATCGGGGTAAAAAATACAGCGAGATTAAATATTACTGTAAGTGCTAAGAATAGAGTTTGTGGTCTCTGAATCACGGTATCATGTTTTGCTTCGATTTTTGCCAAAAATAAGAATATTCAGGCAGATCTCATGTTTAAAAATTATCTGCCTGAATCGATCTATTTAAGACTTCAATTTTGAAAGTCGCTGTGCAAACGAATCAAATGCGGAGTAGAGTACAGGTACAACAATTAAGGTGAGAAAAGTTGCAAATGTAAGACCACTGATTATGGCAATTCCCATTGGACCCCAGAAGGCAGTACTCTCTGAACCAAATTGCAGGTTTGGATCGAAATTTGCAAACAAGTTTACAAAGTCCACGTTTATTCCAAAGGTAAGGGGAACAAGCCCCAGAATCGTGGTCAATGCAGTCAGAATTACGGGCCTGAATCGAATCAGACCGGCTTCAACAATCGCATTTTTCTTTTGAAGTCCCTGCTCTGTAAGCTGCTTTACATAGTCCAGTAGCACAATATTATTCACACACACAATTCCAGCCAGTGATATAATGCCAATGAATGTCATAAGTCCGAATGAGGTACGGGTAAGAATCAAGCCTAACAATACCCCAATCAAACTAAGACCTACCGCTACCATAATAATAAATGGAGAAACAACACTGTTGAATTTAGCCAGCATCACCAGAAATATAAGTGCAAAACCAACCATGAGTGCTGTTGTCAGAAATCCGAATGCTTCTCCCTGTTCCTCGTTTTCACCGGTATATTCAATAGAGTAGCCGGTTGGAATATTTTCGCGATAGTCGCTCAATAGTTCTTGTACATTTGCCAGAACTTCCGGACCGCTAAAACCGGGGGCTGCCTGACCTTCGATTGTTGCGGTTCGCTGAAGATTTAAACGAGTTATGGAACCGAGACCTGTGCCTTCTTCAAAGGTAGCTACAGATACCAGCGGAATGGATGCTCCGGTTTGAGTAACCACATTCAATCCGCGCAGGTTTTCCAGATCCTGCCGGTCTTCGGGGCGAAGCCTTACAACAATATCGTATTCATCTTCGCCATCGCGCCATTTACTCGTTTCCAGGCCGTTATTTGCAATTCGAATGGTTTGGGCTATATCGGCCATACTTAACCCAAAACGACTCGCCCTCTCATAGTCAGCCAGTATTCGATACTCCGGAGTCCCACCGCTTACATTGTTTCTGACATCTACAAGGCCGGGAACCGATTGGGTTACGGAAGCCTCAATAAGCATCTGAGTAATCTCATCAGTGATCCTCACAATCTCATCGAAATTTTCACCTGAAACCTCAATATTAACAGGTGCTCCGGTTGGCGGGCCCTGCTGCTCTCCTTCAATCCGAACATCGATATCGGGTATATTTCTCACAATTTCCCGGAGTTTAGTCAGAGTATTTGACGATGGTTCGGCCCTTTCTCCGTAATCAACCAGGTTCAGAGTTAATCTGGACAGTTCCGGACTTTGGCCACCACCGCCAAAAAACGGATCGCCGGATACTCCAACATTGATCTGAATATTTTCGATGTTAGCCTTTACAAGTGGATCTTCATCAATCAGAGCATAAATACGCTGCTGTACTTCTTTTGCAATTTCATCGCTGGCTTCCACATTCATTCCTATCGGCCCTTCGAGCTCGATATTAATACGGTTTGGATCCGTTTCGGGAAAGAACTCAACACCCGTTGGTGCCAGGCCAAACATTGCAAAAATTGCAAAGAGCGCACCCATAACGGAGTTGAGCAGAAGTGCTCGGTTATCTGTTAAAATAAGTGGTTTTCTTGATCTGCGAAAAAGGCCAATCGCACCGATTATGATCAGAAGCGTCGGCACAGACATAAGTACCATCCAAACTTCCAGACTTACAGTGTTTGAAATCGAAACAAGGGACAGAATAACTCCATTTAAAAGCCCCAGAACCAAACCTGAAATAATGGAAATTTTTCCGCCCACAAAAGCGGCTTCAAGCGTATGAATAATCACAAGAACTGCACCTACAACACCAAATACTCCCGCAATAAAGTAGAGTATGGATGATGCCGGTGAAAAAATCCCAATTATCGCACCAAAAACTCCGAAAATCAATGCCAGTGCGAGGCTCGAGAGTGACGCTGCATTCCTCAACATGGAATATTTACCGGAGTAATCTCTTTTGAGAAACGTGCGGAGCATCACTTTATAATATTTCAAGATCCGCGGCAGAGTGTATTCATTAAATCGCTCCGATACCGGTTTGATGATAAATTTAAACGATAGAACAAAAAAGAGGATCGTCAGAATGGTAACAACCAGCGTCGTGAAGTTTGCCATTCCAATTGCAACAGTCATAAAGATGCCGAGTGCTATCAGAATCCCTTTCACATAAACCGACATCGGCTTCTTCTCTTCCCCATCAAGCCGAACAAGATACGCCGTAAGTACAGGGTAAAGTACAAGCGCCACAAAAAGTGAACTGAGAAGAACCACAATCAGTGTCATTGGCAGATAGCCCATAAACTGCCCAATAATACCGGGCCAGAATGTCATTGGAACAAACGCCGCCAACAGAGTAGATGTAGCCGCAATCAGGGCGTATCCAACTTCATCGGTTGCAAGCTTTGCCGCTTCGAAACGGCCGTACCCCATCTCCCGATAGCGGTAGATATTTTCAACCACCACAATGGAGTTATCAACCAGAAGGCCAAGGGCAATAATTAAGCTAAAAAGAATAATAAAGTTAGCCGAGTATCCCAATGTGTAGAGCACGATAAATCCGACCAAAATGGATAGAGGAACGGCTGTACCCACTAAAAGCGCATTGCGCACACCCAGAAAAAAGACTAGTACCAACACCACAAACAGCATACCGCTGATGATACTGTTCTCAAGATCTGAAATGAGCTCCCTCACATCCTCGCTCTGGTCACCTGTTATGACCACACTGGTTCCGCCGGGTATCGGGTAGTCGTTCACAATCGCCATCACCTCTTCAACCGTGTCAAGAATATTCGCGCCGGGCCGCTTTTTCACATTCAGGCTAATAACCTGATTATCCTGAATTTCAGACTCATCCAGTTCTCTTTTTCCGCCGTTCTCATCAACTTTGTAGGCCCGGAGTCTTGCAAAACTTTCGCGGTCTTTGAACCCGAAAATCACCTCTGCAACATCACGCATATAGACCAATCCGGCACTTTGGTTATTCTCACCCATTGGACGTGCTACAACCAGGTTCTCAATTTCTGCAGGATCATCAAACTCGCCGCTAACCCGTAGCAGATAGCTCATCATATCTACATCAACCGTACCGCCCGGGATAGTAAGATTTTGTGCCTGAATGGCGTTGACCAACTGGCCAAATCCCAATCCATAACCGTTGAGTGCGCCCAAATCTACATTAACCTGAACTTCACGTTCAAGGTCGCCGACCATCTCTACTTCGCGAATTCCCGAACCCGTCTCAATGGCATCCTTCATACGGTCGGCCACCTCGGTCAGTCGGGAGAGGGGATAATCTGCGGCCAGGTTCACCGTCATAATCGGGAAGTCATCGAGGTCGATCTCTACGATAAACGGCTCTTCTGCATCCGGCGGGAGTTCATTCCGCGCCAGATCTACTCGCTCTCTTACCCGTTGGCTCGCCTCCGTGATGGGTACATCCAAATCGAACTCCACTACAATACTGCTGAAGCTCTCCAGCGTATTGGATCGAATCTCTTTCACCCCGTTTATTCCCTGCAGTTCACGCTCAATAGGCTGCGTAATCAATGATTCCATATCTGACGGGGAGATACCGGGATAAATGGTATTAACGATAAATATCGGGATCTCAATGGAGGGGTTGGACTCCTTCGGGATGGAGCTATAACTAAATGCACCGGCCATAATCAGAATTGCCGTCAATACAACAATTACTGTACGGTTCTTAATGGTTAGTTCTGTTAATTTCATGCTGTCCTTATTCAGATCGAAATTTGAGGAAAATCGTAATTCAACTTAAAACGAGACGACAGGGCGGTCTGCCGATCGAAGCTTTTGCGCTCTCTCTGTACTCGACTCGGTATGTAAAATATTGAGCTCATCACCTTCACTCAGATTTCTCACGCCGGATATAACCATCTCATCACCGGTCTCGAGTCCATTTACAATTTGAATTAACGGACCTGATGAAGGGCCGGTCTGGACATCCACCATTCTGGCAACTTTTGCACCATTCTGTTCAGCAGCCACAAAAACAGCCACGCCGGTTTCATTTCTCAATACCGCTGTTCTCGGTACAATAATCACATCATTAAGAGTAGCCCGATCCAGCAGCAGATCCACAACCATTTCCGGTTTGATAATTTGTCCTGAATTGTTCAGCTCTACCTCTATAGCAAATGTTCTGGTTTCAGGATCAAGCACATTACCTGCATAGGTTACTCGGCTTGTCCGGGGCTCTTCATTCAATGCCCTGAAATTGAGCTCCACACGCGATCCCTCGGTAATTTCTCCGGCATACCTTTCCGGTACTCCAGCCTGGATCCGAACCCGGTCGGTATTAACCAGTCGCACAACCGGCATCCCCGGGTTAATCAACTCACCGGTTCTGATAAACCTCTCTTCAATTCTCCCGGAAAATGGCGCCTCAATTCGTGAATCTTGAAGTTGTTTCTCGGCCTGATTAAGCTGTGATTTTGCCTGATCCCGTTGTGCCCGCGCACTGTTATAATCCTGTGTACTCACAATCGAGTCGGCATAGAGTGACTCCAGCCGGTTAAACGTGTCTTCTGCCAGTTCGTAGCCGGTTTTTGCCGCTTCATATTGAGCCTGGATCAGCCGGTCATCAATTTGAGCAATCACTTCCCCCTTCTCAACACGCTCACCCCGCTCTTTAATGGACATAATCCGTCCTGATATCTCAGCAGAGATCATTGCGTCCTCTATCGCTTCAACAGTTCCGGAAACTCGTACAAAATCTTCAAAATCATCCGATTCAATCACGATCGTTTCTACCGGCATCAGCCTTGCACCGGCGGGTCCGTTATCTTCACCGTTTTCTTGTGGCTCCCCGCAGGCGATTACCAGAAGCGAGAGCATTCCAATGGATAATAATTTCTTTACGTAGTTCATCATTTTATTCATTCGATAAGTTATTCAGTATCTAAAACAGGTTTTCCAATTGATTTTTCGTACTGGCTGAGTGCCGTTAAGTAGTCATATACGGCAGAGAGGTAGTTGAGCTTACTTTGATCCAGCAAAGAAGAAGCCTGACGCTCCTGAAGCGAAGTTCCTGCTCCCTCCTGAAGTCTTTTTAAAGCAAACTCGTAGTTCATCTCAGCCTGCTCAAGATTGCGCTCCTGACTGCGAATTCTTTGCAGCGCCGTTTCCAGGTTTTTCAGCGTCTGGTCAATTTCCAGATAAACTGCATTCTGTTGCATCTCTCGGTCGATTTCTGCCTGACGCACATCAATCTTGTTTTGCTGTACCTGCATTTTGGTCTGAAATCCGTTAAATATTGACCAGTTCATTCTCAAGCCAACCGATACCGCCTCATTCCAGTAGGAATCATCAAAAAAGCTCCGATCGGACGAAGTAAACGAAAACTCCTGACCCTCTACCGGCGAAATGGATGTGCGATTGTTGGGTACCGACCCGATGTATGCAAAATTCGCAAATGCATTCAGAGTGGGTAAAAACCTTGATCTTGTCACATCACCCTCAATTTTTCGCAACTCAAGCAGCGATGCCGTCTGTCTGATATCGGGTCGCTGTTGAAGTGCGATTTCATATGCTATTTCGCTGTCGCTCACATCCGGCTGAAGTGAGTCGTCGTACTCAAGAGAACCGCGCAGCTTCACACTCTTCTTTGTGGAGATACCCAACTGAAGTGCCAGATTTTTGGCTGCCAGTTCGGCTTGGTTTTCGGCTTCAATAAGGTTTGTTTCCAGGTTTACAAGCTCCACCTCCGCACTTACACGATCATACTTCGAAAGTACACCCGCCTCGACAGAACGCCGGGTCTCCTCAACAGTTTTCCTCAGCCGCTCCACACTTGTACGAAGAACTTCCACCTGCTCTTTTGCCAAAAGTGCAGAGTAGAAAGAGTTCTTTACTTCGTTTACCACTTGCTGACGGTCGGCCTGAACCTGATCCTCATTCAGCTCTCTGAACTGCCTTGCAGCTTTGATGGCAGAAAACGCGGCTCCGTTATAGATTGCCTGCGTAACTGACAGGCCAAACTCGAACTGATTTTCAACCGCAAATGGATTATCTCCGCTCATTCCGGGCGGTGTTATACCGGCATCCCGGTATCCCTGCATCTGGCGGTCAACATATTCATCCAATGGAATCGGCTCTGTATTAGGGTCATTATCGGTTCTGGCCGATTCGTTGTAAGCGAGCCAATCAACCGCTCCGAACGACTCAAATAAGCCGCCGGCGTCAGATCCGGCAAAAGGGTTGGGTGTTCGAAGGTTTCGTGTATAGCTTCCGGAAGCATTTACCTGTGGATACACTGTTCCCCAGGCCTCCCGAATTTGCGCCTCTGCGCGATCGAGATCCAGAATTCCCTTGCGAAGCATATAGTTATTAACCAGTGCAATCTGAATAGCCTCATCCAGGGTGATAACTATTTCGTCGCCCTCAGTCAGCTCAGCCACATCCTGCGAGATGGCAGGGAGTGCAGCAAATACAATAAAAAGAAGCGATAGCCCCCCGGCTGCTGCAATTTTAGTTAGATTCATATTTCTGTCTTTAACTGTCCTTAAAATTTTATTGCGGTTTTGTACGAACAACCCATTATGTTGTTACACTTTTTCTGACTGCCGGTCATTTTTTATTCCACTGCTCATCAACTGGATAAAACTCTCCATTAAGCTGTCAAAACTGAACTCAACATCATCCAGGATAGCCATGTGCCTCCTCTTGTTTTTAAGCAGCGCCACATGCACCACGCCCTTCGATGCTCCCCACATAACCAGCCCCAGTTCTTTCGGGTTGATTCCTCCATCAATTGAGCCATCCTGTATCCCGATCTGCATAGCTCTTACGATGTAAGTCATCGCCTCACGGGCATTCTCCTCACAAACCTTAATCATCGGGCTGTCATTGTATTTATCGTCATCCAGTATATTTTCATAGTAGTTGAATGCCGAAAAATAGAGCGGGTTCTTTTGTATAAACCGTAAGTAGGTATATCCAATTTCCCGCACCATTTCCAGCCCACTTAATTCTGTGGCAAGAACTTTTGCCAGCTCTCGGTTCAGTTTTTTTGATCCGCGATCACAGATGGCCAGATAGATTGAAACCTTACTCTTAAAATGGAGGTAGAGCGTTCCTTTTCCCAGCTCGGCCCCCTCGGCAATCTGCTCCATTGTGGAACTTTTAAACCCGTGCTGATGAATCACTTCCTCAGCTACATCAATAATAAGTTCGCGCCGCCGAAGTCGCTCACGCTCTTTTCTGGATAATTCTTTCATACTTTGACTGTCAGTCATTTTTTGAACAACGGTCACAAAACTATCGCTTTTTCAATTTCGTTCCAACATTTTTTTAACAAATTGAAACTGTTTATCTCTATCTTTGTGATAGAAATTACAAAACAGAAATTCATTGAATAAAAACCTGCTCACAGATCTCTCCCTGCTCTTTCTGGCAATCATTTGGGGGACAAACTTTACAGTAATCAAGGCAAGTCTTGCCGAAATTGATCCCTACAGTTTTAACTCCATACGGTTTGTATTGGCTGCAGGATTCATGTGGGCAATTCTGATTAAAAGAAAGTCGTGGTTTAAAATAGACCGCAAGGATATTCTCCCCCTCTTACTGCTTGGCCTGATCGGAAACATGGTCTACCAGTGGCTTTTCATTGTTGGAATAGATCTGACATTCGCCGCAAATGCTGCAGTAATGCTTGGAACCATCCCCATTTGGGTAGCCCTCAGCTCACATCTCTTTTCCATTGAAATGATGAACCGTTTCAAAACCATCGGGGTAATTCTCGCCTTTACCGGCCTTGCCATTATTATTCTGTTTGGAAAAAACCCAATCTCTTTCGGCTCAGATACCTTTTTAGGTGATTTAACCATCATCCTGGCAGCCATTATTTGGGCACTTTATACTCTATACTCCAAAAAACACCTCACCCGATACACACCGCTTCAATACTCAGCGATGATGACCTCCATCGGGGCTGTTTCTCTGACACTTCTGGCCATACCTCATTTTGGCGAGACGAACTGGAGCACGGTTTCAGTTGGCGCCTACAGCGGTGCCATTTTTAGCGGTATGCTGGCAATTGGACTGGCCTATTTGATCTGGAACAACGGCATCAAAGTGGTTGGAGCTGTACGATCCTCAACATACCAAAATCTGGTGCCGGTAATTGGAGTGATCTCCGGAGTGGTTCTTTTGAATGAAAATCTGGAGTTCCTGCAGTATCTCGGTGCCGCCATCGTGATAGCCGGCATCTTAATCACCCGCCACGGAGGCAGAATTTCATGACATTCTGCTGCCGCCGCTAAGCAGATAGAGAATGGCCATCCGCACGGCCACTCCATTGGTAACCTGGTTCAAAATCACGGCCCGATCACTATCGGCCACCGGGCTCTCCATCTCCACCCCCCGATTGATCGGTCCGGGGTGCATAATCGTAAAGTCGGGATACTTCTCAAGGTGCTCCATTTTAATCCCAAAAGTTTCGTGATATTCACGCAGACTTGGGAAAAGATCTGTTCCGCCGGAAATACGCTCCATCTGAATACGGAGCGCCATGGCAATATCACACCAGGCAAGTGTCTCTTCCAAGTTGTAGGATACATCTGCTCCCAGAGTCTCAACATAGACGGGCATGAGTGATTTCGGTCCGCAAACCACCACGTCAGCTCCCAGTTTAATCAATCCGATAATATTGGACCGAACCACCCGGCTGTGAGAAATATCGCCGATAATTGCCACCTTTTTACCCTTTATGTCGGGATAGATTTGTTGCATGGTAAAAATATCCAACAGAGCCTGAGTTGGGTGTTCATGTGCACCATCGCCCGCATTGATGATGGCGGCATCAACGCAACGCGTCAAAAAGTGGGGCACTCCGGGGCTTTCATGCCGGCTAACCACCATATCAATTTTCATTGAGCTGATATTTCGGATCGTATCCTTCAGCGACTCACCTTTTTTAGTACTCGATGTACCAGCTGAAAAGTTAACCACATCCGCGCCCATCCGTTTTTGAGCCAGCTCAAATGAGAGGCGTGTACGCGTACTGTTTTCATAAAAAAGGTTTACAATGGTTTTATCGCGCAACGTAGGTACTTTTGGCACCGGGCGGTCTAAAACTTCACGAAAAGTTTTCGCCTGCTCAAGTACGTACCTCAAATCATCCGCGCTGTAATCTTTAAGGCCAAGCAGATGTTTTTGTGTGAAGTTGTACTCATTCACATTCGACTCACTCATCACGTCCTCCATCTACTTTTACAACATACACCGCATCCTCGCCATCCAGCTCCTTCACCTTTACACGCACCTCTTCATCCTCGTGAGTTGGAACCGTCATCCCCACATAATCCGCTGAAACCGGCAGCTCTCTGTGGCCTCGATCCACCATGCAACAGAACCGAATGCTTCTGGGGCGTCCATAGTCCATTAGCGCATCCATTGCGGAGCGAACGGTACGGCCAGTGTACAGAACATCATCTACCAAAATTACATCCCGGTTGTAGAGATCAAATGGAATCTCAGTTACTTTCACCTCCGGCATCTTCAGTTTCGACCGAAAATCATCTCTGTAGAACGTGACGTCGAGCACACCAAAATCGGGCTCAGCACCGGTCTCTTTTTTTATGATGTTGAGGATTTTTCTGCCCATGTAAACGCCGCGCGTCTGCATTCCAATAATGGCGGGGTGAGCGGGATCATCATACGGTTCAAGGAATTGGTGAGCGAAACGCAAATAGGTGCGTTTTACATCCTCTTCCGTCATTATTTGTGCTTGTTCCAAAAAGATACCTCAGCGGAATTTTTGTTTTGAAAATTAGGTAAAGTGGATGTGGTTTACAATTCTGAATTCATCTAACAGACATCTAATTGCAAATCAAATCGAACCCGCTATTTGCTGAAACTATCCTTACCTTTGAGGCTAGCATTAAAGAAATAGTATGTCACCCCAGCAGAACAGGAAATTTTTACTGATTGCCGCTATTGCAATCATCGCTTTGAACTTACGCCCGGCCATCGCTGCTGTCGGTCCGTTAATTTATGAAATACGCCTTGATACAGGGCTATCCAATACCCTGCTGGGAATGCTCACGACGCTTCCGGTTTTGGCCTTCGGTGTGTTTTCAATCCTCACGCCATTTTTTACCCGAAAATTTGGCTCACAGGGGACCATGAGTCTTGCCCTGATTCTGTTAACTGCTGGGCTATTCATTCGAGTTTTTCCAAATCACGCGGCACTATTTGCAGGAACGGCCATTTTGGGAGTCGGCATCGCCCTTGCAAATGTACTGCTGCCCGGCATTGTTAAACAGAGCTTTCCAAATCGATACGGGCTGGTCACCGGAATCTACTCTGCCATGCTGGGAACCGGTGCTGCAATTTCATCGGGTATCAGTGTACCGCTATCGGAAGGGCTGGGATTGGGTTGGCGACAAACGCTCGGAAGCTGGGGAATCATATCCCTGATTGCCCTGATCGTGTGGCTCCCTCAAATGCGAAGAAATGTTCAGGTAATCGCAAAACGAAGTTTCTCAAGCGCACTAAAACATCTTGGAACCTCAAAAGTTGCGCTGAATGTTGCGCTCTTCATGGGATTTCAGGCATTCACATTTTTCATTACCGTGGCCTGGCTGCCCGAAATATTAATTGAGCGCGGCATGGAAACGGCACGCGCCGGTTGGATGCTGGCTATCGTTCAGGGATCGGGGGTTTTTGGAACGTTTCTTATGCCTGCATGGGCCTCGCGTCGGCAGAGACAGCGCCTGCCCATAGGAATTTTGATAGGGCTTGAAGTTTTCAGCTTGCTTGGCATCATTTTGATCACCAACACGGTCTACGTAGAATTTTGGATGGCCATTCTGGGATTTTCACTGGGTGGGAGTTTTGGCATGGCTCTACTTTTTATCGTACTCCGAACCCGAGATACAGAAACAGCCAATGAGCTCTCCGGAATGGCACAATCTGTTGGATACACGCTTGCAGCAGTAGGGCCGGCCCTTTTTGGCGGTATACACGATCTTGCCGGAAACTGGACCATCCCCCTCATTTTTCTACTAATCGTCTCGCTGCTCAAGTTCTGGACAGGCTGGATCAGCGGCAGAGCTTATCACGTGTAAAATCAATTTTATGAAAGCATTTTTCCTTGATCGTGACGGAACCCTCAATGTAGATTACAATTTTGTACACAAACCTGAAGAGTGGACCTGGTGCCGGGGTGCGCTGGAAGCGATCAAATGGCTGAACCAAAACGAATTCAAGATTATTGTAGTGACTAATCAGTCAGGAATATCTCGCGGCCACTACTCTGTTAATGATGTGAATCAACTTCACAACTGGGTAGACACCCAACTCTCTGAAAAAGGCCTTAGGATTGATGATTGGTACATCGCTCCTCATCACCCAAAATTTGACCCGGCCCCACACAGGTTTGATCCGGCAGACAGAAAACCAGAAACCGGAATGTTTCAGAAGGCGATCCGCAAACATGGAATTGATCCGGCACAATCATTCATGGCCGGCGATAAAGTTTCTGATCTAAAACCCGCTCTTGAACTCGGGATCAAACCGTTTTTCATCAAATCGCGCCATGCAAAAAATCAGAATCACCATTGGCTCGAACGCAACCAAATCGCCCTCTACACAACCCTGCTCGAGGTTCTTCAGAAGAACTTCTGATTGAGATACATAAAATCTAATGTTCGCAACTGATAACTAAGTTCCAAAATCTGCGTATTATTCGTTAATGCCTGTAACGTAAAGGCTTAATTCATCAGCATTTCTTCAGATAAACGAATGATATCAATTCCTATAAAAAAGCAGCCCGACGAGACCACCTGCGGCCCAACATCCCTTCACTCTCTTTATGAGTTTTACGATGATTCCATCTCTTTGGAAACTGTCATAAATGAGGTTATTCAATTTGATGAGGGTGGAACCGTAGGTGCACTTCTGGCTGTACATGCATTAAAACGCGGATACAAAGCCACAATCTACACATACAACCTTCAGGTATTTGACCCAAGCTGGTTTGAACTTCACCCTGCCGGGATGATTGAAAAATTATTGGCTCAAAAAAAGGCCAAAAAACGGAAAAAGTTGTCTGTCGTCACGAATGCTTATATCGAATTTTTAAAGCTGGGAGGGGAGTTAAAGTTTCAGGATTTAAAACCCTCGCTGCTTCGTAAACATCTTAAGAAGGGCCACCCAATTCTTGCCGGACTCAGCGCAACGTATCTCTACCAAACAAAAAGAGAGTATGAACCAAATTCTGATTATGACGATATTAACGGACACCCGGCAGGGCATTTTGTGCTGCTGAGCGGTTATGATCCCGAAACCCGAGAGGTGCAGATTGCAGACCCCATCAGTCACAATCCCCTTGGAGAAGGACTTGTTTACAGAATGAACATCGACAGGGTTATCAACGCAATTTTACTTGGAATTGTAACGTACGATGCCAACCTGATCATTATCACACCTGCAGAAAAATGAAACATTTGATCGTGGTTGACCACCCAAAACACTGGAACTTTGAAATCCCTGAAGTGGAAGTGGTTGCAGCCAAATCCTACCTGATGGACTCTGTCTACTCTAAATTGAAGAGGGCCAGAGTTTACAATCTTTGCAAAAGTTACCGCTATCAATCAACCGGGTACTATGTATCCCTGTTGGCACAAGCCCGCGGCCACACACCGCTGCCTAACATCCTAACCACACAGGATTTAAAAACGCCTGCCCTGGTGCGAATTGTATCTGATGAACTTCAACGTCTCATTCAAAAAAGTTTTTTAACCATTCAGTCTGATGAATTTGTCCTGAGCATCTATTTTGGTAAAAACCTTGCCAAAAAATATGACTCGCTTTCCAAACGACTATTCCAGGAGTTCAGGGCACCATTTCTCAGAGCGCTGTTTCAAAAAAAGGACGGGGAGTGGCTGCTGCAGTCTGTTAAAACAATTCCATCTGATGAAATCCCGGTTGATCACAGAGCATTTGCTGTTGAAATGGCTCGCGAATACTTCAAAAAGGGTAAGCGCCCAATTGTAAAAAAAGATTACCGGTACGACCTCGCCATATTGGTCAACCCCGATGAGGAGTTCCCGCCATCAGACCCGAAGGCAATACAGAAATTTATCAAAGCGGCGGAAAGCATTGGATTTTACACCGAATTGATTACCCGAGAGGATTACTCCAGAATTAACGAGTTCGATGCACTTTTTATCAGAGAAACCACCTCCGTAAACCACCATACCTACCGCTTTGCACGGCGGGCCATGGCGGAGGGGTTGACTGTGATTGACGATCCGGAGTCAATTTTGAGATGCACAAATAAGGTTTACCTTGCTGAACTGCTGAGCAAACACGGCGTACCTATGCCTCAAACTGAAATCATCAACAGTGATAATGCAGCAGAAGCGCTGGAAAAACTGGGATTACCCTGTATTCTGAAACAGCCCGACAGCTCATTCTCTCAGGGAGTTGTGAAGGCAACCACACCTGAAGAGTACAAACAGTGGACTTCACGACTTTTTGAAAAGTCGGACCTGCTTATTGCACAGGTTTTTATTCCAACAGACTATGACTGGCGAGTTGGAATCTTGAATAATCAACCGATTTACGCCTGCCGCTATCACATGGCAAAAAATCACTGGCAGATCTACAAACGAACCGGTGACGGTAAAACACACTCCGGCAACTCCGACACAATCCCCGTTGACCAGGTGCCTGAACATGTCATCAAGCACGCTTTAAAAGCTTCCTCCTTGATCGGAAACGGACTTTATGGGGTGGATTTAAAGGAGAGAGGCGGTGAGATTTTTGTGATCGAAATTAACGACAACCCAAACATCGATTCGGGTTTTGAGGATTTCTTGTTAAAAGACCGTCTTTATGAGCTCATTATGGATGAATTTATGCGCCGTATTGAAGAGAGAAAAGGAGTGGCTGCAAAATGAGTGTAACGATCAATCAAAAACGACCCCTTCACCTTTTTGAAGGCTTCGGTGTAGAACTAGAATACGCCATCGTCCGGCAAGATTCACTCGACATTTATCCGATTGCTGACAAAGTTTTGGAACATCAAGCCGGGAAGATCGTCAACGAGGTTGCCCTAAATGGCTTGGCATGGAGCAACGAACTGGTCCTTCACGTCATCGAACTAAAAACAAACGGACCTGTAACGGAGCTTGTAAACCTGGGGACTGAATTCCAGAAACAAGTTTCAGATATCAATTCTATACTTTCAACATTTGAAGCCTGCCTGATGCCAGGTGCCATGCACCCCTGGATGAATCCATTGCAAAGTGTCGAACTGTGGCCGCATGAGTATAACCCGATTTATGAGGCCTACAATCGAATTTTCAACTGTTCGGGTCATGGCTGGTCAAACCTGCAAAGCACGCACCTGAATCTTCCGTTTTATGGTGACGATGAGTTTGCAAAACTGCACGCTGCATTGCGCATCGTTCTTCCGCTTATTCCCGCCATGGCTGCATCATCCCCGATTGCAGATGCACAGCGCAAACCATTTTTAAATTACCGGATGGAAGCCTACCGGACCAACTCCCTGCGTATTCCCTCCATCACGGGGCTGATTGTTCCGGAAGCCATTTTTACGCGTGATGATTATCAATCACATATTCTTGATAAGATGTATCGGGATATCTCTCCATACGATACGGACGAGATCTTGCAGGAGGAGTGGCTCAACTCCCGCGGGCTGATGCCACGGTGGGATAGAAACGCCATCGAGGTTCGAGTAATGGATATTCAGGAATTTCCCGGTGCCGATCTGGCCATCCTGGAGTGGATCGTCGCACTTACAAAAGCTTTCGTAAACGAAGTGTGGAGCAGCCATGATGAGCAAAAAAACTGGGGTGAAAGCGAGCTTTATCCAATATTACTGGCAACCATTGAAGAAGGGGAAAGAGCTGTGATCGAAGACCGTAGATTCCTGAAGATGTTTGGCATGAACCGTTCATCCATGAAAGCCGGAGAGATTTGCCCCGCTGCATTCCAACGCCTGAAAGAGATCGAACCATTTTCTGCAGAGTCTGATGCTCATTTGGACCTCATTTTCAGAGAAGGAACTCTGGCAAACCGTATTCTTAACTCACTTCCAAAATCATTCAACAGAAGGGAGTTACAAAACACCTACCATCAACTCTGTAATTCTCTGCAACTTGGAAAAGCATTTATCCCCTGAAATAATCATCACCTGTGAGCATGCGGGAAACTTTATACCGGAAGGTTATCGGCATCTGTTTGTGAAAGCAGACGAGATACTCAATTCACATCGCGGCTGGGATCCGGGAGCGCTTTCTCTGGCAAAGTTTCTTTCGGATGACTTGAACGCTCCCATTTTCACCTTTTCCATTACCCGCCTGTTGATTGAGGTGAACCGCTCATTGGGCCACCGCCGCCTTTTCTCAGAGTTCAGCAAATTTCTTTCTGCCAAAGACAAAAAATATTTAATAGAAAATTACTATGGTCCTTACCGAAATGAGATCGAAGCAGCAATCAGGCATTTGATTCAATCAGGTAAAAAGGTGATTCACATCGGGGTTCATACGTTCACACCCGTGTTCAGGGGAAAAGAGAGAGCGTGCGATATCGGTATACTTTTTGATCCGGCAGCGGCGCATGAAAAACAATTTAGCCGCTTGTGGAAACAGAACCTTGAAAGTAAACTTCCGCATTTAACTATTTGCCATAATCAGCCCTATAGAGGAGTGGATGATGGACTTACGACACACCTTCGGGAGGTATTTAATTCTGAACTCTATGTGGGAATTGAACTGGAAGTGAATCAAAAATTATTGACCGAAGCCAAAGAGTTTAGTCACGAGTTCTCATTTTCCATTGCACAATCGCTTTCGGAAATAACCAAACTGCCTGCTTAGCTCCACGGATCAATCCCTTCAACAATCCAGCCTTGTAGAGGATTTTTCGGATGCTCACTGCACAACAGATAGTGTTCAGCCTTCGAAACCCACCCAAGGTCAACCGGGCGGTTTACAATTCTCCGGGATACTTCATCGTGTTGCTCCTGTTTGATGAGTACCTTCACGTTTGGATCTTCTTCCCAAAGTGAGTCGGAACGATGCATATTTGTCAACATCAAATCCATTAACGGAGAGTTTCTTTGAAACTGCATCAGCTGAAGAACGGCTTTCGCTGAAAAGTCCATGAAATTGTGGAGGGTATCATCAACAGAGCCCCAGGCTGCATCAGAAATTAACAGAATACGATTTGGCAAAATACAGTAATTATAAATCCGGAGCCCTCGCTTTTCGCAACACCACTTCAATCCGTCCACCACTTTATTCAGAGCTTGCTTATGTAACAAAACCGGCATTTCACCTCTGATTTTCAACTCTGCACTTTTCAGCTCCTTTGTCTTATTCTTAAATCTTCTACTCATACTGTCTCTTTTTTCTTTCCCCTTTTCTATAAGAGGGATAAATCCGGAATCCCTTACAGCAAAAGCTCTCCATTACTTTTATTTGCCTCCGTATTTGGGTATTATTAGGACGAATTTATTAAACCAAAAAGCTGACTGATTAACCTAATTGAATTATGAAAATTCACGAGTATCAAGCGAAGGAGCTATTTAAAGAAGCAGGTGTTGCTGTTCCCGATGGAGTGGCCACATCTTCAGTAGATGAAGCTGTAAAGGCTGCTGAAGAGATGAAAGCTAATGGAACAGAGCTGTTTGTTGTTAAAGCCCAGATTCATGCCGGCGGACGCGGCAAAGGGCGAACAAAAAAGAACAACGCAAAGGGTGTTATCCTGTGCCGGTCTATCGATGAAGTACGGGAAGCTGCCGAATCACTTTTAGGTGATACATTGGTAACGATCCAGACCGGTGAGGAAGGTCAGGAAGTAAAAACCATCTATGTTACAGACGGCGTAGATATTGAAAAAGAGTACTATCTCGGAATTCTGCTCGACCGAGCCAACAGCCAGAACGTGATTATGGTATCAACCGAAGGCGGTGTTGAAATTGAGAAAGTGGCTGAAGAGACTCCTGAAAAAATTGTAAAAGAGTGGGTTGAGCCCGGTATGGAACTGTACCCATCACAAGCTCGCCGCATCGCCTTTGCACTTGGGTTCGAAGGAGACGCTTTTAAAAAGGCTGTTAAGTTTATCATGGCACTCTACAATTTCTACCTGGAGAAAGATGCCAACATGGTTGAGATTAACCCGCTGGTACTTACAACCGATGGCGATGTAATGGCGCTCGATGCTAAAGTAACATTCGACGGCAATGCACTCTACCGGCACAAAGATATTGTAGAACTGCGCGATACTGCTGAAGAGAACCCCATTGAACTGGAAGCCTCCAAGTATGATCTGAACTATATTAAGCTGGACGGAAACGTAGGATGCATGGTGAACGGCGCCGGACTGGCAATGGCAACCATGGATATTATTAAGCTATCAGGCGGCGAACCTGCCAACTTCCTTGATGTGGGCGGCGGAGCGAATGTTGAGACCGTGAAAAACGGATTCCGCATTATTTTGGAAGACAAAAATGTGAAAGCAATCTTGATCAACATCTTCGGCGGAATTGTTCGCTGCGACCGTGTTGCTAACGGCGTGATCGAGGCTGTTAAAGATCCTGAAATTGCAGAGAAAGTGAAGAATGTGCCGATTATCGTTCGCTTACAGGGTACCAATGCAGAAGAAGCGAAGGAGATTATTGACAACAGTGATCTGAATGTGATCTCTGCGGTACTTCTTAAAGAAGCTGCTGAAGAGGTGTCAAAAGTTTTGGCAGCTTAATTTAGCGACTTCCCACAACGGAAATCTCCGTCAAAAGCCTCTTTTCTTCACGGGATTGGGGCTTTTTATTTATTACTCTCTTCAGATCCGTTTTTTGGCAACTCAAACTGTATGGTGAACACCGCTCCATTTTCAGTCCCGGTTTCCAAATCTCCCTTCACCTGCTTTGTAAAAGCGCGAATCAACGTCATTCCAAGTGATTTTTCAGATTTACCCTCAAAATTTTCCGGCAAACCCGCACCGTTATCCCTTACTTTTAAAACTACCCGATCTTCTCCGTCTCTCTTCAGGGAAACTTCAATCTTCCCCGATTCCTGGTCGTTAAAAGCATATTTATAACAGTTGTTGACCAACTCATTAATAATCAGCCCGATCGGGACAGCTTTCTTATTGTTGATCTTCACATGATCCACATCGCTGGTTAGCTCAATCTTCTTTTTATTAGAACCTATCGAGTTTTTGATCATATCAAGCAGATCGCTGATATAGTCTGATAGGTCTACGTCAGCAAGTGTATCCGTCTGATAAAGCTTTTCATGAACCAGGGCTATGGAGCGGATTCGATCCTGAATCTCTTTCAGATCCTCTTCGGTGATTACATCCCGGCTGCTCTTTTGAAGCTCAATCAGGCTCGATACTATCGATAAATTATTTTTTACCCGGTGATGAATCTCTGACAGAAGCATCTCTTTTTCCTTCAGCGATATCTCCTGCGCCTCTATGTACTTCTTCCTCTCTGATATGTCCCTCACATTCCCAATGATGTAGCTCGGTTCATTATTCTCATCACGCAACAGAGTCCGTTTATTGTTCACCCAGATGTAGTTCCCATCTGTTCGCTTAACCCTGAACTGAGTGTCGACAGCAACTCGCTTATCCAGATCTGTGGATTTGTACTGCTCCACCTCCTCTTCCATAGCTTTGAGGTCATCGGGGTGAGTTATGGACAGGAAAAACTCTGCACCGCCATCTTTCATCTCCTTCATACTGTAACCGAGCATATTTTCGGCTGAAGGACTCATATAAACATATTTACCGGTTTTCAGATCCATCTGGTAAATAACATCCTGCGAGTTATTCAGTACAATTTTAAACTTTTTATCGCTCGCCTCAAGCTTGTCATTCCATCGGCGAATGTTGCTCATCTGGATATAGATGAATCCGCCTAAAAGTAGAACCAGGATAACAATTACAGCCACATTGAATCGCAAAATAATACTGTCAACAAGTACACCTGCACGATTGATAGAGGTAAAGAACTGCTGGTCTAAAGAAGTGATTTCGCGTGAAAGGTTGAATATATCATCTAAAAACTGCTGTTTCTGTACGTCTGAAAATTCACCAGCTATTGAACTTTGACGAGCTTCGTCTGCTACCTTTTGAAGTTGAAAGATTTTTTGATCAGTCTCTTCCCATATGGATAATAAGTTCTGCACAGACTCTCGATGAGATAAAAAGTTGTAGAACCGAATCAATTCAACTACGCCATAGGGCTCATCTTCTCCAATATGAAGGTATTCTGCAATCTCTCTCCTGTTCTCATAACCCGATGTTAAAAGCTCTCGGCCCTGTCTGAGATTATCAACCATTTTAATGTGGTTATAAAACCGGTCTATGTGGTCTTCGTCTTCGGTATAGACAAACTGAACCAACTCATTTACTGCCAGTTGTTGAGACTTCATAAATTGACTGCTGCCAAAATTAAACGCCCTCATTCCAACCTGCAGACTACTGCTATAAAACTGAAGCGTATATAGTGCCCCGGCTAATAATGCAAAACCGATAACCAATCCAACGGTCGAGTTTCTTCCTTTATCAAACCAACTGCTAATTTTCATAAAATTTATAGCCTCCCCCCTTAAAGCCTGATTTGCCATTCCGGATACGGAATTTGCAAAACCACAGTTTATATAAACACCTTGATTAAATCATACAGCCAAGAAAAATACAATATTTAATCAAAGATTCTACATCAAATCAATAAACATAAAATATTCTTCTGTTTTATGACTTATTCAATCTTTTACCATACATCATTTTGAGTAAGTATATTTGGGTTTATCATTCAGAATGGCTGTTTTTTTGGACATGATCGCGTTCACATTTCACTGCAGGATTTGTCATTAGATTTTTTAAGCTTTCTGACCCATTGATCAAACAGCACGTAACCCTTCAGTTTTTGCAAAATTTGTGACAAATACACGGATGAGAAACAAGGGGATCTGTAAATCCCATTAAAGAGATTTCAATCTATAAAGGGCCTGATCTTTTTTAGTCTGTAAATTCTGAAAATACCTCTGAAGCCAGCCGCGTTCGTATCTCTCTCAAATTTGGATAATCTCCCCGCTCATCTACACCCACATGCTGCCGATTGGTTAAAAAGATGTAGAAGAGGTCGCTTTCGGGGCTCAATACAAAATTTGTTCCCGTAAAACCTGCATGACCAACACTTTCCAGCGGTAAGTTGTCGGCATGAAGAGTCCCCTCATCCATTGCCCAGCCAAGGCCGTTTCCATATTGATCTTTCCTTGTAAATTCCTCGATTGTCTCTTCAGAAATTATCTGATTCCCGTTATACTCCCCGCCATTTAGAATTAACTGTAGCAATTTGGCCAGTTCCCGGCCTGTTGAAAAAAGCCCCGCATGCCCCGCCACGCCGTCAAACGTGTAGTGTGCATTGCCATCATTCACCTCTCCTTTCAGGGTATAATTCCGCCAGCCATTCCATTTTTCAGGGTCGATGTTGATTCGATATCCGAAATTTTTATCATACACCATCTTTTTTTCAAACGGATTTCCATGTGAGGTTGCCACCACATCAGCGCTTTCAGCATCGGGGTTGAAACCAGTTTCTGACAAACCGATCTCACGATAGACCTCTTCCTGTAAATATTGATCCATTGATCTGCCTGCGGCCTTTTCTACAATCTCCGCTAATACCATAAAACCGAGATCGCTGTAATTTCTTGATTCACCCGGTTCAGAAATCAAAGACCGGCCTGCAAGCCAGGACAGAAAATCCGAAGGCCGGGCTACCTCATAAAAGGTGGGGTACCACTGCATTAATCCGGATGAGTGATTCAATAAACTCCGGACGGTTATTTGAGCCAGACGCTCTCTGCTAAATTCAGGCAAAAATTCAGAAACCGATTCATCCAGTTCGATCAGCCCATCACTGTGGAGCTTCATCACTGCAAGTGTGGTACCAAATATTTTGGTGAGCGAGGCGAGGTCAAACAGATGATCTGTAGTTATACTGTCGGGCTCAGCTACAACGCGAAGGTCTTCATTATACAGATCGGCATAACCGTATGCCTTTTCAACCACAACACCCCGGCTGTTGCCGATTACCAAAACAGCCCCTGTGTAGTACGATTCGCGAAGTCCGCTCTCAATAATCTCATCCAGCTCCGGCGTACCGATCACCTCCTTGCTCTCTTCCTCTATGCTGCAAGAGACAACCAGGATTGCCATTAAAAAACCGATCAAGACGCGGATAAGTGCTCTAAACGGAATCATGCAGTTAGCTCATGTTGGCCTTCACTTCCAGGTAGTACTCTTCATAGACCGAAACGATTTTATCAATCTCAAACTGTTCGGCTCGTTTTCGGGCGGCTTTCGACATTTTTGCATGAAGTTTTTCATCCTTCAGAATCCTGGTGGCAGCTCTACCCATGCACTCCACATCGCCGAGCTCGCAAACATATCCCGTCTCTTCATGTATGTTCACTTCAGGGAGGCCGCCTACATTGGAGCTGATGACCGGAACAGAGCAGCTCATCGCTTCAAGAGCAGCCAGGCCGAATGTTTCACTGCCTGATGGAATCATAAACAAGTCTGCAATGGAGAGCACCTCTTCCACCTGTTCCTGCTTGCCCAAAAACCGAACGTGTTCACATATCCCCAGATCTCTGCACTCTTTCTCCGCCTTTGAGCGATCCGGCCCGTCACCCACCATTAACAGTTTTGAAGGCACGCCATTCTTTAAAATTTGATCAAAGGCCCCAATCACATCTGTTACCCGTTTCACTTCTCTAAAGTTTGAAACGTGGGTCACCACTTTTTCCCCATTGGGGCAGATGGCTTTTTTAAAATGTTCTTTCTTTGAGCGTTTGAACCGATCCAGATCGATGAAGTTCGGAATCACTTTAATCTCTTTCTTAATATCAAAGAGTTTATAGGTCTCCTCCTTCAAATACTCCGAAACAGCCGTCACTCCATCACTTTTGTTGATCGAAAAGTCCACAACTGCCTTGTAGGTCGGGTTGCTTCCAACCAGGGTGATATCCGTTCCGTGAAGTGTTGTGATGACCGGCACCTTGCAGGAGTTTTCATTAACAATCTGCCGCGCCAGGTAGGCACTGGTTGCGTGTGGAATCGCGTAATGGACATGCAGAATATCCAGATTATCATACAGGATCAGTTCCACCATTTTATTGGCCAGTGCCAGGTCGTAAGGTGGATACTCAAACAGTGGATAGCTGCTCAAATCCACTTCGTGGAATGTAATATCTGTCCGGAGTGTATCCAGCCGGGCCGGGCGTGCATAGCTTAAAATATGAAGGTTGTGGCCTCTATTTGCCAATCCTTTCGCAAGTTCAGTTGCTACAACACCGCTTCCTCCATATGTGGGGTAGCAGACAATACCTATGTTCATCTCGTGGACCTATTGATTTGCCTGATTTCCAGGTAGAATATCTGTTTTAAGAAGCATACAAAACCATTTGACATCGACTTCAGAATATCACTCAACCGTCCATTCCGGCTGATACGCATGATACGCAAGTTATGCATGGCCATCTGAATGTACCAACTATCTTGTTCTGCTTAAAGCTGAACTTTAAAACAAACCCGGATGCCGATTCGTTTTATCTTTGAAAGCTATTATTTTCGAGAATCGATCCATTAGGTGAAAATTGAGTTTTCCTTTATATTTGATGCCTCAACTCTCCCTTTAAAATTAGACATTATTCTTATGGCAGGACATTCCAAATGGGCTAATATCAAGCACAAAAAGGCAAAGGAAGACGCAAAGCGCGCAAAAGTATTTACCAAGCACATTCGTGAAATTACCGTTGCCGCACGGGAGAGCGGCGGCGACCCTGATGCAAACCCGCGCCTGTCGCTCGCCATCGAAAATGCCAAAGCTGTAAACCTTCCAAAAGACAACATTGAGCGCGCCATCAAAAAAGGAACCGGCGAACTTGATGACGGATCCGGCAATTACGAAGAAGTTACCTATGAAGGATACGGCCCCGGCGGAATTGCCTATTTTGTTGAAGCCACCAGCAACAACCTGAACCGCACCGTTGGTGAGATTCGGCACATTTTTACAAAACATGGAGGTAACCTGGGCACGGACGGTTCGGTGGCTTACTTGTTTGAACAGAAAGGGTCGATTAAGGTGAATGCCGAAGGCCTGGATGAGGAGGAGTTTATGCTCACGGCTATCGATGCGGGTGCAGAAGACGTAACAATTGAAGATGACTTTTTCGAGGTTATCACATCCCGTGAAGGACTTTTTGAAGTGCGAAAAAACCTTGAAGAGAACGACATCAAACCGGAAAGTGCTGAATTAATTCGGGTACCGATGACCGAAGTTTCCGCTGCCCCTGATACAGCCAGAAAGAACCTGAAAATGATGGATAAGTTTGATGACAACGACGACGTATCCAATATTTTTACCAATATGAAACTGGATGATGAAACACTGGCGCTGCTCGACAGTGAATCGTAATCATCCCATACTTTCAGACGGTTGCTACCCGTTACTTCGTACGTATATATAAGTTCATCAATTTATGACTATGAAAAGATTGACTCTGCTGATTGCATGTTTCTTTCTCTTTAGCGCGGCATCTCTCAATGATGCAAGAAAGGCTAATGAAGCGTACAAAAATGGAGATTTCGAGTTAGCTGCACAGCTATTCCGCCAGGCTATTGATCAAGCCCCGGATGACGCGCGCCTCTATTTTAATCTTGGAAATTCACTGACTGAACTTGGAGAAACTGAAGAGGCAATGCAGGCTTTTGAACAATATCGATCTCTGACAGAGGAGGTCGAACGCCAGGCGATGGCAGACTACAACCAGGGAAAAATTCTGAGTGACCTTGAGGAGTACGATCAAGCCATTGAACGATTTCGGGATGCCTTACGAAAAAATCCAGGTGATGCTGATGCCCGGTACAATTATGAACTTGCCATAAAAAAGAAGCAGGAGAAAGAGCAGCAAGAACAACAGCAACAGGATAATTCCGACTCAGACGGTGATCAGAATGAAGAGGAGAATGAGCAAAATCAGGATCAGCAGCAAAATCCAAATGAACAACCTCCACAGGATCAACCGCAAAATCCTGAAAGTCAGCCGCAGCCTCAAAATATGACACCTGAAGAGGCTGAAAACATACTGAACGCCCTGGAACAGCTTGAGAGAGAGCTGCTCGAAAACCGGAAAAAAGAGGCAACCACAAGAAATCCGGACAATGATAAAGATTGGTAGTTTCTCATCGCTTATCGGGCTCGGAATTTTGTTTTCCGTACTGCTGCCGGCCGATCTTTACAGCCAGGACTACACACTGGAAGCAACTGTTTCAGAAAACCGGATTTTTGTCGGTGAGCAATTTAATCTGAATATTGAAGTTTCAGGTTCATCCATGAGAGACGTTTCCCTCCCGGTTCTCCCGCAGCTGTATGGCGTCAGAGTTCTCTCATCAACACCATCCCGAAGTACGAGCATTTCCATCGTTAATGGCCGAACAACGACAAGCACAACCTACAGTTTTTCGCTAATTGCCAGGGATACAGGTGTTCATACCATTCCGCCGGTTTCTATAGAAATAGATGGAGAAACACGCCAAACCAATCCCATTCAAATCGAAATTATTGAAAAGGGAAATTTATCGACCGATTCATCAAGACAGCTCCCCGATATTTTTCTTGAAGTTGAATTGAGTGACGACCGGCCGGTAACCGGTCAGCAGATTGTGGCGAGCGTTGTACTCTATTTCAAGCAAGGCATTGAAATCACATCATTCCAGCCCACTGCAGGTTGGCGCACCGATGGTTTCTGGAAAGAGGAGCTGGAAAATATCCGCCAGCCTGAGGCAGAGTCAGTAATTTTAAACGGAGTTCGGTACCGAACTGCAACATTGTTGAGATATGCACTCTTCCCCAGCCGAAGCGGTAACCTCACACTTGCGGAATATCCGATGAGTGTTGGGGTAAGAACGCGGCCTTCCCGCAATGACCCGTTTGGGAGCTTTTTTGGTGGCAGTATCAATCAAAGGCGAGTTTCTTTAGAGTCTGAACCCATTGAGCTGGATATCCAGCCACTTCCTCAAACTGAACGGGATGTGGTGAATATTAATGCCGTTGGCGATCTAACCATTGAACGATCCATCAACAGAAACAGTGTTGCCACCGGCGAAACCGTGGAGTTGACTACCACAATACGCGGAACCGGAAATATTCCACTACTTCGAAGACCTGAGTACAATATGCCCGATGGCATTGACCTCTACACCCCTCAGGAAAGCAGCAATATCGAGCGCAGGGGGCTGAACATTCGAGGTGAGAAAACATTTACCGAACTTCTTGTACCGCGTGCTCCGGGAGAGTTTCGGGTACCCGAGCAACGAATCTCCGTCTATGATGTAGATAACCGGCGCCAGAGGTACATCACACTGCCGGAAATCACCTTCCGCGCCTCCCCCGCTTCCGGTGCAACTATTGCGGGCAGCGGTTCAGCATCCGACGCTGTTTTGACCCCGGTTACCGGACTTGCCGTATGGAACTCCAATCCAAACCGGCCGTTTTATTCTCGAACGATCTATTGGATACTCTGGATTTTACCATTGGCCATACTCATTGTCGGATATCTGAAAAAGCAGCAGTTAGAGAGATTACAGTCTGACTCTGTCTATGCCAGGTCACACCGCTCTTTTGAGACTGCAAAAAATCATATTGAAGCTGCAATAAAAGCCCATGAACAAGAGAACACTAAAGAGATTTACAACCATCTTCACAAGGCGTTAAGCGGGTATATAAGCGATAAGCTGGGCCTGCCGCTTGCCGGCCTTTCAGATCATGACTTGGTCGAAAAAGTTAAACAGAACGAGGCTTCTGTTGAGACAGCCAAAACATTAAAAATGCTGCTTAACAAGTGCGCAACCATCAGCTATGCACCGGCGGGCTCAATGGACGACCAAATGAAAGACATCGAAAAAACGGAACAGTTAATTAAAGAGTTAAAAAAATTGCTGTGAGAAGACTGACTGTAGCCTTACTGTTTCTATTGTTTCCAACCTCTTTTGAAGCCCTCCATGCTCAACAGACCGCTTTTAATGAAGCCACCGAGTTACTTGAACAGCAAGAGTTTCGGCAAGCGATTGATCAATACATTGAGATTGAAAAGGAGGGTCATCAGTCCGGTGCCTTATGGTATAATATGGGAATTGCCTATTCACAGCTCGACTCACTTGGGATGGCCAAATACTATTTTTTAAGGTCTTCCAACTACAAGGAGACAAAGTCAGACGCACTGCAGGCGGTTCAAACGATTAATGAACGCTTTAGCAGACGCTCCGCTGTATTGCCGCCACTGCCCTGGGAAAGATTTTTTACATTTCTTGATGAGCAGGTCGGTACTTCAGCACTGCACATACTTGGGTTTGTATTTCTTTACAGCGCTGTTGTACTAATCCTGATTTCATGGTATTTAAAAAAAAATCAGAATCTGTATCGCTACCTGATGTATGCGTGCATGGGGCTTGCCTTAGTCCATTTTGCTTCTGCTTTTTACATCACCTACCTCGACAATCGATACGACACGGGAGTTGTAACCGATCGGCAGAGTCGTGTTTATCAGTCGCCCAATTCAACATCCGCTGAAGTCAGCATTGCCTACGAAGGCTACATTTTAAGAGTTGACAAGCACCAAAGCGAAAGCCGTGATGAATGGTTATACATTCGCCTGGAAAATGGCATGACCGGCTGGATTCCATCACCTTCCGTCAGAGTAATACCGTAAACGAGCAGTATTCAAGGGCGATATCGTGCTGTTTGAAAATGACATTCAGCACTTAAAAACGTATCTTCATAAAAACTAACTGACTAAAATTACTGTATGAGTTCTGTAGCAAATTACATCCGCGACAACGCCAATAGTTTTGAAGAGCAACTTTTTGATTTTCTTCGAATTCCCAGCGTTAGTACGGATTCAAAACACAAAGGAGACGTAAAAAAAGCAGCGCAATTTTTAATTGATCAACTTAATGAGATTGGTCTGGGTCATGTGACACTTCACGAAACTGAAGGACACCCCATCATTACCGCAGAAAAATGCCCGCACAAAGACCGGCCAACTGTTCTGATTTACGGTCATTACGATGTTCAGCCTTCCGATCCGGATGAGCTTTGGGAAACTCCACCGTTTGAGCCGACAGTGAAAGAGGGGCGTGTCTATGCCCGTGGCTCGAGCGATGACAAAGGGCAGTCTTTCACCCATGTGAAAGCAATTGAATCCTATATGAAAACCGGAACTGAACTTCCTGTAAATGTGAAGTTTATCCTTGAAGGGGAAGAGGAGATCGGCTCACCGAACCTGGTTCCCTTCATCAAAGCGAATAAGGATCTGCTCGAGTGTGATATGGTACTCATTTCAGACACGGCGATGTTTGGGGAAGATCAGCCATCCATCACCTATGGCCTGCGCGGATTGGCATATATGGAAGTTCACGTAACGGGACCTAACCGCGATCTCC
>NZ_MDWE01000018.1 GCF_001715195.1 Rhodohalobacter halophilus
AGTATATGGTGGCGCCGTTGAAAACCCTGCCAATGCTCTTGCTGAAATAATCGCAAAATTGAAAGATGAGGACGGTGTCATTCAGATTCCCGGTTTTTACGACGATGTGGAACCGATGACAGCTGAGATGCGGGAAGCGTACAAACTGCTTCCTTTTGATGAAGAGGACTACAAGAAGAATCTAAATCTGAAAGAAGTTCACGGAGAAAAAGGATACAGCACATTGGAGAGAGCGTCTGCGCGACCCACTCTGGACGTAAATGGGTTGTGGAGCGGATATCAGGGTGAAGGTGCCAAAACCGTACTTCCTGCAAAAGCCGGAGCCAAAATTAGCATGCGATTAGTACCCGATCAAGATCCCAAGAAGATCGCTAAACTTTTTGCCGATTATGTGAAATCGATTGCACCCAATACGGTAACAGTCGATGTTGAGGAACATCATGGCGGCCATCCGGTAGTCATCGACCTCGATTTTTACGGACTGAAAGCAGCCGCAAAAGCATTTGAAGAGGTTTATCAAAAAGATGTGTTGTTTGCAAGGGAAGGCGGATCCATTCCAATTGTTGCCGACTTTAAGAAAGTGCTCGGTGTCAACTCCATCCTGATGGGTTTTGGTCTCACAAAAGACGCCTTGCATTCACCGAATGAGAGTTTTTCCCTGAAAGATTTCCATCGCGGGATTCAAACCTCTGCGAAGTTTTTTGAACTGCTGCCTGAGTATTCCGGCTAATTCAATAGGTATCACACTGTTTTGAAACTTTATTTCCCTTCTTATTAAAAGAGGGAATTAACGGAGGTTCAAAAAGAGCACAAAAAAGCCCCGATCTGAGATTCTCAAATCGGGGCTTTTTTAATTTCTACATTCTATTGGATCAGTCAGGATTTTCAATCATTCCGTTTTCGAGACCATATTTTTTGCCGTGGCTTACATTTTCGAGAACATCCTTCGGTTCGTTATTTTCATCCACCACAACCACAGTCGGCTTGTAGTTTCTGGCCTCTTCGGGATCCATCTGCGCATAGGCCATAATAATCACCCGGTCATCAACCTGAGTGAGACGGGCAGCAGCACCGTTCAGGCAGCAAATCCGGCTTCCGCGCTCGCCGGGAATTGTATATGTTTCCAAGCGCGAACCGTTAGTTATATTCACAACCTGTACTTTTTCATAGGGAAGAATATTTGCCATATCCAGCAAATCCTCATCAATAGTGATGCTCCCTTCATACATCAGGTTCGCCTCGGTTACCCGCATCTGGTGCAGTTTGGATTTAAACATCGAAAGCTTCATAACAACGTGTACTACTTACAATTCAATCAAAAAATTATCTATCAAACGCGTTTTGCCCAGCCAGGCTGCGCCGGCAAGAATATACTCACCGCCTTCTTTTAACGCATTAACCGGCCGTAACGTTTTTTTGTCAAACACATTAAGATAATCAATTTTGAAACCTTTTGCTTCCAGCTCACTCTTTTGATGCTTCAGAAGTAGTGAAGGGGTTTCTACCCCACTTTTTATCTGCCTTTCTACATAGGTTAGTGCCCGGTAGAGACCCGGTGCAATTTCCCGCTCTTCATCAGACAGATATTTATTCCTGCTGCTCAATGCCAGGCCGTCGTTGGCCCGCTCAATCGGCGCCATAACCAGTTCAATATCGTGGTTAAACTCGCGCACCATCTGACTCACTATCTGAAACTGCTGAATATCTTTCTGTCCAAATACAGCCACGTCGGGGGATATGATGTTAAACAGTTTATTTACAATCAATAAAATACCCTCAAAAAACCCGGGGCGACTTCCGCCACACATATGCCGATTCAGTTCATCAACCTCAATACGGATATATTTTTTCTTGTCGTAAACGTCATCCCGATTGGGTGCAAAAACGATTGCCACTCCCTCATCTTCGCATTTGTTGAGATCCGCTTCAAGCTCTCGCGGGTAGCTGTCGAAATCCTCATTTGGTCCAAACTGTTCAGGATTTACAAAAATAGATGCAACAATAACATCAGCGTGCTTTTTGGCTAATCGAATTAACGAGAGGTGCCCCTCATGCAGTGCACCCATCGTGGGGACAAATCCAATGCGCTTCCCGTCAGATTTAAACTTTTTGATTGCACCCCGAACCTCATCAATCGATTTATAAACGTCCATTTCGTACCACAATTTTTTCTGTAAACTAAACAAAAGAAGCGGCATAATCACTTATGCCGCTTCTCTAAATCAGCTGTTATGTCATTCCGGGGAACTTGCTGTCATCTATCGATCACCGGGGTTTCTAAACTAATTTAAATTGCCCGGTTCGGATCAAAATTCTCCAGCAGCTCCTTCACTCGGGTTGTAAATGCACCGCCGTGAGCACCGTCAATAATTCGGTGATCGTAGCTCATAGTCAAGTACATCATGTGGCGAATGCCGATCATATCACCCTGTGAGGTTTCCATGACAACCGGTCGTTTCTCGATTACACCGGTTCCAAGGATTGCCACCTGGGGCTGATTGATAATCGGAGTTCCCATCAGGTTACCCACACTTCCGTAATTTGTAAGAGTGATTGTCCCGCCAACAAGATCGTCCGGACTCAGCTCTTTATTTCGGGCTTTGTTTGCAAGGTCGCTCACTGCTTTGGCAATGCCAACCAAGTTCAGATCCTGCGCTTTTTTGATAACCGGCACAATCAATCCACCTTTACCGCCTTCACCCAGGGCAACAGCCAGGCCAAAGTTGATATCCTTTTTAAGGATGATTTCATCTCCGTTCACAGAGCTGTTCAGCAGCGGGAATTCACCGATCGCTTTAATAAACGCTTCGATGAAAATTGGAGTGTAGGTTAGCTTAATTCCGGTCTGCTCCTGGAATTTCCTCTTATTGGCGTTTCGCCACTTCACTATATTTGTTACATCAATATCGCTGAAGGTACTTACATGAGCAGAAGTCTGCTTGGATCGAACCATATGCTCCGCAATCATCTTGCGCATACGGTCCATCTTAATCACCTCCACATTCTCATCCGGCCCGGTGATGTTTAACTCACCCGCAGAAATCTTCCCGGAGCTGCTTCCTGTGGCTCCCGGTTTAGAGAGTCCACTACTCTTCGAAGCAGACGGTGCCTTCACTTTTCCTGCCTTGCGATCTTCCAGATATTGAAGAACATCATCCTTGGTTACGCGATGATCTTTTCCGCTGCCTTCAATAGATTCCAGCTCTTCCTGGCTGATTCCTTCCTCTTTGGCAATAGATCGTACCAACGGAGAGAAGAAGCGGCCGTCGCTTCCAACTCTTTGCGGCTCGGATCCGCTTGCAGCCGGAGCTTGTTGTACAGACTCCCGTTCTTCCTCTTTTGGAGCAGTATCCGCTTTTGATTCTTTCTTTGGCACCGGTGATGATGATTTGCCTGAAGCAGCTTTACCGGTCCCGATAA
>NZ_MDWE01000019.1 GCF_001715195.1 Rhodohalobacter halophilus
CCCATCTGGGGCATCACGACTTCAACCTTTGCCATGTTGATTTTTACTTAATTTCTGATTGTGAATATGTTTTTTACGCAATAAAATTACGACCTGAAAGATCAGAATAATCACTATCAGATCAAAATTGAGACCGTAACTTCTGTCAGTTTTATTCTCCGGAAAAACGCTTTTTTAAAAAGTATCTCCGCGATTATTAAATTCTCGGTTGCAATAAGAGTTATGACATCAATCCGGTTATTTCGGTTTATCCTGCAAACTCCTATACTCCAACGTTGCATATTCTAACCCGATCTGTTTACATGCTGCCATTTTTTATCATCTTTGCTATTACCTGGTTTTTAAATCTTTTCTTTCCCTGGTGGATTGGAGTTGCACCGGCGCTCATTATTGGAGCCCTCATGCTGGATCGATGGGTCCACGCATTTCTGATCGGTTTTGCCGGAGTAGGCTCAGCCTGGTTTGTTCAGGCATTCTATATCCATGTATTAAATGAGGGAATACTTACCGGCCGAATTGCTGAGATGCTGCAGGTTCACACTTCAGAAAATGTCTTAATCCTCACATTTGTGATTGGGGGACTGATGGGTGCCGTAGCAGCCACTACGGGATATTTTTTCAAATCAGCCTTCAAACCTGATTTAATTCTCGGCACAAAACATGCCAAACATTTGAAATAAAAAGCCTTTCAATTTTATGAGTGAATATCCAAAAACTGATGATCCCAATGTGCCTGAGCAGGGCACCGAGAAAAAGTCGTTATTCACAAGGTTTCTCGATTTTGTAGAGTGGCTTGGAAACCTGCTGCCTCACCCTGTAACACTTTTCGCTCTTTTTGCTTTTGGTGTAGTGTTACTCAGCGGATTTGCAGAATGGATGGAATGGAGTGCTGCCGATCCACGACCCGAAGGTTCCGGCGGAAGAGCTCCGGACGGCATCATCCGGCCGGTTAGCCTGCTAAATGCGGAAGGACTTCGAATGATTGTCACAAATATGGTCTCCAACTTCACCGGTTTTGCACCGCTCGGGGTGGTTCTGGTAGCCTTGCTGGGTGTGGGTGTTGCTGAGCATTCAGGCTTGATCAGTGCCGTTATACGGGGCATTGTGTTGAAAGCAGCAGCATTCAAACCTGAAGGTGAAATCGGATCAGGAATTACAGCTATACCAAAAAAGATTTTCCGGTTCATTGTAACCCCCAAAAACCTGGTTACCATTGCGATCTGTTTTTCGGCGGTCATTTCAAACACGGCCTCAGAGATGGGATATGTTGTGCTCGTTCCTCTCTCCGCAGTTATTTTTCACTCTATGGGGCGCCACCCGATGGCGGGTCTTGCGTGTGCTTTTGCCTGTGTTTCAGGTGGATATAGCGCCAATCTTCTATTGGGAACCATCGATCCGCTGCTGGCCGGACTTACCCAGGAAGCAGCCAACCTGATCGATCCCGACTATGTAGTAGTTGCCACCGCAAACTACTACTTCATGTTTGTAAGCACCTTTATGATTACAGCTCTCGGCGCGTTTGTTACACTCCGTATTGTTGAGCCAAAACTTGGAGAATATGACGAAAGCATGGCGATGGAAGATCTTTCTGAGGAAGCTTCTATGGATCCGTTGACTGAAAAGGAGATCCGGGCGCTTAAATGGACCGGCGTCTCCATCGTTATTATGTTTGGAATTTTAGCACTCACAATTGTTCCTGAAAACGGAATTTTAAGAAACCCCGAAACCGGCGACTGGAAAGATTCCCCATTCCTTCGCGGCGTGGTGACATTTATTTTCATCTGCTTCCTTATACCCGGATTTGTCTACGGAAAACTTGTGGGCACCATGGAGTCGGACCGCGACATCATTAAGGGAATGTCGAATGCGATGTCTACACTCGGCCTTTATATTGTGATTGTTTTCTTTGCTGCACAGTTTGTCGCCTATTTTGGATGGAGTAATCTAGGGCAGATTTTTGCTGTAAAGGGGGCTGAATTCCTGCAGAGTATGGGAGCCACAGGGCCCATTATTTTCATCGGATTTATTCTGGTCTCGGGTTCCGTGAACCTGATGCTCGGTTCCGCCTCTGCTCAGTGGGCCGTTACCGCACCCATCTTCGTCCCCATGCTGATGCTGATCGGATACACGCCCGAAGTGATTCAGGCTGCCTATCGAATTGGCGACTCTGTAACAAACATCATCACCCCGATGATGAGCTACTTCGGTTTGATCCTCGCTTTTGCCAATAAGTACGACAAAGACCTGGGAATCGGAACCATTATCGCGATGATGCTTCCATACAGTATTTTCTTCCTCATAGGATGGATTATTCTATTTTATATCATGGTCTTTGGCCTGGGAATTCCTGTCGGGCCGGGAGAGGAGATCTACTACATGATTGATGGAGCTTCAGGAGGAAATTGAGACGAGCAGCTCAAATCAAATTTATTAAAATCTCAATGAACGTTGAATCGAAACTCTCGACTGCTTATCTTTGTCAAACTTCAAAAAAGCTCGTAGAAAAATCTTTCAGACAGCAATCCATAGATTAGAAACTTTGCCAACGCACACCCAAAAATGGAGGTCGTGCAATTAATGGCATTCCTCATAGTTAATACAGTTTCATTAATCCGACGCGGTTTCCGTAGTCGGATTTTTTTTGAGCAAAATTTTGAAGTTACAGCTCTAAAATCCTTCCAACCTACCACACAAAAACCCAGAAACAGAACTGATTCATGTCTCTAAATCCAAGAAAAAAAGCCATATTAGCACTTAGCGACGGAACTGTTGTTCACGGCCGGGCCATTGGCCATGACGGCATCACCGGTGGCGAACTCTGCTTTAACACGAGTATGACCGGCTACCAGGAAATTTTCACCGACCCCAGCTATTTCGGGCAGCTGATGATGATGACCTACCCGCACATTGGAAACTACGGAACCCAGCCACGCGACGATGAAGCCCGAAAAGTGATGGTGGCAGGAGTCATCTGCCGAGCTTTTTCTGATGAGTATAGCAACCCGATGGCTGACCGAAGTCTTCAGGAGTATCTTGAGGACAATGAAATTACGGGTATCTCCGGGGTTGATACACGAATGCTGGTTCGTCACATCCGCGAACAGGGAGTGATGAATGCAGTCATATCCAGTACAGAGCTCGACGAGAAAAAGCTTGTTGAAATGGCCAAAAACTGGGACGACATGGAGGGGCTTGAGCTCGCCACGAAAGTAACTCGTTCCGAAGCCCAAACCGTAAATGGAAAGGACGAATTTCGCGTAGCTGCATTTGACTACGGCATTAAGCAAAACATCATCAACAACTTGAACAAACGCGGATGCACACTCCGGATCTTTCCGGCCAAAACATCAGCAGATGAGATCAAAGAGTGGGAAGCCGACGGCTACTTTTTCAGCAACGGCCCGGGCGACCCCACAGCAACGGCAGAATATGCCCTTGAAGCTGTGAATTATGCAAAAAGTACCGGCAAGCCGATGTTCGGGATCTGCCTCGGCCATCAGTTAATGGCGCTCAGCGAAGGACTCAAAACCACCAAGATGTTTGTTGGTCACCGCGGAGCCAATCAACCCGTAAAAAATTTGGCTACCGGTCTGGTGGAAATTTCTACACAAAACCACGGATTTGCCGTGGATGAGGATTCGCTGGATGAAAAGATCGCCGATGTGACTCACATCAACCTGAACGACGGCACGATTGAAGGATTAAAGTTTAAGAACTTTCCGGGCTTTTCGGTGCAATATCACCCCGAAGCTTCTCCCGGCCCGCATGATTCAGCGTACCTGTTCGATCAGTTTATCGACATGATGAAGGAGCAAAAATAGATGTAAGATTTGAGTCTTGAGATTTAAAGGCTCTTTACAGCTATACAAACAACGATCCAACTTTTTAAAACGACTACAAAAAACCTCGAAAAATGCCCAGACGCGACGATATCAACAAAATTTTGATCATTGGTTCAGGACCTATTGTAATTGGCCAGGCTTGCGAATTTGACTACTCCGGCTCTCAGGCTTGCCGATCCCTGCAGGAGGAGGGATATAAGATTGTGCTCATCAACTCGAACCCGGCAACAATTATGACGGATCCGATTATGGCCGATGCCGTTTATATGCTTCCTATGACCACCGATTCCATCCGGGAAATTGTAGCGAAAGAAAAACCGGATGCCGTGCTTCCAACCATGGGCGGACAAACCGGTTTAAATCTCTGCCGAGATCTCGAGAAAGAGAATTTCTGGAAAGAAAATGATATTAAGATCATCGGGGTAGATATAGACGCTGTTGAACTGACTGAAGATCGACAGCTATTCCGAGATAAGATGGAGGAGATTGGGATCGAGCAGTGTAAAAGCCGCACTGCCCAATCGCTGCTTGACGCCAAAGAGATTAAGGAAGAGCTGGGCGGCTTACCGATTGTTATACGTCCGTCATTTACAATGGGCGGAGCCGGCGGCGGTATCGTATGGAACGAAGATGAATTTGAACGAAAAGTACTCCGTGGGCTGGAACTGAGTCCCGTTCACCAGGTACTAATCGAGGAGTCTATTTTTGGATGGAAAGAGTACGAGCTGGAGCTTCTGCGGGATGCAAACGACAATGTGATCATCATCTGCTCCATCGAAAATATGGATCCGATGGGGGTTCACACCGGGGATTCGGTAACCGTAGCACCAACACAAACGCTGTCTGACAAACAGTTGCAACACATGCGTGATGCAGCGATCAAGATGATGCGGAGTATCGGAACCTTTGCGGGTGGCTGTAATGTGCAGTTTGCCATGGAACCGGGAAGTGACCGATTAGTAGCCATCGAAATCAACCCGCGGGTGAGCCGCTCTTCAGCACTTGCCTCCAAAGCTACCGGCTACCCAATCGCGAAAGTGGCCACGAAGCTGGCCGTTGGTTACACACTGGATGAACTCAAAAATCAGATTACCGGAACCACATCGGCCTGCTTTGAGCCAAGTATCGATTATGTAGTCTGCAAAATTCCGAGATTTAACTTCGACAAATTCCCCGGCGTGGATGAAGAGCTGACTACACAGATGAAAGCGGTGGGAGAGGTGATGTCGATCGGGCGAAACTTCCCCGAAGCCTTAAACAAAGCGTGGCAGTCACTGGAAGTTGGCCGCGATGGCTTAGGAGCCGATGGCTACGAAGAGTTCGACCGAAAGACAGTGCGCGATCGACTCCTTAAGCCCTATTGGGATCGCTCCATGCAAATCCGAAATGCATTCAAACTGGGCGCTTCCGTCGAAGAAATTGCCGACATCACCAAAGTAGATCCTTGGTTTTTGCAACAGATCCGATACATGGTCTCGTTGGAAAACCGGACTGAAGGTCAAACTCTCAAAGAGATCTCCAAAGACGATTTCTTTGAGCTGAAACAGGCCGGTTTTTCTGATTCACAGATCGCGTATTTACTGAGCAAGAGCGGTGAAAAAGTGGACGACAAGAAAGTCCGTGACCGACGAAAAGAACTTGGCCTCACCCCATCCTTCAAGATGGTGGATACTTGTGCTGCGGAATTCCCGGCGCAAACCCCATACTACTATTCTGCTTACGAAGGGGAAAACGAAAGTGAAATGACTGACAAGAAGAAAGTCCTGATTCTGGGAAGCGGCCCGAACCGAATTGGACAGGGAATTGAATTTGATTATTCCTGCACGCACGCCGTTTTGGCTGCCAAGGAAATGGGATACGAGGCTATCATGGTGAACTGTAATCCCGAAACGGTATCCACCGACTTCGATTTTGCTGACAAGCTTTACTTTGAGCCGGTATACTGGGAGCGGGTTTTGGATATCATCGACCACGAAAAACCGGAAGGAGTCATTCTTCAGGTGGGGGGACAAACGGCCCTTAAGCTTGGCAAGCGATTTGTGGAAGAAGGCATCAAGATCTTTGGAACTGATTTTGCCATGATAGATTTTGCCGAAGACCGGGGCGAGTTCTCCAAATTCCTCAAGAAGCTGGACATCCCATTCCCGGAGTATGGAACCGCAAGAGAAGTGGAAGAGGCGGTTAAAATTGCCGGCAGAATTGGGTATCCGGTTCTCATCCGCCCAAGTTATGTACTCGGCGGACAGGGAATGCGAATCGCGGTAAAAGAAGAAGAGCTACGAAAATATGTTGCAAACATCCTGAAAACCCATCCCGAAAATGCCTTCCTGATCGATAAATACCTGGAGCACGCCATTGAGGTGGATGTAGATTCGGTATATGATGGCGGTCAGCTACACATTGCAGGCATCATGCAGCATATTGAGCCGGCCGGGGTTCACTCCGGAGATTCGACAGCAGTCGTACCACCATACTCGCTAAGCGATGAGGTCATTAAAACGATTGAGGAGTACCAGAAGAAAATTGCTGAAAATATGGAGATCCTCGGATTCCTGAATGTGCAGTATGCGGTCAAGGATGAGAAAGTATATGTATTGGAAGCCAATCCCCGAACCACCCGAACCATCCCGTTCCTGGCCAAAGCCACACAGCGACCGGAAGCCGCGATTGGGGTGAAGGTGATGCTTGGTGCTAAACTCAAAGAGTTTGATCTGGAATCGAAGCTGGTGAACTGGGCAATTAAAGAGCCGGTGTTCCCATTTGATAAATTCCCGGAAGTGAAGAAGGAGCTGGGTCCCGAGATGAAATCAACCGGAGAAAGTATTTACTTCGCAAAGGATTTCAATGATGAACACTTTAAGAAGCCGTATGAGTTTAAGAGCTTGTACCTCTCAAAATAGAATCATCACGGCTCAAGCTTAAGGGACTGAATAGTTCATCATAGTTGTGCGGTTGTGGATAGTTCAGGATTGGGACTCCATCGAATGATTATTCTGTCAATTAAAAGGTGAACTTTGTATCATCAAATAAATTGACAAGACTCTATGATGGAAAAAAATCTCATTGTTGCTTTCGGCGGCGCCTCCCCGGAACACGAAGTATCCGTTCTGACAGCCATGCAGGCTATTCATGCCCTTGAAGGTTCAGATTATAATATTATCCCGCTCTACATTGCAAAGAGCGGAAAGTGGTTTACCGGAGCTCCTCTGCTCGATTTAAAACAGTATGAGGATCTCGGTAAACTGACTGAAAACGCGACCCCTTGCCATTTTACTCATAATGAACTGGGGCAAACCGTTCTTGAGGAAAAGAAGGGAGGACTCTTTTCGAGAGCCGCTCAGCATATCGTGTATGCAGTACTGACGTCATTTCACGGTTCTGCAGGCGAAAACGGCTCATTTCAAGGCGTTTGCGAACAGTTTAACATTCCATACACAGGCAGCGGTGTAATGGGTTCGGCCGTTGGCATGGATAAAGTCACGGCTAAGTCTCTCTGCAGATCTGCCGGAATTCCTGTTGTGGAAGGCATTCATTTTACTGAATCGAACTGGATAGAAAATCAGGGAAAGATTTTAAATAAAGTTGAAACGCTGAACTATCCGTGTGTGGTGAAGCCTGTTCACCTAGGCAGCAGTATCGGGGTTGAAGTTGTAAACGACAAAGAAAAATTGATTGAAGCTGTTGAAACAGCTTTTCGATATGATAATCACTTATTGATAGAAAAGGCTATATCTCCACTAACAGAAATTAATTGTTCTGTAAAGGGCACGGCCGAAAAACCGGTTGCAAGCGTATGTGAACGTCCGCTCGGTACCGAAGAACTGCTTTCTTTTGCAGATAAATATATGAGAGATGATGCTTCAAAAGGGATGGCATCCGCTGATCGTGAAATTCCTGCAAACATTTCCGAATCTCTCTCAAATTCAATTCAGGAAACATCTAAAAAAATCTTCCGGTTATTTAACTGCAGCGGGCTGGCACGTCTCGACTTTCTGGTAGAGTCAGAAACCGAAAATTTCTACTTTAACGAAATTAACACCATACCCGGTTCTTTTTCGTTCTACCTTTGGAAAGAGTCAGGAATCGGGTTCGACAGCCTGCTCACTGAAATGATCGATATTGCCGTTACAAACCATCAGAAAAAAAATGGCAGGGTTTTAACATACGACACAAACTTACTGAGCCAAAAAGCTGTTAAAGGCATCAAAGGTCTAAAAGGGAATAAATAAGCTATGATCTCACGAACATTTACCTCATACTTGCTGCTCATTTCGTTGTTTTTAATCCTTCAAAGTTGCGGCACTACAGACACTGTCACAGTTGTCGACCGATCGCCTGAAAGTGCAGCGGACACAACGGACCAAGAAGCTGTTTTGCAACCTCAGGATGAATTTATGCAGCTGAGCATTGGTTTACTTGAACCGGTTACCAATCTGGATCCGCTTTTTGCTGAAAATTTAAGCTCATTGCGGGTTATTTCACTCATTTATGACGGTCTCTTTGAATTAAATGATAACGGTGAACCGGAGCCAAAACTGGTCACAAATACCGAAGTATCCGAAGACGGCAGACAGTATCTCCTTACAATCAATCGTGACCTCTATTTTCACGACAGTAATGTTTTCAGTGCAGGTGTAGGCCGGAGAATTCAAGCTCAAGATGTAAAATGGGCATTTGAACGAACAGCAAGAAATGGAGTACCACACACAGCTGCACAGCTTTTGATGAATGTTCGGGGATTTGAAAACTACTATTTGGAGCAACGGAATGTATATGATCCGGATCAACGGGTAATTTCTGGAGTATCAGGGATTGAAGTTATCAACAACGCAACAATTCGTTTTACACTAAAACATCCTGACGACCAGTTTTTACACAAACTCGCATCACCCTACCTCTCAATTTATCCGAGAGAAGCAGTTGAAAATCGTGAGCCGGGTTTAAAAAATCAGCCGGTTGGTACCGGACCGTATATATTAAACGAGAAAAGTGAAAACGCAGTCATACTGGCTCGAAATCCATCCCCGCGTTTTACCGAGCAGGTTGGAAGCTATCCAATCAACAGAATTAATTTCAGTTTTTTCAGCAGCGAGTCTGAAATTTTTCAACAGTTTGCCCGTCAAAATATCGATTGGATTCCTGAAATGAGTCCGCTAATTCAGCAGCAAGTCGTAAACACAGAAGGTCAAATCACGAGCTCTTACAGTGGACAGTTTCAGCTGATCGAGCATTCTGCTCAAAGACTTACCAACGTTTATTTGAATGGGAATAGTGAGCAGAATCTGGATGCATTTAAATATCGATTAAACAATTTAGAAAGAGATCAGCTATCACTGAGTGGAGATATCCGTTTTCAGAAGTATGAAACTCTCGATAACGAAGAAAACGAAGTGAACAGCGGTGAGTTTTATATCGTGTTTACTGACAATCCATTTGCACGAATCATTTTCAACGATCTAAATAACTCACTTTTTGGAGGTGACTCATCACTCACTTTCCTTGATATCCGGACTCCAACTCCCGAAACAATCCTGTATAGCCGCTCAGCAGATCATATTCACAATGAATTTCTAGGTTTTTCTAAAGAAAATCTTTGGCTCACCGCCAAAACCACGATTTTTGGAATCCATCACAACTATGTAAAAGGCTTGAGTTCTACTGCAGTACCTTGGAAACTGTCGGTTGAAAATGTAGAGGTTGATGAATCTGACAGGGACGATTCATGAAATTTTCCATTTTAGCAAATCCAGACAAATACTCAGTACAGGAACCGATAGATCAGATTTTTAAGTGGTGCGAAGAGAATAACCATTCACTTTATGTGCCTCTTTCTCTCAAATCACACTTTCCCGATCTGGACTCCTCCAAAAGCGCCACGGCTCTAAAATCTGAGACAGATGCTGTACAAGAGAGTGATATCGTCATTGCGGTTGGAGGGGACGGAACGCTTCTTCACACGGCACATCTAATTAAAAATGATAACCGGCCTGTACTTGGCATCAACTCCGGCAAGCTTGGTTTCATGGCCAACATTCAGCCTGATATGATTGATCATACACTGGAACAGGTTGTTGCCGAAAATTATAAAATAGATGAGCGGAGAATGCTCAAAGCCACATCTTCGGGTGGCAACTCCTATTATGCCCTGAACGAGTTTCTATTTACAAAGAAAGAAACTTCTTCAATGATAACCCTCCAAGCAGATTATGATGGTGAGTTCATCAACAGTTACTGGGCCGATGGGCTTTTAGTTTCCACGCCAACCGGTTCTACGGCTTATAATCTATCAGCCGGAGGCTCTATTGTTATGCCATCCACACCGGTAATGCTACTCACCCCCATCAACCCTCACACGCTCACAACCCGCCCCCTGGTTCTGCCCGATAACAAGACATTGACTATTCGAAGTGCTGAGAGCGGTAAAAATACACTTTTTGCCTATGACGGAATTATACAACCCAGCGAATCAGAGTTTGAGGTAAACATTGTGCGAAGTGATTTTTCCATTCGCTTAATTCAGCTTCCCGATCAAAATTATTTTGAAACCCTGCGAAATAAGTTAATGTGGGGAATGGATCGTAGAAAAGGATAAAACTCTCCAAAATCACTTCAATTACACTCATATTTCCGTTATTTTATAAGGAGCAATCTTCAGGGGACCAAACTTGAAATGCATTAACGTCTGCCAAAAAGTTTATTTCTAACTAAAAAACAGAAAATCATGAAAGTAACAGTAGTAGGAGCCGGTGGAAATGTTGGCTCAACCGTAGCATTTAGCATTGCAGAGCGCGATTTCGCCAAAGAAGTTGTGATGCTCGACATCGAGAAGAAAGACGGCGACAAAACGTTTTACCCTTCCAAAGGACGGGCGCTCGATCAGTGGGAAACAGCGCCCATTTCCGGTTTTGACACACGCCTGACCGGAACCGTTGATTACAAAGACACCAAAGATTCTGATGTTTGTGTGATTACGGCCGGTGTTCCGCGTCGTCCGGGAATGAGCCGGGATGACTTGCTCGAAATTAACAGTAAAATTGTAAAAGGAGTAACCGAAGAGCTGGTGAAATATTCACCGGACACCATTATTATCGTGGTTTCAAACCCGCTGGACGTGATGACCTATGTGGCACACACCGCCAGCGGCCTCGATAAAAATAAAGTAATGGGTATGGCCGGTATTCTGGACACCGCCCGATACCGCGCATTCCTGGCAAGCGAATTGGATGTATCACCTAAAGATATTCAGGCACTGCTGATGGGCGGTCATGGCGACACCATGGTTCCGCTGCCTCGTTACACAACCGTTTCGGGTATTCCGGTTACACAGTTGATCGACAATGACAAACTGGACGCCATTGTTGAGCGAACCAAGAAAGGCGGCGGCGAAATTGTTGGCCTGATGGGGACATCCGCATGGTACGCACCCGGTGCAGCGGCTGCTCAAATGGTTGAGGCAATAATGCTCGATCAAAATCGTATATTCCCATGTGCCGTGTTGCTCGAAGGCGAGTACGACATTAAAGATATCTTCCTGGGCGTACCCGTTAAACTGGGTCATGGCGGTATCAAGGAGATTATTGAGGTTGATTTAGACGAATCAGAAACCGAACTTTTAAGAGCATCAGAAAAAGCAGTCCGCTCCACGTTGGATGACTTCAAAAAGCTGATGGACAAATAAACAAACCGCAAATAAAAGAAGACTTGGCTCTTCACTACTTGCATTTAAGCCCTGATATGGCCCCGCCGTATTGGGGTTTTTTAATTACAGAAGCCTCGAATTAAGAAAACTGTAACAAAATCCGTTAGTTATTCTCTTTATACTATAGCTGGTAGGTCAGCTCGTAGAAGCTTCATGAGTTACCTACATAACTGAATACAAATTCCATTCACCATTAGGCTAGATATATGATCGGCTACAGTGAAGTTTTACAAACCATGGCAGCGATGATCATCTTTTCGGTGATTATGATGAACGCCAACCGAATGATTCACCGGAATACGGTGATGCAAATTGACGGTGAATTGGAACAGCAAGTAATTTCGATCGGTCAGGAGATTATTGAGGAGGCCAGAACCAAAGCTTACGACAGGGTAACCTACAATAGCTCTACACCGCCTACAATGATCCCAGAAGGCTTTACTCCTTCATCCGACTTTCCAAACAATAAAGAGCGCCATCAATTTATCGCTTTTGAAGATTACCATGGTTATACAGATACCATTCAAACCTCACACGGTGATTTTATCATTGATGTAGAAGTCTTCTATGTAGATGATGTTAACTACGAAGAAATTCCAAATCAGTCTACGTTTAAAAAAATTGAAGTTAATATTACAAGTGACTTTTTAAGAAGCGGTGAACAACCTCGAGGTTACAAATTGGAATTTATACGGAATTATTATGCAGAATAACATTTCAATTGTGGAGACTCTGATATGAATCTCAGCATGGTTACAAGTTTTATCATTGCCGGCATGATTATGCTGGGCATTGTGATGGTCAACATTAATGTGAGCAATAGTACTGCAGAGCTAACAATTGCGCAGATTACAAGAAGTCATGTTTCCAGTATTACAGATATGATCAATGATGATTTCTCAAATATGGGTTATGATGTCAACCAAACGACCCAGGAAACAATGGGTGCCATATTAAACTGTAAATTGGCTAACCGAATCAGTTTTTATCGAAACATACATGACGACTCAACAGTAACCCCAAAACTGATTGAATGGGAGTTTAAGAAAACTGAGGATGTACCCGGCACAAGTAATGATGATCACAGGCCGTTGGTTCGTACAGTCTATAATGATGATGGTTCTATTTTAGATCAAACAGATATCCTGCTGGGAGTAACCCGTTTCGAACTGACTTACTTTGATGACACCAATTATGGTAAGCCAAAAAGTGAAGGAACGTCTGTTGCCACCGGCTGCTCAGACATCTCTAATGTAAAGCAAATCCATGTTGAACTGGAGGTGCAAAGTGCAGAAAAAATGTATAAGCGATCAACCGGAGATGGAAGATATGTTTCTTCGGTATGGGATAAGAGATTCACTCCGATAAATTTAAATCTCGATTAAAACCAATCCACTATGGGACGAGCAATGTTAATTATCTGTGCGGGCGTTTTGATGTCAATCGGTATTATATCGATGGGAACAAACAGCACAGCACGTATGATCACTCAGCAAAATGTAGATTATGCCGAATACACGATGGCTAAAAACGCTGCTCACACGGCAGTACAAATGGCTATGCAGGAGATCAACAAAGATGACGACTGGCCAAATTCTTACAGTGAAACATCTCCCTGGGTAACCGAAGTACAGGGGTTGGAAGTCAGGTTGCATACCGTTTACGAACAAAACGACTATTGGACATCCGGAGATCATGATAATATCTGGTTCTACTCCAAAGCACAGCTCGGTAAAGAGTTTGGTAACCGTTTCGTGGAAGTTCGTAGTCGCTACGAAAAGCGACCGTTTTTTGAACTGGTACCTGATTTTACCGGAGCACTTCAATTACCCACCGACGTAGGTAACTTTAACGTTGATGGTGCAGCACATGAGATTAATGGGGTCAATTCTTCTTGCCCGGAAAACAAACCACCTATTACCACACAATCCCAAACTACCAAAGACAAATTGCTTCTTGAACCCTTGAAGAAGGATGGCGGAGATCTATTAGACGGTGACATCGTAGTCGATTCTGAACTGAATTACGAGCCGACCGATGAGCTTATTGAGCGCTTATTAAATTCCGGATATGCAGAGACTATTTATGGTGATAAATCTCAGTACGGAACTGCGACCACTCCCGGAGTTTTTCTTGTGGAGGATCAGGTTAAACTCAAAGGGAATACGGAAGGCTATGGTATTTTAATTATTCGAGATAACGGAAATATGGAAATGGAAAGTGACCCAGAACTAAGTGTTGCCGGTAACTTTACATTTAACGGTTTGGTTATTTTTGAAAATGCCAAGCTATTTGACGGCAAGGGTACACCCACAATCAATGGCTCTGTTCTAATTGGAAATACAGGGGATAATTTATTGGATCCCATCGACATTGATTTGGGTGGAAATATTGAAATCAATTACGATTGTAAGGGCGAGAACTATGCAAAAATGGCTGCTGCCAATGCTGTTGAGCAGAATAAATACACGATTTTGGTTGCAACAGAAAATATCCGCCGAAACTAATATAATCCCTGATTGAGTCAAATTAAATTGATATCAATCCCCAACCCATCAATTTCTATACCAAAACTCCGCAAGCTAATTGCGGAGTTTTGTAGTTTTTGGCCGGTGTTATCACCATTCGGACCATAAATCGGATCATCAAAAATTGGATATCCGACGTGTTTCAGGTGTAAACGTATCTGATGGGTTCTGCCGGTCACCGGCTCACACCGTACTACGGTTTTTCCGTCATTAATCTCTTCAGGAAAAAATTTCGTAACTGCAGATTTAGCTCCTGTCAGTCCTTCACCGCACTCAAACACAAATCCTCTTTTCCTTCGGATGGGCGCCTGAACGGTAACCGGCTCCGACATCTCTCCGTGCACAACCGCGTGATATACTTTCCGAACAGTGCCAGACTCAAACGCAACTCTCAATGTTTTGGCTGACTCTTTATGTTTGGCCAGCAGAACCACGCCTGAGGTCACGGCATCCAATCTATGAACCATTTTCAGGTTTTTGTAACCCACCTCATCAAGCATGTAGAGTAGCGTGTTTTTGTAGTATCGTCCGCCCTGGTGCATAGGCAGGGGCGCCGGCTTATAGACTGCCAGCCAGTCATCGGTCTCATCCAAAATACGGACATCCGAAGCCACTGCCGGCTCTTTAACTTTCGGAGAGTAGTGATGCAGCCTGAGGTGAGGTTTTACGGTAAAGTCAGCAGCAACAGGTTGATTCTCCCTCAAAACCCACCCTCTATGGATACGGTCTGCCCAATGATCCCGACCCAAATACGGAAACCGCTCATCAAAAAAGTCGAGAACAGTTTTTCCGGAATCAGCGGGTTTAACGCGAATGGTGCGGGTCAGCTCATACGGAGCAACCACCCGAACCGGGCACGCTGACTTCTCTCTCTTTAAACTCATCATCAAAGTAGTTGTACCATTTTCTGAACGGACGAAATGCATTGTCGGGATCGAAAGGGCGCTTGAATTCACTCTGCTTACACTCTTCACTACAGCAACCTTCCATCAATCTTGCACCCTCTTCGGAGCAGACAAACAGTTTATTGCACTCCATATTTGCGCAGTTGATGTAATTATCCGCCGGTTTCCCGGTAATTTCGCAGTGCGCCACCGGCTCCAGGTTGTCCTTATTGACCGGAACCACAAGGCGGTCATCAAACACAAAGCACTTCCCCTTAAAGTGTTCGCCTCCCTCTTCCTTGGCGTAGTTCAAAATTCCGCCATGCAGCTGATTCACATCTTCCCAGCCCTTCTTCTTCATCAGAACGGAAAACTTCTCGCAACGGATGCCGCCGGTGCAGTACATCAGCACTTTTTTATCTTTCGGAATCTCCTGCTCTTTTTCTTCAAGCCACTTTGGGAAATCGAAAAAATTTTCAACTTGAGGTTTTACGGCTCCCTCAAAATGGCCCACTTTTGATTCGTAGTCGTTCCGAACGTCGATCATCACATAATCCTCGCCGGACTCCATTGTCTTTCTCCACTCATTCGGAGGCATATGATATCCGCCATCCTCGGGGTTCACCCCGTCCATATGCAGAGCTACAATCTCTTCACGGACCTTGCACTTCAGCTTGGCGAAAGGTATGGTATCGTGCATGTCTGTTTTAAACTCCGTGTCTTCAAATCCAGGCAGATTCCAAACATACTCTTTATACGCCTGCATCTGCTCAGGCGTACCGCCAAGAGTTCCATTAAGGCCCTCATCACTAATATACACGCGGCCTTTTACCCCAAGATCTTTTAAAAAGGCTTTATGATCCTCACAAAACTGTTCCGGATTTTCGATATGTTTGAAGTTGTAATAGAGAATCACTTCGTACTTCATGGAAATAGACGTTTTATTAGCGTAGGTCGTTGTACTTCTGTTTATGTGATGACTCCTTGGAGCCGATGAATATTTTGAGTTTGATTCTCAAAAATGAATGAAAAAGTCTCCCCTAATAAGGGGAGATTTAGAGGGGTGTTCATTAAATTTTATAATTATATGATGAACATTCCCCTTACTCCCCCTTTTTTAAGGGGAATTTTACCAATCAAACCCAAACTACCACCTGTTTTTTCACAACCTTAAAATTACGAAATTTTTGACACTATATTATCCTGTAACAACAAAAAATGTCGCTCTCTAAATACCTGACTATACTTATTCTGATGATTGCTCTCCTGTTCTCAGGAAAAATCGCCTATGCTCAGACGGTTCAGAATCCGGTGTTCAGAGAACTGGATGAAGCTCTTAGCCGGGGAGAAATATCTAGAGAAAAAGCACTGATCGAAAAGATTCGGGTAAGCTACAATTCAAGAGTATCTCAATTAGATTCAGATAATGATGTGGCCGGGCACGCAGTCATCAAATGCACTGTACCTCTTCATGCTGAATTTCTGCATCTCAAAGATCAGCTTCCGGCAAGCTCCGTTGCTGAAATTGAACCCTATTTTGAGCGGCCTGAAAGTTCGCACCTTGAACAGTATCTATCCGATTCAGGCAATTTTATGCTCTTTTACGAGACTGAAGGACAAAATGCAGTTCCTTCAGAGAGTACCATCGAACCGGGAATACCGGATTATATTTATCTGGCTGCCCAGGCTGCAGATTCATCCTACAGATATCAAGTTGAGCAATTAGGGTTTGTCGATTTTCTTCGTGGTGAACCGTACGAGATCTACTTTGAGGATATCATTTTCTATGGAACCACTACTTCATCCGGTTCTTCCTCCTACATCACCATCAACAATAATTTTTCTGGATTTCCGGAAAATTCACACCCTGACGGAGATGTAATTGGAGCCCTCTATGTAACCATCGCCCATGAAATTAAACACGCCATTCAGTATGCAACCAACCGATGGGACGGAAGCGCCGGGAGCTTTGACTGGATTGAGATGGATGCCACCCTGATGGAAGAGATCGTCTATCCGGATGTGAATGACTATTATAACTACATCAAAGAGGATTTTGACTCCACCATCCCAAGCAGTCAATCCATCTTCGGGTCGCCCGGCACGCCTACTCCCGGAGCCTATTCGCACATCACCTGGATGCTCTATTTTGCCGAACAGTATGGAATGGAGTTCTGGGTAGATGTTTGGGAGCAGTTTATTGAAAACCGAACCAAACCCTTTTTTAATGCCGTCCAGCAATCGCTTACACAGCGCGACCGAAACCTTGAACGGGAGCATTTAAACAATCTGCTCTGGCATATTGCATCCGGGCCGATCTACTCCGGATACTCCTTCGGTTTTGAAGATCGGGAGAACTATCCAACACCGAATTTCACCAACAATCTTGGGCTTGTCCCCGGGCAGACCAACGGTTTTATTCTTCGCCCCATGGCCGCTCACTTTATTGAGGCATCCCCCTCAAATGTTGCTCTGGGACAACCGCTATTTACACTTGAGTCTGACCGGGAAGGCATTGGACTTGGAGTGATCGGCTATTTCAGTGACGGTTCGACAGATATTCAGCTTGCCCTTAACAGTTCGTCAGAAATCCAATCACTTCAAACCTCCTGGGATTGGAGTGAATTGACCGATTTAGCCATCGCCGTGGTAAACACCAACCGATCGGGAAATGCAAACTACTTGCTCGTTGTTTCGTCAGCGCTGCCCGAAGAAGATTTGATTGCACAGAATTATCCCAATCCATTTAATCCGAGCACAAAAATTGAATATGCCATCACAGAGACTCAACCTGTAAAAATTGAGGTTTTTGATGCCATCGGCCGCAAAATTCAAACCTTGGTGGATGGGGACCATTCAGCCGGCTTTTACTCGGTCGATTTTGATGGAGCCGGTCTCGCTTCCGGACTCTATATTTACAGAATTACGACCAATCAAACGGTAATGGACAAAAAAATGCTATTGATTAAATAGTCCCGTCAGGCCGTTCTGGCCAATCAGACGGGGTAAGTGTTCAAAACACTCGTGGCACGACTTTGAGGCGTGCCACGAGTACACCTTTGCAATAACCATTGGTACAATTACCGCCTCTATTTCGCCATGAGATCCAAACCACACTCTCTATTCGGCGGGAATTTGGTTACAACTTTTAATTCTATAAACAGGCCACTCCTCCGGAGTGACTCCCAGATTAAACATTCATTATTAAATCCGCCTACATGCTGGCGGGTTCTACTGAGTGTAATTAAACCGTTCAAATCATTCGATTCAAACCCGTCTGACCGCTTGAAGCGTTTTGACGGGGAAGTGTTCAAAACACTCGTGGCACGACTTTGAGGCGTGCCACAAGTACTCCTTCCCAATAATCCACCTGATCGACTTTAGCGGTCTGATGAGGATCAATAATTTTCCTTGATAAACTCCAGGACGTTCTGCATTTCCAGCCTCATCCGGTTGTTGCTGATCACATAATTGTTATTCAAAAAACTGAAATTTAATCTACGTCCTGAGTCGGTGTAGATATATCCGCTGAGTGCCGTGGTATTGCTGAGCGTTCCGGTTTTGGCATAGACGTATGGATCTTCACCCTCCGGTGCACGATACAGCCCGCTGATGGTTCCACTCACACCACCGACCGGGAAGTAGCCGAGCGTTCGCTCTTCCCCGAATTCATCGATCAGTTTTTCCAGCAAAATCACCAGGGAATGAGGAGTAACCAGATTGTATTTCGTCAGTCCGGAACCGTCCCGCCAATTTGGCCGCTGAGGCAAATCTCCAAAATACTCGTCCAGCACATGATTGATTGCCCGTGATGTATTCATCTCTCCAAACTCCTGCTCAGAGATCATCAGCATAAGCTGCTCGGCAATAAAATTGTCGCTAACCACCATAAACCGCTCATACAGAGAGTCGGCCGGTGAGCCATAGAACGTCTCATCAAATTCCAGATCAATGGATTCAGCATAGTGTACATTTCGGCCAAGTGTATCGGAGAGCATTTCAACCAAGAGCTCGCTGTCATACACAAAGGGTACATTGCGTTCCTGCCTTGCCGTGTCAGCCTTTGGTGTATAAAGCATATCGTTTGATCGGTGTGACCGTTTCACCAGCTGAATCTCCTCACCGTTCCACTCATCCCGTTCGATGTAGCGTTCAAAAAATCCGGGCTTAACAGGAGTCTCCTCATTCAGCTGAACCAATGCGACCTGCTCGGTCTGAAGCCTCATCATGTTGCCATAAATTGGGAGCGGAGATTTTTCAGGAGCGTAGGCAGCCGGATACCAATCCCACGCCCAGCCTGAGCCAAAGTGTTCGTCCGTATAGTTTTGATCCGTAAAGACAAGCACCTCATCCCTCTCGGACAGAAAATTATACGTTTCGGTAAAATCGAAGTTAGGGTTCAGAAAACCCGGATCACCCGTTCCCTGAAAATAGAGAGTATCATTCTGAACCGTATATCGGAGAGAAGGAAGCGTTTCCGGCAGGCTTTTCAAAGATGCATATAACGTCAGAATTTTGGTGTTGGACGCCGGCACATAATAGCGATCGGAATCTCGTTCATAAATCATCACTTCCGCCTCCGGATCATACAGTGCAAAACCTGTCATACTTTGTGAGAATGCATCAGATTGCTCAAAAAGATCGTGAATGGCCGGGGAATCAGCAGGGGGGATATCGCCGTTAATTGTAGTTTCTGAAGTTTGACATGACAGAACAATCAGTGGAATCAGAACGAGGACAAAAAGCTTTGGGAAGATCGAATGCTTCATTAAAAAGTTAATTAATAAGGTTAGAGTGAGTTAAAAAAGCACGCTCCATGCGGAACAAAACTAAAACAAAAATTTGTAAAAAAATCACTCAATACAAATCGTTAAGTTTTCAAACTCACACAATGAATAGATGTGTATGTTATTCAAACACAACATCTTAACCCTATATTTGATGTAGAATTAAAGTCACAAATACCGTTTAAGCCATAACTATTTCTCAGGCAAAAAAAAGCGCTTTTTCCATTGAATCTTAATGAGATAATGGTGAATATTCAGGGTGTTATTTTCAGTAAAAACCCAACCTTACTGAATTTGCTCAAAAAATGGTGGGATCCAATCGGGATGATAGCTCAATACCGGGTATCGGATCTCATCCATCAACCAAATCTTAATATTAAGAAGGAGAATTATGCAAAAAGTGCTACGATTTAGATTACTCTCTTTGCTTGGTTTTATGCTTCTGTTCGGTACTGCTCAGGCCTTTGCACAAGGTTCTGTATCAGGTACTGTTACGGACGCTGAAACCGGTGAAGAACTGATTGGTGTGAATGTGGTAATACCCGCACTCAGCATCGGCGACGCAACAGGCCCTGACGGAACCTATTTGCTGTCTAATGTACCGGAAGGTGAATATCGTATTGAAGCCCGTTATGTTGGATTCAATACCGCCCGCCGCACAATCACCGTAGAAGACGGACAGGAAACCATTGTTAATTTTGAAATGAATCCGGCAGTTGATGAGCTTGGTGAAGTTGTCGTAACAGCATTTGGTGTGGAGAGAGAAAGCCGGTCTATTGGTTACTCAATCCAGGATGTAAGTGCCGAGGATATTGGACGAGCAGGTTCAAATAATTTACTTGGAGCCCTGCAAGGACAAGTTTCAGGAGTTCAAATTAACCAAGGTGGCGGTGGAGCCGGCCAGGGGATGCAAATCTTTATTCGAGGTTTCAACTCACTGGATCCCGGGGCTGATAACCAGCCACTATTTGTTGTAGATGGTGTACCTATCGACAACTCCACAAATGAAGCAGCTATTGGTGTTCGTGGTATGTCGAACAGAGCGATGGACCTTAATCCTAACGACATAGAATCAATTTCAATTCTGAAAAGTGCTCCCGCTACTGCGCTTTATGGTGTAAGAGCTGCGAATGGCGCTGTCATTATCACAACTAAGAAAGGACAAGCCGGAGATCTACAAATTGATTTTGCTCACAGTATTAGTAGAGAGGATGTAATTAATCGTCCCGATTATCAGGATGTATATGGTCCGGGTTTTGGTTTTAATTCAGATCCTGATGGGTTTTGGCCTTCCTGGGGAGCACCTTACAGTGAAACTCCCGACTTGACTTACTATAACAACTGGGAAAACTCCATGAGAACTGGGATTGGTATTAACAACTCGGTCAGCGTTTCGGGAGGCACAGATAATGTTACATTCTTTACCTCTGTATCAAATTCTAATAACAGGGGAATTCTTCCGAATAATGATTGGGACCGAACTTCTATCCGAGTTTCAGGTGAACTCTTTCAGGGGCCATTGACCGTTGCTGCAAGTGCCAACTATATCAACTCAGGCGGTAGCCGTGTGCCATTTATTAACTTTATGGCACGACTCGCATACTGGAATACAAGCGCTGATGTAACCGATTGGAGACATGAAGACGGCACCATGAAATCTGACAGTCGAGACGGTAGGGGTTCAGGACGTAATCCTATCTACGATGCTGAAGTTAACACTTACGAAGATGACGTAAACCGTTTGATTGGTAACCTCAGAACTTCTTATGAGTTTGCAGATTGGATTACCCTTGAGTATATGCTAGGCCTTGACACATATACCGATGAACGAACTGACATTGAGCCCGGACCACGTGGGTTGGAGAATGAGTTTGTCTGGAGTAGTGTTGGAGGGTATAGACAGGAAGAACGAATTTCCAGAACGGATTTAACTTCCAACCTTGCTTTAAGCATCAATGCTGACCTGAGTCAGGATATCGGGATGAACTTGCGCGTAGGTAATGACATCTTTGATCGATCATCCAACACTGTGCGTGCCTACGGATCAGGATTTGTCGTTCCTGAATTCAACCACTTTAGTAATGCAACGAATGTGGATATCTATCAGAGACTTTCTGAAAGACGCCTCATTGGTGTGTATGGTGACCTGAATCTTGACTGGAATGACATCCTATACCTGAATGTAACCGGTCGGAATGACTGGACATCCACACTTCCTGAAGACAACCGTTCTTTCTTCTATCCTTCTGTTAGTTTAGGATATGTTTTCAGCGACATGTTTGAGATGCCTGAATGGATGACATACGGTAAATTCCGTGCTTCTTATGCAGAGGTGGGTAAAGATGCCCCTCCTTACTCCACTCAGAGTGTTTTCATATCGCCTTCGATATTCCCACTCGGCGGTCAAACAGGATTCACACGTGGAGCAACCATTGCCTCCAACGACTTGAGGCCTGAGCGAACAGAGTCCATCGAATTCGGACTGGATATGCGTTTTCTGAATAACCGTTTAGGATTCGATCTTACATGGTATAAGGCGAACAGTAAGGACATGATTATTCCCGTACCTGTTTCAAACGCTACCGGATCATCCAGGTTTATCACCAATGCCGGAGAAATTGAAAACAGAGGTATTGAGCTTACTGCCCGAGCAACTCCTGTAACAACCCAGGATTTTCAGTGGAATATTACTTCCAATTTCACTCGAAACAGAAACGAGGTAGTTGGTATTCGGGACGGTGTAGATGCGATTTTCTTAGGTGATATCGCAGCTTATGTTTATCGTCCGTTTATGCAACTAATCCCGGGTGAGTCCTATGGAGCCATTTGGGGCAGCAGTTATGCCCGATATGGAGCCGATCCTGAATCGAATAAAATCGATACCAGTCTCCCGATTATTATCGGCGATGACGGTTTCCCGGTTGTAAATAACGATCCGAAGATTGTAGGAGATGCAACACCGGACTGGACCATGAATGTGTTTAACCAGTTCAACTATAAGTCTTGGGATTTTTCTTTCAACATCGATGTTGTTTACGGAGTTGACAAGTACAACAAACTGGACAACTGGGATGCTGCTTTTGGTCATACCACCAAAACACTGAACAGAGAAGATTATGTTGTGTTTGAAGGCGTACTGGCTGACGGATCTCAGAATACTCAGGAAGTATGGTTAGGACAGGGTTATGACCCGGTTACTGACAGGAATTACGGAGCAGGTTACCACAGAAACACCTATCGAGGTGTTGTAGAAGAGTCAGTTGAAGATGCTTCTTACATCAAACTTCGAAGTGTAGCACTCGGGTACTCCTTGCCTCAATCAATTCTTGAGCAAGTACCTTTTACAAGAGTTCGTGCAGGGGTGAATGCCAACAACATTCTGCTTTGGACGCCCTTCTCGCAATATGATCCAGAGGCTTTTGTGAGTTCCGGAAGTAACCTGATCGGCCTGGTTGACCTGGCTTATCCCGGTACGCGCAGCCTTACGTTCTCTCTTAATTTCTCCTTTTAATCCATGAGGTCTTACACAATGAAACAATCAATAAAACTACTTTCTGTATTTGTATTGACTACGCTCATGGCATTAGGGTGTAGTGACTACTTAGATATTAACGAAGACCCGAACAATCCTACATCTGCTCCTATTGAGGGTTTGATGTATCAGACAACGTTCGAAACCACTCGTAACACACAGCGAGTCGGATCTACTACTTCATTCTTTGTACAGCACTTTGCTTCGCCGAATACTGCCACAAGTACGGATATTCACGAACCTGTATCGTATGGTGGAACATGGTCTAACCTTTATTTTAACATAGGTGATCTTGTTACACTTATAGGGCAGGCCGATGAAATTGGCGCACCGCACTATTCAGGTGTTGCTAAAGTACTCAAGGCATACAACCTTAGTCTCTTGGTAAACATGTTCGGTGATGTTCCTTATTCAGAAGCATTCAATTCAGAAACATTGCAACCTGCATATGATAGTTCAGAAAGCATCTATAATGTTATCCTTCAGGATATCAACGATGCAATTACTGAGTTGGGAGCCGCTGAATCTGCTGCATCTCCTGCCGGAGACGACATGATTTTCGGTGGTGATCTTGCAGCATGGACTCGCACAGCTTATTCACTTCAAGCTCGTTTTCTGAATCACTACAGTAAACTCGGCAACTATGATCCAGGAGCGGTATTAGACGCAGTGGACAACGGGTTTACCAGTAATGACGATGACTTTGAGATGGGCTTTTTTGACGAAAGCAATGCCAGCAACAATCCATGGTATCGTGTTGCCGTAAATAACGCCGGCCTGTTACTGGGCGGATGGTTGTCTGAGCAAACAGTCAATCAGCTGAATGGAGACACCTACGGAGTATTTGACCCGCGAATCGAGTTCATAACCGAGCCGGTATCCGATGAGGATGATCCACGATTTGGTGAGTATGTTGGAACCAGAAACGGTGCCGGACGTGGCGATGATCCTGAACAGGGAGTCAGAGCGGTACTTGCTGTAGGTTCATACTATGCATCAGGACCTACCGATCCGCTTGAAAATATGACCTACGCAGAACTGAAGTTCATCGAAGCTGAAGCTGCATTAGCAGACAACCAACCAGTTCGTGCCTATGAAGCATACGAAGAAGGCATCCGTTCACATATGGAAAAACTTGGTGTAGACCAGGCTGCCATTGATGATTACTGGAATGAGCCCGAAGTATCTGACGTAACTCAGTTCGGAATCGACAAAATCATGAAGGAAAAGTACATTGCTACTTTTCTCAACCCTGAAACATGGAATGATGCGCGCCGTTACGACTACCAATATGCTGATTTCGAAGCACCTGTTAACTCAGCATTGGGCGGAGAAATGATCCGATTGGTACGCTACCCTGACTCTGAACTACAGAGAAACGAAGCCAACGTGCCAAACCGATCTATGACAGATCGAGTATTCTGGGATGCTCAATGAACCATTGAGTAATACTTAGCTTATTAAATTAAATGCCCGGCATCTTCACTGAAGCCGGGCATTTTTTATTTTATTCGACTTTAGAAAACTCTATTCAATCAAAGTCCTCAACAATTTCGAAGACAAGTTTTTTGCAACTCTCTCTTTTTCAATATTCACAAAAAGCTACTTTTATTAATCCTTAAAAAGCGTTCTTAACTCAAACGAGAGTGGTTTTTAAGTGCCCAAAATCCCCTTCCTCAGTTAATCCTAAGAGCCACATTAACTTAATGTTTGAATATTGTCAGGATTTTGACCAATATAGTGAGTGGTAAACCAACATATTTCATATGCGGGATATTGATACAGATAAATTATTAATTCGACTACGCTTGGGTGACGAGCAGGCATATGAGAAAATTTACCACCTCTACCATAAGCGAATCTACTGTTTTGCATTTTCCTATCTAAAAAGTCGTGCGTTATCAGAGGATGCCGTCCAGGTTGTGTTCATCAAACTTTGGGAAAATAGAAGTTCGATCTCCTCAAACATAAAAGCTTTTCTCTTTACTACAACCCGCAATCATGTGTTAAATATGATTCGAAACCGGAAAGGGAAAGTGTTGAAATCCATCAAATACGAGCAACAAAAAACTCCCAGCTCTAATCAACCGGATTATATTATTCTTTACTCACAGTATCAGGCCATCCTGGATAAAGGGTTGAATCAACTTCCTGAGGGAAAAAGAGAAATATTCAATATGAAATCGAATCTTGGTCTTACCAACAGTGAAATTGCGAATAAGCTGGGAATCACGATTCATACTGTGAAATCACAGTATTACCAAGCTTCAAAATTCATAAGAGAGTACCTCAGCCGCCATGCGGGGATTAATACCAATAAAGCCAAACACAGTTAGCTTGGTAAATTCAATTCGATAAAAAGGTATTCAATTATTTGGCATTAAGTCTCTCCTGCCAAGGGCTCCGAGCCGCAAGCGATCCCCGGCGATGCGAAAATTTGAGGTCATAATTAAACACTCCTCCCTTTGGTGTCTCGTTGATTAAGTTGTCTTGCCAATTATATAAGCACTCTCCTTACGGGCATGATAAGCCCACGCTTTCAGGCTAAAGAAAATTAATTTTAAAATCTCACCATACTTTTGCCTTCGGCGTGTGTCTTACTTATAAATCACACCTAAATTACTACTTGTTGAATAAACAACTACTTAAAAAGTTTTTTAGAAATCAGTGCAATCCTGAAGAGTTGGAGCAGGTTTACGATTGGTTTAAGACGGAGGAAGGTGCCGAGTATCTTGAAATGAAACTAGAACAGGATATGCATCATTATGCAGAAGAGGAGAATCTGCTGCTCTTTACGGATGTCCCTACGGATCAGATGCTTCAAAATATTCGAAAAAAAAGGTCCAAGAGCACAAATAAACAGGACAATTATCAATGGCTCATACGTGCTGCAGTTGTGCTATTGGTCTTTTCCGTTCTGGGCGGCAGTTATTTAATCCTGCAGCATTCAAATCCTGTGAGTGAGCAAACAGCTGAGCAGGTGTACAAAACCATTTCAACCCAAGAAGATCAGCACAGGCTAATAACCCTGTCTGATGGTACACAAGTTAGGTTGAATTCAAACTCTTCAATCGTACTGCCAGAGATGTTTTCTGATAACGTGAGAGAAGTAGAACTTAAAGGAGAGGCTTGGTTTCAGGTCACAGAAGATAGTTCCAAACCATTTATTATCCGGGCTGAAAAAGCTCAGGTGAGGGTTTTAGGAACGGAGTTTAATGTGAAAGTAGACACTCTCGCCCGTAATGTTCAGGTAGCTGTGGCTGAAGGAAAAGTATCGCTCAATAATCTCGAGCGAAGCGAAAACAGAGCCATACTTACTAAAGATACGTTTGCACTTTACAACCTTGATAATGATGAAATACTGATTGAGCAAACGCCGGTTATTAACTATTTAAGCTGGATGAATGGCAGGCTCACATTTTACAATGATCCCTTATGGCAGGTAAGTCGTTTTCTTGAAAGAAAGTACAACGTTCGAATCCGTTATGATCAACAGCACATAGGCCAGCTTGCATTAAGTCTGGATATTGCTGTACAAGACCTTGAATCTATACTCGACATCATCGCCAGTACACTGAATCTCCAGTTCAGCTATAATCAAGATAGGAATGATGTTTTATGGACAAAACCTAACAACCCAATCAACTCTTAATCTCAGATATGATGAAAAAAGCTACACTTCTAAGAATTGAGTGGCTGCATATAGGATTGTGCTCCATCATAATCGGGCTGATGTTTTCATTTACTTCAAATGCAAACTCTCTGACCTCGGCTATGAATATGGAAGACAATTTCATGTTGCAGCAACAGAAAACTGAATTGTTATCTCAATTGTATGTCTCAAAATCAGACAGTGAAAATCTTCGGGTTTCTATAAACGTCGACAATAAGCCGTTAATTGACATATTACACAAACTCGCTGAAGAACTGAATGTTGGTATATCCATTAATACACAAGTTATTGATGACACATTCATCACATACAATGAACAGGATGTATTAATTTACGACGCTCTGCATGACCTTCTGGAAGGCACAGGTTTGAATGTGATGCTAAGTGAAGATCAAAAGACTCTCATCCTTTTTGAAGAGGAAAAGAAGATTTCGGATGAAGAGGAAGTGTTTCAAGGTTCTATCTCAGGACAGGTAACAGACTCTGAAAATGGTGACCCTCTCATTGGGGTAAATGTTGTTATCCCTTCTTTAAACATCGGTGATGCAACAGGTTCTGATGGTACTTATCTCTTATCTGATATCCCGGAAGGAGAGTATAGAATTGAAGCCAGATATATCGGGTATGATACCGTACGGCGTATCATAACGGTTACCTCGGGTGAAGAAACGATTGTAAATTTTGAAATGACTGCTTCTACCAGCGAACTTGATGAACTTGTGGTTACGGCACTCGGTATTACCAGAGATGAACGATCCATTGGATACTCTACTCAGTCTGTTTCAAGTGAAAACCTATCCTACGCTAACGAAAAAAACGTAATCGGGTCATTAGCAGGTAAAATTGCCGGAGTTCAGGTTGTCGGGGCATCGGGTGCGAGTATGGGTGGAACGCAAAAAATTAAGATTCGGGGTGTAAACTCCATCGGGGCAGGTGATGAACCGTTAATCGTAGTTGACGGAACTCCTATTTCCAATGCAAACTACTCCGGAAGTACCGGACGGGATTATGGAAACTTAGCTCAGGATATTAACCCGGATGATGTGGAGTCGATTAACGTCTTAAAAGGTCCTGCCGCCTCAGCGCTGTATGGTATACGCGGTCAGTACGGTGTAATTATGATTACTACCAAAAAAGGAAGCAAAGGCAGCGATCGATTTACAGTGGATCTTAGTACGAGCTTCACCATGGACAGAGTAGGTAATATCATGCCATATCAAAACTTATATGGTGCCGGAAGCATGTCAACATTCCCGACTCTGCCAAATGGAGATCCATACGTACAAACCAACTATGATGAAAGCTGGGGGCCTCGAATGGACGGGACACCCGTGCGTCATTTTGATAGTTTTTACCCACAGGATCCTGAATATGGACAATTGAGACCGTTTATACCCCAACCTGATAACATTAAAGACTTTTTTGAAACCGGTTCAAATTTAAGCCAGGGTGTGGTTATCTCAGGTGGAAGTGACAATACCCGGTTACGAATTAGCTTTAACAACACCAACATATCCGGGGTTGAGCCTAATACATATCTGAACAGAAATAATGTTGGGGTAAGTGCGGGTGTTGACCTTTCAGAAAAATGGAATGTATCCACAAATCTAACCTTTGCGACCAACAGTGCCCGAAGACCAGCACAGGGTGTACAAGCCGGCTCACGATATTTTGGACAGTGGTTCCAGCGAAACCTTGATATCAATCGGCTGAAGGACTATCAATATGATGACGGAACCATAAAACATTGGAACCTGACAAGCATTCGCGATGCCAATGGAGATGTGGGGCATTTCAGACCTCTTTACTTCAACAATCCGTACTTCGATGCTTACGAAAATACATATGAAGATGGACGAGACAGGCTGTTTGGTGATATTGGATTTAGCTACAATGCTCTCCCAAGTCTTGCTATCAGTGGATTTATCCGGGGGGATATGTTTACACAGAACCTTGAAAGCCGACGTGCATTTGGCGGTACCGGAACCCCATTCTACTCTGTGGGTAAATACCAAAACAAAGAGATGAATTACGAACTCCTTGCTCAATACGAACAGAGATGGAGTGAGTTTTCCGTGGATGCCACTGTCGGCGCTAACTTTTATGACAGAAATTATACATATGTCTCCCAGTCAACCTCGGGAGGTTTAACAACACCCGGTTTCTATAACATAGATGCATCTGTTGATCGGCCCAACACAAACTCTTACATGCTTGAAAAACAGGTACTCAGTGCATATGGTTTAGTTTCCTTAGGTTATTTGGACACCTATTATGTTGACCTTTCAATCAGAAATGACAAATCGTCTGCGCTTCCAGAAAGCGATAATTCATATTGGTATCCTTCAGTATCCTCAAGTATTGTATTTAGTGAACTGGTAGACTGGGATCAGCTTACACTCGGAAAAGTTCGTGCAAGTTACGCTCAGGCCGGTTCCGATCTATCACCCTACAGAACCACTCCTTACTTTATTGTTGGAACAGAGTATGGCTCAATTAACACATTGGCCATCCCCTCCACTTTAAACAATCCGAACATAAAACCTGCATTTGCACACTCATACGAGGCCGGGTTTGATTTGAGGTTTTTTGACAGAATAGGGGTTGCATTTACCTACTATCACCAAAAAAATGAAAATCAAATCATCAACCTTGATGTCTCCGGAACCAGCGGTTATGGAGCTGCAGCTATTAACGCGGGTCTGATTGAGAACAAGGGAATTGAGCTAAGCCTCAACGGACAGCCGATACAAACGCAAACATTTAGCTGGGATGCCACCATCAACTTCAACCGAAACAGAAACCAGGTTGTTGAACTTTATGAGGGAATTGATGTTTATGGATATAGCTCCACAACATACTCCGGCGTAACAACATACCTCAACTCTTATGAAGGTGAGCCATTTGGAAGTATCGTAGGCCGTGGCTATCAACGAGATGAGGCAACCGGGCAAATACTTCTGGATGATAATAATCTTCCCCTTTATACAGATGGAACAACGAACTTCGGGAGTGCACTGCCTGACTTTACGGGTGGATTCCAGAATGTGTTCAACTATCGAAATTTTGAATTTGCTGCAATGATTGACTTCCAGGTAGGCGGTCAGTTTTTCAGCAGATCTCAATCACTGGCTGACAGAACCGGATTATCCAAGAAAACTGCCGAAATGAATGATCGAGGCAGTAATGTTCGAGATCCAATTGCTGAAGGCGGTGGAGTTAAAGTGACAGGGATTTCCGCATCAACCGGTCAAGAAGTGGAAGCGTATGTTAACCCAAGAAGCTACTACGGCAGATTAGGCCGCTATATTGCAGAAGAGTACATCTATGATTCATCTTACATTAAGATGAGGGAGATGAGATTAGGGTATAATCTCGGTTCTGAAATATTAGAACGACTTCCATTCTCTCGTGTAAATGTTTCATTAACAGCTAAAAATCCTTTCATGATTTGGCAGGATGCTCCAAAAGGATTGGATCCATCTGAGCTCTCTACAGGAAGTATGGCAATCAGCTGGTACGAATCCGGACAGTTAAACACCGTTCGGTCGTATGGTATCGACATCAACCTATCATTTTAATACACTATGACTATGAAACGAATAATCTTATTAGCACTCACTATATTCTTAGTCAGCGGCTGTGATATTTTGGAGTTTGATGATGACATCAATAACAATCCAAACTCCCCGAGTGAAGCGTCTGCTCCTCAGCTACTTGCTGGAACAATGCGATATTTGCCAAATCTGAGCTCCAATACTACAGGGCAATTTTTAGCACAGTATTTGGCAGAAACTCAATACTTAACAGGATCTGTGTATCCGGATGGAGGCACAAGTTTCTACGGACTCTACCAAAGTCCGCTCATTAGTCTTGAGACTGTTATTAACAACTCAACTGTAGATAATCAACTGGCGGTTGCCAAAATTCTGAAGGCGTATGTATTCTGGCACACAACTGACAGATGGGGGGATGTTCCATTTTCTGAAGCACTGCAAGGCTCAGAAAATTTCACCCCTGCATATGATACTCAGGAATCGATCTACAACAATCTTTTAAGTTTATTGGAAGAGGGTGTTAACCAAATAAATCACTCGCTATCTTTAGAGAATGACATCATGTATGGTGGAGATATGGAGCGGTGGGAAAAGTTTGGCAATACACTGCGGATGCTCATTTCACTTCGCCTCTCAGAGGTAAATCCTCAATTAGCCGAAAGTGAATTTGTTGACGCATATAACTCCGGAATTTTCACTTCGAATGATGACAGTTTTGTTTATCAGCATCTTGATGATCAAAACAATGAGAATTACTGGCACAGCCAAATAGAGAGGAGTGGCCGTGAGTGGTGGGCTCTTTCTGAAACGTTAGTTGACATCATGGGCCCAACGAATGACCCCAGACTGCCGGTCTATGGAGATCCCGCAAGAACCGATGGTGAGTACAGAGGATTGCCAATGGGGTCTGAAATTGATTCGGATAACACCGAAAACTTCTCCCTGCTTGGTGAAGAAGTTCGTCAGCAAACATCTCCGGTCAACCTTGTTACGTATCCGCAGGCACTTTTTGCCATAGCTGAAGCGGCTGAACGTGGTTGGATTACGGATAGTGCCGAAGATGCTTACTACAGTGCAATTGAAAACTCCATCCTTCAATGGACAGGCTCTACTGATGATGTTGCAGATTTCATTACTGAGCCGGATGTTGTATATAATGCGGCCAATGCACTCGAGCAAATTGCAACACAGCGCTATGTCCATCTATTCTTAAATGGATATGAAGCCTGGGCAGAGTGGAGAAGAACCGGTTATCCAAATTTTGTCCAGTCTGATGGAAAAGACGTACCGACCAGACAAGGATATCCTGCTGATGAAGCCTTCAATAACACTGATAATTATAATGAGGCGATCAACAGACAATTCGGCGGTAACAATTCCATCTATGGCGTAATCTGGTGGGACGCCAATTAATCTCAAACTTTCTTAAACCAAAACCCGATTTCTTCACAGAAGTCGGGTTTTTTTATTTTGCGCAACCTCTCTTCCAAACATGGCTATTTTCCGGTCACTTCCCCACCTGTAATTACCTATCACACCGGTTGAGGCAATCACCCTGTGGCAGGGAATAATAAAGGCGATCGGATTTTTTCCTACAGCTGAGCCCACAGCACGGTATGCTTTCGGTTTCCCTATATTTTCAGCCAGATTTCCGTACGTTTTTGCTTCACCCGCCGGTATTTCAAGAAGAGCCTTCCAAACCTTTAGCTGAAATGGGGTCCCTCTCAAATACAATTGAATCGAATGTTTCTCTTGTGAATTTTCATGAAAGAGCCCCAAAACATTCTTATGCATTTCATTTCCGGACTGAACCAGCTTCGCTTTTGGAAATTGTTCAGATAAAATGGCTTCGGATCGTTCGCGGTCATTAATGAAGGATACATGACAAACGCCTTTTACCGTTGATGCAATAAGAACGTTTCCATAGGGTGTTTCACCGAGGCTGTAGTGAATCGTTAAGCCATTGCCACCATTTTTATACTCGCCCGGCGTCATCGCTTCAATATTTACAAAAAGATCGTGCAGCCTGCCGGTTCCCGACAGACCGGCCTGATCGCTTACATCAAACAGAGTTCGGTCTTTTTTTAGAAGCTGTTTTGCATACTCCAAACTTATAAACTGTAAAAATTTTTTCGGACTGACACCGGCCCACTTTGTAAACATCTTCTGGAAATGGTATGAGCTCAACCCAACATGGGCTGCAACTTCATCGAGCCGGGGCTGGCTTTTGAAGTTCTCACGAAGAAATCTGATCGCTTTTTCTATACGGTCATAATCGGTATGCATGATGTGAATGTAGAAATGTTAACCCGGATGGGAAACCCGATTCTTGCGGTTTTTTAAAAAAAAATTGGAGGCTTAATGTAACGTGAGTTCGATATAAAATGAATTTATAGGTATAGAAAAAGTCCCCTCCTTTTTCAAGAAGGGGATTTAGGGGTGGTTGAAATGAATATTAGATTTAAAGCCTGAAATCATTAGAGCTACCTTCCCGAATGCCTTCGGAAAGGGGGGAATCATTTTCAAGTTTCTTAATTCGAACTCACATTAAAACAAAAACCTTGAAGGTTTATAAAATCTCCAAGGTTTAATGATGGATTATTTCCTACCCGTCTGACCGCGCGAAGCGGTCTGACGGATGTTATCTATTTCACACCCGGCCTGTACTCCCGAATCATCTGCTCTTCAACATCTTCATCCGTAAAAGCAACAGGTGTCATTCTGTTATTGACAAAATTCTGAAGCTGGTCGTTATAGTGCGGGGAATCCTCTTTATTGCTTTGTCCGTATGCCAGTATGGTATAAGCTCGTGGAATATCTCCAAACTCGACGGCAAACACCCAGCCGTCGCCGCCCCGGACCTGAAGTTTCTGATCATCCTCTTCATGGTCTGTATACCAGATCACTCTGTAGCAACCAAGCAAGCCTGTACATCCGCCCACGGCCAGATCCAGATCGCCAATCACAGCCCGGTGAACTTCGCCCCAGGGGAGGTTCCAGTGACCGTACCGATCCTTGGCTTCATCTATTGCCCATATAAATGACTCTACAGCGCGGTCATAGTCAGCAAGGCCATAGGGGGTGGATATAGGATTATCATACGACCAAGGCTCTTTAAATAGTTTTTCGGGTGTAGCTGAATAACCTACCGACTCAGGCGAACCCTGCACCCGTTCACTGTCGGCCGTTGCCGAATATCGGTTCCACCAGGTTTTAAAGAGCACACCTCCGCGGCTGTCTTTAGCAACCGTATTATCCCAATCTTTTATTAATTGAAGCGCCTCGGCAACTTCACCTTCCGGATTATTCTGTTCAACAGCTCTAATCAGATCATCTTTCACACGGTCGGCCATCAGCATCCGCTCACTGTGCTTCAGCTCTACAATATCTTCAAGCGAAAACTTCTCATCATTATGGACCAGTTCCAGGGAGTGCTGACTACGGAGCCGCAAAATCGGTTCAGGATAAAATGAAGGGAACATATCGGGAGTCAGCACCTCATTCAGATTGGTAAAATGGTAGGTGTCGTTCTCATTCCGCAGGTAACCGCCTTCAGGATTCTCGAGCTGCGGAAGCATCTCCCAATCGGTAAAATCTTGCCACATTTCATCAGACGACGTCACGTGAAAAGCAGTCGTGTCTCCACCGGCTTCATGGGGCCGATCGGGCATACTCGCATTCCAAACATAGAAAATATTCCCATCCGCATCGGCGTAGGTTAGATTTGATGAAACCCGGGCCCGCATCTGCATCGCCTCTTTCCACTCATCGAGGTTTTGGGCCTTCATCATTTTGAAGAACTGCTCTCCGGTTCTGAATTCACCGTCACCGGCCGACTTTATCACATAAACCTTGCCATCTTCCCGAAGGATGACCGGGCCGTAAGGTGTAGACCAAAACTCACGGGTCTCCGTACCGATTGCCTCCCCAAATTTATATTCTACAGTTACTAATTCTTTTTCAAGCGGGACAGATGCTCCATCCAGTATATAATGATCCGGCTTGTTCGGATCTGCATCAAACGAATAGACTTCATCCAGATCAGGACTGTTATTTGTGGTTGACCATCCCAGCTTCTCATTAAATCCGCCGATAATTCCCACAGCCTGACCAATTCTGAAATCCCCGTAAAAATTGAATTTACCCGGCACTTTTACCTGAGCCTCATAATATCCTGCATCCCACGAGAGGTGAGGATTTCTCACTAATATCGCATTTCCGGAGGTTGTCCGTTCCGGTGCAAACGCCCATACGTTAGACCCTACATCGGGGTGAGGCTCTTCAGCGCGGGCGGCTAGCCTGGCCCAGATTGTCTGATCCTCAAGCTGCAGGATTTCATTTTCAGATTGCATCAATGCCAGTTCATTATCACGCTCTTTTTGGCGTTGAAACGCTGACAAGAAGGAGCGGACTGACCCGCTGCTTGGAGACACGATGTTTCTGGCATGAACATCATATGCGGTGTAGTGCGGCTTCACCCAGTCATCAAACTCATCCGGATGCAGTTCGATATATCGATTGACCCCTTTGGCGAAACCCTGAATAAAATCGCGTGTATCCTTTTCCAGATCCTGCCAGGTTTCTACAGCTCTTTTGTATTCAAGCTTGCTCGACGCATCACTGTCAATTGCCGATGATCTCTCCGAACCGCTCAGATCATTAAACTTTGCCCACTCCCCTCTGGCCTTCAATAGCAATTCGGCTACTCTTTCTCCGTAATCCTCCATTTGAAGATAACCAAGGGCAAATCCCGCTGCCTCGAGATTGTCGGCATTGACGTGTGGAACGCCATATTCTGTCCGGCGGATGATAACCTGATGAGACAGATCGTCGGGATCCTTTTGTTGTTGAAGATTAGGTTCATTCTCCGTTGCAGAAGAAGTAGCTCCGCACGAAAAGAGACTAATTGAGAGAAGTATAAGTGGTATTAAATATCGCATGTGAATGGTTTGATTTTATTTGAGAACTAAGATGAAAAGCTCCCCTCCTTTTCAAGGAGGGGATTTAGGGGTGGTTGAAACCAAAAATCGGAACAGGTTCGAAGTCTAACCTGATCAAGACTAACTACCCATCCCCCTATGAAGGGGGATTTTTAAACTTTGGAAGTTTTTGAAACCTCCAAGGTGTATTTAATCAATTTGATTGCGGAGTACTTTACCAACCAGATCAGACGAAAACTCTCCGCCTTTCACCGCAAACTTTCCGCTAATCAATACGTACTCAACTCCTTCCGATAGCTGGTGTGGATCATCAAATGTGGCTTTGTCCTGAATCCGGTCCAGATCAAAAATGGTGATGTCTGCAATTTGTCCGGTTTTAATCACACCGCGATCATGAAGATTAAACACCGATGCGGGCAGACTGGTCATACTTCGGATTGCAAAAGCCAAATCAACAGTTCTGTTTTCTTTCACATATTTTGAAATTTTTCTGGGGAAAGAGCCATAATTTCGCGGATGCACCACGCCTTCACCCATCTCAACCAAACCGCCATCCGAGCTGGTCATCATCCACGGCTGTTTCATAAATCGGGCCACATCATCTTCGTGCATATTGAATGAGACTATCTGTGGATTTCTTTCCTTAATCAGGTTCAGAGCTGCATCAATCGGGTTTTCACCCATCTGATCGGCGATAGCACTCAATCTAAGACCTTCGTATGATCGGTCAGGTGAATACGATGCAATCTGAATACTCTCAGCACCACCGCGCCTGGCAAGGTTTGCCTCCATCTCAACTTTAATATCGTCAATCAGTTCAGCATCGTCGAGCCGGTTCAGCATTTCGGCTCGGCCACCTTCACGTGCCCAGGATGGGATCAGCACAGCCGTCAGGTTTGTTGATGACGCCGGATAAGGGTATTGGTCGGCAAACACCTCGACCCCTCGATCACGGGCGCGTTCTACCCGGCTTACAACCGCTGCTGAATATCCCCACACTCCGGTTCCCAAAGCTTTAATGTGAGTAACAATTCCCGGAAGTTCTGCCTCTTCTGCAATTCGGATCACCTCATCCACAGAGTAGATCAATCCAACATTATAGTCCGATTCATCCCGGATATGACTGCTGTAGACTCCATTATATTTTGATGCCACCTTTGCCAATTCAATCACCTCTTCCGTTTCCGCATAGGCGGCGGGTGTATAAAATAGTCCGCTAGACAGGCCAAATGCACCTGCTTTCATACCCTCTTCCACAATAGATTTCATCCGCTCCAATTCGCCTGCATTAGGTGCACGATTTTCTTGGCCTAACACCTCCCTTCTTACACTGCCATGCGGAACAAACTGAACGACATTTAAACCCAGTCCATGCTCTTCGAGAGCTTCGCGTTGTCCTGCAATATCGATGCTGCCTCCACCATCCGGATTGATCATAACCGTCGTCAATCCCTGGGCCAGCAGCGGTTGACCATGACTCAATGACTCATCGGCAAGTCCGGGACCTGAATGAGAATGGACATCAATAAATCCGGGCGAAACATATAGGCCGGAGGCGTCAATCACTTCATCGGCCGTTACGTTATCTGATTTTCCAATCCAAACAATCCGGTCGCCATTTATTCCAATATCTGCATAGTACCAAGGGTTACCGGTACCGTCCAGCACTTTCCCGTTTTTGATGAGGATGTCGAAGGTATCAGTTAATTGTTGGGCTTTTAAATTAACTGGCTGAGCAAACCAACTGATCAGAAGTAGAAGAAGAGTAATCGTTTTCATAACAAAACTTTATCAATGGAAATTTTACAGAAATTGAGCTTAATATCTATAGAGCAAATCAAAAAAGCCTGGCGGAACTACCAGGCTTTTTAATATCAGAGTTCATTACTTCACATGAACATCCAGCCAGTCAACCCATCGAGTCCACATATCGAGAAGGGTCTCTTCTGCAGCCGGTCCGTGTGCTTCATGCGGATACATATACATGGCCGCCGTTTTTCCGATTCCGTTCAGCGCGTGGAACATTCTGCGCGAGTTCGTCGGCCAGGTTCCAACATTTTGGTCTTCAGCACCATGATACATCAGCAGGGCTCCATCCAGCCTGTCTGCCCAGAAGATAGGTGACATCTGCATATATCGATCCATTCCTCTCCACAGATCGCTGCGTTCCCGCTGGAATCCAAGTGGAGTAAGTGTTCGGTTGTAGTTACCGGCGCCGGCAATTCCGGCTTTGAAGAAAGAGGTATGAATCATCGCATTGGATGTACCAAATGCACCGTAACTGTGTCCGCCAATCGCCATTCGATGACGATCAACATATCCGCGAGCTTCACTGCTGTCAATTACAGCCGTACTGTTCTGAACAATACTCCATACAAAATTATCATTCGACGTGCCGCTATCACCTACTATCGGCCAATCCGGTTTCAATACCGCATACCCGGCTTTTGCCATAATATCGGCCGTCCGGGTTCCGATTCTCGGATAGCTGTTTTTGTTGTGCCGCCGTAGACTTTCATTATAATCTTCCTGATCATTATACTCGCGAGGGTAGTGCCAGATAAATCCGGGGAGGGGTTCGCCATCCCATTCAGGCGGCATAACCACTTCCATCCAGAATTCAATGCCGTCAGCTCTTGTCACTTTAAAACGATCGCGGGGTGCTTTGGCAAGAGCTTCATTATAGTCCCGGTTTTCCGTCAGCTGAGTTCGATCATTTGAATTCAGATCAACAATCCAGAAGTTCGGATACTCATCTGATGACTGACGCTCGATAATAATCTGGTCAGAATTGGATGTCAGAATCGACTCTACAGATTCGTAATAATCCTCCGAGCTTTGGAAAATTCGTTCGCTTTCCCCCGTCTCAATCTCCACACGGTCAATAAACGGGCGGGGAGCCTTTTCTTCTACATTTTCAAAGTATTCTGTTCCGGTAAGAAATACGTGAGAGCCTTCATCATTCAGCCGAACTGCCCACCGGCCTGCAGGTGATGTTTGATAAGAAAGGTTTCCGGGGTTCGCGTAAAAATCATTTGTGTCGTATCGGTAGATTCTGAACGTCTCCTCTGTATTATCAGCGTAAACGGCAAAGAGCTCTTCGTTCCCGCCTCTTCGCTGGGTAATAAACAGAATATCACTATCAGCAGAGTAAGCGACAGATCGCATTTCACGCTCCGACTCATAAATCACATTCTGATCATTCTCACCAAATGGCGGCAGCCATTGGATCACACGATCTGCAATTTTTGACTCTTCAGAGTCTTCTTCCTCTTCAGATTGATCTTCTGTCTCTTCTTCATCTTTTTCTTCGGGTTTAACCAATAAACTCAAACCTTCTCCGTCCGGACGCCACTGGATATTTCTTCGGCCATTATCCTCCATGTACTCCTCATCCGAATCGCCCTCATTCGCTTCACTTGTCCGAAGGGTGACAAGAGCCTCTCCATCCAAATCCCAGATCTCTTCCGTCCAGCCAAACCGGCTTACCGGCACGATATAGGAAAATGGTTTTTGAATGGTTTGTACGATGACATGATCGCCGGAAGGCGCAGCATCTACATTTCGAATCATAGCCGGCGAACCGATATTTCTGGCTCTGCGGTTTTGCGTGTCAATTTTCACCAGCTGTCCGGTGATGTAGTACTCAAGCAGTTCACCTTCAAACCGGTCTTCAAGTAGTGATTGATAGGTTCTGAGACTGTTATTGCCATCTGTGGTCGATCGAACAATCAACTCGGATGGGGTTTCCGGCCGAACAGGCTCACTGCCCCGACGTTCAGGAATAAGAACCGCAAAAAGAGATCGGCTGTCGGCAGCCCACTGAATGGAGTTATGCATTGTTGCCAAAAGCGGTCTTCGGGTGATCTGCCTTGAATTCCCTGAACTTAAATCCGTTACGTAGATGTGTGTGGCATCTTCCGTATGACCGAGCCAAGCAATCTTTGAAGCATCCGGTGCCCACTCCACATTACTGATAGTGATATTATTCGGAGTTCGAAGCTCTCTGATTTCACCCGTTCGGGTATCCACCAGTTCGAGTCCGGTTGTGGCTCGCTGAGTCGTAAGAGATCGACCTCGATTAGCTTTTTTATCAATCTGCAGACCGGCAATATTGTAGTACGGTTTGGCAAAACTTGAAAGCGGAGTAATTCCCGATCGCTTTCGATTCACAACAAAATTTCCATCGGGGCTAAAGTGATCAAACGAAACGTTTAAATGACTCGGTGCCAGAATTTCTTCAGAAATTTCTTCCGGTGGCGTGAGGTAGCTGTCGCTGAAATTTGGAGATTCCTGAGCTTTTCCAACCGTAACGATTAAAAAAAAGATCAGAGATGCAAAACAAAATTTCAATAAATGGTTAAAATTAATCATGTTATGGCGTTCATTATGGTTTATGTATATGGTATCAACACTCTACAAACATTCTCGAAGACAGACAATTCACATTTACATAATTTTGCCAAACTATTCTCATTTCCATTTCTTTCAAAAAAAGGGTACAATTTCAATGAGTTATGCAAGCTAATTGAGACTCAATCATGCAAAAGATTTCTGACTTCGTTTTTTCTTATCCGCCCAATTTACAGGAGCTCGATCTTGCCACAATGGTGAGCATGTATCGTGACCGGGGAGAACCACGCCGCGCTGCCCCCGGAAAATATCTGGCTTGCGCCATTACAAAAAAACTAATTAAGGAGGCAAAGTGGTGGTTTGGACTCTACTACAGCCAATCGGCATGGGATGATCTGCTCACAAAAGGCTCGAACGGATATCCATTAACGGAGGCTGAGCTGAATGCGCTTGGATTGATCGTTACTTCCGAAGAACCCCCTCATAGAGAGTACGTCGAGAAAAATATTGGCATTCTCCCAAAGCTGGCCTACCTAATTGTCAACGACATTAAACAGTTTGGGCTGATTGAGGAGGATGGCCAGGGTTTTCTGAACATTACATCGCACGGAGAGCAGGCTCTCCAGGGAATTTCTCGCCGTATCTACGGAAAGAGATTTGTCCCGGAAATGCTTCATGCATACCATCAAGATCCATCCCTCTCAAAAGATGACCGGACCGGGAGCGATCAGCCCTCACTTTTTTAATTCGGTTTCTGCCAAGAAATCAGCGTCAAAAAATCATATCTTCCATGCTGATTGCGGCAAACATTTTAGCCTTGCCATGAACAATTTTCAGCAATAACAGCACCTGAAGTAACCGGTATACGATGGATCAATATCTGCAAGAAGCAATTCGAAAGGCTCTTTTGAACATGAATCTGGATGAGGATCAGATTCCCAAAATTGTGATTGAAACCCCTCGGGACCCCTCTCACGGAGATTCTGCAACCAACATTGCCATGCAGCTCGCTAAACCGCTTCGCAATAATCCGAGAAAAATTGCAGAGCAGCTTATTGACGAGATGAACCTGGACTCAAAAAAAGTCTCTTCGGTTGAAATTGCAGGGCCCGGCTTCATCAACTTCCGATATGCCACTGATTACCTCTACGACGAGCTGGAACACATATTGAGCAGCGGGGACTATTTTGGACGTTCCGATCAAAATAGTGGCAAGCGCATTTTGGTAGAGTTTGTCAGTGCAAATCCAACCGGGCCGCTAACGGTTGGTCACGGCCGAAATGCTGTTCTGGGGGATACGGTTGCCCGGCTTTTTGAATGGACAGGTGCTGAGGTACAGCGCGAATATTACTTCAACAATGCCGGGCGGCAAATGCGCGTGCTGGGACAGAGCGTTCAGGCACGCTACCTCGAAGAACTTGGAAAAGATGCCGAGCTGCCGGAGGGCGGTTACGAGGGTGAATACATCAAAGAGATTGCTAAAACATTGGTCGAAAAGCATGGCGATTCACTTCTAAATGAGGTTGATGAGTCGATCTTTAAAGCTGAAGCAGAGTCGGCAATTTTTGATGAGATCCGTAAAACTCTGGAGCGAATGAACATTGTAATGGACTCCTTTTTCAATGAAAACACTCTCTATGAAAACGGCTCCATCGACAAAACCATCGAAGAGTTTAGAAAAAAGGGTGTAGCGTACGACAAAGACGGGGCCGTTTGGTTTAAAACCACAAAGTTTGGCAAGGATAAGGATACTGTGCTGGTAAAAAGCACCGGAGAACCCACCTATCGTCTGCCGGACATAGCCTATCACGCCAACAAACTGGATCGTGGATTTGACCTCTGCCTGGATGTATTTGGCGCCGATCACATCGACACCTATCCCGATGTGTTAAACGGCATCTCGGTGCTGGGTTACGACAAACAGAGAGTCGATGTACTGGTCTATCAGTTTGTGACACTGGTCAAAGATGGCAAACCGTTCAAAATGAGTACACGAAAAGCCAACTTCGTAACGCTTGATGAATTGATGGATGAAGTTGGAGAAGATGTTACCCGTTTCTTCTTTTTGATGCGTTCGCCCAATACCCACCTCGAGTTTGATGTGGCTCAGGCTAAAGAAGCAGGGGAGAAAAACCCGGTTTTTTATCTGCAATATGCTCACGCCCGCATTCAGTCGATTTTGAGAAAAGCGGCTGATGTTGCTGACTTTTCAGAAAATGCTGATTTATCACAGCTCGTTCATGATGCTGAAGTAGCCCTGATCAAAAAGCTGCTTGGATTTCCCGAGGCGATTGAGCTTGCTACCAAGCACCGAGAACCTCATCGCGTCATTACCTATTTGAACGAACTGGCCTCCGGCTTCACAACCTTTTATCACGATTGCAGAATCTTGACGGATGATAAAAAACTGATGCAGGCCAGAACAGAATTAGCCAGGGCAACCGCTCAGGTATTGGCAAACGGTCTTTCAATTCTGGGAATTTCCGCTCCGGATCGGATGTAATATCAGACCTGTCAGGTTTCAAAAACCTGACAGGTCTTGGTTAATTCAATTAGGTTTTAATTTCGTAAAACAAACAATCCCTTTTGTAAACTGCTCTTCAACCTTAAAGCCGGCTCTTCTGAATAGTAAATTGCTTTCATCAACAGACCAGAACTGCAGGCCTCCCCACTCAGCTGACTCCTGAAACAGCCGGCCATACCACGATCCCGCTTTGATCAGATGCATCATAAATAGTGTACCGTCACTTTTTAAAACCCGCCTGCACTCATAAAGAACTTTCAATTCGTCCGTCAGTTCATTCAGGGTGCCTCCCATACTGAGGCCATCAAACGTACCGGCAAAAAAGGGCAGATTCCGGCCATCTGCTTTCACCAGATAGAGATCAACCTGTTCAGCTTCCGCTTTTAGCCGGGCCTCCTGCAGCATCACATCAGAAAAATCAACGGCTACCTGTTCGCTTTTTGGCTCATGCTTCTTCAGCGTACGTGCATAGAGCGCCGTCGAACAGCCTACATCCAGATACCATTTCTGTGGCTGCGGGTTCATCCATTCTATCAAAAGCTCCTGCTCTTTTTCAATCGGAAACTCTTCACCTGTGAGAAGGGACAAGGATCGTTTTCTCCACAAATCTTCATAAACCGATGCAGTCAGTTTCCAGTGGTTGGTACTCTGTGCAATCGAATACTCCAGCTCATCCGGCAGCAGGTCAATCACATTGTTTGTGATTTTATACTCATCTCCCTTGGCAGATGCAATGGACCCGTTAAACGGCGTAGCAAGTTTCGATACTTTGGAAGGGATTTCGATAACCTCCCGATCGTGACGTGGTGACCGGACTTGTAGTTTCATATTGAGCAATACTGAATTTTCAGGATGAACAGTTAGCTGCACTACCCGCAACCCTTCCATAGTACGTCAGGGCGTTGTCAGAGTTGCAGCCGTGACAAATCTCTCTATTTCTGTATGATGATGGAGATCTGTGCACCTTTCTGAACACCTAACATCTCCTGTGCGTTGCCTTTGTTGATGGCAATTTCCAATGTATCTGAACTCCCGATATATGCCGCCGGCTCGCCATCCTCCACACTGTTGAAGGTGGGCACAATCTTATCCAAAATAGTATTGCCGGCATAAATTCTGAACCGTGATGAGTTCACGGACTCCCTGATCATCTCAGATGTGATATTGGTAACCAAATTTCCGTACCGGTCGATATGAATCACCCAGCCCTGAATTCCATCCCGGTCTGAAATAGGTACCGCCCAGCGATAGGTCACCAACTCTTCAACAGGTTCCCCCAGATCACTTAAAGACACACCGTTAGCCAAATGTGCCGCTACAGGAGCAAATATATCTCGTCCGTGAAAAGTGTTTGATGGTTTTTTTTTCCAGAATTTTGAATTACTGAGCCGATAGGCTTCGTACTCGTATTCATCCCCGATCAAAGAAAAGATACCGTTGTCGGGCCCTACAAAAAGCTGGTCTTGAATTTTTACTGCAACGGCATGCCGCTCTGTACCAACACCCGGATCAACTACCACCAGATGAACGGTTCCCGGAGGAAATTCCATACTGGCATTTTTTAACACCCAGGCGCCGGCCATAATATCCTGTGGCGGAATTTGGTGGGAAATATCAATAAAGCGAAGATCCGGGCTAACCTCCAGCATCACCGCCTTCATTACACTTACGTAGTGATCTTGCAGCCCAAAGTCTGTAGTAAGTGTAACAATATTCGACATGACAGCCTATGCATAGTTGTTGAGCATCACCGGCATTACAAGCATCAGCATCTCTTCACCTTCGTCCTCTTCCACCGGCTTTACAATTCCTGCACGATTTGGTGTCGAAAATTCAAATTTAGCTTCATCTCCATCTACATTAGAGAGAACATCAGCCAGATACTTAGCGTTGAACCCGATTTCCATATCATCAAAACTGTAATCGCACGCAATTGTTTCCTTCGCCTCGCTGCTCATGTCGATATCTTCGGCACGAATGGTGAGTTTGTCGGCTCCCAGTTGCAGGCGGATTTGTCGGGTTGTGGAGCTTGAAAAAACAGAGACTCGCTTAACGGTAGCCAGCATCTGATTTTTATCAACGCTTAGCTCTTTGTCATTGTCACGCGGAATCACAGACTCGTAATTTGGATACTGCTCATTGATCAGTCGGGTGATAATAATTGTGTTGCCGCTCTTGAATTGTGCGTGATCATCGGAAACCGTCAGCTCACAATCTGCGCCATCCAGAGCTTTTGATACCAGGCTCAGTGCTTTGTCCGGCACGATAAATGAGACGGGTTTATCGGATGTCAGATTTCGGTTTACGAATCGAACCAGCCGGTGCCCGTCTGTAGCCACAAACTTACTTTCAGCCTCTCCGATATCAAAATAAACCCCCATCATAGCCGGGCGAAGATCATCGGTCGAGACAGCAAACATCGTTTTGCCGATAGCGTTCTGAATCAACTCCGTCTCAGTATTCAGGGTCTGTCCCTCGTTCATATTGGGAATTTCCGGAAACTCATCGGCCTCTTCGCCCATCAGCTTATAATTTCCCTTGTCGGTTTTGAACTTCACATTGTGCGAAGCATCCACTTCAAAGAAAACCGATATATCCGGCAGCTGTCTCAATGTTTCCAGAAGACGCTTGGCGGGAATTGCCACAGCACCTTCTTCTTCAATTTCGGCATCAATATATTCAATGATGGAAATCTCCAGGTCGGTTGCCGTCAACTTCAGCCGTCCGTCTTCCGATTCGAACAGAACAGTCTCTAAAATAGGAAGTGTTGCTTTGCTTGGAACCGCACCGAAAACTGCTGAGAGTCCCTGGTTTAAATCACTGCTGGATACATTAAATTTCATAATCAGATATCAATCTATTTTAAAGGTCTGATGAGTCTCTTTTTTTTGAAAATTGCAGGCTCTTTCAAAAAGCCCATACTAACAAATCCTGCCCCTTCCTGCAACTGTAAAGTAAGGTCTTTGGCAGACAATTTCATCGGTTAAACTGCTTTAGCTACAGGATTTCTATCTGTAGAGTTCCGTGATATCCGGTATCTTACATCACCATGAAAAAACGAATCATTATTGCCGGCCCCACAGCTTCGGGCAAAAGCTCGCTGGCCATTGCACTTGCTTTAAGAAACAACTCAGAAATCATCTCTGTAGATTCACGCCAGTGCTATAAAAAAATTGATATCGGCACAGCAAAGCCAACACCTGACGAGCTCCGGCTGGTTCCACACCACAACATCTCCGAACTGGATTTGAATGAAGAGGACAGTGTTGCAAAATTCAGAGAACGTGCGCTGGCAACCGCCGATAAGATTGAATCGGGTGGAAAAAATGTGATATTTTGTGGCGGCAGCACACTTCACCTTAAGTCGCTGATTCAGCCCCTCGATGACATTCCCGCTTCGGATAAGAAAAATATTGAATCTTTAAATTTGCAGGCAGACCGGGAGGGAGTAGAAAATCTCTACAATAGATTGAAGGAAGTTGACCCCGATTATGCAGAACGAATGGATGGCATGAACCGCCAACGAATCATTCGTGCGCTCGATGTTTGGCAGCAAACAGGGAAACCGTTTAGCAGCTTTCACTCAAATAATGAGATTGAACTTCCCGAACATGTTTACTTTTTTGCACTGCATCATCCGCGCAAGATTCTGCACAAACGAATTGAAAAGCGTACCGATGAGATGATACGACGGGGATTGGCAGAAGAGACAAAATCTTTGCTTGAACAAGGATATAGCCCGGATCTCCAGGCACTTCAAACCGTTGGGTACCGGCAGGCAATTCAATTTCTAAATGGTGAAATTTCAGAACAGCAAATGATCGCCGACATAAAAACAGCAACCCGAAGATATGCCAAGCGGCAGATCACATGGCTGCGGCGGTGGCCATTTGTCGAGTGGATCAACCGCCATGAAAAATCTGAGGAAGAGTGTGTTCAATACATCCAACAACGGGTAGCAGCTAAGTCGCAGAAAGGTTAACTTATACACATTCCTAAAACCGCCAAAAACCACTTATGTACAAAGCAATAGTTAACGTTACGCTGAGAAAATCGATCCTCGATCCAAAAGGAAAAGCTACCCACCATGCGCTTCAGAATTTGGGATTGACGGACATCAATAATGTACGGATCGGCAAACTGATTGAGCTCGATATTGATGCAAGCTCTAAAGATGAAGCGCAAAAAATTGCCGATACTGCCTGCTCTCAACTTCTGGCTAATGAGGTAATGGAAGATTACACCATTCAGATCGAAAAACAGTAATACAGCTATGTTCTCAATCACAAACGTATGGATGACTCAATGTTCGGCAGACAAACCTGCCGAAACTCCCGATGCGGATGTGCTTGAGAAAACGGAAGAGGATGAATCGATCGACACTCCCTGGCGTGTCATCTTATATGATGATGATGTTCACACATTTGATGAAGTGATCAATCAATTAATTAAAGCGCTTGGGTGCAGTGTTCAACAGGCCGAAAATTACACCTTACAGGTTCATAACGAAGGAAAGGCCACTGTTTTTGAAGGCAGCTTTGAAGAGTGTCTGAAGGTCAATTCCGTTTTACAGGAAATTCAACTTATCACAGAAATTAAAGGGTAATACCGTGTCAAAAAAAATTGGAGTGATCGTTTTCCCGGGATCTAATTGCGATCACGATGCATACCACGCAATGAAACATGTAATGAACGCAGAAACCAAATTTCTGTGGCATAAAGATACCGACCTGTCAGACATCGATCTGCTGATTGTTCCCGGCGGCTTCTCCTATGGCGATTACCTCCGGTCCGGTGCCATTGCCCGCTTCTCTCCGATTATGAACTCTGTTGTGGAGTACGCTCAAAAAGGGAATCCGGTTCTCGGAATTTGTAACGGCTTCCAGATTTTACTTGAATCGAGCCTGCTGCCGGGTGCCATGCTTCATAATGAAAAGCTCCGCTTTGTTTGCAAGAATGTACATATTCGAGTTGAAAGCACCCGATCACTCTTTACCGGGGCTATGCAGAAAGGGCAGGTAATCAATATTCCCGTCTCGCACGGCGAAGGAAATTATTTTATTGACGAGGATGGACTTGCTTCACTCGAAGAGAACGATCAGATTGCGTTCCGGTATTGCGATGAAGAAGGAAATTTGACAGTTGAATCCAATTTTAACGGTTCTGTCTCCGCGATTGCAGGAGTCACCAACAAGCCGGGGAATGTACTCGGTATGATGCCGCACCCTGAAAGAGCTATGGAAAAAGTGCTCGGCTCTGATGACGGAAAACTCTTCTTCGATTCTGTTTTTGACCGATTGGAAATCGCTTAATTGATGAGCCTCAACGTCGACTTACTCAACGAGATTATTGCCGCACCCGGTGCACCGGGACATGAATCGGGTATTCGGGATACCATTGTGAAGCATGTTAAACCCCATGTGGATGAGTATCAAACCGATCGCATGGGCAATCTGATTGTTCGTTTAAAAGGAGACGGGCCAAAAGTGATGGCCTCGGCCCACATGGACGAAATCTCACTTATTTCAACCCATGTTGACAATAACGGGTTTATCCGGTTTTCTACGTTGGGCGGGTTTGATCCTGAAACGCTCATCACCCAACGGGTATTAATTCACGGAAAGGAGACAATCCCAGGAGTGATTGGATCAAAACCGATTCACATTCAAACCGAGAGTGAGAAAAAGTCCAAATCAAATCTCAAGAACCTATTTATTGATACCGGGCTACCTGCAGACAAGGTAAAAGAACTCATTCCCAACGGCACACCCATCACCAGAGACAGGGATCTTCTCAAACTCGGTGACTGTTTCTCATCAAAATCCCTTGATAACCGCATTTCTGTTTACATTCTGATTGAAGCCATTCGTCGGGCATCCAATACAAATTGTGATTTTTACGGTGTATTTACCGTTCAGGAAGAGGTTGGGATTCGCGGAGCACGGGTGGCGGCACAGTCAATTCAACCCGATATCGGGCTGAATCTTGATGTGACCCTGGCCAACGACCTGCCCGGTGTTGGCGATCATGAAGTGTGTACAAAACTGGGGGAGGGAATCGGTATTAAGATTATGGATAAGAGCGTAATCTGCACACCTTCACTTGTAAATTTTATCGAGCAATTAGCTGATGATCATAACGTTTCGTATCAGCGAGAGGTATTAACAGCAGGCGGAACCGACACCTCAGCCATGCAGTACCTGGTTGGAATTGGAAGTCATGTCACCTCAATCTCATGCCCGGTTCGCTATATCCATAGCACGGCAGAGACCTGCTCCATCAAAGATGTGGAGGCCGGTATCGAACTGACTGCACTCTGTATTGAGAATATTGGTTCATACAAATTTACAGATGAATAGAACAGATCAACATACCGACCCCATGAAGCTTCACAGCCATGATCTGGTCAAAAGTTATCGCAAGCGTGTGGTTGTGGATAATGTGTCGATCAATGTAAATCAGGGTGAAATTGTAGGGCTTCTCGGCCCGAATGGAGCCGGTAAAACAACCACCTTCAATATGTTTACCGGCATTGTCAAACCCAATTCCGGCAGTGTCTATCTCAATGAAAAAAACATTACACGCAAGCCGATGTATCAGCGGGCACGAATGGGAGTGGGGTACCTGGCACAGGAGGCGAGTGTCTTTAGAAATTTATCGGTTCGGGATAATCTGCGATCGATTCTCGAATTTCATAAATATTCTAAAAAAGAGATCAAGCAACGTGTGGATGAACTTGTAGAAGAGTTCGGCTTACAAAAAGTTGTAAACAACAAGGGCTACAGTCTCTCAGGTGGCGAACGGCGACGTACAGAAATTGCCCGTGCGTTAGTAACTGACCCAAAATTTATTCTGTTGGATGAGCCGTTTGCC
>NZ_MDWE01000002.1 GCF_001715195.1 Rhodohalobacter halophilus
CACGATTTCCCGCTGCAGGATAACAATCCTCCGCAGCCGGCAAAACAGCAAGAGCGGAAGTCACAGAAAAATCGTGGCAAAAGCAATGGAAGTGGAAACGGCAAACGAAAGAAAAGCAGCAACAGCAGAAAGAGGGTCAGGCGTCCTCAATAAGCTCTGACTATTACATCTGCTATCAAGATTATGATCTTATCTCAAGGAATTCATGAAGGCATAATTAGTGCTTTGTGAATTCCTTTTTTTGTTTAAAATTAACTACAGCTATGGGATTTATTCAAGATCTGTATCAAGTGAGCTTTTGACCCAATTATGTCCCATTTGAATTAATTCTCAAAAATAAAAAGCCCTACAATTCTATAATGTTTTGAATTACGAGGCTTTAAAAAAAGAGGACCTGATTGATGACCTTCTCAATGAAAGATTGACTCAGGATAAGTAAAATACAGAGTGAGTAAAACTAGAAGCCAGACCAACGCTTGAAGAGATAAGACAGGCACTAAAAATAAATAATGAAACCCCGATTTCCGCATCTGATTGTCTAGAAAAAGCTTCAATCTAAATTATATTAGCAATAAGACAATTCACTTTACCAATTCATATTACATTTCTCTTCTATCATTTCATAAGCACTCTCAATACCCAGTTCACCAGCTTTGCTAAGATGTAAACATGCCTTTCTTTTTAAAGCCGAAAGTTGAGATGAGTATTCGTCTTTATTATTTAGGCTTGCATTAAGACTTTCGACATCATAAACTAAAAACAATGCCTGCCCTGCCTGTAAATGTGCTCCTCCAAAGGTTGGATCTAATTCAGTTGATCTTATAAAATTTTCAGCAATTTCAATTAATGGAAATTGACCTGATAGACCCATGAATCTGGCTTTATTAAAATAATTGATTGCACTTTCTTCAAACTTATTTGCTGTTTTCAAATCATCTACTGCACCTATATAATCATTCATTTCAGCTTTTGCATTTGCTCTAAGAGCATATCCAGGTGAAAATTCTGGGTGGCGATTAATAACAAAACTTAAATCTCTAACCGCTTCTACATTATTTTTTAATTCAGAGTTTACTAAACCTCTCCAATAGATGAAGAGAATCTCCTGATCTTCACTTAGACTTCTTTCTGTTAATACATTTATAGTTTCCAGAGCTTCTGTATAACTGCCACTACTAATTTCTATTTCAGCTTTATTTGCCAGTTCTTCAACAGATTGTGAAACTGTTTTATTTGGCAAGAAAAATATCGTCACAACTGACAACAATAATAGGCTGATTCTATTCATACTAACTTTTATTATTTTTGTAATTTTTTTTTAAAAAAAATCAATGTCCAACCATCAGAGGTTCAAATTAAATCGGATACTTATATCATGATAGCTTAACAAAATACTACTCATTTCGCAGCCTTATTTTTAAAGAACTTTTTTATTTTTTGGGTTACTGAAATTCTTTTATTCATAGTGGAAAAAAGTATTTCATCTATTTCTTTCTGGATCTCTTTATTTAAAGACGGCATCTCAGTTTTTGCATTTTGAATAATTTCATTATCGTCAGGATCTTCTGAACCTCCTAAGATATATACATTTGCCAAATGGTCTTCAAATTGCTTCAAGCTGGAACTAAGTCTTTCATATTTTAGATAATTAGAATGCAAACCAAGAACACCTAAATCGTCTGATTTAAGGAAATCACCTGCACCTATCTTTTCTAATTCTAAAGGTATTACAACTGAAAGTTTTGAAACTTTATCAGAGAGATCCAAAAGTGATTTAGCATTTCGAGACCAATAAATTTTTTGGAACTCTAAAATTGCTTGGTGCTTAATACTCCAAGCACTTGCTAAATAACCAATTATTAAACCAGAGAATAAAGTAAGTACGTATTCCATAAAATTTTAAGATCTAACCTCAGTATATATTAATATATAATTTGTCAGGTTAAAAAAATCGAGAAAAACCGACCTGTCATCTCTAAAAACATTATTCAGTTAAAAAAACCAAAACAATGACTGAGATTTACTGTGTAACTCTCAAAAATCAAGGGTAAAGTAATTAAAAATAGATGTGCCTTTCACAATTCCGTTACCCAAATCTTAAAAACGAAAAAAAAGAAGTGCAAAAAAATAATCCTTTACAGATATGTATAACACTGAACCGCAAAGGCTTATTAAAAGTACACCCGAGAGGATTCGAACCTCTAACCGCCTGATTCGTAGTCAGAGAAAATAGCCTTAACGATGCCAAAATCGGCGTTTTTGAAGATTTCATGTACCACCATATGTACCACCGGTCTTGAAAACTGTGAATTTATTTCATTAAAATATTTTTGGGTAAGGTGATTTTTGAGAGTGAACTTTCAAATATTGATCTGAGTGAATATGGATAAAAGTGCATACACTTATCGGAATCTGTATGCATTATTATCCACTCGTGAACGGTGCCATTTTAGTCGAATTTTATCAGGTTCAATTCCTTCGAGAAATAGGCTTTCAAATCTTCCATGACAGACTCGAAGCTGACTCGTTCTTCGATTGATATTCGTTTTAGAAAGGCTGCCCACTGTTTGGATTTATTTGAATCCTGAACAAACTCTTTCTCAAAAATCAGTTTGATATCACCTATCTCTGTATTTCTCTTTTTGAATGTCGTTTCAATAGCTTCCGTCAAACGCTGCTTGTCAAATTTCCTGGTTTTAGTAAGAAACCAAATATCATAAAAGTCTTTCATACGGCTACCAAAAATCCCAAGGCTTACGATCGCCTGTAGTTTTTCTGCAATTGCTGACTCAAGTGAATATGCATTCACTTTGGGTGGTTCGAAGTCCAGCATGGCAGGATAACTCATCTCCACCGGACCGTGAACAATCACATCACCAAAGCCAATATCAATTTGAAGCCTTTGATGATCTCCTCCAACTAAAGCGGAGAGCCGAACACGCAGACCGGCATAGTCAGCATCCTTGGTGATTTCATCAATTTCAATCTTGTCTCCATGAAATTGAACCCCATCCTCTAAATCAATTTCAGTAATTTGCCTGATCGCTGTTTCAATCTCATCGACTTGATTGGAGAGATGGTTTCCCAGAAAATCAATGTCTTTTGTTGGCCTCACTCTCGATATATCATATGCAAGAAGCAGTAGTGCACCTTTCAAAATAAATCGCTTCTTATAATCAGATTGCTCCAATCTGGCAAGAAATCGTTCATGCATATATTGAATACAAACAAAGTTATAATCCCTGCCTGATGATCTCGCCAAATTTTTCAGACGATCTTTTACAGATTGATCAATATTCTTTGTCATCCGGCTATCATCGCTTTTACGTAGGGTTCCATCACCGTCTTCACCCTACAGATTTTCATATATTTACTAAGTTCATTGAGGTTTGAATCTGATCGATTCAGATAGTTTTGCAGTCCTTCAAGAGCCAGGTCTTCACCGAGTTTATTTCTGTAGCGGAACATATCGCAAACGGTTTTAGGTTTGTTGTATACCTTAAAACTTCCGTAACCCCTTTCCACCACATCAACACCTGCCTTATACATGTTTTCCCGATAGTAATAGACATTAATTGGGGGATAGTTCAGTTCAAACTTATCCGTGTTATTTGGAACAGCCACATCAATTTTAGACGGGTTAAATGTGGTTAGCTCATGATAGGCAAGTGCCGATCCAAGGCATATGATTGCACTATCATTGGCAGTATGAACATCAATAAATCCTTCATATTCATCTCTTTGAAAGTCCCGAAGCTTATAAAGTCCGGGCTTGATTTTTATGATAATCGCTTTTTCTACGGCTTCGCGAACTTTGCGGGTATGAATTCCTGCTTTTTTAAATTCATTCATAGTGGCGTACCCACTATGTTCTTTCATAAATTGTACAATCTGTTTGCTCATCGGGATGGTTCTTTTTCAAGGTCAATAAGTATTAATGACCTTGTATTTGAACCAAAATAACAATTATCATTTCAATTTAGAAATAATTGTTTTACTGCATAAGGATACTATGAACATCAAGTTCGAAAAGATAATATCTGTAACATTCCTATTACGCAGTAATAGGGAATGTTGAAAATCATAAATTAAAGACAATATTATGAAACCAATCACTTTCAACAGAGAACAACTTTATAAAGAAGTATGGGAAACACCAGTAAGTAAACTGTCAGAATTATATGGAATATCCTTCGCACAGTTTAAAAAGGTCTGTAAAGAGTTAAACATACCTACTCCTGATGCCGGATACTGGACCAAAGTAAGAATGGGGAAGTCAGTCAATATAAAACCTCTTCCAAATTTTGAGAAAGAGGCCTATAGCATAATTCCAGGGAGTGATAAGCAAATAAAACTTCATGAAAAACTTCCGGAAGGATACAAACCCATTACTGTTACTAACCAGTTAAGATCTCTTCATCCATTAGTTGAAAGAACCTACGATTATTTAAACAGTAGAGGAAAAGGCCGAAATGACCGCCTGCGATCACATGGCACAAAGATCCTGGATGTATCAGTTACTCAAAAACATTTAAAAAGAGCGTTGAGAATTTTAGATGCAGTTGTGAAGGAGTTTGAGAGACAAGGATATAAAGTGCATACAACCTCTTACAATGAGCTTTCAAAATCATATGTGAAAATAGATAAAGAGGAAGTTTATTTTCACCTGCATGAAAAAGGAAAAAGAGTTAAAAAAGAGAATAGCAAGTATAGCTGGGACTCATATGATCATATAAATACCGGGGAATTGGTTCTCGGTCTGAGTGACAGCATGTATTGGTCCAGAACAAGAGCAATAGCAGATGGAAAAACTGCAAGGATTGAAGACAAGCTGGATAAATTTTTCATTTCGGTTTTCGATTTAGCTGAAAAGGAAAAAGACAAAAGGATTGAGCATGAAAACTTCCAAAAAGAGGCAGAACTTAAGAGAAAAAATTTAGCAGAGATCGAAGAGAAAAAACGACTGATTAAAGAGAATAGAGAGCGGAAATTTCAGGAAGAATTAAACAGGCGTACATCTCTTGAAAATGATAGTAAAACATTCAGCGTTTCAAATGATATTTATCGATTTATTGATGCTGTAGATCGTGAAATCAGGAAACACACATTAAATGACATACAGAAAAGCCGCCATAAAGAGTGGAAGGCATGGGCAACTGAACATGCGGACAGATTGAGCCCTGTTAATAGATTGATTAAAGAGATAGTGAAAGATGGATAATAAGTCCAGCTACAAACTAAAATTGAAGCACTATTTGCAGAGCCATTTCATTTATACAATATTGTGCGTATTACATTAACTAGGCCTGTTCAATAAGTTTAAACGGCTGATCACAATTTCTATATTCAAAATGAAGCTTAAAGAACTAACAGAAAAACGCCAGAAACATCTCCAATCGTGTATTGATAATAATGATAGTTCACATGAATTGATTGCGGGGATGTATTCTGATCCTTCCCATTTTATATATGAATTGATTCAGAACGCTGATGATGCAAATGCATCAGAGTTAGCATTCAAACTTAATACAAACAGTCTGGAATTAACACATAATGGAACTGAATTATTCAATTACAAAGACGTTGAATCCATTACCTCAGTTGGACACTCTACCAAGTTAAACGAAATCAACAAAATCGGTAAGTTTGGCGCTGGTTTTAAATCAGTTTTCGCAGTTACAGAGAGTCCAATCATTCATTCCGGAAATTTTCATTTTGAAATTAAGAACTTCATTGTCCCTTATCAGATTGATGACATAACTGAGAATAGTAGCACGAAAATTATATTACCATTCAATAAAGAAGGTTCTGATAAGGAAAATATTTACAGCTTCATCAAGGACACATTACTTAACCTTGAAGCAGAATGCCTATTATTCTTGAAGAAGATTTCTACAATTAACTGGGAGACTAAATCAAGTTTTGGAAGCTATTATCTGGAAGCTGAGGACGATTTCACCAAACGTTTGATTAAGAAAGTAAAGCATGATCTATTTATAGATGATTATTTAGTCTTCTCAAACACAATTCAAATTGGAAGTGCCGATAACCTAAATTTAGTTGTAGCATTCAGTTTAAATAATGATGAAGGAGATGATGCACCAAAAAGGATTACAGCTTTTCATGAATCAAAACTATTTGTGTTTTTTCCAACGTCAGTAAACACGGGATTAAAATTTCTGATACATGCACCCTATAAGACAACGCCAAATAGGGAAACCATTAATTTTAATGATGAAGAAAATAAAATATTAACCCACGAGCTAAGTAAACTAGTTGCTCAGAGTATCATAGCACTAAAAGAGAGGGGATTTATTGACCTCGATTTTTTAAATCTGTTACCGCTAAGAAGTAATTTCGATCATTCTTTATACAATTCCATCAGAAATGAAATAATTGCATTAATCAAAGAGCAGCCTCTCCTTCCTACTTCAAACGGGACCTACGCAAGTGGGCTGGAATCATTAATAGCTACTGAAAAAGAATTACCACAATTATTAACAAGAAAAGATACAGTCAGTCTATACCAGAGAAAAGCGTGGCTTAATACTGAAATTAATTCTAAAAAATACCAACAATTAAAAGAGTCAATTCGGGATTATGTTGATTGCCCTGAAATATCAATAGATAATTTTTGCGAAAATTTAACTTATGATTTTTTAAAAAATAAAGATGATAGTTGGTTAAAAGAATTTTACAAGGCGGTATCAACTAAGACTCGATTATACCAAGTTAAATCCTATAGTGTAGGCGTATTAAGAAGTAAACCAATTATAAAACTGACTACAGGTGAGTTTGTAAATCCCACAAATGAGTCGGGCGACATTCAAGTCTATTTACCTGGAAACCAGAAATCGGAGTTTAAAACAATAAAAAAATCACTGGTTAAAGATCCCGGTGCTTTAGAATTTTTCCAATCACTCGGAATTACAGAGCCCGACAAAATCTCAGAAATTAAGGAATTTATAGTACCTAAATATTGGGCAATAGATTCTCTACCTAGTAAAAAAGAATATCAAAATAATTTTAATAAAGTTTATCAGATCTGGCTGGGGGAGGATGACTATAATAAAAATAGAATCACAGATTTGGTAAAAGGACTGGATTTTATAGGATGCTACAATCGAGAGAATAAATTTAGCTTGAAGAAAGCCAGCCAAGTATACATCATTAAAAAAGAGATACAACTATGGTATTCAGGAAACAACATTGATGAATATTATTTCATTGACCAAAATTTCTTCGACAATCAACATCTTGATTTTTTAGAAAGACTTGGCATAATGAGTGCTATCAAATTGAATAACGATACTCAATACCGAAAAGAGTGGACCGGTCATTACAAGCGTGGTGTTACTGGTTTCAATCCAAATTTTGATATTGAAGGCTTAGAGTATGCTATTGAAAATATGAATTATGCCCGATCATTGATTTTATGGAATATTTGCCTCGAAAATGTTAAAAGATTACATGGTCATACTGAATTTAAAACGAATAAAAACAAATCCTACGAGAAAGGTGAACTAGAAGATTCTCTGGCACTAAAAAAACTTAGAGATATCTTTTGGTTATATGATTCAAAGAGAAAAAAGATCCAAAGGGATTACTCTGAAATTGTTATTGATGATATTTCAATGGATTACACCAAGCATCATGAAAACATTGATCGTTTAATTAAAGCTTTAGGCTTTAAGCTTGATGAAGTTTCCGAATTTGAAAAAAAGACAGGTAAAAAAGTAGTTTCTAAAGAAGATTTTGAATTACTTCAAAAAATAAAAGTTCAAGAAAATCAGAATAATTCCGCTCATACTAAAAAATGGATTGCTCAAGTTGAACCAGATGAAGCAGAACCCCAGATTGATAATAACCCATTTAAAAAACGCAAAACTAAAGATCGATCATATCAAGACCAAGCACATATAAACAAAAATAATTCAGTCTCTGAGAACATACAATATCCGGAAGATCAACCAAACAACGTAAACTCCGACCAAAATAAAGAAATAGGAGTTTGGGGTGAAGCTGTTGCCTATAATTATCTGAAAAGAGAGTACAAATCTTCAGATTTTGAAGTCATAAATTTAAATCGAGTGTCGACCCGTGGTGTCGGATATGATTTTGTCGTAAAGAAAAACAAAATAGAAATAGCGTATTACGAAGTAAAAACTAAGATGGACGACCACCCATCGTTATTCAAAATATCAAAATCTCAATGGAACTGGGCTAAAAGATTACATGAGGAGGAAAACGGCGAAAAGTATCGCATATTAGTTATCACCAATGCTGGTAGTGATAAGCCAGGATTACTTGAAGTAATCAATCCAGTCAAACTGTGGGAGCTAGGTGAAATAGAAGCTGACCCTGTAAATCTTATTCTTTAGACATTTAAAATTGATGGACATCTTTAATTGTTAAACAAAAACAAACACACTGCCTGTGTAAGTACTAAAAACCGTTAAAATTATTGATTAAACCCCTGAGAGTTATTAAAACATTTAATCTACATTCCAAATGTTCTTTGTCATTTCATATAATAACTGAGTTCGCTCAGTAACTGCAATTTTATCAAAATCATTGTAAGGTTTCATGTCGTAACCATATTCATTTATAAAATCTCTATTATCCAATTTAGATTTGTAGAACTCCTGTAAAAGGGATTGATTCCAATATAAAGTGCCTGAATAGGTTATTTTCTTCTTGGTGAATGGCTCATTATTTGATGATTGATTATCCCTGCCTCTTAACAATAACAGCGCACCTAATTTATTTCTTTCCATTTCAAACTCTTCTTCGCTTTCAAAAAGTTGTCGATTATCGTAATTATCACTGATGATATGTTCAATATGATATCCGTTTTTTTTACCTGTATTACGGACTAAGTTGTACAATTCATCTTGCATATTTTTACCTATTCCATCTGCAAGATACTTTTCAATTCGAGCTAAATAATACCTTAAAAACCGTTTATTGAAATCCTGTCTTGTAAGCCCCCTAAATACTCTATCCTCCAACAAATTTGTTGTAGGTGCACTTCGTCTTTCATTGATTTCATCCAAAATGTTTTTATTAAATATCACATTGAATTTATCAGCGCTCTGGCCTCTAATTTCTTCTGAAATTTTATAGACCATCGAATAAAATCTATTACTATCATACGCCTTATTTAAATGAAGTAGAACATAGGCACGATCTACTAAGTAAGAAACAAGCTTAATCTTCTCTTTCTCTTCCTCATCTTTGACTGTACAAGAAGAAAGTATTAGAACCTCCTGAGAATCCATTTCAGTTAAACTATTAAATCGAACATATTCAAATTCTTCATCATAGTTCTTAGAAAGTTTTTTTACTTTTTTAAATAAATCAACATAATAGTTTAAATCAGACTCAAGGAATTTTTTTACTCCACTTATTTCATTTATCTGAAGCTCTTCAATGTGTGGTGGAGAATAGATTACGCGTTGATAATCTCCGTCAAACTTTCGCCCTTCTGCGCGAGTACCTGCAAATCGAGCCTTTAAATATGTTCGAAAGAATTCGTCAGCAGTATCTGCTAAAGGGTTAATTTTACTATCCCATATTTTTTCATAAGGTCTTAAATCAACTTTAGGAATTTGACTAAGAAGTTTACCCTTTAAAATTTCATAAGGTTGTAATCCAATTCCTCTATCATTTATTACCTCGAATACCATTGGAACATCTGTTTGTCCTACTTCAAGGTTTATAATTACAATTCTTAGAAGGGCATAATAAATGAAATGCAAAAGTTTATTTTTGCTATCTAGCCTTTCATTTAGCTCTTTTGCAAGGAAAAGGTAGTTCTGTTGTATATTTTTTTCGGTAACATTCTTTGGTTTGAATTCTTTTATTTCTTCAATGTCATTTTCAAAAATAAATGATACTACTCTCTTTCTGTCTTCATCTCCAATAAAAAATGTCTTACCATCTGAAGTGTATGTAACTATTTTTCTTTCTAGCCAGCCCAATAGTTCTTTGTTTTCAATATCCTTCGCTGCTTTTTTATACAACACCATTAAAAATATTGTTAGTGTTGTTAACCGTTGCTGACCATCCACCAGGTAAACTTCATTTTCTCTATTTGTGATATATGTATTTAAATAATACCAAGAATAGTTTTCGATTATATTTGATCTCGTGGGCTCAATAGATTCATTTTTACTAAAATCTGGTTCAAAATTATGAAAGAAATCATTGACCATGGTTTCTATCTGCTGTTTTCCCCACTTATACTCTCTTTGATAAAAATCGATTTTATAACTTTCATTAGAAAATAACCTATCTATATTCTGTTTCTCTGGCTGAATTTCCATAACTATTTCTTCTTATTTTAAATTGATGACTTATCCCCAAATCCTCTTCATTCCGAATCGTGATCTCCAAATTACCACTTCCGTAGAGACCGATGTTGTAGGACGTCCAGGGTAAAGCCCCTTCATGTCTATTCTGTAAGAACTAATACCCCGTCAGTATATATTTAGAAAAGTTTGATGGCAAAGATTGATCATTAAGCCAATGTTATCTCCAACTTCTCCTTCCACCGCTTCCAGTGTGGCATTTTAGAATTCAAGAGACGGTAGAAAGCGGCATCGTGTTTATGGTGTATAAGGTGGCATAGTTCGTGTAAAATCACATATTCAATACACCGTTTTGGAGCCTTGATTAAGTGTAAGTTTAAGGTGATAACACCTCCGGGTGTACAGCTGCCCCAGCGTGTATTCATCTTGCGAATATTGAGCTCTTTAATTTTCAGATCATGTTTTTCAAATTCAGGCAGCAGATCTTCCAAAATACTATTGAAGTGTATCTGAGCCTTGAACCGGTACCAGTCATATAACAATTCTTCGGCATTTTTCTTGTTCCTGGTTTTTACCCTCAGATATTTTCCCTTCAATTTGACTTGGTTATCAACAGCTTTCTCAACTTTTAAAACATACTGTCGACCCAAATACAGATGGGTTTCCCCGGATACATAATCTTTGGGTTTGGATAGCGGTTGATACTTCTCAAATGTCCGAAGCTGTTTCAAAATCCAGCGGGCTTTGGATTTCACCTTTTCCTGGATTTTCTCTTTACTGACATTTTCCGGAGCAGTAACTACAACATTCATGTCTGGATAGACCGCTATTCCCAGTGTTTTTCGGTCTGAAAATTGTAATTCATATCCGATCTCCTTTTTTCCGTAGCTAATTGTGTTCATGTGTAATTCCTGATAGCCAATTCAATAGATTTTTCAATGATATCATCCATCTCTTCCAATGTTAAATTCACACCCTTGTCTCTTAGTGAATAAAGATAATCATCGATATCCTGACGCATCGCATTTTTAATATCTGTTTTAAACTGCCAGTCTACGACCAAATGGTTTTGAATGATTTCATCAATCTTGATGCCCATATCACTCAGCTCAGTTTTTGAGGAATCTGAGCCATAGGGAATACCATCCGACTTTACTTTACCACCATTCATGATCTCATTTACAACTCCGTATATGGCCTGGGCAGTTTTCTTTCCTTGCAACTCTTCGGGAATGTCATCAGATGACCGGGAGCGGACCTTCTCCATTATATCTCGCACCCGGTTTAGATACTCAGCATCCGATAATCGTCGAGCCTTCCAGTCGCTTATCGTTTGCTCCAGCATTTCAGAAAACTTCTTATAGAGAGCAGGATCTTCATCCATTACCAGGTTGATAGATTTTTTAGTGCGAGTCGCTATCCGGTCAGCCCGAGCCGCATCGCTTTCAACCTTCGCTAATTCCTGCTCAAACTTCTCTTCATCAAAAATGTTAACCTGTTCCGTCAATTTCACGACTTCACTTGAGGTCACATGCGTATCTATCAACTTCTGCACCTGTTTTTCGTATTGACCATAATCGATTGAATCAGAATACCTGGCTTTCACGGATGAGCGCAAACTCATAAAAAACTTTGCGTCATTCTTGTACTGGTTAACCTTTTTGGGATCTGTATTTTGAATAAAATCAAAAGTAGAAAGAGCCATTTTCAATGTTCTGGCAAAGAGAGAGAGCCTCTCGTAAAACTCATCCCGAATATCTTCATCTTCCAAATGCTGCTCATAATATTGAGCATCAAAACTCCGATCTATTCCATTAAATATATCCCACACGTGAGCATGACGCTCAGGGAGTTTCTCTATTTCCTGCTGAATATCGGCTAAGGTGCCCTCTAACTCTTCCTCCTCAAACTCTTGCAGTTCACTGTATGTTGTCAAAGCTTCATCCAGCTCACCAAGAATGCCATAGTAATCGATTATGTATCCAAAATCCTTCCCTTCAAACAAGCGATTGACACGAGCGATGGCCTGAAGCAGTTTATGTTCTTTCAGGCTCCTTGCAATGTATAAAACCGTATTTCGGGGAGCGTCAAATCCGGTAATCAATTTATCCACCACGATCATGATCTCCGGATCTTCATCACTTTTGAACTGGTAGATCAGTTGTTTGTTGTACTCTTTTTCGGTGCCGAACCGCTCCATCATTCTCTTCCAGAATTTCTGGACGATATCGATATTTTCCTCGTCCAAGTCTTCGTGCCCTTCACGAGTATCCGGTCCGGATATGATAACCTCGGAACTTACCTTTCCAAATTCATCCAGGAACTGTTTACACCTGATTGCGGCTGTTTTGGAATGAACGGTTAGCTGACCTTTGAAACCGGAACCTTGCCACGTTTTTGAAAAGTGATCACTGATATCGTAGCAAATGGTCATCAGCTTTTGTTCAGCTTCATTTAGCTGATCGGCCCGGCTGAATTTCTTTTTAAGATCAGCTCTTTCTTTATCGTTTAGACGCTCCGAAATTCGTTCAAAATAGGTGTCGATGGGTTTTTTATTGACATCCTGCGGAATATGCCGTCCTTCATATAACAGTGGAACAACCGCCTTATCGCTGACGGCTTCTTTAATGGTGTAGGTATCAATAATGCCGCCGAACTTTCGTGCGGTATGTTTTTCCTGCTTCATCAATGGAGTTCCCGTAAAAGCAATGAAGCAGGCATTGGGAAAGGTTTGCTGCATTCGGACATTGGCCGTTCCGTACTGCGTGCGGTGGCCTTCATCCACCAACACAAATATATTCGGTGACTCCTCTTTCACCTTGCTCTTTTTAACCACAGCTTCAAACTTATTGATAACCGTTGTAATGACGGCCCTCTTCTTCTGCCTGAGCAACTCAATCAAATGTTTACCGGTAGATGCCTGAACCGGTTCCAAATCACAGTCATCAAACGTTTCATAGATTTGATCATCCAAGTCCACACGATCAGTGACTAAAACGATACGGGCATCGGGAATTCCTTTATCCAGCGCAATACCTTTTGCAAGCATCACCATGGTCAGGGATTTTCCGGAACCCTGGGTATGCCAAATCACACCCCCTTGTCGTTTTCCCTGTTCGAGTGACTGAATGCGTTTCAGCGTCTTTTCTACGGCATAAAATTGCTGATAGCGAGCTACCTTCTTCTCACCTGCATCATATAAGGTATAGCGTTTGATAAAGCGCAAGAGACGAGCTGGGCGACATAAACCGTAAAGAATCTTGTCCTGACCTGTGACTTTTTGATCTCCCTTTTGCAAAGCCTCAAAATGTGATTTTACATAACGAAACCGATCAGAGAAAATATCCTCAAACAGGTCCGGGTATAGTGGTTCATTTTTTAATTCTTCAAGATTACGCTCATAGAGTTGTTCTTCATCTTGTGTTTCGAACTTCTCTTTCCATGTGCTCCAGAATTTATTCGGTGTTCCGGTGGTCGCGTATTTATTGCTGTTTACAGCAAGCCCAAGGAGTAATTGTGAATAGACATATAAACCCGGAATTCCATCGTTCTTTTGATTTCTGAGGTGCTGTGAAATAGCCTGATCAACCGGCTTTTGGTCTTTTTCCCTCATCTTTAAATCAGGGCGTTTACATTCAATAATGACCAGCGGAATACCATTTACAAACAGCACAATATCCGGGCGGTACTCTTTATAACTGCCGGTACGCTGAACGCTGAACTCTTCGGCCACATGAAATACATTGTTCTCCGGGTTTTCCCAGTCAATGTAGTGCAGGCTGAAGCTTTTGCGGTCACCATCTATGGTTTCTTCAAAACTACTCCCGAGCGTAAGCAAGTGATATAGCTTCTCATTGGTTTTGATGAGTCCGCTTACAAGAGGCAGATCACTTACTTTATCCACGGCTGCTGAAATGTTGTGATTGGAAAAAGGGTATGTTTTACCGTGAAAATCAATGTTGTTGATTTTTCGAAGCTGCTCTTCCAATACCGGTTTTAACAATACATCGGAATGGCTGTCTCTCAGCTCTTCCACTTCCCCAGGCGACAAGTATTCATACCCCAACTTGCTCAGCATCATCAGTGCCGGGATTTGGCTGGAATGGTCTTCTATGTATGAGGGAGTATTCATTTACTTGCTCGCTTCGGGTATTCGTATTAATTGCATATATATTGTATATGTATTACATTAGTAATGAACCACTGAAAGTCCGAATGGGCCGTAGGTGGTGTTTTATTTTATATGGGGTAGTAAACAACTCCATAATCATCTCTTCCACTTGCTTTTGTATTCAAACTCGGCTTCATTATGTTCAGCATTTCTAATTCATCTCCATAGTCAAGTACATTCAATAACCTGTTTGCCCATGAGATTCTGGGGTTTGTTAAATTCCTTCTGGCATATAGCATCGTAGTAGAGGCTAACAGATCTGCCATCTGAATGAAATAAGATTCTTCAGAGGGTTTAGGAAGAGGGTCTTCTATCAAATGCTCAATTTCTTTTCTATAGCTGCCATGATGGTGTTTTGAGGGAATGAAATTTATTCGCTGAATCTTTCGCGTTACTCTTCGCATAGAAGCAACCCGGCCTTCATCTGAAAGAATAAGAAAATCTTTGTCTGATAATTGTGAGTAGTTCATGTCGTTTTCTATACGCTGGATATTATAAGTAAGGGCATTCTCCAACACATCATAATCAGCTCGTTGAATTCTCCCTTTATCGATTACAACATTGATGCATTTAATTTTTAATGCTGCTATCAATTCACAGAAAAGAAAAGTGATTTCTTTTCGCACTACCGGTGAATATTTACCGTGATACGGATCTTTATCAGACAGAAAGTGCATGGTATGAAATTCCATTTTGACCGGGAATTCATAATCTATCTTAAGTTGCTTTCGGAATGCGCGGATCTTTTCATAGTTCTCTTTCCAAGAGCTCTGATGCATGTATATACTGCTCAACACAAATAGTTGAGATGAATACTGAGGGTAACCGTCATCACCGGATTCATCAAAGTAACAGATATACATAATTAGGGAGTTTTATTTTTACGAAATAGGTACCAAAAAACATTTCAAATGCTTTTTATTTTTTCCCACCACCTTTTGGAGGCCGTACCGGTTTTCATCCTTTGTTTTGCCCCGGAGGTGCTGGCCTCGTAGTTGGTTTTGGTGGTCTTTTCTGTTCTTTTGCCATGATTTTATAGGTTATAGGTTACAAATATGGATATACTAACTACACCAATAGCGAATAAAAAGAGCGAAAAAGGATTTAAAAAATTCAACCAGGTTGTGAAATGGCCTCCCGGATCTACATCTTCAAACTCTTTGCCTGAATCCAACTCATCAATTGCCCGGCGAAATGCAAGTGTACTCAGGTAATAGGAGGCCAGGCTGCACACTATACTCAGGCCCCAAACCAGCCAGCTTGTGATTAACCAGCCTGCCAGTACCGGTTCATTCACAATAAAATTACTCACAAATGCGAACGTCACCGCAAATGCACCACCGGAAAGCTTGATCAGCGTCTTATCAAGCTCATCCTGAGCGTGATGTTCAGATTTTATATAATCCTGGCGGTATTGTTCTTTCAAATTCATTCAACTGTTGAATTTGTAATTTGATAAACATAAACCATGTCACTTTTTTCACTACCTCCGCCACCCCCACCTTTCATTCCTTTTGCTATAAAATGCTTTTCAACGTCTCTCGCTGCCATATGGGAATTGGCGGTATCATATATCCAACATCCAGCATCTTCGTCCACTTTATGATCATTAAACAATCTATTCCGAGCATCTTCAGAAATCCCCACATAGTATTCTCTATAATAATTTCCTGAACACTTTTGAATATACGTTTCAATTGCATTTACAATATCCTGTTTACCATTTGCCATATCTTATCTCCTTGTTTGTTTAAGTTAATTTTTCTCCACCTTCACCCTCGTTTTTCCCGTCAACAACTGCTGCATCAGACCCTTTTTTTGGATCACTAAAAGCTCTTTGTTTTTCTCAAGTGATTTAATCTCTTTATCAATATTGGTTAGAACAGACTCAATCTTGTTGATCTCTTCATTATCCGCAGGAAGACGAATCTTAAGCTTTTTTACATCACTACTGTTTATCGCCGGATAATTTGATCCAACCGTTAAGGCATAAAATTGACCTGATATATGGTGGCTGTACAAATAATGATAGAGGTATCTGATGTTGAAGTTCTTTTTTGGAGTCAAAACGGCAAAGCCAGTAGAAGCAATCTTACCATTATGCTCTTTCTTTGCCATTGCAAAAGCTTGAAGATTCGGGCGGACAGTCGCCATTAAAATATCACCTTCGGAAACTATCCGTTTTGCCCGAGATGGAGCATCTTTAAATTCATAAACTTCTAAATCATTACTGATATGTCCATTTTCTACATCTGACAAGGAGATGTATTCAAACTCATAATCCGGTGAAGTTTTGGAGTTTAACGATTTTGCATCAATCTTAACTACATCTTTAAATCGAACTTCCCTCCACTCCCCCTCAAACCCCGGAAACTGTTTCTTCCCGGTAAGCAACTGCTGCATCAGGCCTTTTTTGAGTTCTTCTTTTTTGGCGATGAGCCGGTCCAGGGTTTCAATGGCACGGTCCCAGGTGGAGAGGATGTCGGCAATCTTTTTTTGTTCGGGGAGAGATGGAAGGGGGATTCTAAGCTTAGAGAGATTACCTTTTGAGATTCCAAAAACAGAAATGCCCGTTGCAATTTTCTTTAGTTCTTTCGCTACCGGCCAGTTTTTCAAAATATAAGCCCGGTACCGGTCTGCTGTTTTTCCATTTTTATCTCTGGCAACAATAGTGTGAAGTCCAGCGATAAGATTTTTTGAATTCGTCAGCTCACCAATTTCAATACATTCCCCCACACCCTCATAATCTTCAGAAGCATCTGCAATTACTAAGTCACCTTCTTCAAGGTATATCAGATCTTTTTCTGGCTTCGAAGATTGTTTCAAAAGAGGAATTTCGGCATGATTCTCTTCATGTAGGTGTAGAATTAAAGTGTCAAACTTAGAATGAATGTCACCATAATGGATATAAAAAGTATCGCCTTCATCTTCTTCAAAGGTCAAATCATTTCTTGAAAAAGAATAGCTTTTCTTAAAATCAAAAACTTTATCAAATCGGTGTATTCCCCATTCCTCAGGAATCCAACCTAATTTGGTCTTTTTAAAACCGGTTATTAATTGGTCTTCATTTTGTGTGCTACTATCCATAGACTTCTATTCTTCCTGGTTGTTAGCATTATGATAAGATTCCAGTTCTTCTAATATTGAATTACCGTCCTTGTTTACATAGTCTTCGATTTCTTTTTCATAAAGAGGTCGATCGTAGAGCTTTTTTATCTCAGGAAGATTTTTATTTCCATTATGATGCGGATTGATAATATAGAGGTGGTCCTGAAACTCAATATTTGTTTTGAGGAACACTGTTTTTGGCTTTTCAGGAACAAACTTAAAGGCTATTAGCCGTATCTCAATCCCTAACTCTTTTAAATGATCCGTTTCAGAAATAGCTTCTTTAAACTTCTCCTTAATTTCTGGTAGCGAAATCTCTCTGGTGCCGGAGAAGGTGGTTCGGTCAACCATATATTGAAGTTCATGATCTGCAAATAGACGATAAAATTTATGAGTGCTATTATATACAGATTCAAAAAATGGCCAAATTGAATCTTCAAACCTTTCAGCTATAACTTCTTTAGACCGCTGGAGTTTAATTACATCTTTATCGTCTTGAGTAAGCTTGCTGCTAAATATCTTTAGTCGCTTATCCAAATCTGAGGGCTCGTTAATATCTTCACCTTTGGCAGCAGATATGTACAGTTTTAATGAGTCTGCCAAGCCATTCCCCAAAAATTCATATAAAGATTCGAATTCAGCTGCATCTGCTTGACGTAAACCACTAAAGTAGAGGTCTTTCTGATGAGATTTAATAATTACCGGAGGCAACTTATTACTCATTAAACAATAATTCATCAACAACCTTGAGACTCGGCCATTACCATCATCAAATGGATGAATTCTAATAAATCGGTAATGCAACTCTATTGCTTTTACCAAAGGATGTAATTCATCTTCATTCGCATACCAGTCAACTAGTTCCTGCATTTTTGCGGGAACCTCAAAAGGCTCTGCAAACTTAAATTTATCTCCACTTTTAGTTTCTACATGATTAGGAGTGGTCTTGTATTCGCCCGGATAGATTGTTTTCGTAGTAACTTTACCATCAGACGTTTTAGTTTTAATGGTGTATGGTTCTTTTAAAATCTTGAGGTTCAGCTCTCGAATAAAGCTCTCTGACAATTGCCTACTACTTTGGGCAATATCTTCAACTAATAAGATGGCTTCCTCGTGGCCTTTGATCTCTCTTTGATCTTTATAAGGCCTCTTTGAACCTTGTCCATATTCTAGTAATTCTCTGGTTTCTCCATATGATAGCTCATTTCCTTCCAGTTTGCAGGAGTGAAAAGTCCATTCGAGATGAACTTTTTTCATAAGATTATTCTTGTACACTTCCTCTATCGGTGAAAGAACATCCAACTCTTTTTTGAGCTTATCTATTTCTTGGAGTAATGCTTTTATCTTCATATCAGTGCTTACTCTTAGTTGATTTTTCAAACTCGTGTTCTTCCTTTTTACTGGTGGGATGGATACCACCACCATGCCAATCCCCCTTACCTAACCAATACTCGTAAAATTCTAACCATTCCACTGCCCAAGGAACTACTGTATGTACTAAAAACATGTCCGGATACCACTTCCTCTCTCTTACCTCTGCTGAGGGATAATAAAGACAAAGTTCTTGTTTTTTGTGAGAGTAGACATGAGGAAGCCTTTTTTTACCTTTAGCAAGTTTCAATCGCTTTGGATCAACAACAAAAACATCCACTCCAGAACCTTTTTTATAAGTCAGCTTCAACGTATAAGAATCACTTACAGGGGTAGGAGTAACGGTATGAGTCCAAGACAGACTAATTTCATTACTAAAAGTCACCTTTGAATCTGGAAAATAAGACTTCAAAGCTCCCGCCTGACTGGAAAGTGGTATTCTATTCATCCTTTAATCTCCCATAGTTATCATGATCTTTAACTTTAGTTCTCCCTGCAGTACCTAGAACTCCAGTACCAACTCCCATCATTTTCTGACCGGACTCTCTCAGTGACTTTGAATTATCTGCTAAGTTTGTAAAAGCTTCATTAACTACTTGTTTACCAAGTGGCTTTTCAAAAGCTTTTTGGATGTTGTGTAATCCAGGTTGTTCCAAGGCAGAGAGGATTTCTTCTTTGGCTTTAACTAACCAATCAAAAAAGGCTTTCTTTCTCTCAGGGAAATGCTCCCATTTATCTGCAAAATTCTCCTCTTTGGGATTGACAGGGTTTTCAACCCAGGCTGTACCATCCTCTTTGAATTTAATATGACCTTTCATTCCGTTTAAAATTGAAACAAGGGCTTCATATACATTGTCTTCTTGGTTATAGGCTTTAGCAGCAAGAGTTGTGATAATGATAGAAATAGGTTTCTTCTCGTCCTCCCCAAACATCAAGTCACGATGTCTTTTCAGAATTTGAATCGCTCTTTGAAGAGGTGTCTTTACACTCCATTCTGGAACATCTTCAATACTCCTCTCCATTTTCATGGCAGCTTCTTTCAAAAGACGATCACGAATAGGTTTCATTTCCTCCTTAAACCACTCCGAATAACCCTTCGGATTTGTTTTCGGCCATTCAGATCTATTATTAGAATCATAGTGAGAATGCTCATTATCTGTCATTCTAAGCGCATTTTGATACAAGTTTTTATCAACTACCCCTTCAAATAGTAGTTCTCTAAAATCATCAGGAATAGCAGGAAGAATGTCCATGTGAAATTTTGTGCCTTCTGCATAATTTAAGGTCCAACAACGCTGCCCTTCCTCATCTAAATGTTCTTTATAACGCCCTTTTCTTAGTTCATCTCCAACTTTAAGCTTAAGATCTGACTGTGTATCTAAGGGAGGAAGACTTTCCAGCTTGCAAATTAGGTCTATATCAAACTGTCCATCTTTATTAATGGGTTTTATCATTGTGCCGAGTAAAAAGGAACCTTGCGGTTCGATAGATGGATTTAAATCCGCCAAGGATGAGCCTTCTCTTTGTAAATACTCACCAACTGCTTTGTATCTATCTTTTGCTTCTTCGATCTGTGTATCTGTTAAATCAAGTGATCGTCCCAATTCCTCAAGGATATCCCCGTATTGGGTGATTTTTTGCTCATTAGTAATCATGTCTGGCCTCTTGCCTTTTTGTTATTGTTAATGTCTCGATAAATCCATCTCTGCTTGAATTTTGGTCGTAAATTTTCATCGGTAATTCTGCTTTTGGTTGCCACACTCGCCCAAACTCAATAGCTGTAGAATTAGGCATAGCAGGAAACACATGTATCAAGCTATCCTGACCATGCGCCTTCTTAACTTCTTCAAAAACCTCTCTTACCCTGCTCCTAAAATTTTCCAGAGTTTTATCTGACCTGATTAGATCCTTCCCCGGCTTAGGGGCCGTTAACTTCCAGATAGAACTATCTTCTCCCATCACCTTTTCAATTCTACTCTCCTCTATTTCAGCTGTTATTGAAATATTTAATACTGGCTCTCCATCAGTATTATCTGGTTTGATAACTTCAAAATCGATAGGAGCATCGTCTTCGGGGTGTTTCCATGTCTCCGGCTCTCTTAAACGAGTATAAACTTTTGCTCTGAAGATTTCTGAGAAAAGCACTCCTAATTGTATTAACAAGGGTTGTGGTGCTAATCCAAAAATTGAAAAATGAGGCACATCAGTAGTTTCTTTCAACCGACCCAATTCAGTGTCAAAATTCCGTTGCAAAGATTCAGACTGTATCTCCCAGTACCTATCTTCTTCATCTTTATGAGGACTAGCCATACTAAGCTCGATAGGTTTATCAGTGGCCGGATAAAACTCCGGTTTCATTGAATTCACAGCTTCTTTAAAGGTAAGAGGCGAACCATGGTCACCAATTTTTGCCCCATATAACACGATATGAGATCTCATTTCTTCATCAATACCACTCACCGTATTGATTCTTTCCTCATGCTTTCTCTTCATCTCCTTTAGCCGTGATACAGAATGCCCATCAACATCATGACTATCTACAAGTCTATGATGTCTATCGCAAAGTAGCATAAGGTTAGATAAATCGTCCCCCAGTTCTTCCGAGAGGGTTTCATGACCTCTTGGACCGCCCGGTTTATCAGCAATTATATGAGCTATATAGGCTTGGTTAAATTCCGATTTAGTTGTCGGATCTTGATAAAGTTTTTCATTACAGCCCTCATATTGACATCTACCAGCAGCAATCCCCCAAAGTATATATCTATTAATTGATGATATGCTTGATATGGACATCCTAAAACCCCAATTCCTTTAGATATTCATCCATCTCGCTTCGCACCTCAGCCAGCTCTTGTTCAAGCAGTTCAATTTCATTTTGTACCGCCGGGATGTCCACTTCTTCCTCTTCCTCAAATGTATCCACATAGCGGGGGATATTGAGGTTGTATTCGTTCTCTTCCAATTCCTCCGGCCGGGCCTCGTAGCTGTATTTGTCTATGGTTTCATAGTCGCGGTACGTTTGGGAGATTTTTTCGAGATCCTGTTCCCGGAGCTTGTTTTGTTTCTTACCATCCCGGTATTCACGACTGGCGTCAATGAATAACACGTTTTCTCTGCTCCGGTTTTTCTTAAAGACCAACAAGGCGGCCGGAATACCCGTGCCAAAAAAGAGCTGTTCCGGCAGTCCAATCACGGCATCCAGTAGGTTCTCTTTTATAAACTGCTCACGAATCTTGGCTTCGCGGCTACCCCGGAACAACACCCCGTGCGGAACTACCACCACCATTCGCCCGTGTTCATTCAGGCTTTCCACCATGTGGGTGATGAATCCGTAATCTCCTTTCGTTTTTGGAGGAATTCCACGCCAAAAACGATTGAAGGGATCGTGTTCGGCCTCTTTTACTCCCCATTTTTTTAACGAGAACGGCGGATTGGCTGCAACCACATCAAACTTCATAAGTTTATCATCCTCGGTCAGTTTGGGATTTTTGATGGTATCGCCCCATTCTATTCTTGCGTTGTCAATATCGTGCAGAAACATATTCATTTTACAGAGTGCCCACGTACTCCCGTTACTCTCTTGCCCATAGACGGAGTAGTTTCTATCAGGCACTTGCTGAACAAGCTTGATCAACAGGGAACCTGAACCACAGGTAGGATCATACAGTCGTTCGCCTGACTGGGGTTGTAGCAAAAGCGCCATTAATTCGGAGACTTCAGATGGCGTATAGAACTCTCCGCCTTTTTTACCTGCATCGGATGCAAAGTTTTGAATCAGAAACTCGTAGGTATCTCCAATGATGTCATTCTTACCCGTTCTGGACGGTCGAAAATCGAGTACCGGATCACTAAAATCTTCAATTAAACTTTTCAGTCGCGAATTGCGGTCTTTTGTCTCACCAAGAGCGGTTGTTGAATTGAAGTCAATATTCCGGAATACTCCATCCAGCTTTTCTTTGTTGTTCTCTTCAATATCGTGCAGCGCTTTATTGATAACTTCCCCAATATTCGGTTCGTTACGCTGACTATAAATATGATCATAGGTGCAATGCTTGGGAAGAACAAACCGCTCCCTTTTCAAAGCACGCTTAATGCGCTCCTCATTACCATTATATTCTTTCTGGAGCTGCTCCATCCGATCTTTACGCAAATCCGACAGATACTTGATAAAAAGAAATACGAGGATGTAGTTTTTGTATTCAGAAGCATCTACTACACCCCGAAACGTATTACATGCTTCCCATGCTACCGAGTTGATTTTGTCCTGTGAAATTTCCTGGCTCATAATGTTATTGTCTTAAGATGTTTTTTGTTATCGCCTGAACTAGCTTCTTTCTGGCAATCACTAGCCGGTTCAAAATTTCTGATTCTTTTTCTTCTAAAATTTTTAGTGACACGATCTTTTTTTGGACATCCAAATCCGGCAGTTCAATCTTTAATTTTCTTAGATATTTGATGGAAAGTGAACTAATATTAGTGCCTGTTGCGCCTTTTTCAAGCTCCCATTGGGTCCGGGGCAAATTCAGATACCATTGCAAATATTCTGGCAGAATCCCATCGCGTGTTACCCGAATTATAAACAGTGAAGAAGAAGCAACGGAAGTACAGCTATACTTTTCGGGGACAATAGCTGAAGAAAATTTACTCCCCTTGGCAGGTAGCAGAATATCTCCTGATTGTAAATAATCATCCCTATCAATATTTACAGATTCCTGAATATAGACCACATGCCCCTCATCAATACAGCCCCCTTCAGTTAGATTGTTTACTTGAAAATAGGCCACTGTTCCCTTTTCAGAAGAGCTATATGAGCTCCCAAAGTGAATATCAGCGATATTTTCAAATAATTTATCCATTGTAGAATGATTACAAGGTAATAAATTTAATTTACTTCACAAAATTCCTGTTATTGTAGAACTTCTACAATCAATACATATGCAATAAGAAGTTAATTAAATGATTACATCTAAAATAGAAGGGAGAGTGAAGGCATGGTGTCAGGGCATTCAATCGCTCAGATTTCAGAATTTATAGTTCTGAACTTATACCGAGCTTGTTGTATCAATTCATGAATTGACTTATTTCACACCCGAAACGTGATTTCATTTTCTTGATTTGAACTGCTGCCAGACCGTTACAGCTAACGTAATGACGGTTATAGGTATCACAAACCAGATCATGACGGAGCTGAATACGGGTAGCGCATCGTGGTGTGTGGCTGCCAGTATCAGGTAGAGTGTATATGCGGAATAGTATCCCAAAAAGAGAATACCTTCACCGCGGCTGATGATTCCGCCGCTAAAAAAGATCGGCAGGCAAGCTAGTGCCACGGCAATCATTACCGGAATATCGAATTGAATCATTGAATCTGATATATCAATCCCATCGGCGGCAAACAGTGCTGAAATACCCAGCACGCCCAGGATATTAAAGATATTACTGCCAATCACATTACCAACGGCAATCTCACGTTCACCGCGAATAACCGCCATTATGGAAGTAACTACTTCCGGCATGGATGTGCCCGCAGCAACAATAGTTAACCCGATGATGGTTTCACTCAGGCCGAAATTTTGCGCAAGATAGACTGCACCATCCAGGAACCAGTTGGAACCTGCCATCAGCAATCCAAGTCCGCTGGCAGCCATGATGATATTCAGAATCCACCCTTTCTTTTTTACCGGAGTCTCACCTGCTTCTACAGGTTCTGCGTTTCTTCGGCTCCCCACGATTAGAAAAGATGTATAGATGATGAGTCCGGCTGTCAGTGCAATTCCCTCGATCCGGCTCAGCACCCCGTTCAACGATAAGAGCAACAATACAACCGAAAGAGTGATCATAAAGGGCACATCCATCCGCAGAAGCTTTCTGGAGACAGAGAGCGGCAGGATCACAGCCGATACGCCAAGGATAAACAGTATGTTGAAAATGTTGCTTCCCACTACCGTTCCAAAAGTAATGCCCTCTTTGCCGGTCAGTGATGACTCTATCCCCACTGCCAGTTCAGGTGAACTGGTTCCGAATGCCACAACCGTCAGACCGACAACTAATGATGAAATACGAAAATTGAGGGCAATTCCCGATGAGCCTTTTACAAGCAGTTCGGCACCGGCTATCAGAAGCAGTAAACCTGTAATGAATAGAATAATGGTCATCAAAGAAGAAGGTTATGAATGGAGAACATCTCTTCTTATAGTACAAAGATCTGTGATGATAAAGCGAATTGAGTAATCGTTGTGGCGTATTGGGTATTCTCGATTTTTTATAAATCAAATACGGAATTACCGATTTCCTTAATAAAACTGGCCTTCTATGAGTATTTCAAACATCTATGGAATTGCATGGAATCTCCCGGAATTAAATGAGTTCTCTGGAATTAGCATTTCTATCTATCGGTTTTCTCTTCATCTTTCTATCAGATCATTAAAAAAACCATCTGTTTTTCTCTGCTAAGCTGCTGAATAGTGCTAAAGAGTAGGTAAAACGGGCTTTTATGACTGTATAAAGCGATTATTGGTCAAGCAGTTTGTTTAACAAATTGCTAATAAGTGCTAACTACTGCTAAGAAATTTAGCAACGATTAGCACCTCTTAGCAGGGTTTAGCAGTAGATATTATTAATAGAATTGATGTTTTTGATAGTGTATGGATAATTTTATTAGACTTTTTAGCAGTTAGCAGTGTTTTGTTAAATTTAACATCCCATTTTTCCTAGTAAAGTACTTCAACCACCCCTGCCCTCCGGACGAGACCTCGGAAGGCGGGCCTGGCCCCTCCTTGAGAAGGAGGGGAAATTCTATTATAAACTTAATCTTTCGACTCGAGTTTTTTCGTAGTCACGGGCTTTTTCTATGAGTTCTTCTAACATTCCTTTTTTGAAGAGCTCCATTACGTTGAGTTGGTAGCAGCGGACATTGCTCTCTTTTTTTGCACCCAGAGATTTTGTTAACAATACCTGGGCACTTTTATCTAAGAAATAACTACTGTTTTGCAGGTGTGATTCCAATAGGGACAGATAGATCTCCTTCGTTATAGGTGCCCGGTGATCTTGCAAAGTATTCCAAATCCGCTTGATATGAATGGCCAGTACCGGCCCTTTGTAAATGAGCTCCCCGTTATGGTCTCTAACTTCCTCAAATCCTTTAAACCGAAAATGGCGGTGGTCTAACAACATGTGCTTTGTGTTAAAGTCGGATGCCGGATCAAAAGTCTGCGTAGCATGGTGCTCCACGCTTTGAAGAAAGTCGTGAATCGGGTTGTGTTCCTGCTGCAACGAATGCTCTTTTCGGATGGCGTTGCAAATTTCGCTTCTAAAGGCCTCAAAATTTTCAAACCATGGTTTTAGTCCGGGAAAAGTAGATTTTATTGACTGTAATCCGGCCAAAATGATCGCCCAGTTGTTCACGGTTCTCCCCTCAAAGCCTTCATTGCTTAAATTGTTTTGATAGTTTCGAAGGTGAATGAAGAAGTGATCTCTTATCACATCATAGTTTTCAAGAATAAGTGATAGAAACTCTGAGAAACGAGGAGTAAAGTCTGACACCTCACTAATCTGCTGCAGTTCCTCTTTCTTTAGAAATTTATTGTAGTTGAGGATCACCAATCGGCTAAGAACTGCCGGGTCGGTCGGCTTATCGTTACCGGTCATTACCACACACGCCTTCATCGGGGTTTCGATGGTCTGATGATCCGTACTCTTCTTTGCCATCGCGGTACCGATACGGTGGTACCAGTTTAAAATACTGCTTGTCATATCCGGGGCCTGGGTGTTGGTCTCATGGTTCCGGAAATCATCCAGGAAAAATGGAAACGATCGGGGCAGGGTCATTCGCCGGATCACACTCTTCACTGTATTCTGCTTCGAAACTGACTGACGATTTCCATTCAGATAGCCGAACAGAGACATGAACCAATCCATACTGGAACTCTTACCGGTTCCACGCTCTCCAAATTTGAAAAGAATCGGAAATCCATCCAGTTTATGAATAATCTCACGACTGAATATACACGCAACTGCATATCCCAGGGTGGTTCGTACATTCAATGAGCCGTTAAACTTTTCCCACAGCAAGAACTTTTCAGTCAAAAGATCTACACTGTTATCCTTAACGGTTGACAGAACCGGCGGGGTCACCTGTTCACTCCCGCTTGGACAGGTAAAGAGCTTATTTCCTACACGAATTCGAAGTTGATCGTCTGCTTCGATAAAACGCTTCTCTTTTATACTATAGATTCCATTTTCAAACAGAAACTCACCCGGCTGAAATTCTCCCCAGGAGTTCATGTTTCGGATGGTTGGATAGTCCTGCTCATTGATCAGAAACTCATGAAACATATCAAAATGGTGGTTTTCACCAATAAACTTGATGAATCCTTTAGATACCAAAAAACTGGAGAAACGGGTTTTGGTCGTCAATTCTTCATGCGTTACCTCCGTCACTACCTGCTTTCCCTTTCGGTCGTTTAATTCAAGCCGATACCTTACCTCTTTATCATCTGCACGTCTTCCTTGTTGTTCAGTCACATACTCAACCGCTTCAAGAACATGAACTTCACAATCGGTGATTTTGGTCAATTTCATTAAATAATCTTTCTCATTCTCCGGAATATCTTCCCGCTTCATATATGGGTGGAAATAACAAGCTCCTGCCCTATTTACAATGGAATTTGGAATGAACGACTTCATCTGACTCGGGATATGACGCTCCCTTGTAATTGCAAGGTTGGATTCTAATGTATCTGATGCCTTCAACTCTTCGGCAACTTCCTGCATGATTGTTTTTAGTGGCGGACGCTTTTTCTGCTTCCCTTTTCTCAATGCTTTCGGTATCCATCCGGTCTTTTTTGCCCGGCGATAGATCTCCTGGTTCAGATAATCATCCAGCGTGTGCAGCTGATAGCTGGTAAAACTCAAATCTTCCCACATGGATTCAAAATCTGATGGGAAAGAATTCTTTGATTTATGGTACCAATCAAGTGCAAGCTCTTTCCCCTTTTCCGGGTAGATCGTTTTCAGTGCTGAACAGATCAGCTTTTGGTCAATGTTAGGCGGTAAATAGTAGATCGCCTCATTCAGGTCCGGTTGGTGATGAGTGAGATCCGCTTCATGGTGTATCGGTTTACTTTCTGATGGTTTCATTAATATCTGTGATTGTCTGATTGTGGATGGTTTTAAAGTATTACCAGTACCCCTCCACGAGTTATCAGAGCTGAACTTGAGCCTATCGTCTGCCGGATGGTGTTAGAATTCTCTCGATCACTTTTCGTTCGAAATATTTACGTCTCCCCTGCAGCCTCAAGCTTGGAATGAACCTATTGTCTCTCTGACTCAGATTACTTCGGTTGAGAATGGTCCGCTGATCGATTCCAAACTCCTGTTCAATTTGCTGGGCGGTAAGGTATTTGGAGTTGCTTGGCCCTCCTTTTAGTACACTCAATACCAGGTCCAGTTTGTTTTCAATTGATGTGGTTTTTTCTACTACATCCTGAAGGGCAGAGTTACTGTTTGACTGTATTTTACTGTTCGATTTCATATGTCTTTTTGATTTGTTTGTTGATGTTAACAAAACAAAGAAAAGGCTTATATGAACTTAATTCACCGATTTAGAAGCTAAATCGGCGTAACTGTTTTATGAATCACCCCATGAAAATACTGCCCGTTTAAAACAAATATTTTTGACCTGATTTGTGCCCTTTGTACAACATTAGATGAGCTTGCCCCTGTAATCTGTTTTACTCAATCCCGTTAACTTTTTCTCTTTACCTATGCAGTTTTCTCTTGATCTTATTTCGCACCGCATTCCTGAAGCCATTTTCATCTAACAGATAAACCGGATTTGATAAAATTTCGTAACCACTCACAGCTTCGTCCACCAGTTCATCCGTTGACTGTTTTGCTTTTACCGGATTCACGATGTTCTGCTCTTTCACAATCAGCATCTCATCAATCAAAGCATCCAAATCCATTACTCTCTTTTTAAATCGATAGACTCCTTTGATTTCAGCGATTCGTCTTGCGTGCTCAATCGCTTCATCAATTGTAGCATAGCGAAGGAATTTCCCCAGCTTTCCTTCCAGGCGATTCAGATTTGTCCTGGAAACTCCAAAGATTGTGATCTCATGCTGATTGTTTCTCGACTCCCCTGCTTCTGCAAATACCGGCACTTTGTTCACAAAATCAGATCGCAGGTAACTAAGAATAATCGGATCTGTCAAATCTGTACTCTCGAAGTTCAGGGTTTCAACATTCAGCCGATTTATTGACTCCTTACAGAATTGGATGATGTCTTGTGTAATCTTCTCAATCTGCTGCTGATAGATCTCTATGATCGCTTCAACCCGTGAGCTGTCGAACTCACCTTGCTTAAATCCATCCAGATCTCTTAACGATTTTTCAAACAGAGGTTCATATCGATCTACAGATTTAAAATAGTGTTCCGATAGCTTGAAAATTCTCCAAATTCGCTCTTTATCCCATTCATCCAAAAGGTTGGGACGAGGATCTTCAGCAATAATATTCGCCACGACCTTTAACCAGTGTATCCGGTAAAAGTCGTGATCAGTTTTAGAAATAGTGGTTACATCACCCCGTTTTATCATTATTTAATCAGTCCTGTTCTGCTTGCTGTTGTAATCAAATCATTTGCGACCAGATGTACGTATCGGTTGGTGACCTCCAGACTCCTATGCCCCAACATATTTTTTACCTCAATCACATTAAAACCCTTTCTCAAAAGAAATGTCGCGCATGAGTGACGCAGTCCATGGAAGTTAGCCGTCTTTTTGATACCTGCCTCTTTCGCAAATGCGTTAAAGGTCTTTGAAATATGATTCCCAAGCAATGGGAATTTTAACTTTTCGGTCGATCTCGGATGAGGGAATACCAAACCGTGATCCGGAGTCCCATGTTGCTGATGCCATTCGTTCAATATGATATAGAGCGGATCAAAAATCGGGACTGTTCTCTCCTGTCCGTTTTTGGTATCGGTAACCCGGAGAAATCGCTCTTTCAGTTTTACGTGAGACCAATCCAGGTTGATGATCTCCTTTCGTCTCATCCCGGTATAGAACGCCATAGTCATAAGTGGGCGAAACCAGAGCTTTTCGGCCATAGCATTTTTCAGCTCTCCATTAGCCCTTCTCTTTTCTTGTACTTCAGTGAATTTGGAGAGCATTTTTTTGAGCTGTGACTCGTCAATTATTTTGTCAACCACATTCTCTTTCACTTTAGGCACTTTCACCTCATTGCACGGATTCTTTTGAATCAACTCTTCCTTCACAGCCCAGTTGAAAAAAGCTTTCAGGTGGCGCAGGTAGTTTTTCTTTGATGCGTTGGCGAGGTCTGGATTAAGACAGTACTCCTTTAGATCCTTGACCGTCACCCTATGGATCGGCAGTGATTCACCGACAGTCTCAACAAAGCGGCCGATCACATCATCATAAGCATCCTTCGACTTTTGGGTGATGTTGGTTTTGCTATCCAGGAATTCTTCCTTCAGATCGGACAGATAGAGGGAGCGGTCTCCGGCTCCTTCGATATCCATTTGCCGCTGCTCAAACTCCTTGAGATTCCATCCCGGCTCAAAAGGATTCAGCTCTCCACTCTCGTATAATTTCTCATATTGATTTTTCTTCTGCTCAGCAATCTGCTTTCGTCGCGTACCAAGTGCGAAAGTTTTTTTAATCGTCTTTCCGTCAACAGTAGTTTTGAAAGATAAGGAGTAGTATCCGTTTCGTTTTTTAAGGCTTGCCATAGGGGTACATTTAGTGGTACATCCGGTGGCTCATATAGGGGTACATGAGACCGGATGAGTTTCAGTTTTTTGATGGTATTTGAATAAGCTCTCGCCGCGATTCATTACACTATAAATGTACCACCATATGTACCCCCGAAGCAATAGATATGTACCCCCAGTGAAAATTTTTACCCGTGAAGAATCACTCCAAAACATAAAAAAACCCCGTTTAAAGCTAATTAAACGAGGTTTTTAGTGGTACACCCGCCAAGATTCGAACTTGGAACCGCCTGATTCGTAGTCAGGTACTCTATCCAGTTGAGCTACGGGTGCATTTCAGTAAAAATTTGTCTTACGACTTTAAAATCGTATTTATTACAGACCCCAAATATAGGAACCTTTATCCGTAAGTTTCAACCGATTTTGTAAAGTTTATCTGCCTCCTCATTTCTAAGCAGGAAACATCAATTCTATATTTATCGTTAAATTATCAAGAGTTGCAATATATAAATAACTCGTATGCAGGAACTTCACGATATATCGCTTTCTCTTTTGGTAGCCCTGTCCATAGGCCTGCTGATCGGTATAGAGCGGGGCTGGAGTGAACGAGATGAGAAAGAGGGGGATCGTATGGCCGGTATCCGTACCTTCTCGGTTGTGGGTCTGTTGGGTGGAGTCTGGGGATTACTGGCTCTTGAAATTGACGAGTGGGTCATGGCCGCGGCTTTTCTGGCCGTCACGGCAATGATTATCTCGGCTCACATCATGGATGTAAAAAGAGATGAAGATGTCGGAGCCACTACGGCATTTACCCTGATGCTGGTTTTTGTACTCTCTGCCTGGTCCGTTTTTGGGTATGAGCTCCCCGCACTGGGTGCTACGGTTATCGTTACGGCACTTTTGGGATATAAACCTACACTCCACCGGTGGCTGCGAAATATCAACCGCAAGGAGATCTACGCATGGACCAAGCTGCTGGTCATCTCGTTGGTTTTACTGCCACTTTTACCAAATGAAGGGTACGGCCCCTGGGAGGCCTTCAATCCCTATTGGGTGTGGTGGATGGTGGTACTCATCAGCGGACTCTCTTTTGTGGGATATGTCGCCATCAAAATTGCAGGGAAAAATCTGGGTACAATGCTCACTTCTTTTGTGGGCGGCCTCGCCTCCTCCACCGCTGTTACCATCAGTCTGGCACAGTTTTCGAAGAAGAGCAAAACAACGTTCATCTTTATGGCCGGAGTGCTGCTGGCTTCGTCCATTATGTTTATCCGGGTCCTGATTGAGGTCAGCGTGGTTAACTATCAGCTGCTCGATCAACTTTGGCTTCCCATCAGTTTGATGTTCACCGGGCTTATTATTGCAGGTTTTTGGCTTTGGCAATTTAAAGTTCATACGGAAGAATCTTCACCCATCAAGCTCAAAAATCCCTTTCAGCTGAAAACCGCCATTCAATTTGGTCTGCTATTGGGAGCTATCCTTATCCTCTCGGAGGGAATGCAGGAGTGGTTTGGGGATCAGGGTGTTTACGTTCTCTCTGTCATATCCGGACTGATGGATGTGGATGCAATCACCCTCTCATTATCCCGAATGTCTCAGGATAATCTGAGAGAAGAAGTAGCTGTGATGGGAATTATCCTTGCTGCAGTTACGAACACACTCGTCAAAGGCCTGATTTTCTCCTTCTTTGTGGGAATCAAAAGAAGCCTCACACTGCTCATCCTGCTAATTTTAGCCATCACGCCCGGCATTTTAGCCGCCGGATTTATGGTTTGGTTCTGATTCAAATCAAGCGAAAAAGTCGTTCAGAGAGTCGGCCAGAAGTTTGATATTTGCGCGTTCTACCGGGTGGGGTGTATCCGGCAGCACCATCAGCTCGCCGTTCTTAAGCTCTCTGTAAACAGACATACTCTGTTCAATTCCTGCCGTGGCATCCCGGTCGCCCGTGTGAATTCGAACCGGCTGTGATATTGAACTCCATTCCGAATCAGAAATGCGCGGATTATCACCCAGATCGAGCAGCAGGTCTTTTGTCTTCGCTGCCACATTCTCCCATCCGGCCGGGTGACGCTTCTCCAGCTCGGCCGCAAATGCCGGAACCTTCTCTATGATTTTATCCGGATTCAGAAACTTCACTTCCCGCTCTGCAATTTCCGAACTCCATTTCAAGACCGTGCCCAGAGTGGAAATCTTCCCAACTCTTTCGTGATGACCTTTCGCCAGCATCATCGCTATATATCCTCCCATACTGTACCCGAAAAAATCTGCCCGGTCAATTCCGTGCTGATCCATAAAATCGATCACATTCTCCATAAAATGCTCCATCCGAAAAGGGCGGACAGAGATGGAATCTGCCCCGTGCCCTTCAAAGTTCATCAGATGGATCGATTGTTCAAGATCAAGTTGTTCAGCTAGAGGTTTTAGCTGACCGGACGTACCTAGTGCACCGTGCAGAAAGATAATAGGAGTCATTGTTAATAGATTCTTTGTTTTTAGTTTTACAGAAGATAGGATAAAATCGGATAGAAATAGAAAAAGCCCGTCGAACTACATCAACGGGCTTTTGAACTTGTGGAGTTTGAAATGCTATTTAGTCATTTGTAGGATTTTGTTCCATTTCAGGGTTCGCATTCAATTCATCCTGTGGAATCAGGTAAACCCATTCGTTTGTACCTGCTTCTATGAACATCACATTTGATGCAGAAGTTGTGTTATGGTTAGAATTTGTACGGTCCATGTCCTGGTTCAGACGTTTCAGGTCATAGAATCGAAAACCTTCGCCCCAGAACTCAAGGCGCCGGTTTAAGTAGATCTCATCCAGCAAAGCCTGTCCGGTATTGGTGGATCTCACATAGTCATCATCCCGTTCGCTTACCAGGTCAAAAAGGACATCAGCGGCCGTTGGATCACCGAGATTGGCTTTAGCCTCAGCTTCAATCAGGTACATCTCTGCAGCCCGCATATAAGGCACATCTACACGGCTGTCTGATTCACTCACTGCAATAAACTTCTCATTAGTATATGGTGCTTTTGAAAAGTTTGACGGTAAATCGAGATCTTCGTGTTCTCCGGTTGGATCGAAGTTTGCCAATCGAATATCAGATGCAGGGAATGCACTGTAGAGGTTTTCATTAATCGCCATCGGATTGGTTCGGATAAATGTGGTACTGTTGTTTCGTGAAATCTGAGCACCAAAGTTTCCAAATCGATCTGATTGGTCCTCGGCAATATGAGAACCCCACATCCATTCAACATTTGTGTAATCGTTGAATCCTGCTGTGTATTCAGACTGGGTCATCAATGAGTAGCCGGCTCTCGCATCTTGCGCATAGGTGATCGCATTTGGCCAATCTTGCTGAACAAGATATACCCGGGCTTTCAACCCTCTTGCAACACTGGCATCGATGTGAGATTTATTGGGTCGGCTGTAATTCTCCAGCCTGTTAATAGCCTCTGTTAAATCGTCGTGAATCTGCTGATAAACCTGCTCCACAGTGGCTCTGGGCTGACCCACATTTTCCGGCAACGTAACAATTGGAATTCCCGGCTGGGAGTTGGTTTCGCCGCCACGGTAGCGCTCCGCGTAGAGCTGCACCAGTTGGAAGTGGCTGAAGGCTCTGTAGAAGTACGCCTGACCCACTGGGATATCGATTTCAGCCTGTGGACCTTCTGCGTTTTCTTCACCATCAATAATTACGTTCGCATTTCGAACAACCTGATAGTAAATGGTCCATGGTAATAGATTATCACGGGCAGTAGCATTTCGGTGTACCTGCCATCTGTAAGCCCCGTAAAACCAGGTTGAGGATGTTCGGGTCATGACTAAATCATCACCCATTGCATCATTGTGTATCATCAACGCTCCCAAACCAACACAGCCCTGACATCCATACCGAACGTATAGTGACCGGTGAATACCGTTAATGCCGAGCATCATGTTTGCCGGTGAAGTTGTTACAATTTCATTTGACACATCCTCGGTCGGGTATGTGCTCAGAAAATCTTCTCCACATCCACTAATACTGACAAGCAGTAAAAGTATAAGTCCAAACTTTAGAGTTAAATTTTTCATAATACTATGATTTATATAGTTTTACTGATTAAAATGTGAAGTTTACACCCAGAGTTAATACTCGGGAAGGTGTGTAGCGAGGATTTGTGGTCCCGTTAAACTGCTGAATCGGCTCAAGCCCCTTTCGGCCGGTAATGGCGGTCAGATTTTCAGCATTTACATATACACTCGCATTTCTAATCCCAAACTGATTCACAAAGGTTGGATCAAACGAATAGGAAAGGTTCACATTTCGAAGTGCAAGATAGCTTGATGAAACCAACCAACGGCTTGAAGCTGCGTTAAATGCAGCCGCCTGATCTCTGTCAAGACGGGGAACATTTGTCTCATCGCCCGGCTGCTGCCATCTGTCTAAAATATCAGAATGCAGGGCACGTCCGTCGGTACTTCCGGGATGCATCAAACCTGAATAGTTAGAGTCGTAGGTTTTTCCACCAATCTGGTAGGTCAACAGCGCAGAAAGGGTAAACCCTTTAAAGCTGAATCTGTTTGTTACACTTCCAAAAAGATCAGGAATGGCTGTACCAACATATGCATACTCTGCATTATTCTGGTTGGTTGTAACCGTTGTCCCGTCCACTGTTCGGATATCACTTCCGCCTGCTTCAATGGCCTCTTCACTGGCAATATACAGAGCGGAACCATCAGACGGATCCACACCATACCACTGCCTCAGCCAGTAGTCGTAAATAGAACGCCCCACCATCAACTTCTTGGTTCCATTAATAATCTCATCCTGTGGAAGCTCCTTGAACTCATTTCTCAGGGTTGAACCCTGAAGTACTAAATTCCACTGGAAGTTCTGCTTACGGATTACATCCATATCGAAGGTGAGCTCAATACCTCGGTTAAACATTGTACCGATGTTATCGGGATATTCGCTGATACCGGAGGATACCGGAAGAGGAACATCAAACAGAAGATCACTTGTCTCTCTGTGATACCACTCTACAGTTCCACGGAATCTGCTGTCGAATAACTCAAATTCAAGGGCAATATCCGTTTGTGCATTGGCTTCCCAAAGAAGGTCCGGGTTACCGGCCGTACCTAACAAAATACCGGCTTCGCTGGCATTGTTATATCCAAGCTCATAAAGCGCCTGATAAGCGTAAAATGAAAGAGAGGCATGTGATGTATGAGAATCGTTTCCAACTTCACCATAGGAACCTCTTAACTTGAGTGAATTAACCCAGTCAATATCACGCATAAAGTCTTCCTGGTCGAGCCTCCATGCAGCACCCAGAGACCAGAATGTATCCCAGCGAACTCCGGATCGGAATCTGGATGAACCATCATACCGAAGTGACCCTGAGAGGTAGTATGTGCTTGCATAATCATAGCTTACCCGGGTAAAATACCCTTCCTTACGATATTCACGCTTGTTTGACGTACCGCTCATCAGGTTTACGTAGTTAATCAACTCTGTATTCCCTTCTACTACCTGCTGCTCTCTTCTCATGTAGGTGTAATCCCGCTCATACTGGAAGCTCTCATGACCAACCAGTGCATTGATGCTGTGATCACGGATATCCGTCTGATAGTTGAGTAGCTGGTTGAATGTAATTCCGGTATAAACATATCCATACCGGTAAGCATCACCGCCCGGCGCCGCATCCCCAATAATCGCATTTCTTGCGCGCTCACGATTGTTGTACCGTCTGTCAATCGTAGCATTCACTGTAAACGTAAAGTCATCCAGGAAGTAGAAATCTGCAAAAGATCGTACGTTCAGATTCGTATCTTTTCTGAGATCTTCATTCAATTTATTCTCCCATACTGCATGACGGCCGGACGCTTCAGGGCGGAAATCCCCGCGATCATATGTACCGCCCTCAATCAGCTCACCGGTAAACCGGTCTCTTTCATAAAGCGGATAGATTGGCCATAAATCGAGTAGCACGATATGGGTTAACAAAAGATGAACTGCTCGCAACACCATCAATTGCAGCATTTGATTCTGAAACTGCACCCGAGAGATTTATTCCGGTTCTGAACCAATCGCGCGGTCTTGAATTGATATTCAGCCGGCCATTCAGTCTTTCAAAGTCTGAGTTGATGATATATCCCGTTTCGTTCAGGTAGCCAACAGATGCATAATAGCTTGTGTTATTTACACGGCCACTGTATGCCATCTCCATATTACTCCTTAAACCGGTTCTTACAAGCTCCTCCTGCCAATCGTCATCATACATTAGAGATGCATTCGGATTCAACTCACCGTTTGGCAGTACAATTTCATCAGTCGGCACACCAAAAGGGTTGTAACCCAAAATATCAAACACTTCAGCCGATGCTTCCTGCCCGGCAAGTTCCGGGTCCATTCCGCCGGAGTAAACTTTTTGATTTCTGAGAGCTTCCCAGAAAAGCGGATAGTAATCAAAAGCATTCACCCGATCATATTCAGGAACGGAACGAGTTACCACACCCTGACTCATGCGAACATCTACCTGTCCCTGTTCACTTCGTCCCTGTTTTGTCTGAATCATGATCACGCCATTGGCCGCACCTGAACCGTAAAGTGATGTAGAGGCTGCATCTTTTAAAACTGTGAGTGACTCAATATCATTTGGGTTAATACTGGAGAGCTGACCGCTAAAAATAGCACCGTCCACAACAATAAGCGGGGCATTGGATGTACCCACAGAACCGATACCACGCACACGAATATTTGGAGATGATCCCGGCTGACCGCTGCCCGGTGATATTAACACACCCGGAGCGGCTCCTTCAACAATTTGAGTAGCATTTGTTATTGCACGTTGCTCAAACTGCCGACTGGTTACCTGAGTTGCAGAACCAACAAACTCTTCACGGTTTACAGCACCAAAAGCCACAACCAACAGGCCTTCACCTTCAATGATCTCCATCTGAAGGGATACATTAATCTCGGTTCGGCCGTCAATTTCAATTTCCTGAGACTGATAACCGATATAGGTAAAAATCAGTGTTTGGTTTAAATCTTCCACATTGATTGAGTAGAATCCGTCACCGTCAGTTGATACACCTCTTGTAGTACCTGCAATCTGAATATTAACGCCGGGCAGCGGTTCTCCTGTATTAGAATCAGTAACCCGACCGGTTACCGTTTCCTGGAAAATTTCAACTCCAGGCACTTTCTCTTTAATGACCAAACTTCTGCCATTTGGCGCCAAGTCAGTAATCAGATTTGTATCCTTAAGCAGATCGTTTAACGCCTGGTAGATATAGGTCTGATTGTAATTTTTCGACACTTTGGTGTCGGGCACTAAATCAGAATCAAAAGACAAACCTACTTTCGCTTCACGAGCTACCATTCGCAAAGCTGTTGCCAGAGGAATGTCCTCAAATTTCAAGTCGATAAAGAATTGATCATCGTCAATCTGCGCACTTGTCAGATAGTTATCGGTCCTGTTTTGGTCATCCAAACTTAAAGCCATACCCGAAGAGAGTGCAAAAGTCATAACTATGCACAAACTCAACATCACCTTTTTAAGCTGAATGAGCTTACTGAAAGATATAGTAACGTTATCCATACTCATATAAAGTTATATGTTGTTGTTTTATTTTAATGTACAGGTTGTATTAGCTGCTCCAGTAAACAACCCCATCCTCTATACTCACTTCTATTTCGAGAGAATATGCGATTGTTTGAGCTACCTCTTCCGGGGTTAACCCGGAAAGTTCAGCTGTTAGCCTAAGCTCCTTCAGTTCATCATTCAATAATACATGTGGTATATCATAGATATGACTCAACTGCCGGGCTGCATCTTCAAAGTTCGTTTTCTCAAATAGGATTCTGCCATGCATCCAGCTCAGATAATTATCTGCAAGGTGCTGCTCTTTTATAAACTCATTACGGCTTTTGTCAAAAATTCCTACCCGATTTTTTGTAAGCTGAATTCTTCCATCAACTGAATTATGTATACCAAAAGAGACGGCCCCTTCCGTTACTGCCACCAGCACAAAGTTAGATTGATCATTGGATTTAACGGAAAACTCAGTGCCCAATACCCGAATATCTGTTTCGCCGGCTTGAACAATAAAGGGTTTATTTTCATTGGACTGAATCTGAAAAAAGGCCTCACCGGTTAGCTTAACACGCCTTTCATCCCCGGAAAAATATTCAGGCACTTCAATTGAAGCCCCACTGTTTAATCGAATTTTTGACCCGTCATTCAGCGATAGAACTCGCTGTTCATAGGTATTTGTGGAGTAGACAAGTGTAGTATTTTCTACAGACTTAAATTCGCCATTCTCTTGTATTGAATAGGCAAAAAACGAAATCAAAAAACCAAGAAGGAGCACGGCGGCAAATGCCATCCACTTCATCCTATCAAATGATTCACTCCCCTTAGAAACAGTTATTCTTTTCCGAATCTGCCGGTACGACTCCTCAGATGCACCCTCATCATTTACACTTACATTTGGTGAGTAGAAATCCTTTCTGAATTGCTGATTAAAATAACTCTTCCCTTCATCCGTATTCAGCCACCCCAAGACCATCTCGGCCTCTTCAGGTGTTACGGTGCCGTTTAAATATTCTTCAAAAAGTTTTCTGTAGCGCTGTTTCATTCAATAATTTTTGGAAGCGTTTCCATGTACTACAACGCCAAACAGAAAAAGTATGCCGAATTAATTTCAACCTGATTAAATTGAATGGGTATTACTCTGCTTCAAATCTCTTCCAGCTGCTCACTCAGGTACTCTTGAAGTATTTTATTGGCCCGATAAAACTGAGATTTTACTGTATGAATAGATATATCCAGTTTCTCTGCAATCTCCCGGTTTGATAAGCCCTCAAATCTTTTTAGTTCAAAAATCACCCTTTTATTCTTTGGTAATTTTTTGAGAGCCTCTTCAATTATTTCCTCAAGCTGAAACTGGTAAACCTTTTCATCCGGCAATACTTTTCTTCTCTTGTTTAATGAGAGATATTCAAAGTTACGGAGGACCCTTCTCTTGTTCATTTTAATCACATTCAGCGTGTGATTTTTTAGAAATGTAAACAGCAGAGCTTCAAAAGACTTTTCTGAATCTATCTCACTCCGGTAGTTCCAAATTTTCACAAAAACATCCTGAATCACATCCTCAGTTAAATCGGAGTCTTTCAGATAGCGATGAACCAACCCAAATGCACGAGCCCGGTAATTCAAATAGAGCTCTTCAAATGCAGATTCATCCCCGCGATTCAATTTCTGTACCAATCTTCTATTTTCCGAAGAGCATCCCATCCAGTTAATTTAGAGCAAATCCAATATTAATGACTTTCAAAAAGTGAGGGTGTTCAAACCACATCCTGAAAATGCATAAAATTAATTTCCTGAACTGTTAAAATTCGAGCGGTTGTGTAAAATTCTATACCGGCCATTTTTTTATGAGAATAGAAAACATCGAATTACTGTTTAATAAGCGTATAAGTGAACAGCTGTGGATTGAGTTTTGCTTGTATAATATTGATTCGAACATCACAACCGGACTTCATACACATCCAGCACATACCCCTCATCATCAGACAGAAGCGTGTATATCCGCCCTCCATTCACATGCAAAATCCTCCTCTCTCCCTCCAGATCAAAACTACCAATGGGCTCACCATTCGAATCCAGAACCAGGTACTCCGGCGAATCGTGGGTTTGCAGCCAAATATTTTGTTGACGATCTACCCACATCGCTTCGGCAACCGGTTTAGTATCGGGCATGTGTTCCGCTGCAAGGGATCGAAATTGATCCAGACGGTCTAATCGCTCCCAGCGCTCTTCCGTGGTAATCGGCTGATTTGGAATCGCAGCACGGACGGAATCAGCCGGCTCCAGTTTTGCATTGTACACGGCAACTTCAAAATCCTCATTCCAGGTCATATAGAGTTTACCGTCGTGACCTCTTGCAAGAAGTGTGGTTCTGCCAAACGGGATTGTATTCATCAAACCGTCATCTCGCACCAGGTAGCCCATCTCCCTGAACTCTACTACATCATCATCCAGCAATCCCTCCTGCAGAGAACCGGTCCCAAGAACATGGACATACCAGTAAGCCCCCGGATCAGGCATTTGATTGCGGCTCTGCCTGAGGATATAGTTTCCTGCTTTGTCAATAGTTTGAACTCCAAACCGTGTTCCCTCTATCGTTACAAACTCTTCAGGCTGCCACGATCCATTCACTTCCCGGAAGAATACGCTTCGGTTATTTGCCATGTCGAAGATGATCAACTGATCGTTCTCATCCACAAACATATTCAGAATCGCCCTGAACTCATCCGGGCCCGCACCCTCACGGCCAATGGTCGTATTAAAATCCCCGGTCTCATCGTAAACCAGAATGTGATTGGTCTCCTGGTCTGCCACAAAAATCCTTCCCTTTGAATCAGTTTGCAAGAATCGAATTCTCTCGAAAAAGATTCCTTCCGGTTCTTCAAGCATGAACAGGTGATTTAATTCAATTTCGGGCAGCTGGGCCGTATGTATTTCGTTCGCGCTCTGTTCTCCTGAAGCGCAGGAGATCAAAATTACAGTTGTTGATATTAACAAAATGGCTCTCACGATTGGATACATAACTGATATATTTGATTTAGCATTTTAATGTTCACCGCAGTGGTGCTGGGAACGCGGAGGATTGTTCGAAAACCTGTCAGCGGTTAAGTTTGAGATCGAATTTCAACATTCGCAAAATCCCCTCCTTATGAAGATCCTGTCCCGAAAAGTATCGGAAAGGGTCCAGGGGTGGTTGGATCGGAATTTCTTCCTCCAAAAAAACATAAAAAATAAACTCTATCTGTTTGAACCACCCCTTAATCCCCTCCTTGGAAAGGAGGGGAAGGTTTGTTGCACAATAAGTTATTTGATAATTCAAACCCACAACTCCCACTGCGGCTCTGCGGTGATCTTTACAACCTTTTCGAAATCATTACAACCGGACTTCATACACATCCAGCGTATAGCCTTCATCATCACTCAGCATGGTGTAAACCCGTTCTCCATCCACATGCATAATTCGCCTCTCTCCATCCAGATCGAAACTCCCGATCGGCTCGCCGGATAAATCCAGGACCAGATATTCAGGAGAATCGTGGGTTTGCAACCAGAAATTTTGATCGCCGTCGACCCACATTTGATTTGCTACCGGTTTGGTGTCCGGTATATACTGCCGAACCAGAGATTTAAATCTCTCAGACGTATTTTCAATTGCCTCCGCTCTCTCCTCAGATGACACTTCAAGATTTGGAATCTCGGCGCTGACAGAGTCGACCAGGTCCAGGTCCATATTGTAAACTTCTACATCAAACCGTTCACTCCAGGTCAAATAAAGCCGCCCTTCATTCCCGTTTGATACGAGAGTTGTTCGTCCGAACGGTTTTCTGATAAAAGACAAATCATCCGCAACCAGGCTTGTCGTCTGACGAAATTCAATTCTGTTGTCATCTCTGATTCCGGAATCCAGATGAGCCGGCAAAAATTCGTGAACTGACCAATCCATACCCGGCTCCATTCTGCTCCCTGTATCTCTGCGCAGTATCACTTCACCGTTCTCATTGATCACTTCTGATCCGGCGGGTGAACCCTCTACTGTTAAAAACTGCTCGGGACTCCACTCTCCGGCCACTTCCTCAAATAAAACGTTACGATTGTTGCCAATATCGAACACCAGCAGACGATCCTGTGGATCGACCAGAAGCCTCATAATTAATGAAAATTCATTCGGGCCTGATCCTTCTCTTCCGATAGCTCCCACAAAATTACCCTCACTGTCATATTGAAGGATGTGACGCGCTGCCTGATCAGCCACAAATATTCGCTTTTCCGAATCAGATTTTATATCAAATATCCTCTGAAAATAGTATCCGTCCTGCTCTTCAAGAGTGAACAGGTGATTTAATTCAATCTCGGGCAGCTCAGCTGTTCTGATATGGTCCGTGCTGTGTTCTCCTGATGTACAAGAGATCAAGGTTGCGGTTGTGGTAATCAGCAAAATAGTTTTCAAGGTTAACTGCATGAATGAAGTTTTTTGATTTTAATTTAATGATATTCACCGCTGGGGCGCTGGGGCGCTGGGGGCGCGGAGGTCTATTCATAAACCTGTCAGCATCCCGACAGCAGTCGGTACGCTCGGTACGCTGTCAGGTCGTCATTTATCGACTCTGTGGACTTGCAACAAAAAAACATAAAAAATAAACTCCACCTGTTTGAACCACCCCTTAATCCCCTTCCCGACGGTTCAGGACAGGCTCTTGGAAAGGAGGGGAAAGCTTGTTGTTCAATAAATTATTTGATAATTCAAACCCACAACCCATTTACGGGTTATACATACGAGCGCGGGTTTTATCCCCGCGATGAACAATTTAATCTCCGCGGTTACTGCGGCTCTGCGGTGAAACTTGTTTTTTATCTTTCTCCCAGACTCCCATCAACAGTAAAATGAGTGTCAAACTCGTGCCGAGGCCCCAGATGACTACCACAGCCAGGTCGGTCCAGAAATCGTTACTTCCGAACAGGATCAGCGGAACCAGTCCGCCCATGGTGGTGAGGGAGGTGATCATCACGGTTCTCATCTTATTACGATACACCCGCACCCAGCTTCTCAAACCGTGAATATTCAGTGACCGGCATCGCTGCTTTTCATGGATCAGCAGTATGGAGTTATTCACCACCACCCCGACGGCCAGAAGCGTTCCGGCAATGGCACCCTGGTCAAAATTGATATCGTGCCAGAGGGCGCCGGCCATCACCCCGATAAGACTGAGCGGAATTGCCAATAGCACCACCAGCGGATCTTTCCAGCTTTCGAGCAGTGCCGACACAATCATCCAAACGCTCAGAATGGTAAGCAGAAAGAGTAACAGATAGTTATCAAACTGATCGCTTTGGCCCCATGAGAAAAATCCTCCGCCAAACTGAATGGACGCTCCCACCGGAACGGGAACCTCATCCAGCACCGACTCGATAAAGTTGTTGGCCAGGCGGGGCGGTCCCAGAAAATCGACCCGAAGTGTTCGGCTGTAGGATTGATCTTCCCGAATGATCTGATTCATCGTACGCTCGCGGGTCAAATCGGCAATTTCATTGATCTTAAACAGCCGGTTATTTGAGCGGCGCGCCTGCTCCAGAAAATCCTCCTCGTACTGCGTTTGTGCAATATTGGCTCCAATCAAATACATTCGCTCCCCCTCCAGCTCTACCTGTCCACGAATGTTGGTTGGGTTTACATCGAGCTGAATGGCGTCAAGAACCGAACGGCGGTCCAGATCTTTCATTGCCATCAGCTCTTCATCCAGATTCAGCACATATTGAAACAGATCATTAGCACCCCAGCCCACGCTGTGAATATCCACCTCCTGCACACGCGGATTCCGTTTCATCCGGGCGGCAATATCCTCAGCCAGGAGAAGCAGTTCATCATAGGAAAATCCGTGAAGCGTGATGCGCTGTCCCGAAACACCGCCGCCAAAACCGGTACTGTGTCCGTCCCCAAGTCCGCTAACCGATATCCCCGAATTGCCGGTTTGTGATGCCAGATATATCGCCTCCCCGTAGTATTGATAGGGTTCATTCTCAAACAGGTATTCATCTTTGATAATAAACTGAAGTCTTGCACCGGAATATTCGGAGATATCCGTTTCAAAATACTCAAAAGCCTCAGCATAGGGAATAGCAAGTAATTCAAAACTCCGGGCCATCTTATTGATCTCATCCAGGGGGGTTCCCTGCGGGGTGCGGATGTTAATAAAAATCCTCTCCTGCTGTCGTCTGCCCCACGGTGTTCCGAAATAGGTCTCATTAAAAAACTTGTAGGTCAGTCCGCCAATTTTCGGATCAATCTCGCTACGATTATCAAAATAGGTGCGGGTGATCTCCGGCCAGTTTGTGTCATCCCAGTCGGGTTCCTCGATAGCAAACAACGGAATTCCGAAAAGAGCGAGCAGCCCGATATAAAAGACCCATCGGAATTTGTGCCGCCAGTAAAACGTCCGATGAAGCATGCGGTCGATCCATCGGCTCACCTTTTTCTTCAGCGACTTCTCCTCTTTTTTGATCGCTGAGGGCACCAGCCAGATCAGCGAGTAGGGAATCCAGGTGAGGGCGATCAGCACGGAACACATCAGCGTCAACGTGAGCGCCACGGCCAGCGGCACAAGAAATAGCTGAAGCTCCTCCATGGCAAAGAAGAGCGGTATGAAAATTCCCACGGTGGTGAGTGTACTTCCAAAAACAGGCACAAGCGTGTAGGGTAGCTCCTTGCGAACGTGCTCAATCCGTTCATCCCTACCCGATGGAAGTTTTGGGTTGAGCTGTTCAAACACTACAACGGCGTTATCGATAATCATTCCCAGGGCAACCGTCAGCCCGGCCAGTGTGAGCACATTCAGCGTGTAATCGATAAAAAAGAGGATAGAGAGGCTCATCATCAAGGAGAAGACAATGCTTCCCAGAATCACAAACGGGGCACGAAACCTGCGGATGAAGAGCATCAGAATCACAAACACAAACAGAAGGCTGAAGGCCGACTGATACTGAAGATCCCCGAACTGCTCCCGCAGGTCCTCGGTCGAATCGCGCTCAAGCTGAATGGTGATATCATCGGGCAGAACGGATTGAATGCGTTCCATTTCCGATCTCATCTGCTCGCCCAGTTTCATGGCATCGGACCCGCTCTCCCGTACAAAAATCATGGTGAGGGCCGGTTTACCGTTCAGGCGCTTCAGGCTTTTCACGGGATAATCCTCAATCTCCACTCTTGCGATATCCCCAAGAACTACCTGACGGGAGCTGTTCGGGACCGTAATTTTCATTTTTCGAATATCCTCAACCGATTCGAACTGTGGAGGAATCAGCATGCTGAGCCGGTTGTGGCTCTGTTCGATAAAACCGCTCGATCTCCAGGTAAGACGGTCGCGAATCTGCATCAGGATCTGATCGGAGTTGAATCCATACTGCTCCAGGATTCGCGTGTCGAACCGAACGGTAAGGGCGGGATCTTCCGCTCCCTGGATGTCAATATCGGCCAGCCCCTCGAACCCCAAAAGCGGGAGCCGAATCTGCTGCATGGCAAACCGGTAGAGCTCCCTCGACGATCTCTCCCCGCTGATGGACCACGCCATGAAGGTCTCCTGCTCCTGAAGCTCCTGTGGAATGGATCGGCTGATGTTGGGCTGACGCACCTGGGGCGGAAATTCATCCTGCAGGCCGTAGAGATACTCCTGAAGCTCCAGAACCCTGTATTCGACGGGTGTATTCTGCTCAAACGTGATGGTTGTACTAGACCGTCCTTCCTGGGAGACCGACCGAATCCGTTCTACATTCCGCAACCGGGTAGCCACTGACTCCACCCTGCGGGTAATCTCCTGCTCCATCACTTCCGGTGAGGTGCTGCCCCAGCCGTAGCTCACTGTAACCGACGGCAGCCGAAGCTCCGGGGCCATCTCCATAGGAATGTTCATCCACGCAACAATCCCTACCACAGCAATAAGCATGTAGCTAAGCGAGATGAAATATTTTCGACGGAAGATTTCGCGCATATTATTAGGTGAAAAGGCAAAAGTGAAAAATTACATCAACCTGTTTCAGGCACCAACACTCCCCTCTTTTTTAAGGAGGGGCTGGGGGTGGTTCAATCAATCATTTCCATTCTGTTCGATTTTAAATTCATAGGCACGGTCGTTTTGATTTTTTAAACATTTATCTGAGAATTGGCTTTTTTAAGTATTCACGATTTATCCAAATATCTTACTGTAAAATCATAACTCATCTATCTGATTCAAATCCTCTACACTCAACCACCCCTTAATCCCCTCCTTGCGAAGGAGGGGGAAATGATTTAATCAAACATCACCAAGTAATTCAAGGTTAAATTCTTAGGCACAGTCATTAGTAAATCACGTTTATTTTGATTTATAAGAGTTATTCATTCGTTTCAAAAATCAAATAGCTAATCCGTTATCAATAAATTTTGATGCTGAATATTCGTAAATCACAGTGTTAAATAAAGTTTTGCGCACTCAACCACCCCTTAATCCCCTCCTTGCGAAGGAGGGGAAATGGTTCAATCAATAATCTTCATTTACCTCAATCTTAAATTTACTGGCACGGTTTTTAAATACATCTTCCAAATAGAGAATGGTACTTTCGTAATCCTCTTCAAAATCAAGATTCTTAATCCTGACCAGTTTAATTCCTTCAGCTTTCAGTAATCGATCTTTTTCCAAGTCTTTCTTCACCTTCTCATGATAGTGATGGACATCACCATCAATTTCAATGGCCAGTTTTAGTTGTGGACAGTAAAAATCAATAATATAGTTTTCGATTCCGTGCTGACGTCTAACTTTAAACCCAAACATCTTTTTTCCCTTCAGCTCATTCCATAGCCGCACTTCCCACTTCGTCATGTGACCACGAAGGTACTGACGCTGCTTCTTGGTTTTCTTTGGATTTAACTTTGTCATTGAATCAGACTATATCGCTTTTTTTAAGTTTCTCCCCTCCTTTTTAAGGAGGGGTTAGGGGTGGTTTAATCAATATTTTTCAATCATTTTAATTTTAAATTCTTTGGCACAGTCTTTGATAAATCACAATTTCAAATAGAGTACTCAACACTCAACCACCCCTTAATCCCCTCCTTGCGAAGGAGGGGAATTCTCGCCTATAGTTTAATATCCAGCTTTAAACGCCTCACTCATCAACCTCCTCTCTTACAATCTGCCCGGACATTCGGGGGCGAACGGGTTGAAGGTGGCTGATGGCGAAGTGCCGGTCCACGGCAATGGTGTCGCCCGGTGCAACATCTTCGTGGTTGATGATGGCCCAGTCGGCCGTGGCGTATTCAGGATCTACGTAGACCCACTCCACTATTTCTCCATTCAGCTTAAACAGCAAGGTTCGACCGCCGTCCCGTTCCAGAATTGCGGATCTCGGCACCCGGGCAATTCCGGTATGCGACTCCACCCGTATCCGTCCCTCAACGGTCATTCCCGGACGCAGTATCCGGTCCGGGTTTTCCAGTTCTACCACAATCTGCCCGGTTTTACTTTCCGAGTCCACCACAGGAGAGAGGGACCGAATCACTCCCTCTTTTCTCTCACCGGATGGAGTGGTCAGCTCGGCAACCATTCCGGTATTCAGGCGATTCAGCTCCGATTCCAGCACATCAAACCGAATTAATACCGTGGTGTCGTCAATCAGCCTGCCCAGTTCACTTCCCGAACTGATATAGGCGCCGGTGGTGATCCGTTCCTGTACGGAGAGCTCTCCTTCAAACGGAGCTTTTATTGTGGTATATGAAAGATCCAATTCAGCACGCTCCAGAGCCAGTTCCGCTGCGGCCAGACCCGTGGTAATTCGCACCAGCCGTTCGACATTTCCGGATTGATTCCCGCTGTCTCCATTTCTGATCTGACGCTGCCCCATCTCTATATTATAGGCCGATAGTGCCGTTTCGTACTCATTTTCTGCCTGACTCAGCTGATACCTCCACTCCTGGTCGTCGAACTCCAGAATGGTTCCTCCCGCGTCAACCCGGTTCCCGTCTTCTAACTGGCTTTCGGTTACAAAGCCGCTGATTCTCGGCCGGATGGAAATTTCACGAATCGGTTCCACCACACCCTGGCTTTGAATGTAGATATGAAGCGGATCATCATCCGCAATCGTAAACACCACATCCGGGCGGATCTCCACATCATCCGGCCTCTCCGGCCGCTCACGCTCTTCGGAGGAGGTGCAGGCGGGAAATATTACTATTATCATGAATATTGATAATAAGGTAACAGTATGCTGAATTTTCATAATACGAGTTTGTTTGGTTAACACTCCCCTCCTTATTAAGGAGGGGCCAGGGGTGGTTCAGATAAATATCTAAATTCAATTCAAATTTAAATTCTTTGGCACGATCTTTAAGAAATCGCGCTGTTTTTTAAGTAGTTCATTTGCGATTTAGCTTGTTTATTTGTTTACGCTTATCCAAAGATCTCACTGTTAAATAATTACTCAATATTCTGAATCTAATCCTCTGCACTCAACCACCCCTTAATCCCCTCCTTGCGAAGGAGGGGAAGGATGGCTCCATCAATAAGCTTCATTTATCTCAATATTAAATTCTTTTGCACGCTCTTTAAAAACATCTTCCAAATAGATAATCGTGCTCTCATAATCCTCTTCAAAGTCCAAATTCTTTATTCTGATAATTTCAATTCCTTCATTTTTCAATAACAGATCTTTTTTCAAGTCTTTTTCCGCTTTCTCTTTAAAATGATGAACGTCACCGTCTATCTCTATGGCCAATCTCAATTCCGGGCAGTAGAAATCAACTATATAGTTTCCAATGCCATGCTGTCTCCTCACTTTAAACCCAAACATCTTTTTACCCTTCAGCTCATTCCACAAACGTACTTCCCACTTCGTCATGTGACCGCGAAGATACTGACGCTGCTTCTTTGTCTTTTTTGGATTTAGCTTAGTCATGTCATTACACGGAATCGATTTATTTTAAAAGTAAAGTGCTGAAATACCAATGACTCCCCTCCTTTTTAAGGATGGGGCTGGGGGTGGTTCAAACATATCTCATCATGTACTTCAATCTTAAACTCACTAGCACGGTCTTTAATAAATCACGATTGTTTTGATTTTTTAAACGTCTATCTGCGTTTTGAATTGGTTATGAGTTCACAATTTATCTAAACCATCTTACTGTTTTATCATTACTCAAAATTCTGAAACAAATCTTTTGTACTCAACCACCCCTTAATCCCCTCCTTGCGAAGGAGGGGAATTCAATATCAAAACCTTCTCACGATTCACTTTTTACTTTTTCCTTCTCACTTCCAATGCCCCCTTCCATCCAGCCAAAAATGACCGGAATCAAATAGAGGGTTAAAATGGTGCTGGTGATCATCCCGCCCATCAGGGCCAGGGCGAGTGACTGCCTGAAGGCGTAGCCCTCGCCGAAGGGGATCAGCATGGGAACAAGGCCTAAAATGGTTGTCACACTGGTCATCACGACGGGACGGAACCGGTGCTTGCCGGCCAGTTCAATCGCCTTACGGAGATCTCCGGTATCGGCCAGGTATCGTCGCATAAAATCTACTTTCAATATGGAGTCATTCACGGCAATTCCGGTCAGAATCAACACCCCCATGAACGACATCGCATTGAGCCCGGTGCCGGTAACCCACATGATCAGCAGCGAGCCCACCCAGGCAAACGGCACAGCCAGGATAATGATCAGCGGATATTTCAGGTTTTCGAACTGAACCGACAGGATGATATAGATAATCAGGATACTGAGCAGCAGCAGTTTGCCCATATCCAGCATCAGTCCCTGCACCATCAGCGCATTCCCGGCCACCTGCACCTCCTGACCGGTCGACTGCATAAAATCCCGCATGGTGTCCATCGTCTTCCCGCGATTCCACCACCAGTCCGCCAGATCCCAGTTCGCGACAAAACTGAGTACAGGTGTCTGATCCACCCGTTCAAGCTGCTCCAGTTCGGCGGCCCGCTCAATCTCGGCGATATAGCTGAGTGGAATTTCCCGGCTTCCCATTCTCAGGGTGATCTCCTCCGGTGCATAAATCTGAGACTGACTTCCCATCAATCGGATGGCGATCCGTTCATCCTCCCGGCTCCAGTCGGTCACAAAACTGCCGCGTGTGATCGACTCCAGGTATCGAATGACATCCTGTTCCAGTATTCCGAGCTGCAGCATCCGGTCTGTTCGAAATCTCAGATTCCAGGTATCCACCTCCTGCTCATACTGTTTGCGAAACTCAACGGGCATACCCGCTTCATTTAATCTATTCTTCAATTCGGCAGACATGCGCTCACTTTCTGCACGATTCATTCCAATCATCCGGAACAGTACGGGCGGCTGATCCGCCCCAATCAGCGCGCTCCAGCTTTGGGTGGATGCCACCCGTTCCACCGACCATCCCGGAAAATCCAGATCAAACTGCTCCATCCTCTCTCTTACCCTGTCCGCTTCGTTTTGACCGTTAACCGGCACAGAAACGGTAAACTTATTCAGGCCTTCGCGGGCCAGGTTGGCAAGATTCGACTGATCGGTAAAACCGCCCTCAACCTGAATATTTTCTCCACCCAGGCCGTCAGACTGTAGCCGGACCCGAAGCGCATCCGCAGCCTGCATGGTGGAAGTAAGCGATGTGTTCCCCGGCAGCTGCACGCGGTAGGTAACCAGGGACGGCTCATCTTCAGGAAGCATATTTTTGGGAACCACCATAAACGCATAGACAGAAACAGCGATCAAAACCGTGGCCAGGGCCACTACGGGAGCGGGACGTTTCAGCACGCTCTGCAGGGTCGACTCATAACGATCCAGCAGTTTATTGAAAAAGGGTCTTGTATTTAGCTGACCGTCACCCTCGTTATCCAGGTTTTTCCCGGCTCTGCGTTCCAGAATCTGAACCACCAGAACCGGCAGAATAATGAGCGCTACAAACAGGGAAGCCAGCAGACTGATCGAAAGCGTATAGGCCTGATCCTGGAAAAAAGCTCCCTCAAATCCGCCCAGAAAAATCAGGGGCAGAAAAACGGATATGGTTGTAAACGTGGAGGCCGTGACCGCAAGGGCGATCTCCTTGGTTCCGGCTCTTGCCGCATGGTTTACCGACTTTGTGAGCGGCATGTGCCGGTTGATGTTCTCGAGCACCACAATCGCGTTATCCAGCAGCAGCCCGATCCCCAGGGTGAGTCCGCTCAACGATACAATGTTGAGCTGAATCCCGGAGATGAACATCACAAAGAAGGTGATAAAGATAGAGACGGGAATGGCCACCCCGACTGTAAAGGGTGTGCGAACATCATTCAGAAAAGTAAACAAAACAAAAAAGGCAAGTACTCCTCCGAAAAGAAGGGTCTGCAGAAGGTTCGCGACTGCTTTGCGAATAAACGTGGCGTCCTCCCTAAGCACCTCAATGCTGATATTCGGGTAGAGCTCGCGCATCTCCTCCACCAGGGGCATTAGTGTGTCGTAGACCTCCACGGTGTTGCTTCCATACTCTTTTTTTACCAGAAGGTTGAGTACCCGCTCCCCGTCGAGCGTGGCGAATGAGACCGGGTCGGTCTCCTGCAGGGAGATCTCCGCAATTTCACCCAGGGTGAGAATCCGCCCCATACCCAGGCGGGTGAGCGGCACATTCTCAAGGTCTTCCAGTTCGTTAACGCGGCTCTCAATCTTCACCGAATAGCGATACCAGCCATCGCGCAGCTCTCCGCTGGAAGTGAAAATATTGGCATCCCGCACCAGGCTCTGCACCCGGCTCAGACTCAACCCGTAGCGGTCGATTTCGCGTGGGAGATAGCGGATCTGCACCTCAGGTTCCACTGCACCCACCGATACAACCTGCGCAATGCCCTCGGCCTGCTCCAGCCTACGCGACAGTACCTGCTCTGCCCAGCGCTTAAGCGCAAGGCGGGTTTCAAACTCTTCGTTGGGGCGATCTTTAGACGTAACGGCAAGCACGGCAATCGGCTCGTCGGCGGTGGTGTTGAAAATGAGCTGCGGACGCGACGCCTGCTCCGGCATGATGTACTGCACCTGGTCCAGCTTCTCCCTCACATTCAGAAATGCGAGATCCATGTTGTGCCCCCACCGGAAATTGAGGTAGATCACGCTCTGCCCCTGTCGTGCAAACCCGTGCACACTGTCGATGCCCGGAACCGTGCTCAATACCGCTTCCAGGCGCTCATTAATCCGGCCCTCCACCTCTCGCGGCGACGCCCCCTGCCAGTCGGTGCGCACCACCAGGTTGGGAGAGTCCACATCGGGAAGCAGATCTACCGAAAGTTCATTCAGTGCCAGGCTGCCGAAGATAAACGCAGCCAGGATCAGGATGATCGCAGTAATGGGACGGTTAAGCAGCAAAGAGAGTTAAAATTCGTTAAAAGCTACGAACAGTATAGTTAATGAATTTTATAGATTCAATGAAATAAGTGGGATAGTGTTTTCCCCTTTTTTATTGATAATCAGAAATCCTATCCCAATTGAGAACTACAGCAATTGCTTCATATCTTTTACTTGTTATTGTAATTGATGAATATTCAAATTCACCAACTTCGGAAAATTTATAGTTTACAATGAAATAATGATCAGCAACTTTATAAAAAGAATGAAGACGGTCATCTTCTGATAAATTCAAACTCTCTATTAATCTTTCACATTCAGTTTGATTTAACTCATTTTTAAGGGCGTTGATTTTAGTGTACGAAGTATGGTCAATATTCATATTATATTGTCTGCGCAAATCTTCTATTGCTCTTTCACTTTCTAAATATTCATGAAGTACTTCTTCTGCTTTTTCATGATTAGAAGGACATTGGAATCCAATAACTTCAGAATTATCAGGGCCATCTAAAACAGCGAAAAATATAAATAGTAATATAGCAGTAATTGTTTTCATTGTAAGTTAACTTTTTGTATTGAAAATTATTTTAGACTTAATATCCACACCGATTGAATGTTTGGCTATATTGATTAGGATTTGAGGGCTGAATGATCCGAATTTTATCTTTGTCAATTACATACATAGGTATAGAGGGTAAGCTAGGCTCATCATGAATTGTCTGCACCAGAGCAGCATCACTACTACTTACACTATTCCCATTATACGCCCCGGCAGGACATTTCGAATCCTCGATTGTATCATTATGCCCATAAGGGTGAGTATGAATTAGAGCAACAATATTCGATGGGATCGAAGTACCAGGAGCACTAAAATGACACGAGGAAGTTTCCGGTCCGGGCGGTATTTCTTCAAATGCATAACCACTACTTGTCGCTGTTACGATGACCATAGTCTCATTTCTTTGATCATGTGCGTAAGGTTCATCATCTGGACCATAGGAATCAAACCATGCCTGATACATCGCATCTTGAAATGGCACATCGTCCAGATGGGCATTACCTGTATCGCAGGGTTCCAAAAACTCTGGCAATTCTTCATCATTATCGCCTCCTCCACCATCTCCTGGTGGAGTGCCTCCACCTCCGTCACCATATGGAGGTCCGTCTCCGTTTTCTTCATCTTCACCACCGTCACAAGGTGGAGCAGTGCAAACATACTCTTGCCTTGAATGATCCCATTCCAGCTCACACTCATAGTCACCACAGTCGGACATGATAGTCAGTGTGCTATCGTTGCTCTGCCGATTTGAATGTTGTGAACCTGAGCGATTGCCGTCAAAAGCTTTTTTAATTAAATTAATCGCATCCTCCGAATCAGGCACTGTACAACCTGCATATCGAATAAGATTACCATTAAATTTGTTTTGCTTGTATACAAAGCGAGTAGTTTTCGAACCAGCATTTTCGGTTATTTTATTTGGAAAGATAACCTGCCAGACATGAGCCTCTACACCTTTGTAGCCATTCTCGCCGCCCCTCCAAATGTAGCATATATATGGATTTTCGCTATTTATTGATCCCTTACCGCCAGGCTTAACCCATTGTAATTGATAGGCAGAAATTTTAGCTTCTTCCTGAATTGTATTCTTATTAAATAGAGTGAGTTCTTCTTTGAAAGAAGTTGATGGGGTGTCGCAACTCCAAAATACAAAAAGAAGGAATGTACATACAAGAAAATGCTCTTTCATATTGAAAGTTAATCTTTAATTGGGTTACTAAACTTTTATAAAAGAGAACCGAATTAAGAAAATGTTACAGAAAATCTTACATTTGTTAAGTTTCAATAAAATATTTTAAACAGGATATTCAGCCCTATAAATCGTCGGCTCCATGGAATCCACAAAAAGGATTGTTTGTCGATCAGGTGCAATTCGGAAGCGAAGAAGAAAGCTTTTTTCAACTTCGGGATATTCGATCAACCGGATGTCTTCCCCGCTGTTGGAGACCCATAAGACCGTAACAGGGTTTTGCTCCGCAGTTTGGAGCAGGATGGCAGCTCCCTCCTCATATACATGAATGCCACGGGCGTATGAGAGCTGTGGGATGAACCGCTCCTGTGTTTTCGCTTCCTGCAGGTATTCCTCATAAACTCCTTTCAGAGCCGGCAGGTCGATAAAATCTTTCTCCCATAGAAGTTCGCCGCTGCCGGAGAATTTTTGGAGCCTGGCTTCTGCCTGTTGAAAGGAAAAGATCCCCGACTCATTCACTCCCAAAAACACCAGGTTTCGGACACGTTCAGGAATCTCGCCCCGGCGGACCATCGTCGCTTCATCTTCGTGAGAACGATCCCGATGCTCTGCCACTGCCGGGCAAAACCCTGTACACGGTCCACACCGGGAATGGTACTCAGCACTGCTTTCAGCCGTTCGTTGATGCGATTTTCGATCTCCCGCGGAGCGGCTCCCTGCCAGTCGGTACGCACCACCAGGTTGGGAGAGTCCACATCGGGAAGCAGATCCACCGAGAGTTCACTCAGTGCCAGGCTCCCAAAGATGAGAGCCGCCAGAATCAGGATGATTGCCGTTATGGGTCGGTTTAGTAGCAAATGGGATCGATAAAATCTGTCGGTTTAATAAGAGCGAAAGAGATGAGCTTAATACAGCCGGCACATTCATTTTCACTACGATGATATTAGTTTTCAAAAACGAGAACTGCAAGTATTTATTTCCGTTTCGAATAGAAAGGAGTTTTATAAATTTAGAACTTACTACACACAAACAAGAAAACTCTATTGATAACTATCCCCCTAACATAACCCTCTTCCAAATAAAGACCTCTTCTTCGGTAAATAAATCAACTCATTTTATGAGATATACCGACTTATTTAAGTAAACGATCAAAACTAATAGTAAAAGTAATCCTTCAACCCCTAAGATTAAGTATGGATTTCCATTAAATATTGCATTACTGCAAGATGACACAGTCCCATAAAACAACGATATCAAAACAGCTACTACATTTATAGACACTATAACAAATACAGTCAACACTGAAATATTGAACATTTTTTTTGAATACATTAAACATGCCGAAAAGGTTTGAAGTAATAACATTGAGTAAACTATTACATTGTATTTATCAACACTATCATTGATTGGATCGTTTAATACAAAACTAATCAGTTCGCTAATGTTTTGATATAATTCGGGAGAAACTATTTTCATATAAGCAAAAAACAAAATCAAAAGAGTAAGCATATTTCTTGCTACATACGGCACGATGTTCTTTATAAACTGCATTTAGCTCACCCAAAAAACTAAAGTTTAAATTTTTTAAGCTTAATCTCAGGACTTACTGAAATTGCGTATACGTCATTACCATCCAACACTAAACTTCTCAAAGGAACATCCAGATCAACAGATTCCAGATAGCTAGAAGTTTTTTTATCGAAAATATGAAGTATGGATCCCTCATTTGCTCTATCCGCATCCAAAAAGTCTTGTCTGTTGTTTATTTGGAACCCTGAATACACCCCAATTATATAGTCATCATTTACTCCGACTGATACATAGTGTTTGGGAAACATATTTAAAGGAGGACTTATTAAACCACCACGTAAACTCGCAGGTAAATCAATTTTAGTTAAATCCGGTAGAGCCCCCATATTAACCGGCTCCTCATTCATGAATATCACATTCCCATCAACATCAAACCCTATAATCAAAGAGCTATTATTCAATGCTATAAAAGCATTTGAATTACTATCAGTTGCCACATCACCTTGTTTTAATAGATGATTATTTTTTGCCGGGAGCAACTTTTTAAGTTCTTGATAATATCCATATACAGTTGTATCAGTATCCGTTGACAAATCACTCAATAAACTTACCCCATATGCGAAATGATCAAATGGTACTGCTGCCCTGCTGATCAATTTATTTCCATGTAAATATGGAAATGTCTTTAAGGAAACAGATTTTTCATTTACAAAATGACCATCACTAATATTAAAAGATAGTATACGACTGGTCTCACGGTCATAAATTAATATTTGTTCATTTTGTATACCTATAACCGTATGACCATCTCTGCTAAACTCCCCCGGGCCTTTTCCCCAGCTGCCAATGAAATGTGAAAACACTCCATCTACTTTAAATACAGGTAAAGGTTTTTGTGAGCTATTGTCTTGAACGATTAGATAATCATGAAATTTATACAATGAGTATGGATTAGCTAAGTTATCAGATGTGACCTCCCATTGTTTCTTAAATTCTAATGGATAACCTTTACTGGTTACAATTTTACCAGTAGGCACTACACCCTCCTTCTCTTCTTGATAATTTGACTTTACCAAGTCGGTACTAACATACAAGTTTATTACTAAGAACATGCTAATGATCACACTCAGGCCTGCCAATATTACTTTTAGTATTTTCATAATTAATAATACTTTACAAATAGTAGGTGTCTGTTTTCTTCAGACACCTACTATTTTAATATTATTTTTTTCACTCTAAGACTTGTTCACATGGACCAATAACAACATTTCCTTGAGCCTTAATTATCCACAGTTCAAGGCATGTATTATTACTTGGTGCACAAGTAAAACAGGTTTCAGACTCTACTGATGCTTCAGCAACCGAGTTAGTAGCTATGACTGTACCTAACGCCAGTACAATGGCTATCAAAATTGAGAAAATTGAAATTTTATCATTGTTCATTTTACCCTCCTTTTTATTAGTAATTAAATGGCATGGTTACTCTATATAAGGTTGCAACCATTTTTAATTCACCTACAAACTGCAAAGGTGTAATTCACGGAAAACATTACCAGTAATCGAAGTAATATTATCTCACTAATAATAGTCTAATTTGGGAACCCTAAATAGTCAACCTAAACTGTTATTATTCTTTACTTTTATATTTTACTATTATTTTTTTCTGGTAAGCTTTGATTAAATACCTAATTCACTTTTTTTAGAATCCAATATTCACGAGGGTGGATTTTCATTTTCGAAGTTATTGCTGATTTTTACTTTTAAAATTACACGCACGATAATATGAAGGAGCATTACCTGTCTGCTTTTTAATAAAATGATACAGTGCTTGTTCATCTCGTTTTCCAATTAATTTTGCTATTTCGTAATGACTTTTATCTGAGTTAGCAAGTAACTTTAACGCTTTTCTTACCTTTATCCTTAATAGATAAACTCGAGGGCGTTTACCGTAATAATTTCTGAAATCTCTTGAAAATAGTTTTGGAGAATCATACCCCATCATCCTACCCCATTCATTCACCCTATCAATTGTATGTAAGTTATCTTTTAATAACTCAATAGATTTTTTTATCTGATATCTCTCTTTCATCTATCCTAATATTAAATATCAATTCAACATGGACCCTCTAATCTATAAGAGTGAGATTTTGAGATTTCCTTACAGAGTTATTTTAAATTTTAATCAACGTTAAACTACCCTTCACATTCAGTACTACACCACTTTTTGTGACATGTATGTTCCTGCCCTGATAAATGGGGAACTCAACATCATCCCCAACTTTATAGAGCTTGGATGCCTCGACATCAAACAGATAGTAGGAGTGCCATTCGCAACCGTCAAACCCATCAACAAGTGAGATAAATTCTACACCTCTTTCCTCTTTGATTCTCATGAACAACCATTTCTGATCCAATACAGTCAGTTCTGATATTTTCGAATTGCTTTTATAAACCTCTCCGCTTGTCCATTCCCCGCTATCATTCCGCTCTTCATATTCATATAGCGGCTGTATTAATTCAGGCAGCTCATACTTTTCAATTAACTCCTGCTCTTCGTCATAAATAAATAAGTAAGGATAGTGATCAATCGTTACGATGGTCTTACCCAGATCAGGGAGCGATCGTACCTTACCCCCGGATGAGAGAGCGTCTCTGACAACCGGAGCTTTAAAATTGTACACCGGCATGAATGAGTTTTGAACATTTCCATCCATGTCGATTTTATAAATTAAGTTCTGATTTGCAGAAGTATGCGGATTATCTCCGCCGAACGGTGCGAGGCCTAAATAGAATAAAACCTCTCCATTTGAAGAAACCGAGTAGTTATTGTGCTTCGTTGGAATCGTTTTTTCATACTCGCAAATAACCTGTCTACAATCAAATACAGATATTTGAAAACCCTGCATGGCAACGTAGGCTTTCCCATCATGGAATGTTAATTCCTGTGCAAATAGTATATCGCCGGGGCCCCTTCCCTGACTCGCCAAGACCGTATAACTCTCATCGGATAAATCGTACTCTAAAAGCCTGTTATTGTCTCTCTCAAGAATTAAAACCGTAGAGTGATCTTTTGATACAACATCTATCCGATCGGTGGTTAAAAGATCCAGTTGATTGTTTTGGTCTATCTCAATACTACCGGTAAGATAATTGTAAAACGTTCGGATACTTTCGGGAAATTGATCCAGTTCCTCCGAGGTAAGGTCATTAACCTGAAGAAGTTCCGGAGTGAAATCAGAATAAGGAATTCGGTCCGGCTCCGGATGTTGGGTAACTTCCATTTGTCGTCGATTTTCTCCACAGGAAACTATAAAACAAAGTGTTGTTAAAGCTACAAGATAGATGCGTATCATATATCAATAATATATTAAAACCGGATTGATAAATTTATTATGTGAGAATCCTGATAAGAAGGCACAAAAGATGAGAATGTTCATCAGAATATTGAATAGTCCAACGAACACCCCTCTAAATTTCGTTTCACGTGTCGCTAACGTTCGGAGCCCCTTACTAGGGGAGACTTTTACATTAATCAAACTCAGGTAAATAGATAATAAAATTCATCATTGATCATACCTTCATGCATTTACTATACGCCGACCCGATAGATTCGAATTGAATGCCCTTCAACCGGATCCTTATGGATTGTGTATATCTGCCTGTCATTTACAAAATGAATGTCATCGTGTACAGAGAGGTAAAATGTGCCTTCCGGCTCGCCTTCCATCGTATATAAAACGATCTGACTGCCTTCTTTCTTTGTATCCACATGCAGCCAGAAATAGCTTTCAGACACCCAAACATTTAAAAAAGGCGGTTTAACATCCGGTATACGATCTTCCAGGGCTCTGCGAACCTCATTTGTGGCATTTCTCAATTCAAATAAAAAATCCAAATCTGATTTTTCCACCACCCGATCTTTTACATGAAGCGGAATCTTTCTTTTAAATTCATGATTATCGATATAAATATAGAGTGCAGAGCTGTCGGCTCGGGCTATTACATAACGGTTATTTTTCATCACTCTAAATTGATCAGAATATTGATATGGAGGCCACCCGAGAATTGTCAGTGCCCCTCCTTCAGACATTCGCACAGCGGGTGTTGGCTTTTTTAGAAGATGAAGAGAATCCACAAGAACATTCTCATTTGGATCCACGATCGTTACCGGTACCCACCCAAATTCTGCACGATCTGCAATGATGGATCGCAGCTGCTGATTATTCCAGGACTCCCGGGCATAATATTCTGTTTCAGAACGGGGAGCGATGGTAAGTAACGTTCTCTCCCTGAACGTTTCCGGAAGCCACGATTTACTGTGTCTGTACACATGATCCTCTCCCCGGCCGAAGAAATCAATCTGTTGAGACATACCTGTATAGCGTACAATCAGGGTGTCATTTACTCCTTTCCGAAGCGAAAAAAATTCCCGTAACTCGCCGGGACCTCTGCCCTCTTTAGCAACAGTAGCAATATGTTTGCCTTCTGCATTAAATTGCTCAATTGTCATTTTTCCCCAATCGGCTACCAGCATCGTCTTATCAGAGAAAATAACAAGGTCACCCAATGCACCCGGTACATATTCAGAACTCTCTCCAATTTCCCTCTCCATCTGAATATCTATTAAATTCAGATCTTCGTAGTCGATGAGAACTGGTACCGTTTCATCACTGCTGCAACCAAACGATAACAATAAAAATAACCCAATCAGTATGAAAAACTCATGTAAGAAAAGCCGGGGTTTAAAAACTCTCATTATTCATCTGCATAGATAAAATATTAAAATATAATATTCATAGAGATATTAATCCTCTCTGAGCCTTCACCTTCAAACTATTGATATTCATTAAATACAGTGCCGATCAAACTGGCAGCACCAATGGGCGCAATTTGAAGAACAACCTCTTTCGCCCGTAGAGCAACAGCACATGTATTGAACCTGGCACGGATATACAACACAGTCATCATTTATATTTCCACCTATTATATTTTTCATCTCTTCGCGATTTAGTACTTCCATAATTATCCTCTTTACATTATATCCAATTTCTCCCACGGATTAATCCACGAGACGGGCATGAATGTTTAATCCCTAAGGAATTATAATGAAAATATTTAGATCCTAAACCCATATTATTTTGTGGGATGAGGTTTAATTATTTTTTAGTATGTTGAGGTGATTTGAGATTATTTTGTTTTTTTTTGGAGTGGTGACAAAAATAAAATTAGCCGGTTTTAGCAGTAAATCATCCCCCAACCCCTTATTCAGACCGGAGACATCCTTTATAGGTGTTCGGAGACATGGTTTACACTTTTATCGCATGATGTTAATTTGATTTAGATGAATTGTCATTTACTGCAAAAAGATTACCCCCCTCACTCCCCCCTTGTTAGGGAGGAATTATTATTACCCTACACATACTTTGAGTTCTGAAAAATCTCTGTGGCCTTCCGTGGTTTCGTTTCACGTCAAATGATGAGATTGGCAAAGTTGTAGTAATTCAAACTCATCACTATTCCTCAAATTCTATCCGATACCGAACCACTTGCTGCAGGCCGGTTTCAGCATCGGTCTGGCGAGTGTACATGTAGCCGTTTTTTACGACCTCTATCGGCTTATTCCGAGGCCAATCAAATTTAGTAATCACTTCACCTGTGTTTTCAAGCACCCACCATTCATAGATATCAAAATTTTCTACGATAGTAGAGACCCAGATACGATTTTCGTTGTCAATGAGAATCTCATTCATGACAGGCCACACATCCGGCAGGTTCTCAGCTTCACGAATCATTTGCAATGCCATATTATCACCCTCATTAAAATCCAGACGACTCATGTCTATTCTTTCATATTTACCGATTAATTCTCTTCTTGTCGTTTGGATGGGATTAAATGAGTGTTCTATACTTCGAACGATTTCTCCGTTTGTAGCTCTAACGTCAATACGAAATTCATCCGAAAATGCCGTATAGAGGTATCCATCTTCCGAAACTGTAAATATTGATTTGCCATAAAAAGGAAATGCATAGTAGTTATATCCTATTCCTTGATGAACCTGGTAAAGATAGGTACGGTCTTTCTGCTCCAATATCGGTCCCCCTACAATTGCACCATTTTGATCGTGAAGGTAGTACATAATCTTATTCTCACCTCCTTCAAGGTATTCAGGTGAACGCACCTGTTCATAGGCCACCAAAAATTTCTCATTTTCCAAAGGGTATACACTTCTTGGAAAATAGTTTTCCAGTTGTGGGCTGAATTTCTTTTTATCAGATTCTCTAAAAAGCACTCCTCCTGATAATGAATAATCATTTAATGAAAATACCTGCACGTTATTAGAGAACATCCATTCGGTACCGGTTACGAACAGTTCATCTTGTTTTGCGTGTATTCGAGTATGCTGAGTAATGTGTGGAAATTCGCCGGGACCCCGCCCCTGCCGCCCAATAGATGTTTCATAACTCCCATCGTAGTCATAAACATGAATCGTTACATTTCCCGCATCTGCGATATAAACCCGGTTTTCAGAATCCACATCTACATCCCATATCCTACCCAAAAACACCGTATCCGTATCACCAAAAACTTGATCTTTTACAAACCTTATAGTTTGGAATGAAGAGGAGATCATCTCTTGATTTAAACATCGCCGTATCTCACTTGAAGAACAGTCCGGGTTTTCCAGTGCAAGATCCGTATTAAATAATAAAAATCCCGTTAATATAGGCAGGGTATAAATCAGCATTATGTCAAGGTTACAATCAAAATATTGTCGATTAATAGTAATATTACATCTAACTATACATTGCATTACTTGTTTAAAAATAAGAATATGACCCAACCTTTTTGAAGTGGATCATATTCTTTCAACCAAGTTTTAACTATATGCTATTTAATTTTAATATTATCATTAAATACAAGTACAAGTCCAACCTGTATCGTGTGCCCCGCACATAGGCCAAACACTTTGTATTGAACAATCACTTACATAACCTTGACAAACTTCGTTTTGACAATTACCACATGTTAAATAACAAGAACCCTCTCCGGGTTCCAGTTCTTTTGGATCATTTCCACCAGCCATTATATTCTTCATTTCGCTTCGCGTTTCTACACTTCGTTACGAATCTTCGCGATTTAATACTTTCATATCTATCCTCTTTACGTTATATCCAATTTCTCCCACACATGGGATGGGCGTGGATGTTTAATCCCTAAGAGAGTATAATGAAAATATTTAAACCGTAAACCCATGTTATTTTGTGGGATGAGGTTTAATTATTTTTTAGTATGTTGATAAGCTTTGAGATTATTTTGTTGTTTTTTGGAGTGGTGCTAAAAATAAAATTAGTCGATTGTGACAGTAAATCATTCCTACTACTTCGCATATGCTACAAAGTGAAGCCCTCACCCTTTCCAAGGTGGTTTTCTGCAGTTCTGTGGCCTTCCGTGTTTCCGTGGCAAACTTACCTATTTGCAATTTCTTTCCTGCTTTTTGAACTCCATCCGATACTTCACCACATAATGCTCACGTTACTTCATCGAGCTCAAATAGGTGGATCTTCAAGATTTAAAATTTGAACCGCTTCATCCCCATTCTCTCTGTTTTCGATTCCATATAATAAACCGTTTCCAGCCTGAATCCTCCATAATTTTAGGGGAAGATCTATATAGTGCACGTTACCGGTTTCTTCTTCAATACGAATGATTTCAGTTCGTTCATCCTTTGAAGGATTAAAAATAGTCAAGTAGAGTATGTTGTCATGAACCACAAATTCACTGAATAATGGTAGAAGAGTTACAGATTCCATTGTTTTCCTTAAAGATGGAAACCTGGTCATTATATTGGAAGCAAGCTCCATTAAATGCCCCCGGTTTTCCGGTGTGATTTCTCTTTCAGCCAGATCAAAAAAAGTTTCAAACGAGGTTTCACCCGTTCGTAGATTGTATCGATTAATCGTTGCATTATGGGATGTGATATAATAAAACCATTCACCGTCCAGATCCCATAACGTCTTTTGCCCCACTATATGGTCGACATGAGACCATTCGCTCAACGACATCTTTTCATTTCCGGGCATCTCGAACAGAGGTTCAGTCTGAATAAAAGAAGCATCCAGTTTGTATAAGTGATAGACTTCTTCTCCGGAACTGTAATCCACGATCGATCGAATAACCCCAAAATTGCCCCATGGTGTAACATAGATATTGTGCAGCCAAGTACCCGGCTCAAGGTTTACATAGAAGCTGGTATCATACATCAGTTCACCCTGGTGTACACGAAACCGGGTAATTCTGTGAAGACGTAAATCTAGTGCATAGAGGTACTGATTCGGGCCTGCATGCAACTGGATGGCCCCCATAAATTCACCCGGCCCGCGGCCATTCCCTCCGGCCTTGGCAAGGTGTGTCCCTGTTTCATCAAACAGATGAACCTGGTTCTCTGTCCGGTCAGTAGATGCTATATAGCGCCCACCCGAGACCGGTTCCAGATAATAAGGTCCCATAAAGTCAGGTGAATCAAAAATTCCTACAGGTTCGGCTGCCAATTCAGGCAATGTTGAGGCAAGATGATCCACAGAGTATAGGGGAATACTTCCGGTTTCATCCGGTGATCCCTTCTCCCCGTTACACGAAAGAAGCAATGTTGCAGTCAAAACGATCAGACAGAACCTATGAAAGATTTGCTCCCCACCCTGTGGATTCCTTGTTTTTTCCATTGACATAGCTAATTGACTTGAAAGCAATCATTAATACATAAGCCATTCAATTCATGTACCTCCTGACGACAAAGTGCCTGTTCATCAGATGATGGATCAGGATATGTACTATTACACTCATGATAGTAGCCAGAATACAGATTTAAACAATCAGTTGCGCACGATGCACATGAAGGGCAATTTCCGGCCATAACTAATTTCATCTCTTCGCGATTTAGTACTTCCATAATTATCCTCTTTACGTTATATCCAACTTTATCCACACTGTAAACTTAGCATGATGGGCATGGATGTTTAATCCCTAAGAGATTATAATGAAAATATTTAAACCGTAAACCCATGTTATTTTGTGGGATGAGGTTTGATTATTTTTTAGTATGTTGATAAGCTTTGAGATTATTTTGTTGTTTTTTGCTCACCATTTTGTCACATCGGTCTTGTTTGTTAATTCCACTCCCCAATACTAAATTATAGTATGAAACGAGTTGTCAACATCTCAAAAAATGCCGCAGAAGCTCAAGAATGGGATATTAAGCAACATCTCAGCTTGAGTGTTGAAGAGCGCCAAGCGGCAGCCCACACCCTAAAAGAGAGAGTGTATGGCAAAAACTCACCTGACATAAGAGAAGCTGAGCGAAACAAATGAAGGCTTCTCACTTTTCCAACGACTGTGTGGAGTTTATCTCACTTCTGAATAAATATGGTGTAAAATTCGTGATCGTTGAAGGTGAAGCTGTTATTTATCATGGATATGTTCGCCTTACCGGCGATGTAGACTTTTTTTATGAGAGATCTGGGCAAAACTGTATCAGACTTTATAATGCTCTTCAAGAGTTTTGGGAAGACGACATCCCTGGAGGTTTATCTATTCACGATCTGGAAGCACGGGGATATTTTATACAGTTCGGGATTCCACCAAACCGAATCGATCTAATGAATCATATAGATGGGGTATCTTTTAAAGATGTATGGGAAAATAGAGTAATTGAACAAGTTGATTATAAACAAAAAAAGATTGCTGTTTATTTTATTGGTTTAAAGGAACTTATAAAAAATAAATCCAGCACTTCGCGACCCAAAGACCAGGAAGACCTAAAGTATTTGAAATCGAATTTAATGTAGCTTCTGTTTACTGTTAACCTCATTGATTTACCCGGTTCATGATTATTCACCTGCCTGCTCCAATTCCATCCTATACTTCACCACATACTCAGCTCCCGTTTCTTCATCAATCTCTTTGCCGTACAGATACCCGTTTTTGATGTCGAATATTGTTTTTAAAAGTGGACGCTGCAGCTTGGCCAGCAGTTCGCCTGATTCATCCAGAATCCACCATTCTAATATTTCCCGTTGCTGATCCATCGGTACGGCCGCCCATATTCTATTTTCGTCATCTATCCTCAGCCTGAACAACACGGGGTTGGTTTCCGGCAGGTCCCGATCAATGTCCGAAAATGCATTCTTGATTACCCGTGCGGAAGGGCTGAATGGCGATGAGTTCGTGTGCACATCAAGATCGAACGGCAGACTCTGCACGGGATAGTAGAAGGCAGATTGATAGATGCCGTTTGCATCGTATTTCCGAATCAGAAAATCCCTTGTAAAGGCCGTATACAATTCATCGCTGCGGGAAACGGCTTCCAAAGTACTCCCCATAAAATATAGCGGCATGATGGGGCGCGCGGATGGATCAGTCTGTATTCTGAAGCCTGCTGGTAAAGCAAGCGATGGGTCCTGTATAATGCGCCCCTCATGATCCATAATCTTGTACCGGTTTGAGAGTTGTCCGATAACAGACCGTGGTTCAGAAAATATCAGCCAGTAATTCCCGTCCTGCCTTGCGTAGACATACCCAAACCTGGATTCGCCCCCGCTATCCCACTGTTCGAAACGGATGGAACGTATCACGGAGAAATCGGCAGTTGAATATTCGTTCAAGCGCTGATTGGTTACATCGGGTACAAATAGCTTGGTTCCCGTAACCTGCGGCCCTAACATAATACCGTACTCTCCGGGCCCTCCTCCCCGGCCTCCAATGACGGTCAGAAAAGCTCCATCACTTGAATAGGCGTGAAGAGACTGTTGGTAGTCGGTATTTGTACCCAAAATAATTACCTGTTCTCGATTATCCACTACGGCATCGAGAACACGGTTCAGGTATGGGCCTTTTGCATCGTCGAACGTCACCTCCGAGATCAGCTCCACGTCGTACACCGGCTCAGCATCTCCCGGAAAAATGGTGAGGTTTTCGACTTCCAGAATGTGCTCCGGGATTTCATCGAGGATTTGGATGTGATCTGTTTCTGGCTCTTGCGAGCAGTGAACCAGAAAGAGGGTTAGAACGATTATGAGGCGTGGTCTCATTTATTTGATTGTAGGTTAAAGTTTGTACTTTTTTGGATGATGATTGCCCCACTTTTTGGATTGTTTGGTTTATCGGTTTGCATAGTGAAGCTTCTTCAAATCAATTATGACGGATTTGCCCGGCTATGAGTTTTCCAACCACCCCTTCACCCCTCCTTCATAAGGAGGGATGCTTCTTCACTTTACATCTTGAGTCCTACGCGCTCATTATTCAAAATCTACCCGGTACCTAACAACCTCCACAAGGCCGGTCTCTTCATCCGTCTCGCGGGTGTAGGCTGATCCGTTTTTCACCTCCCGGATCTCCCGGCTTTCGGGCCAGATAAAGGCTGCAAGAAATTCACCCTCTTCCGAGAATACCCTCCAGTTAAACATCTCTTCCTCATCAGAGTAAAGAGCGGCCCAGATGCGGTTCTCATCATCCAGCACCAGGTGCCGGTAAGCCGGCCACCGTTCCGGCATATTATCATTGCGAACCATTCCCCGCCACGGCTCATCCCGGTCGGAATACTCCTGCAAAATCTCGTTCCGGTTTAACGATATATTCTCATTCGGCTGCCAGACCGCACGTTGATATGCCCCGTCCATGTCATAAAACTTGAAGAGCAGCTCTTCGCTCCAGCCATGGGCAAGCCGGCTGTTATTCACAACCGTAATGGAGCGACGCTTGTACTCCGGACTCATCACACTCATCGAGGTCCCCTCCCGGTGAACAATTGCCTCACTGATGGGGAACTCATACACAAATCCCTCTTCAAACTCACCGGCTGACCGGTTCAGCAGCCGTCCGCGATCTTTCGGTTCAACGTCCGAGTCATCCATCGCGGCGCTGTAGCCCGTCCCAAAATGGATGAGATAGTAACTGTCACCCACCAAATGAAAGTTGCCGGGAAAGCTTACAAACCCGCCTTCCGACTGAAACTCAAACGGAACCGACAGGTTATCGACAAAATTGTGAGAGTCCAGAGTAAACCTGGAAATTCGCATCGATCCTGTATCCAGTACGTGCAGGTGCCGCTCACCCGGGCGGATGGCACTCACTCTTCTGAATTCTCCCGGTCCGTCTCCCTCCCGGCCAATCTGTCTCAGGTAGCTGCCGTCAGATTCATAGGCGTGAATCACGTTCTGGCTGAAGTCGGCGATATAGATTCGTCCGGACTGATCCACAGAAAACTGCCCCATTTGCCCGATGATGACGTCTTCAGTATCTCCATAGGAAGCTGCCGGAGTCAGGCTGATCGAATGAATCGGATCGGCGTCCGCCTCAATCACATTTAGGTTTTCAAGGGAGGCGATCTCTTCCGGAATCTCAATGTCTGGCGAGCCGGAGCAGGCGGTTAGAAGTACGAAAAAGATCACGAACAGTAGATTCGATATTCTGTAATTCATCATATTGTTGTTTAATGTGAGTTAGGTATAAAATCTTTGGATAAGAGTGTCCCCTCCTTCTCAAGTAGGGTTGTGGGGTGGTTCTCGTTGATTTTCAATGAATTAAAATTTTAAATTTGGGACCACGTGGTATTTAAATTACATGTTATCATGTACTTATGCCACATTTATAACTATGATGAATTTAATCAAATCCAACATCATACCGCACAACCTCTGTCAGACCTGTCTCTTCATCCGTTTCTCGCGTATAAACCGATTCATTTTTAACAGCCTGAATTTGCCGGGTTCTTGGCCAGTTAAAAACCCCAAGTAACTCTCCCTTTTCTGAAAAAACAATCCACTCATACAGATCACGATCTTCCGTAACCGCTGCAATCCAGATACGTTTTTGCTCATCTACGTGCATGATATCAAACGCCTGCCAGGTGTCCGGCATATTCTGATTTCGCAGGACCGTTTGAATTCTGTCATCCCAGTCTGAATACGATTCCAGGGCATCAGACCGGTTCAACGGCACAGATTGGTAGGGAAAGTACACGGCCCCAATGTACTCTCCACCGTTATTGTACGATTTAACTAAAATTTGCTCGCTCCATGCATGGTACAATACACCGTCCGGAGTCATCGACATGAGAGATTTTCTGCCATACGGGGGCGGAAATGCGCGGATAAAATCATCACTGCTGTCAACAATCCACTCATTGGCCCGAACTTCCAGGTAGATATCCGAGGCATACTTCCCTTCTGAGTCTAACAAGGCACTTTGCCAAACCATCTCTTCGGTAGATGCCTCATCCGTAAACGGCCCGGTAAAAAAGACAAGGTACGTACCGTCGGGACGCACATGATAATCATAGGGAAATGAATACTCGACCGGGGGGTCATCCGAGTTTAAACTGACTGCCGAGTGAAATTCAAGAGATTCCAGTTCATAGCGTGTAATACGCCTCAGGTTTTGATCCACCGCATGCAGCAACCCGTTCCCAACTTTTACCGGACCGATCCCCCTGAATTCGCCCGGGCCTTCACCTTCCCCGCCAATTTGAGTCAGCCACTCGCCATCCGGAGCAAAAACGTGAATCACCTGCTGGCTGATATCCGCCAAAAACACTCTGCCTGATTCATCCACGGCAAACATTCCCATCTGCCCGATGATCACATCCTCCGTATCTCCATAGGAAGCTGTCTCATTCAACCCGACAGAACGCGACGGACCTGCATCCGCCTCAACCACACTCAGATTTTCAAGCGAGGCGATCTCTTCGGGGATGTCAACGTCGGGTGAGCCGGAACAGGCTGCCAGGAATAGAGAAATCACAAAAATTGCGGCATAGATCTTCTTCATATCTGTATGGTTTATTTTGAGTCCAATTCCCTTTTTAAGAACCCTGAACGCCGCTTAACTCAAGATTCACGCACAGCTACAAAGGAGCAACGGCCTTTAAAGTAACTCTATCTCAGGATATTTCAAGAACATAGATGAACCGGGCGGGGTTTGTAAATTAGAATATTAGGTGGGTAGTATAGGGTCTGCAGACGATTCCGTGGAAAGGGCCGAAGTATGAAATGCGGCAAATACTAAACCGTATTGAACGACAAAAGCCGTTACTTCCCGTTTCTCTTTCTTTTGTCCCACCACATGATGAAGCCGGTTACCGGTAAGCTTCCCGAAACGATGCAAAGAAGAAAAGCCAATATTTTACCCGGTATCCCCCCGATCGCCCCCACGTGAATATCGTAGTTCATCGCGATCAGCTTCTCTCCCCTATTTTTCTCATCGTAATCGTCAACATGCACGATTTCTCCGGTGTAGCGGTCAAATGCCATTTCACTCTTTTCATAGTAGGTTTTGTCATCTCCCCTGACAATTGCCCGGATCACTCCGGTTGTGCCGGCTGGCCTGATGAATGAGATATTGTCCGCATCCGGAAATCGATCCCAGGCATTTCTATAGGCAGCTTCTAACGGGCTATCGACCGAAGAATCCCCTACAACTGACTGAACGACTTCCTGTTCAGTTTGCGGCATGGAGTATTCCCCGGTGCCAATAAAATGAAGCGTTTTTTGCACCATGGGAAACGCCCAGTACAGCCCGGTGAATCCTATCACAAATGCCAGGATGAGCGAGTAGAATCCCAGTACATTATGCAGGTCATAATTCAGGCGCCGCCATTTGCTTTTCCAGGAGATGTTAAAGCTTCTCTTTCGCCCATTCTTATTCCATTTCTTGGGCCACCACAAGACCATTCCGGTAATCAGTAACACCAAAAAGATTACGGTGCTCCAGGCTACGATTGGCTGGCCAATGGGGGTAGAAAGCAGAAGGCTCCAGTGGATTCCCTTCACAATTTGAAAGAAATCTTTCTCCTCATCGATGATGGTCAGTACCTCGCCGCTGTACGGATTCAGGTAGGCCGTTTTATACTCCTCAATACTCCCAAAATATGTCCACGAAGGCTCATCAGGCCGTGTAAAACTAAACGCGGTCCAGGATCGGCCCGGATCTTTATAGGTGGTCAGGCCGTAACTCAGCCGGTCCACCTCCAGGGCGTCTGCGGTTAATCCGTACATCTCCTCCACGGATAGCCGCTGAGTCTCGGCCTCCACATACATCACATCATGTCGCAGCCAGTGAGTAAACTCTTTCTGGAAAACAAAGATGGCTCCCGTGATGCTTAGGATTAACACCACTGCCCCGGTAATAAGCCCGAGCCAGCGGTGTAGGAATAGGATCGCTTTCTTGAACATTCAGATCAGAGACTGCATCAAAACTTATAGGTAAATCCGGCTTTCACCACTCTTGGCATCTGTGGATTGATCGTCGTCCAGCCTTTGTAATACTCCTGATCGGTGAGGTTATCCACCTTCAGGTCGATGCGGAAAAGTTCTGAGTCGTAGAAAAGGGACGTGTTCAGCACCGTGTATGAGGGAAGTGTAAAGGTGCCCGTGGATTCACGGTTCATGATCTTATTTTCACCGGCATAGTTCAACCCTGTTCCAATACCGAATCCCTTGAACGTCCCGTCAAGAAATTTATAGCTGGCCCATAGATTAACCATCGATTCCGGCCCGGCAGATTCCGGCCTTCTTCCCAGGAACTCCTCGCTGTCTGTTTTTGTAACTTCACTTTCATTGTAGCTGTAGCCGATGTTCAGGTTCAACCCGTCAACAGGTGATGCAACCAGGCTTGCTTCAATACCTCTGCTGAAATTCTCTCCATCCTGAACAAAGAAATTTGGCCGGTCAGGATCTTGCCGGACAACATTGGAAACCAGGATATTGTAGTAACTGAGTGTCGTTGAAATCCTTCCGTTCAGGGCGTTCATTTTTACACCCGCCTCCCATTGATTCGCCCTTTCGGGAGAGAATGATTTCACCGATCCGTCTGCCTGGGTTCGGGGTGCAACGTTGTTAAACCCATTCATGTAGTTGGCAAACAGGGACACCTGGTCTTCAACCGGCTGGAAGACAAGGCCAAATTTAGGGCTGATTGTCGTTTGCTGATAGTCGTCATCCTCAGTCCTGTCGCTGCCGATGTTGTCGAAATGGTCGAGCCGGACACTTGCCATTGCCGACAGAGCCGGTGTGAAGTCGATAATATCAGACAGGTACGCACTGTACACATGCTGTTTTGTTTTACTGTTTACAACGGCCGCCCCGGAAAGAGCTTCATCCGCCGCCGGCTGGGAAACACCTTCCCCCTGGCCGCCGTCACCAATCGTCACCGAGCCAAAACCCACATAGCCCGTGCTGTTGTTAACCGTCTCCTCCACGAAGTAGTCAAACCCTCCGATAAATGTATTCTTCAGGGTTCCCGTCTGAAATTCTCCGACAAAATTTTGCTGGACATTTTTGCCAATCGTCGTGGAGTTTTGATTGCTTAAATATCTCGCAAACGTTGAATTTCCATCGGCCAGATCCCATAAATATGTGTAGTATCCGTCGGTTTTTGCATTGCTGCTCGATACCGATGTTTGGGATGTCCAGTTATCCGAGATCCGGTACTCCATGATTCCCTGGAGGCTGACCGTCGGGTTCGATATGGTCAGATCGTTGCTCGTGTATGAATTCCTGGGATCATAGTTCAGTTCATCAAGATTTTCCCAGCCCAGTGGAGCACTGCGGTTCAGGAAAAGCATGGTGGGATTGGTCTGCTCAGAGTTGATGAATTCGCTGTTGAACAGAAACGACAGGCGGTCATTCACCTGGTAGGAAATGGAAGGCGCGATAAAGAATGATTCATACTCACCCGCATCCTGAAAGCTGTTCTGTTTGTGATACGAGGTATTGACACGCGCCAGAATTTCCCGCTCTTCACTTAGCGGCGCATTGATGTCGGCAGCAAACCGGTTCAACCCGTAACTGCCCGTCCGGTACGAAACATCACCGGCAAAATAGTTGAACGGTTTTTTGGTAACCACATTGATCAATCCGCCGTAGGAGATCAGACTGCTTCCATACAGGGTCCCCGACGGCCCCTTCATCACCTCAACGCGATCGATATTCTGAGGGTCGAGGCTTCCGTTGGTTAAGGAAGGCAAACCGTTGACGATGGTCGGCTGAACGGAAAAACCTCTGAGCGCGTAGTATCCGGCCCCGTCATCTCCCCGGCCGGTCGACTCCCAGAGTTTAAAAATTCCGGGTGCATTTGTGATCGCCTCATCAAAATTGGTGACCACCTGTTCCTCCAGAAGTTCGGAGCTGATGGTATTGTACACCTGGGGATTCCTGATATTTTCAACCGGCACTTTTGCAACATAGCTCGTCTCTTCGCGGTTAAATTTATTCATCTTTGAGCTGGTAACGGTAATATCCTGCAGCTCTTCGTTTGAAGCGGATAGCGTGACATTGATCAGTAATATCTCCCCTTCGTCGATTGTAATCTCTTTCTCCTCCGTGTCGAACCCGACTCCGGACGCGACAAACGTATATCGTCCTTTGGGCACACTGTTAATTTCATACGTTCCATCCTGACCGGATGCCGACCCGATGGTGGTATCGTCTAACCTGAGGTTGATTCCGGCAACCGGATTATTGTTTTCATCCACAACCTGGCCGATAATCTTGCCGTTGATTGTTGAGCCATCTGCTGAATTGAATAGCAGTACAAAAATACCAAGTAGAATGAGCAGCTTTTTCACTTTACAAACATGTTTAAGGTTCATATCTTTTTTCATCTATTTAGACCACATCTAAATAACTCTGTAATGATAAGGCTCTTCTCAAACAGGCTCAAGCACTATTTAGATTTATTCTAAACAACATAAAAACCCCGGCTTCCCGTCCCCTTTGCCTAAAATTTTTAACCGGGCCTTTTTTGGATGCGGACTCGAAACCCCCAAGGCCGGAAGCCATCTGCCTGCGGCGCCTCTTCAGAGCAGTCATTGGTTTATTTTGCAGCTATTTATCCTTTGTAAATGTCGCGGACAGCAAACGATTAGAGTGCCCGATTTCAGGGTTCGATTGACTTCCCCGGGGATTAAAAACTCCCGTATCATAGCCGGGTCAAAAACGTGCCGCTTTATTTTTTTAAGCCGGCAATCCAAACCGCTTAACCTTCCGTTTTCAAGAAACTGCCCGGGACTCACTGATCTTCTGAAGATGTGACCCGCTGTTTACAAACGAGCGGTACTCATTAAAGCCCTTTCGGACCACAGAATTCCGCATCCTTCAATGTATTCCGGTTCAGGGCTTTCTAAACCAAACGCTTCCAGACAATTCCAAAGCATTATGTGACCGGGAATCGTGTAAATGATTCCCACCTGATGGAAATGGCCACAAAAAAATGGCCGGTAGCTGCATCCGGATCTATATTATTCGTAATCCTTTCGAATGCTTTTACACATGGTTTGTACAAATGACGGTATGCCGTCACTCCCCCTCCTATTTTAGGGGTAATCAATAAATTAAATCGGAGAACTTGTTATGATTACCATAAAAATTGGTACCGCAGAACGAAGAGATTAACTCTTCCTAAATTCACAACTTCTTTTATCTTATGACAAAGAAGAATAGCACTATATAGATATAAGCAATACGTTAAATAATAATTGCATCCTTAAATTTACAGCATCATGTTTCCACAATGGATAAGATGGGATGAATTAGAATAACTCAATGGATTAACACTTCCAGGTGTTTATATTTTTGCGATAACAGAAAATAATATACAAGGTGAAGAATTTAGTTGACTAAAAGACATCGTTAATATCGGATTGACAAATTCAAGAAAAGGTTAAAAAGGCACCTTTATCAATTCGGGCAAACCATCAGAGGTTATTCAGGGCACGGTGAAGTCAAACGGTTCAGATATGATCATCCAATTTATGATAAACTAACAGTGGATTTATTTGTAACTACTCAATTTTTTAAATGTGATAACAAAACATATCCACCTACTGCAGATGATCTTTTAGTAATGGGGGATGTAGCAAAGTTTGAGTACGAGTGTATCGTTGACTACATGAAGTGATATAACAAATTACCTAACTATAACGACACAAAAATTTCGCCAAACAGATAGGCAAATATTTCCAAAGAAAACGATCATTAATAATCATGTGAAAGTGGGTGATTATTTTACGATAATCCTTATCAATAAGGTTAGATTTTGAATTACAGAATCCCAGCTGCACATCACTGTAAACATGCGAGCATTATATGAGCGACATTGAAGATATCACAAACTCTATAACAAAATTCAGGGATGAAAGAGATTGGGAGCAGTTTCATAATCCGAAAGATCTGGCGGTTGCGCTAAATATTGAAGCGGGAGAACTGCTGGAAGCTTTTCTTTGGAAAAAACCTCAGGAAGCCGATCCCGAAAAAGTAAAAGAGGAACTGGCGGATATTTTCAACTATGCCTTTCTGTTGGCAGAAAAATATGATTTCAATGTTAAAGAAATCATCATGGAAAAACTTCAGTCCAACTCAATAAAATATCCTGTCCATAAGGCAAAGGGTTCTGCTAAAAAATATACCGACCTCTGACCATGATCGTATACAAATCTACTAAAGAGAGTTTTACCGCTGATGTTGAAACCGGGATGGTTGAAGAGGTCATTGAGGCAAAATATAATGCCACTTTGAACCGTGGAGTCTCTAAAAATGAAAAACGATCATGGCAGAACTCCATGATGTACATGAACACGGTTTTAACGGACTATGAAATCCCCCTGGATGCCGGTATCACTATAGAGATGCAGATTCCTCAAACATCAAAGCGAATTGATTTTATCATTACCGGCAAAAATAAATCAAAACAAGATCATGCGGTTATCGTAGAGCTCAAACAGTGGGAAACGGCTGAGAAAACTGGATTAGATGGAATCGTAAAAACTTTCATTGGGGGCGGAAAAAGAGAAGTCAGCCATCCCTCCTACCAGGCATGGTCATATGCCGCCCTGCTGAATGATTTCAATGAAGCCGTTTACGATGGAGATATCAACCTGAAAGCTTGCGCCTTTCTTCATAATTATCATTCCAACGAAGTTTTGGATGATCCTTTCTATCAGGATCACACTGAAAAGGCTCCGGTATTCATGAAGAAAGATATCACGAAGCTGAGAGAGTACATCAAGAGCTTCATCAAGTATGGCGACAGTGATAACATTATCTATCGTATCGAAAACGGGCGTATCCGACCCTCGAAAATGCTGGCCGACAGTCTGAGCTCTATGCTTAAAGGCAACGAGGAGTTCATCATGATTGATGAGCAGAAACTGGCGTTTGAATATGTAATGGATGCTGTACTCAACAGAAAGAAAGGGCAGAAACGGGTCGTGATCATTGAGGGCGGGCCGGGAACCGGTAAATCCGTTGTAGCCATCAATTTGCTCGTCAAATTAACGGCTAAAAACCGGTTTGTAAGCTATATCACCAAGAACTCAGCACCCCGAACGATTTATTCCTCTTTACTAACCGGTGACATGAAGAAGAGCCATATCAACAATCTTTTTAAAAGTTCAGGGTCCTTTACGGATACAGAACCCAACCTTTTTGATGCACTCATTGTGGATGAAGCCCACCGGCTGAATGAAAAGTCGGGAATGTTTCGAAACAAGGGCGAAAATCAGATCAAGGAATTGATTTCGGCATCTAAAACTTCTGTCTTTTTTATTGATGAAGACCAACGGGTTCATATCCATGATATCGGAGAGAAGCAGGAGATCAGAAAGTGGGCTGCAGAAGCCGGGGCTGAAATTATTGAAACAGAACTCAGCTCACAATTTCGCTGCAATGGATCAGACGGGTATATGGCGTGGTTGGATCATGCCCTGCAAATTAGGGAGACGGCCAACACAGATTTAAAAGGCATAGACTTCGACTTTCAAATTTTCTCCTCTCCCAATGAAGTATTTGATAAGATAAAAGAGAAGAACAAAGAGAATAATAAATCCAGGATGGTGGCCGGGTACTGCTGGGATTGGAACAGCAAGAAAAATCCGGACGAGATGGACATTGTGATCCCAGAACATGATTTCGCTAAAAAATGGAACCTGGCAGATGACGGAATGCTCTGGCTGATCAAGGAGGAGTCCATTAATGAAATTGGCTGCATTCACACCTGCCAGGGACTTGAACTGGATTACGTGGGTGTTATCATCGGCCCAGACTTCAAGATTCGGAATGGCGAAGCTGTTACGGATGCCTATGAGCGATCAAGCAACGACCGGTCGATTTTCGGGATTAAAAAAATGATGAAAGAAGAGCCTGCAAAAGCCAATGAGCTTGCTGAAACCATTATCAAGAATACCTACAGAACCCTGATGAGCCGGGGGATGAAAGGGTGCTATATCTATTGCACGGATAAGGAGACGGAGGAGTATTTTAAGGCAATGACCTAAAAATAAATGGCTTAAAAACTAATGTAAATGTCTTCACAGCTAAATAAGTAAGAAAACCCCGAAGCCAGCAAACTGGAAGCCGAAATAGACCAGCTGGTGTATGAGCTGTATGGCTTGAGTGATGAGGAGATTGGGATTGTGGAAAATTCAATTTAAATAAGGAGAAATGACTGATACTATAGAAATTCAAGTCTTTGTTTCTAATCCTGGAGATGTTGAGCCTGAAAAAAGAGTGGTTGAATCGGTTTGCAAGAGACTTTCAGAATCTTATCAAGATTATTGTAAAGTTAGATTAAGAGTTAGGGAATGGTCTACAATTGTTGGTCAATTTGGAAAACGTCCACAACAAATTATTAACGATGAAATTCAAAATTATGATATTTACTTAGGAATTTGGTGGATGCGTTTTGGTTCAAAAACAGGTGTTATAAATCCTGAAACAAAGGAGGAATTTGAATCAGGTACGCATGAGGAATTTTACTTAGCATATGAAAATTGGGATCAATTTAGGCAACCTGAAATTTTTCTTTTTTTTAAAGAACCCAAAATTTCAGGTGCCTCAAGAGAAACAGAGCAACTACTGAAAGTTCAAAAATTTAGAGAAAACCAGCAGAAAAATGGATGGTGTAACAGATTTCAAGATGAAAAAGAGTTTCAGAGTAAGGTATATGACCTCTTAAATAATAAGTTGTTAAATTTTTGTTTTAAAGAGAAAAAAGCTAAAAAAGACAGAGTTGAAAAAAATTCTAAACATTTACCATTTACTAAAAAACAGGATATCTATTTAAAACAGCTGTATATATCTCGGGACATAATTCCATATAACTCACTAGTAAATGAACCTAAATTCAGACTTAATGATAAAAAGAATCGCAGCAGGCTTTTAGAAAAAATATTGATAGAAAGTAAAATCGTATTGCTAGGGGAAGCTGGTTCTGGAAAAACTACAGAACTAAAAAAATTAGCAATAGACTTAAACGATGAAGATTCTTCATTTTTTCCAATTTATCAGCAATTAACTAACTATACTCCAGAAATAGGTTTAGAGGATTTTCTTCCAGAATATTGGAAAGAAATTCCTGAGGATTTATTGGTAATTATTTGGGATGGATTAGATGAAATACCTCCAGAAGAGTTCAACAAGGTAGTACGTCAAATTAATAGCTTTTCAGAAAGATATTCCGAAATAAGGATTGTCATTTCTTGTCGTACCAATTTTTATGAATTACCGAACAATACATCTCAAGGCACACTTCCAGATTATGAATCTTATTTTATAAATGATTTCGATATAGATGATGTAAAACGGTTTTATAAAACAAGTTTTGAAGAAAAAGAGGTGGATGACTTTATTGCAAATATATTTGAAAATGATTTGGGTGACTTAATTGTAAACCCCTTCTTTGTAATGGTCCTGGCAGATGTTTATTCGAAGAACAAAACTCTATCGCTAAGCCAGGCTGATTTATTCCAACAATTTCTATTTCAGAGAATGGAATTTGATGAAGAGCACTTCAAAACAACGTTTGAAATACGATCTAAAAAACAGGAGTTAATAGAATTATTGGAAAAAGTTGCATTGGGGATGGAAACTCTTGCCCAAAATTACATTCAGGAGGAAGACTTACTGACGCTTGTAAATAGTAAAGAATATAAAATGCTTCAATTTGGCTCATCTTTTACTAAAAGGAAAGGCGATGATAGAGTTTGGAAATTTGAACATAACAATATTCAAGAATATCTAGCCGCAAGGGTGTTATCTAAATTGGAGTATGATAAAGTTATCCAATTTATAACCTTTGAACCCGATCATGAAAAACTCATTCCAAGCTGGCTTAATACACTATCCTTTTTATTTAGTTTGTTGAATTCAGATGAAAACTTATTTAATCAATTATTGAAATGGTTATTGGATAACGAGGAGGAAGTAGTCGTAAAGTTTGAAAGAGATAAAATTCCAACTGGTACTCGGAATGAACTATTTCAAGGTATTTTCAATCATTATAAAAGTCACGATGTTCGGATAAATTCAAATAAGTTTAGTGATCGGGAATTAGCAAAATTTGGCCAATCTTCTGAAAATCTGAAATTCTTAATTAGTGAAATAAAGGATGAAAACAGCTCCCGAATAAACAAACTAAATGCGATTCATTTGATCGGGTATTATAATTTTGAAGATTTTGGTACAGAAGAAATAAGTCTAACAAAAGACCTTCTTGTAGCTGAAGTATTATCTCATATTGATGATTCGTACTACATATTCAATTCGATTCATGCATTGGAACATGGAAAACTATATGACCGAGATGTTATCGAAAAAATAATGGATCAGTTCGGTAAGAGGGAGAATCAGTACATTCGTGCGGCAATCTATTCTCTGCTAATTGAATCCGGTTATGTAGATAACTATGTAGATTATCTGGTGGAAGGGTCAAAATTATTGTATAAACAAGATTCAAATGAGAGGGGGCAAACAAGTCTCCTTGATGAAAGCTGGAATCTTAAAAATTGCTTTAAAAGCATTAAGTCTTATGAAGGGTTAACTACTCTTTATCAAGAGATTTCAAAAGAAAGGTATTTTGATTTCGGATATGACTCCGAGAAAATCTTGAAAGCTATCATTGATAATTCAATTCAATTGTACAAAAAAGATACACGAATCTTCGAAAAATTTTTAGACTGGTATGTGAAACAGGTTAATAACTTTAGATGGAAGTGGTTGAAGGAGCAGTTAAGATTTTTTAAGGAGACGGACACTACTGTTAAAGCATTCCAGAGTCTATGGGAAAGTGAAGATAGAGACAGTGAAGCGATTGTAACAGCTTTGGCGCATCTTGCTACTGAAAACTCTTTAAAATTTGTGATAAAAAAATATGAAAAGCATGATTGTACCAATAGAGATATTGAAAATTTATACCAGCGAATGTATCGGGTTGGAAATGAGAGCTATCCAGTTTTTAAAGAGCTAATCAAGGAGAACACTTCAATTTCTATAGAAGAGCCCGAACCTCAGTTTGATTACGAGAAGTTTAGAAATGAAAAGAGGCAGAAAGACTTTGATCTGCTTTTTGAAGAAGAAGGTATAGAAAGAAGTGTTGAACAGATATTTCAAAAAGAGGAAAAGAATGTGCTTTCTGAAGACGACCTTTTTGAAATGCGAAAGATACAAAACAGGTATACCGAAATAGATGATATTTATCCTGAGCCTGCCTTGAGGTTACTACGCAGTCTGTCTAGAAAGGAAAAAAATATAACTCAAAGGGAAGCCCTTAATTGGTTTGAAGAAAATCATAATGTTGAATGGTATAAAATTTCATTGGTATATGAATACCTTTCTCGTGATGAAAACCTTGACGTCAAAGAATATCAGAGAGAGTGGATTAAGAATTGGTGTGATGATAAAATCAGTGAAGTTGATTTTAAAGTTGCCATTCGACAAAAAGAAGGAGAAGGGGTAAGCAGTAATTATATAGCTATATATCTTTGGTATTTCTTGAGAAGGTTTGACTTTGATTACCCGGAACATGTGATGCTGGACATGCTGTCTTTTGATCATATAGAAGGCCATGGTTGGATAGGTATAAATTATATAACAAGTAAGCTTGATGTTGAAATTATTAAGAAAAGGGTAATTCAAAATCTACAAGATGGTATTGAAGTTACCCAAGTACTTTTAAACCATATAGAATATGCGGTTGAACATAAACTAAAAGAGGTTTATCCAATAATATTTAAAGAAATTTTGAACAATCAGCATGATGATTATGATCGCAGAAAAATGCTCAATATATATTATGAAGCAACGAAAGATATTAGTGAACTTAAAAATTTATTAGCCAAAGCTGACTCACTTATCAGGTGGGAAATAGTAGAAAAATTATATCAAAGCGAAGATTTTAATTACCTGAAAGGTTATTTGATTGAATTTCTGAGTGGTGAATTTGAAGATGAGGAAAAATTAAAAGCGGCTGAATTTCTTGTGAAAATGAATAGCTTGGAAGGTCTTAAATATTATTCAAGGTGGTTAATTGATAACAACCCGTCTGAATATGATTTTACAAAAACCAATTGTCTAAACAAATTGACCGATAGAAGAGCTATTCCATATCTCTTAGAATTATTGGAACTCAGCTACGATATAAAAGTGGGTTTTGAACGAATTAATTCCTTGAAGAACAATGCACTTGATGCTTTGACAAAAATAGCCTTAGAAGATAAAGATAACTTTAGTGAGGTGATAGAAAGACTGAGAGACTTTATGGAAGAACACAAAGAAACTAAAAATGTAAAGTTTCTTCTTCATACTATAGAAAGAATGGAACATCAATTTTATATGAATAAAGCTCAGTCTTATTCTATCAATCAGGTAAAACAGAAATTGAAATTAATTGAAAGTTATAATTGAATTACTGCTCCATGATTCCAGTTTGAGAATAGGGTCCCCTCAAACCAATGGTTAACGGGCAACCATTTCTTTCTATCTGTTGGTAACTCTGTTTAAAATTTGTTCAAAAATAATCTCAAATCGGTTAGGATAATTAAGTACATTCTTATAGATCGTACATATAGCGATTGATGTACTTATCCAGGGAGGGTAGTCGGCCCTGGGAGTTCCAGAACCGACTTACAACCAACTTTTGCTGAAATTCGTAATTGAGTTATGAAGTATATCTTTTTAGATACCAATGTGCTAATTCATTATTTGCCAATTGATGAAATAGACTGGGAAGTTTTTTTTGGCAAAGAAGAATTGTGCTTTTCAATTCCTTATACGGTAGTTCAAGAATTGGATAATCATAAATATAGTGATAAGAGTTTTTTGCAAAAAAGAAGTAGAAAAATCTTATCAAGTCTAAGAAAATTAGAGAACGGGAGGGGAGCATTTTCAGATAAAATAAATGTAGAAATTTTGATAGAAGAACACTCTGAATCAATTTATAAGCCAAATAATTTAGATAAAACTCAACCGGACGAAAGAATAATTGCTAGTATTTTAAATTATCAAAAAGATAACCCAGAAAAGGATATTTTTCTTGTTACAGGTGATTTTTCAATGGGGTTAAAGGCGAAAAAATTGGGGATTAACGTAAAGCAGTTAAATGATGAATACCTGTTGCCTTCAAGTGAATCTGAAGAACAAATAGAGCTTAAAAAGCTTCGTAAAGAAAACCTAAGACTCAAAAAATTATTTCCTGATGTTGACTTACTTTTTCCAAATGGGAAAAAGCATCAGTTATTTACTGTTCACAAGATGTTAACTTATGAACAGGATTATATTGACAAAAAAATCGATGAACTTAAATCAATAGTTCCCAAAATAGATACCAAAAATAATAGATCATCTTTAGGCCTATATGATCTTGCTTCTACAAAAGTATTTTTAAGTAAAAGTGCAGAAGATTATAACAGTGAGCTTGATGACTATTATGAATCTTATCGAGAATATTTAGAGAATAGGCTTGCTTACCTTCAATGTATGCGAAGATCTTTTGAGATTAAGTTAATTGTTCAAAATAAAGGAACCGCTCCCGCTGAAGACTTAGATATATGGCTGCATTTTCCTGATGGATTCTCAGTTTACAGTGTTAAGGAATTTCCCCTTAAAAGGCCGGTTGAACCTTTACCACCTAACAGGGAATGGAATAAAGATTTGGCAAGTCGAATACCTTATATAGGTATTAATGATTTCGACGCACGAAATTTTAATATCACGTCAAATGTTGGCGGGTTAGATATTAATAAGACAAATAGCTATGAAGTAGAGACCTCTGTTGGTAGGATTAAGCATAATAGAAGTGAAAACATAAAAGATATAATGATTCTATATATGCCTGAAGATGAGGTCAAGGGATTCAACATTGATTACAGAATAGATATTGGGAATTACCCTGATCGTATCGAAGGCCAACTAAATGCACAAGTGCATGAGATTTAAATTTTTGTGAAAGTTGGAGGAATTATAATTAAAGACATATTCAAAGTTTGACAGACCAAGAAAGAGAAGTGGAAGAATACAGATCAACTGTTCGAGAGATGCGGGATTATGCCCAGGAACAGTTTGATAAACTAATTGTGTACTTATCCAGCGGGGGGCTGATCTTAACTTTGGGCTTCGTAAAAGACTTAGTTGATTTAGATGAAGCAAATTGGAAGTTCCTCATGATCACTTCTTGGGCAGGTTTTGTCATATCATTGCTGTTAATCCTATTGTCCCATAAATCCGCCATTAAAGCTGGAACTCTTGAGTTACAAGGAAAGCAAACCGAGAGTGATAAACAGGATAAAATTACGAACCGATTGAATAACTGGTCGTTTGGTTTCTTAATCGCAGCAATAACCGTATTTGTAATATTCTTCACCATAAATATATAGTCATGGCTAAAAAGCAAAAAACACAACAGACAGTCCCTGTAAAAAAGGGGAAAACTAAGCATCCAAGACCCTCTGCAAGTCAAGATAAAAAACCACCCAAAAAATGAGTGATTCAAAGAAGAAAAGCATAACTAAATATCCGGAAAAGAAAAGAGTCAGGCACAATAGTAAAACAAAACCTCCGCGTCCGGATGTTACAAAAACAAATCCTCCTAAGAAGGATTAGGGGGCTTACCCTGTTTTTTTAGGCTGCTGTCGTTTCATCTCCTTTTCAATAATTCTAATCAGCCGGTCAGAAACTTCTTCAGCAAGTTTTTCAGGATTCATCACTTTACGTTCCTCTTGTTCTTGCTCTTTTTTCCGCCACAAGTCAGCGGCTACATGAGGATCAAAGCGACGGCTTGTGTTATCTGTTGGTTGCTCGGTCATTCCAGATAGTTTTTGAAAAAGTGGTGATTAAGTTTCGGATCAAAATAGTGTTTACGTTTTATCCAGATAAATCCATCACCTTTGGTGATAAGGGCTACATCTACCGGACCGCCCACACTTTCTTCTTTAAAAGTGATTCTGCGTTTAAGATACGTTAAGTAAATTAAACTTTCCGCCATTTCTGCGAGGTCTTCCTTTGAGAGGCTTCCAACGGCACTCATCAAAGGGTTTATGTAATTCTCCCGCCGGATCTTGAAGTTTTCATCAATGTATTCTTTGACTACTTTCTCTAAATTTAAACCAAGAATGGCATCTGCAAGTTCCTGAGACTGATCCTCTATCGTCTTTGCTACGAGCCGATTATATTTTTGTAGAAATTTCATGAAATTGTCTGTGTAAAAAGAATCCAACTCTGGGTCAATCCCTGAAAGTACTGTATTAATCACATCAGTCTGTGCAAATGGTCGAATAGCGGCACTATTTTTTGAGGATATGTGGGCCTGATTATCAACGTCAACAAAAGCTCTTAGTTTTTCATCGAGCACAAATGATACATGGACAGGAATCAATTGTGAGTAAATTTCTTTGTCGCCATACCCTACAAAAATCAAACCGGTATAATTGCGATAAAAGTCTTTGGTAGTTGTCTGATAAAAGAGAAATTTTCGCAGTTTCGATTTTAAGCTATCCTTTAGTTCAAGTTCTAACGGGTCAAAAATCCATTGTAGACATTGATCAAAAATATCTTTGGTATAGGCACTAAATGAGCGTTGAGTATAGTTTTTGAAGTCAGTGCATAATTCCCGCCCCTTCACATTTTTAGTAAACTTAGTGACCATTTCCGCGAAGCGGTTTAGAAAATTTTCTTTGTTTTCCTCAGTTGGATTTAAAAGTAGATTTCTGTGGTCTTTCAATACTTCCTCAACTAACACGTTCATCCAGAAAATAAAAAAATCAGTCAACTCACCGTCTTCCTCTTCTCTGTCACTGAAAAAATTATTTGAACGCAAGTATTTGAAGAAATCTTCTTGATAGGCTTTAACAGTCTTGAAAGATTTATTTTTTAGCTGATCCCGGTACATTTTAATGATAATTTCCCAAGGGGTTCCCATAAAGGAAGCGGAATTGTAAACCATTACCCCAACCGGGTGATATTTGGACAGAGTAAAAATTTTATTGGCCGTATTAAAAATCTTTCTGTTATCTCTCCTGGAAATAGTAACGGCACTATCAGCAGCTAACGCTACAGCTTGTTTATTAAGAATCCCGATAACCGATGACATAACTTTAGTGTAGTTAATTGAATTGACAATGCATAAAAGTTAATCGGATATTATAAATAGTCAAATCTTTCAACTTTTATTGCTGGATGTAACTATTAGTGTATTATTTTTGAGTTAAAACACCCCATCCAACGATTTAGCTTTCAAAATCCTCTCCCGTGAAGCATAACGTGGGCTCTGAGGTGCTTTGCACGGACTATTCCCAAGCGGCACTTTCTTGATCTTTTCAGCCGGTTTGTAAGCTCCCCCGAAAGTTGGCCATTTGAAAGTAGAGGATGTACTTATTGGTATCCTGCCACTGTTCAATAGATTTTACTTCAGCCATATGTGTAATAGCCGAAATCGGGGCTGTCTGATACGCTGCAACGTATTTAATTTTAGGAATCATGGAAGAGTTGAGTCGAATATGATGCCAGCAATTTTCTCCAATAAAAGTCTCTTCAAAGCCATCCTTTCGGGCCGGAACTACAATGGTATCAATTTCAGAAATGTCCACTTTTTCTATGTCCTCAGAAACTTCATTCAGGAAAGGCTCAAATTCCAGTTCGTATGGGACAAGGGTATATTTTTCGTTTTTGTTCCAGAGCATTTGGTAGAATAAAGTTTTTAAATAGCTTAAATCAGTTAGCTATTATACATTTTGAAAACTCATGAGTCAACATGTAGAATATCTCACATTTTCGGACAACGCTCTTCGAATGGCGTTTCCGGCTCCTGTGATGGACTATTCAGAAGGCACCCCCCAAGTAGATCAGCTTATACTGAATCTTGAAATGGAATTGAGCCGGGATGATATTCAGGAAAAACTGGGACTCTCGGATCGGAAAAACTTTCGAAAAAACTATTTAAACCCTGCTATTGAGTCTGGACTCATTGAATACACGATTCCGGATAGTCCGAATCATCCGAATCAAAAATATCGGCTTACTCAAAGTGGCAAAGCCTATAAGAATAAACTTGAAAAATGAAATTCTACATCGGCGTTACAGATGATAACTGGTTTCACTTTCTGGCTCAGCAGCAGCCGGATGAGGTGAATTTCTGGCGTCCGAGGGATAAATCAAATTTCAAGGTGATCCAGGAAGGGGCACCCTTTCTGTTTAAGCTCCACAGCCCGAATAATTTCATTGTGGGCGGAGGATTTTTTGTGAAACACCTGTTTCTCCCGTTAAGTCTGACCTGGGATGCGTTTGGCATCAAAAACGGAGCGGCTACGTATGATCAGTTTCGCCAATCGATTATGAAATTCAGGCAGGGAGAAGGGCTCAATCCAACCATTGGCAGCACGATACTCACCGAGCCCTTTTTCTTTGAGCGACAGGACTGGATACCCATTCCTGAGAACTGGAGTAAAAACATTGTGAAGGGAAAGTCATATAGTACTGATGAACCCATTGGTTCAAATGTTTGGAGGCAGGTGAAAGAGCGTCTGGATGCAAAAAAGTACAGAGAGGGTGAACTGGCTGTTGAGGAACCTGAAACCCGATACGGCAACACATATGAACTTCGTTCCCGCATCGGCCAGAGTGCGTTCCGGGCAATGGTTACCGATGCCTATAAATACCGCTGTGCCATCACCAAAGAGAAAACACTCCCGGTACTGGAAGCGGCGCACATCAAACCTTATTCAGAGGCAGGCCCCAATCTCACAAAAAATGGACTCCTGCTTCGATCCGATATGCATATCCTGTTTGATAAGGGATATATGACTGTGACGAATGATCATATTGTGGAAGTAAGCCGAAGAATCCGGGAGGAGTACGAAAACGGAAAAGAGTACTATGCCTGGCATGGCAAGAAGCTGCAAAATCTGCCGGAGCATAACTTAGACCAACCGGCTACGGATTATTTGCAATGGCATCAACAAGAGATTTATTTGGGTTAGCGTGTTCACAAACCGAGAACATTATTAAACTCATATGTATCTCGTATTTTGGAAATCACAATCCGAAACGAAGAGGACTTAACCAAAGCCGAGCCGTTGATTTTAAGGAGTTATGAGGGGTTAAACACGCTCTACTCTATTTTTATATATTTTACCATCAATTTCTACGGTACACCAGGGAAAACAATTTGGACTAGGATGATATCTGTACGATTTCGCATCCTGTGAATATGAGATTACCGGGGTGACCTGCAAAGGAAGCCCATAATGTCGAGGGTGCCAACCAGAACAGTAGTCCCAAGGTGTTCGCCAGCGAATAAAACGCTGGAGAGTGTGAGTGTGGGTGAAGTTTTTTATAAAAACCTTCGGTTCACTCCCAACTACTATTCGGTACTCTAATGCTGAGAAAAAGATTTCATTCAATACATCCATAGGAATTTCCCTGATGCCGGCATCCAACTATCTCTTATGCGGGAAGCGCTTCCAATCCGTTATATTCACAGAATGTAAAACAGAAAAGAAAAATTAAATGAGGAATCCGTTATGGATAAAGCAAAGCTGATTATTGGAAATGATACCCATGAACTTGATCTCATCGAAGGAAGTGAAGGAGAAATAGCGATAGATATTACGAACCTGAGGAGTGAAACCGGCCTTATAACGTCCGATTTAGGGTATAAAAGTACGGGAGCCACTAAAAGCGCCATCACATTTCTGAACGGAGAAGAAGGGGTGCTGCGGTACAGGGGGTATCCCATTGAGCAGCTTGCTGAAAAATCCTCGTTTCTGGAAGTGGCCTACCTGCTCATTTACGGAAATCTGCCGGATGCAGATGAATTATCAAAATTCAAAGATGGAATCACACGGCACACTCTTATTCATGAAGATATGAAGATGCTCTATGAGGGATACCCGGCCAAGGCCCACCCCATGGGTGTACTGGCTTCCATGATCGGGGCTCTGTCCACATTTTACCCGAACGCCCAGGGCTCCGAACTGGACCCGGAAGAGGTTGACCTGACGATCCGCCGGTTGATTGCAAAAATCACCACCATTGCGGCGTGGTCGTACCGGAAATCGCAGGGCTTCCCGATTATGTACCCGCAAAACAAGCTGGATTACTGCTCAAATTTTCTGCATATGATGTTTGCGCTGCCCACGGAGGAGTACGAGATCAACCCAACCATTGTAAAAGCCCTGAACACACTGTTGATTCTGCACGCCGATCACGAACAGAACTGCTCGACCTCCACGGTCCGGATGGCCGGTTCATCCCACGCCAGCCTGTATGCGGCCATCTCGGCCGGAGTTTGTGCCCTGTGGGGTCCACTGCACGGAGGGGCCAATCAACAGGTGATTGAAATGCTGGAACAGATTCATCGCGAAGGCAGCGACGTTGCCAGAATGGTGGAGAAAGCCAAAGATAAAAGCAGCGACTTTCGCCTGATGGGATTCGGCCACCGCGTATACAAAAACTTCGATCCGCGGGCCAAGATTATTAAAAAAGTAGCTGATGAAGTATTGAATGAGCTCCATATTGAGGACCCGCTCCTTGAGATTGCCAAATCGCTGGAGGAAGTCGCACTGAATGATTCCTACTTTGTAGAGCGAAAGCTCTACCCGAACGTCGATTTCTACTCCGGCATCCTCTATCGCGCCATCGGCATCCCAACCGAAATGTTCACTGTGATGTTTGCACTGGGACGCCTGCCCGGCTGGATTGCCCAGTGGAAAGAGATGCGGGATAATAACGAACCCATTTCGCGTCCGCGCCAGATCTATGTGGGCCCGAACAAACGCGATTACGTGGACCTGAAGAACAGATAAACGGCAAATTCCCTGAACATTGATATGAGATCACTCAAAATATGGGTGATCTCATTTACTTTTGATTGGTTTTTAAAAGAGCAATGCCGGCTGCACTGATCAGTCATGGATATTCTGTTTGGCAAAGGGTATATGACCATTACGGTTGACACATGCGCGGCTGGGAGCCAGGGAATACGGGAGGAGTACGAAAACGGATAAGAGTACTAAGCCTGTCAAGGTATTCGGTAAGCAAATTGATAAAACCTCTACCGGTGAAAAGCTGGAACATGCCATCCGCGCAGCCTGCACAGATTCTGATGATCAGGAACGAATTATTTCCGGCACGCATATTGGCACCACAAATAGGGAAAAAATCGCCAAATTTTGTTCCTTTCTGTTCACTTTCAATTTGTAGTAAAAATAGAAAAAGCGCCTGAGAGATGGTTATTAAGCCATTTTTCAGCCGCTTTTAGAAATGTACGCCCGGAAGGATTCGAACCCTCAACCTTCTGATCCGAAGTCAGACGCTCTATCCAGTTGAGCTACGGGCGCATTTCAATAAAAAATCAAATTCAATCCATTTTCATCGTTTGGCGTACGATTTCGAATTCTATAATCCGAAGTCAGTCGCTTCCCGATCCGTCGGGATTGAGCTACGGGCGCATGTCAGTAATTTTGATTCATGGTAACTGTAGTCACTAATAACTACAATTTTTTTTGAATCAAGACTCCAAAGTTAACCGTTTTTGAAATCCGACACAACCTAACAACCACTCTTTTTCTTATTTATAGGATTGTGTGTATTGTAATGGATCAAAATATATTCTGGCTATGAAAACGACTCCTTTTACTTTTATCGACTCCACGAACACTGAAATCCATGCCGTCTGTTGGGAACCTGAAAATCGCCCACCAGCAGCAGTTGTTCAGATCGTGCACGGGATGGCTGAACACATCGGTCGTTATGTTTCATTTGCCAATTTTTTAACCGATCACGGATTCATTGTCTATGCACATGACCACCGTGGACACGGCCGTTCTGCCCATAATCACTTAGGGTATGTAGATACAACAGATGCCTTTCACACCCTTGTTGATGGAATTCATCAGCTTCACTTACATATTACGCAGAAACATTCTAGCCTCCCGATCACTCTGTTCGGACACAGTATGGGATCATTTCTTGTACAGCGGCTGATGCAGATTTCAGATATCCATCCGGCAGGTATCATCTACTCGGGCAGCAACGGTAAACCTCCTGCCCTGTTGAAATTTGGGATTGCCATCTCAACACTTCTGGCCAAAATCAGAAACCCTAAAACGAAAAGTCCTCTGATCAACCACCTGACGTTCGGTGAATACAACAAACACTTCAAGCCAAACCGGAACGATTTCGACTGGCTGAGCCGTGATCCCGATAAAGTGGATCAATATGTTGAGGATCCGCTATGCGGATTTGTTTACTCCACTGCATTTTACAGGGATCTTTTTCTCGGCTTGAACACGCTTCATAAACACCGGCCGTTTGCTGATCATCCAAAAGATATTCCAATCCTGCTGGTATCAGGCGACAACGATCCTGTTTCTGAAATGGGCAAGGGAGTTCATAACCTTGAAAAGATTTTAAATAAATCCGGAGCTGGCCGGGTATTCCTCAATCTCTATCCCAATGGCAGACATGAGATGCTTCATGAATCAAACCGAGATGAGGTGATGAGCGATATTTTTTCCTGGATTCAGGATCATGTAAATCTATCTTAATATGAACCAACTGCGAAAATACATTAAGAAGTTTATCCCGGTTCTCATCATTATCCTTTTTGTCGGCCTGATCCTGTCCCGGGTGTTTTCACCTGAACGGCAGCAAAGAGTTGAGGTCACCGCTACGGCAAGTGAAGCTGCCGATCATCAGGGCAAGTATGCAGAAGTTTGCGGTGAGGCTATCTCCGTTCAAACGATCAAGCAGATTGGAGGAGAGCCTACATTCATCAATTTTGAAGAAGAGTATCCAAATCAACACTTCACAGGTGTGATATGGGGAGATGACAGATCCGCGTGGCAAAGTTCACCGGAAGATCTCTATACAAACCGGCAGATTTGTGTAGAAGGATTCATTCAAATGCATGAGGGAACACCTCAAATCAGAATAAGCTCACCGGAACAAGTCAGATTCCAAAATTAAATCGACTACCTAAGGAAGCGGATCGATCGTCACCATCCCGATGCTGCTTTTCTGAGCATGCTCAAACTCCTGATCAGTCGGACGGGTTGTCATTACCGGTTTACTCATATTTTGTACAACCTTTTCAGTCATAGAACCCAGGAATAGATGAGCAAATCCGCTATAGCCGTGGGTTGCCATTACAACTAAATCTGCGTTTTTCTCAGCATATTTTTCAATCTCATAGTGTACGGAGTGTCCGGTACGAATAATTGTTTTGAGCGGAATATATTTTTCCGATTCCGCATCACCGGTTTTCAGACTATCTAAAAAAAGTTTATCGCTTCGCTTCAGTTCAATTCCTTTTTCATCTCGATTTGTTAGATAAAACGCAATTTTCTCCATCAGCTGTTCATAGATATTTTCCCGATCAATCATTGCTGTGTCATACTCTGCTTCCTCCCTTCCTCCGCCACCTCGCAGTTCAATTACATACAGGAGTGCTAATTCTGCACCAAAAGCGTGTGCAAGTGCGGCCGCATGAGGCAGAGCCGAAAGTGACAGCTGAGACGAATCAGTTGGAAGCAAAACCCGTTTAATATCACCCGGCTTCGTCATTTCCCCAACTGCAATGATTGGAACCGAGGAGTTTCGCAGTGTTCTCAATGTTACAGAGCCCCTATTCATCAAAGTTTTATTCTCCCCTTTGGAGCCCATCACAATCAGATCATAATGGTGATCTTTTGAATAGTGGATAATCGAATCTGCTGCTTTCCTGTTCTTTCCTATATGAATCTTACCGCGCACCTTTTCATCAAACTCACCCAATGTTTTTTTAAGGCGCGATTCAGACTGTTTCACAATATCAGGGATTATATCATCGTCCGGCTCCACAGCCACAGGTATCTTCTTCAAACTCTCCTTCAAATACTCTACAGATGGAATCACATTCATCAGGTCTATCTTCCCTCCAAATTTGGCCGCTATTTGCCTTGCGATTCCATAGGCGGTTTTAGCTCCATCAGAAAAGTCGGTTGGAACAAGGATTTTTTTATAGCTTTTCATTCGATCCTCTGCTAATCAATTCTTCACAATCATGCTTCATCTGCTGCAATATCGATCAATTCGATGACATTTTCATACGCTTCATCGAGGGTCTCTCCATCTGCGCTCAGCTTCTTTCCTTTTTCATTTGTAACCGTAACCCGCACACCGTCAAATTTTTTCTTGCTGACATCTATCGTAAAACCCCGATATCCCTGTTTGGTCAGTGTGTTTACCCGCTCCTGTAGTGTCGATTCTCTTCCGCTGTTCATTTCATCAAACATAACCCTCCTTCTTTTGATTGGTGACCTATACTCAAAAAAACGATTTGGCGACACTTTTCATATACAAATTTCGCTGAACAGAATCTAAGGGATACCCTTAGTTGTGAAATGTATTGTGGCCGCCCAGCCTGCCCCTCCGATTCACTCACCTCATAACCACACTTTGCTCACGGCAACCGAGCCATTTAGTTTAACATTAATTTTTTTAATTGACGGGGAACGATAAGTGCTTTATATTTATTTCAATATTAAACAATTAAACATCAATACATAATAAAACCATGAGTACTGACACATTAACAAAATGGACAATTGACCCTTCACACTCTGAAATCACCTTTAAGGTGAAACATCTTGTAATTTCTACAGTTACCGGAAAATTCAAAGAGTTTGATGCGGCAATTGAGTCTGATAATGATGATTTTGAAAATGCAGAGATCTCTTTTGAAGCTGCGATAGACAGCATTGAAACCGGAAATGAAGATCGGGACAACCACTTAAAATCGGATGATTTCTTTAATGCTGCTGATCACCCAAAGATGACCTTCAAATCCACATCTTTCAAAAAAGTTGGTGACGGAGAGTATAAACTGATTGGCGACCTGACCATTCGCGGAAACAGCAAACAAATTGAACTGGATGTTGAATATGGCGGAACGGTTGTGGATCCATACGGACAAACCAAAGCCGGATTTGAAGTATCCGGAAAAATCAACAGAAAAGAGTTTGGATTAACCTGGAGTGCTGTTACCGAAGCCGGCAGTGTAGTCGTTTCTGATGAAGTAAAACTAAACCTCAACGTACAGTTTACAAAAAGCTAATACCCCATAGTGTGAGGTTAGATCCGCCGCTGCATCTGACCCGGTGCAGCGGTTTTTTTATTCTTTTGACAATCAACATTGGTTACAATTTGGCGATCGATTCTACATCTTTTAAACTATTCACTATTTTAACGTCTCGGTGTTTAATTCATTAAAAGTTTATCGTCTTGACTCTTTACCCTGCACGCCTATTTTGGATCATCTTTTCGACACTGATTTTTACTTTATCATGCTCATCAACACAAACGGTAGAAGCACCTTCAGAAATAACGACAGATTCCTTTCCTTTTGAGGCAAGTTCCGCTTTTGACCGTCTCAGCCGGGCCATTCAAATTGAAACCGTATCTCTTGAGAATGAGGATGAAATTGATTTCGCCCCGTATGAAGAGTTTAAATCTTTCTTATCCGAAAACTACCCGGCACTCCACGCCAATACTGAAATCCATTACATCAACAAGTACACAATTCTGATTGAGTGGCGAGGAAGTAATGAGGAGCTCAAGCCGGGTCTTTTTATCGGGCATTATGATGTTGTTCCGGTTAAAGAGGACGCCGTTGAATTTTGGTCGTTCGCCCCGTTTGGTGGTGAACAGGCGGAGGGTTTTATCTGGGGCAGGGGAGCATTGGATGATAAAGCGGGAATACTTTCTGTTGTTGAAGCTGCTGAATACCTGATCCGTTCCGGCCATGAAAATGAACGCTCCTTTTTTATCGCTTTACACCACGATGAAGAGATTGGCGGGTTGAACGGTGCCGCGCGTGTTTCACAATTTCTGGAATCACGGGATATTGAAGTAGAATTCCTGATGGATGAAGGGCCTCCGGTGGCTGAGAATATTATCGACAACATCGATGTTCCCCTGGCCATGATTGGCGTAGCAGAAAAAGGCTCACTGAACCTCGAACTGGTTTACAGACAGGAAGGAGGTCACTCATCGATGCCACCTCGCCAAACGGTCATAAGCACGCTAAGCAGAGCCATTAACAGAATTGAACAGCGCCCGATGAAAGCGCACTATCGCGGCCTCATCACCGAAACTTTTGAACCTCTTATTCCATATATGTCGTTTACCCAGCGGCTTGCGTTCAACAACACCTGGTTGTTCAGCGGAAAGATTAAGCGCGAGCTGGGTAAAAACCCCGCAACAAATGCAGCTCTTCGAACTACAGCAGCCAAAACCATTTTCGAAGCCGGATTTAAGGAGAATGTACTGCCGGTGGAGGGACGCGTTATTATCAATTTCCGGCTTCATCCCAATGACACGATCGACGATGTCATCGCATATGTCCGCCGACGTATCGACAACCCGGATATACAGATCAATGTCATGGACCGGGCGCGCAACCCATCCCCTGTGTCGGATACAAGAGCAGCTCCATACAGCATGCTGAAGCAGACTATCCAGGAAATTTTTGATCAGGCCCTGGTTTCTCCATCATTGTTTGTTGCCGCAAGCGACTCCCGCCACTTTCACAACTTGACAGAAAATATCTATCGCTTCAGACCCATTCGTGCCACTCATGACGACCGCGCCAGAGTGCATGGAATTGATGAACGCATTCGAAAAGAGAACTACCTCGAGATGATACAATTTCAAATTCAGCTGATGCAAAATTTGAGCGGACCGCTGTAAACTATCTGAATCGCTTACATCATTTTTCCTAATCCAACGAAACCCAATCGTCCACACTTTAATTTAATGAAGCAAGACAGTTTTAAAATTACAAAGCCTGCTCATTCCCGGTAACTGCGTGCCCACAATAATCATTTGCACGGAGTGATGAATAAAACACCACAGATTTTTAAAAACCTGTCGGGTTTTGAGGGAATCGATAGAACACGGATGATTATCCGGAATAGTGCTCTTCTACCATTTCCAGAATACCGGCTTTTTTGAGAAGTTTCTCCGGAACCAGGAAGGTAACCGTAACTACACCCGGGTGCCGGCCCACTTCAATATTACCGTTTACAGTCACGCGGTTCATCACCTCCGGCACTGAGATTCCCAGCAGATCCGACGCCCGTTTCATACCGTTATCCGTTGCATCATTCAGGTTCGCGCCCGTTCCCACAAACTGCAATGGCCACGCGTTTTCGAGCTCTTTAACGCCCCATTGGTCGGCCAGCTTTTGGGCTTTACCTATCTCCTTCTTGTTAAATGGTCTTGCAAGATGTGGCAGATCTTCTTCCACGGGCAGAATAATCGGCCCACCTATTTTTACATTTTTCAGCACATCAACTTTCAACTGAACCACACCCGACACATCTGTAGTGTGGCCTGCAATTTCGCTGTCACCCTGCATTGCATGCATATCTCCGATATATACACCGCCGCCCGGAACTTTTACCGGGCAGATGACAATAGCTCCTTCTCTTGCCCGGCTAATATCCATGTGTCCATCTGTTCTGTCTTCCAGCTCTTCGGCAGTGAGTGCATAGTCGTGTGGGGCGCCGATCAAAAATTGCCCAAAATCTCCGGCATTATGAGAATCCGGGAATGGCCGTGAAGGAGTGGTTCCAAGCTGCCCCAGAAATGGACGCATCCGTGCTACCATTCCCACAATATCGCTGGGTGCCAGCGATACAATCGGATTCTGAATAGAATGTTCAGGCGTTTCCATATAGTGGTGACCATTTTTTGCAACTTTTTCTGCACCCTCTTTATTCAGTGTAATTCCCACGGTTTTATCATCGTCAAACACCATGGTATATCCGTTTGTAAATACAAAAGGTGTAATCACCGCCCCGCAGTTTTTGCAATGTATGGCATCTTTACCAATCCCTTTAATCTCTGTATCCGGGTTCATCTCTCCGCATTCCGGACATTTTGCGGCTACAAACGGATCCCCTAGAAAATGGCCTCCAACGGTTTTATCATTCCCCGAGGCCGTGGCAATAGACGTAACCTGAATAGATTGGATATGAATGGCAATCGCATCCCCAACTTCAGCGCCCTCCACATACACTGGCTTGGTAACTTCATGACCTCCTTTCAGTTTTGGAGTGATCATCGGCCCCCAGCACCCCGGGGCGGTGTTGGCTAAAATGAGTCCGCCATCTTTTACTCGGTAGCGCATCTCCTCATTGGGATTCAAAATTCCATCGGTAAACTCATTTACATATATCATAATAACTCCTTACTCATGTTCTCATGTTAGTGTTGGATTGGTAGTTATAGCTCCTGTTTATTTTAACCTGATGATCTCCTTAACCGTTCATAAAGGCCGGACACCTGCTTATGAATTACAAATATTGATCCCATTTTCGCATATTTACGATTCATACCAACAATTAAATTCCAACACAATGAAACTACACACCCTCCTCCTATTTATTGCAGGGCTAATCACTGCCTGCAGTTCACAAGAACAACCATCAGAAATAACTTCCCGGGACTACCCTGCGCCTGAATATTCCCTGACCGCCGATCAGACCCACAGCAGATGGAGTCGTTTAATCGAACCCGTTCTGACTGTTCCCTCCGGGTCTGTCATTGAAGTTTTCACTGAAGAGGCTTCAGCCGGACAGCTCACACCTGAATCTACATTAGAGGATCTCGGAAACTTGGACTTTGACCCAATTCACCCGCTCACCGGACCTGTTTATATCGAGGATGCCGAACCCGGTGATGTTTTAAAAGTTACCCTTCACAAAATTGAACTGGGGGGCTGGGGTTGGACAGCCGTCATTCCCGGATTTGGTTTTTTGGCTGACGAATTTGATCAGCCCTGGCTCAAAACATTCACTTTTGAAGAGGGCGGAACACATGCCAGATTTTCGGATGATATCAGCATACCGCTCAAACCATTTCCGGGCGTGATGGGCGTTGCACCTGATACTGATGAAATGCTCTCCACCATCCCACCCCGTTACAACGGTGGAAATATGGACGATCCTCACATGGTGGAAGGAACCACCATTTACTTCCCGGTTTTTGTTGAGGGTGCCCTCTTTTCGATTGGAGATACCCATGCGGCACAAGGCATGGGTGAAGTTTGCGGAACCGCCATTGAAGCGCCGATGAGAATCGTTTATGAAGTCGAAGTTTTAAAGGGAGGCCGCACTATTCCGGAGCCGGAGTACGAATCGGAGGACTTCTATGCAGTAACAGCCTTTGGTGAAACGATTGATGAAGCCGCGGAAAAAGCAACCCGATATATGATCGACTACCTGGAAGCCGAACACGGTATGGACCGGTATGATGCCTATGCATTAGCTTCCTTGGCCGGTAATCTAAAAATCGCCGAAGTTGTGGATGTGCCCCACATGCTGGTAACCATGCATATGCCAAAAGAGGTGATTGGGATGGAGTGATGGTTATTAGGCTAAACCTGACAGGTTTTTTACTACTCACTCCAAAGCCTGTTCAAGATCCGCAATAATATCATCCGCAGATTCAATTCCTACGGAGAGCCGTACCAATCCATCGGTAATTCCCGCCTCTTCACGTATTTTCGGGTCCACAACAGAGTGTGTCATCGAGGCCGGATGCTGAATCAGGGAATCGACCGTACCCAGGCTAACAGCCAGCGTACAGAGCTTCACCCGATTCATTAGCTCAACACCTGCATTCAGTCCGCCTTTCAGTTCAAAGGCGATCATCCCGCCATGGCCGTTAATCATCAGTTTTTCTATGATCTCCTTATCAGGGTGATTCTCAAGCCCGGCATGCCATATCCTGTTGATCTTTGGATGATGATTCAAATAGTCAGCAACTTTCTGCCCATTTACGTTGTGCTGTCTCATCCGAAGTGGAAAGGTTTTGAGCCCCATAAGCGTCAGCCAAGCATCAAACGGACCGGATATTCCGCCAAAATTCTTTCTATAGATATGCATATCCGTTTCAGCAAAAAATCCTTTTTTGGCAACCAGCGCGCCACCTACTACCGTACCGTGTCCGTTTAGATACTTCGTTGTTGAATGAGCCACCAGATCCACACCCCAGTTCAGCGGACGAATGTGATATGGTGTGGCAAACGTATTATCTACCATCACGAGAGCGCCGTTTTGATGAGCAATTTTTGTGATTGCCTCCAGATCACACACCCTCATGGTTGGATTGGCAATGCTCTCAAGATAAACCAGTGCGATGTCATCATACTCTTTAAACGCATCCATCACCTGGTCCAGATTATTTGGATCCACATTCGTCACTTGAATATTATACCTGCCTGCCTCCTCCTGTAAGAACTGTGAGGTACAACCATAGAGAGCCTCCTGCGCCAGAATTCGCTTCCCCGGAGCAAGCGCCATCAGGCCGGTGGTAATGGCCGCCATCCCAGATCCAAACATCAATCCTTCGGTATCTTCATCCAGGTCAATCCCCTCCAATTGGGCAATGATCTTCTCAGCTTTTTCTACAGTCGGGTTGCCCAGTCGTGAATAGCTGTGGGTTGCACCTCCTTGCTCATGCGCAAAAAAGCGCTTCCCGGCCTCTACATCATTAAATGCAAATGTTGACGTTTGATAAAGCGGCATGGCGTGTGACCCATAAGGGTCTTTCTCCGGGTGATCCGCCTGTGCGCAAATTGTATCTATCGTTGCTTTACTCTTCGTTAAAGTCTCCATTATCCGTCACCATAATTTTTGATTGTTCTTTAATTACCGACAATACAATACCGGTATAAATTCTCTCGACTCCGGGTATCTGTGTAAGTTTGGTCCGGAGAAAATGCTCGTACTCATTTGTGTCTTTTACCACCACATGAAGCAGGTAATCATACTCTCCGGTGGTGTTGTAACACGCCAGGATTTCCGGCACACCGTGAATATGCTTTGAAAACTCCTCCATCTTCCCGAGTTGATGGACAGAAAGCTTGATATTACAAAACACTGTAAGCCCTTTGTTGACAGATGGCCGATCAATCCAGGCAGTGTACCCTTTGATCACACCCTCTCTCTCAAGTCTTTTTACTCGCTCCAGTGTAGGGGTGGTAGTAAGGCCAATCCGTTTTGCCAGCTCGTTGTTTGGCATCCGGCCATTTTCCTGAAGCAGATCGATGATCTGCCTGTCAATATCATCCAATTTTACAGGCATAACAAGAATTATATTCTTCTCTATACCTTAATTTAAAGAATATAATCCTGATATAAAAAGGATAGACGGGTATTTAAACTAACAAAGACAAGCAGACAAAAATGAATTACCGCCTACATTGCTGTAACCTGAGCTCCGCTAAACTTTTTTATATCGAAAAAATGCAGTGACAGGGGTTAGAGTTCAAAATCATCCTCATCAAAATCGCTCATTCCGCCGAGCATACTTCCCAACATATCCGAATAGGAGCGTTCAGCATCGAGCTCATCCTTACCAAGCTTTGAAAACTGGTGCAGTGACTCAATCACAAGGTCCATTGCCGAATAGAGGTCATCACCTGCCAAAGACTTAGTACCTTTAACCAGGTTTTTCAGACCATCCACACTTTCGAGTGCTTTCCGGTACTCCTTTTCCTTCATCAGATCCGGAATATCCAGAGAATTGCCACTTGCAAACCAGTCCAGGATAGGTTTAATCCCATTCTCGTTCTCTCCCTCCTGCTTTTTTGAAGGGTCATCAAAATGATCTAAAAAAGCCCTCCGGATCGCCTTACCAAGCAGATGTTTTGCTACATTCACAGCACCCTCTTGCTCTCCCTCATAAACCAACTCCAGCTTACCGGTCAGCGCCGGAACCGTGTAAAAAAGATCTGTGACTCGAAGTGTTGCTTTCGCTTCCCCATTCCTGATCGCTCTTCGTTCAGCAGCAGAAACTGCCTGCTCCATGGAGGTAATCGTCATTCGGGTAGAAACTCCGCTCTTCTGATCGATGTACTCACTCTCGCGTGCTTCAAATGCTACATACTCCAGTACATTTCTGTAGAGATCGGGAATCTCAACTTCCACTTCCCCATTTCTGCGGCTCCAGGCCTCCTGCTTTGTAATTTCTGATGCCACCTTCAAATCTTTCGGATAATGCGTAATTATTTGAGAATCGATCCGGTCTTTCAGCGGGGTAATGATGTTTCCGCGGTTCGTATAATCTTCAGGGTTTGCAGAGAATGCCAGAGAAACATCCAGCGGAATTCTCACATTAAATCCACGAATCTGAATATCCCGCTCCTGCATAATATTTAGCAGTGCAACCTGAATTCTCGGCTGCAGGTCCGGCAGTTCATTAATCACAAAAATTCCCCGGTTGGTTCTTGGGATCAGCCCAAAGTTAATCACCTCTTCATCGGCCAGAGTAAGTTTTTTGGAAGCCGCTTTAATGGGGTCCAGGTCGCCGATCAAATCCGCGACGGTTGTATCCGGCGTGGCCAGTTTCTCCCCGTACCTTTCCTCTCTTTCAAGCCAGGCAATCGGAGTATCATCGCCATGTTTCTCCACCATCTTTTTGCCATATTTTGAGATCGGGTTAAGCGGATCATCATTCACTTCTGATCCCTCAATTACCGGAATCTTATCGTCCAAAAAGTCAACCAGAAGCCTTAATATCCTGGTTTTAGCCTGGCCCCTCAAACCGAGAAGAATCAAATCGTGACGAGCTAAAATTGCATTCTGAAGCTGCGGAAGCACCGTCTTCTCGTACCCCAGAATACCCGGGAAAAGCGGCTCATTGCTCTTCATTTTGCGGATCATATTTTTCCTAAGTTCATCCTTAACGGAAATGGATTGATAGCCGCTCTCTTTCAGTTCGCCGAGTGTTTTCATTGCGTTTGTTTATGAAGGTTTTTTAAAAATTTCCATCGCGTTTAGCCGCTTCAGTCGAATAACTGAATCCGGGCTAAAAGCATTTCAATTTGATCCATTTTTTTCGGCAATTTTTGTGATGGCACGAGTTTTGACATGCGTCTCTTCCCACTCCTCCTCGGGGATGGAATCAGAGGTAATAGCCCCTCCAACGGGGTATATGAACTTCTCCTCCTGAATAATCGCTGAACGGATTACTACATTAAAATCAAAATCTCCATCCGGTGAGATATAGCCGATGGCGCCGGAGTAAATTCCCCTGCGATAGCTTTCCAGTTCATCAATCACTTTCATCACTTCAATTTTTGGTGCGCCGGTCATGGAGCCCATAGGGAAACACGCCTTGATTATTTGAACCGGCGAAAGTCCGTCAAGCGCTGTAGCCTCAACCGTAGAAATCAACTGATGAACCGTGCCAAACGTCTGCACATCAAACAGTTTCGAAACCCGAACAGAACCGGTTTCGGCAATAAGTGAGAGATCGTGCCGGACCAAATCCACAATCATCAGGTTTTCTGCTTTATTCTTCTCATTCTGCAAAATCTCTTTTTGACGGTGATTCTCAGCCGGATCGCTGGATGTTGGCGCAGTCCCTTTGATCGGTTCGCTGACCACTTTCCTTCCGCTTTTTTTCAGAAACCGCTCCGGCGAGGCAGAACAGACCTGAAAATCATCCGTTTTAATAAATGCCCCAAACGGCACAGGGTTAACCTCCCTCATCTTACGGTAAAGCGCCAGCGGATCTCCCTTCACCTTTCCCTCAACCGGGTAAGAGTAGTTAAGTTCATAAAAATCTCCCTCCCGTATTCTGCGCTGAACCTCTTCAATTTTCCGGATGTAGTGCTGTTTCTCTTCAAGCCTATGAATCTCCCCTATAAATCCGGATATCGGTTGAATTCCATGACTTGCAATCTGATCCAAGTCCACTTCTCCGTTCACTGTTTCAGCCTCTCCTTCTCTAACCTGAATCAGTATTTCTGGCTCCATAAAGTAGAAATCGGGTACATCAATAAGCGCAGGATTATCCGACTCTACCCGTTCAATATAGTTTTTCAGATCGTACCCAATATATCCAAAAATTAAAGATTCGCTCCTTTCATGAAACTTCTGAATGGAATCCCATGGATTTTCAGATGATACGCTTCTCTCCCCATTTTCGATCCATGTGACCTCTTCACCATAACCAAAAATCTCTCTCCGTGGCCGAATCGCCACAAAACTTTGACCGGACGATGGGTGACCCTCCATTTGTGATTCGAGCAGAATGTAGTTCTCCCCGGCATAGAAGCTCACAATTTGATCCACACTATTTTTTCCGGAAAATTTCATTCAGCAAGTATAATAGATTTCTTCAACAATTGAATACAGGTTTTAATCTTCTCAATTCCTGTTTACCTTGTCTGCCTAACAGGTTCACCAATTCCAATTATGTATAAATTTCTGATCCGGCCCATACTGTTCAGACTGTCGGCTGATTACGCACACGAACTGACCGTTAAAATGGCGTCGTCCTACAGTAAACGATCCCTTTTCCTACAAACTGCCGGGGCAATTTATAGTTACAATAATCCAAAGCTCAGTCAAAATATCTGGGGACTGAATTTTAAAAATCCGGTTGGACTGGCCGCCGGACTCGACAAAAACTGCACTATGGCGCCGCTGATGGAGAAGTTTGGATTTGGGTTTGTTGAAGTGGGAAGCGTAACTGCACTTCCGTCAACCGGAAACCCCAAACCCAGAAGTTTCCGCCTGCCCGAAGATCACTCTCTTATCAACCGGCTGGGGCTAAATAATGATGGAGCACAAACCATATCAAAACGCCTCACAAAGTTAGAACTCAATATTCCGGTTGGGGTCAATATTGCAAAAACTCACAATCCGGAAATTTACGGCGACAAGGCCCTCGAAGACTATCGAACCAGCTTTGAGCTGATCAAAGACTTTGCGGATTACATCACCCTGAATGTAAGCTGCCCCAATACTGCTGAAGGGAAAACATTTGAAGACCCCGAAGTTCTGAACTCCCTGCTAACGCATCTGGAACTTAATAAAGATTCCAGCCTTCCCCCGGTTCTGGTCAAGTTCTCCGTAGATCTGGAGGATAAACAACTGCAGGAATTGATAGAGGTGTGTGAGAGTCACGCCATCAGCGGCTATGTAGCAACGAATACATCTTCTGCCCGAAAAAATCTAAAAACTTCAACGGCACAGTTAAAAACGATCGGGAAAGGCGGATTGAGCGGTACAGCGATCAGAAATCAAAGTACTGAGATTATTCGAAAAATTTACCGTCAGACAAAAGGTGAGAAAACGATTATTGGGGTGGGCGGAATCAGTTCGGGCCGGGATGCAATCGAAAAAATTAAAGCCGGTGCCGACCTTCTTCAAATCTATACCTCCATGGTTTATGAAGGTCCTTCAATCGTTAAACAGATCAATCGCGAAATTGCCGATTACCTAAAAGCGCACAATCTCGACCACGTTTATCAGATTCGAAAAGCGTCGGATGAACCCGTTACCGCCTGACCGGAAACCGAATTCTGCACCGAATAGGGTGCTCACCGCCAATCGGCTCAAACGAAAGCCGGCTAATGGCAACATTCAGCTCCTCTTCTACAGCCTCGGTAAGCTCCGGCTCCAAAAGGGAAAAACTCTCGATCGTACCATCAGGTAAAACTGCGAATCTGTAAAAAATCTCACGGGGTAATTCATTTCTCACTTCTTCACTCCAGTTCAGCTCATCGATCACCCGTGCGGCTCCTCCGGGCAGATCGAGGTAGGCGCCCGCTTCACTGCAAAATGGCAGATCACCTGCCGGATCGGAAGGGTAGCGATCGGGCGGGAAGCGCTCCAGGACAAATGGCTGATTCTCGGGTTCCGGCACCATCTCATCCAGTATTTCCAGCAATCTTTCTGCACGGAGTGCCTGCTGCGAACCCTGAGCAATTTCCGATATCTCAGTAAACAGTTCCCGTGCCGTCACAATGTGCTCCCGGCTATCTGTTTCAAGTGTATCACTCCGGGCGGCTTGGATGTAATTCTCCGCAGCCTCCAGTAAAAATATAGCTTTTTGATCCGGGTCCTGCGCTTCTTCCGCAAGTTCACGCAATGCATGTCCTTTTTCAACGAATGATGTATCCGGTATTTGACCATGCACCGCATAATATTTCTCTAAAACAGAATCTGATGCATCAACCGACCGATTGTATGGGCGATCCAGCCCCAGCCTTGTGGCAAGACGGTTGGCAAACGGGCTGTCCGGGTAGAGCTCAAACAGGCTTTCACTATAATGATCAACTGCATTTCTGTCTCCATACTCCAGTTCAAGTTCAGCCATAGAGTAAATCACTCGCGCTCTCAAATTTTCATTCAGCGCCGATTCGATTACCTCATTAAAATAGTAGCGGGCACTGTCGGGCATGCTGAGTGAAAGAAAAAATAGATTCCCGAGCCGATAGTTCAGCTGCTCCCGCTCCTGTTCAACTCTTAATCTCTCCGGTTCAGTGAATGGAATTTCCGATATATCCACCCCCGGCACAGCAGCTGAACCGTTCTGTACAGCCGAGCGGCTATCTGACGTCACCCCGTCTGTCACATCATCACCGGGCAACCCTTCAATGGCCGAAACCATGATTGAGCTTTGCCGTCTCCAGTTATCAACCAGTGGCCGATCACCCCAAATTGCGCGAAACCTCAACGTTGCCTGCTCCAATCGAACCGGATCATTGATATTCAAAAATCCAAACTCCACAGACTCTGCTGCTTCTTCGGGAGTAGCTAAATCCTCAGCACGTACAATTATTTGTGAATCTCTTTGATCCATCTCGGTCTCAAAATCCTGCTGCATTCGCTTAAGCAGTGAATCCAGCTCTTCAGGTGAAAGCGATGCAAGGTGCAGCAAACTGTCTATGTGAGAAATTTCCTGCTTGATGGATGCATATTCACCAAATGCGCGAGCTACCTCATCCACATTCTCAGATTCATCCGGATCGGGCAAGTTGGACCGAAGCGAATTTGCTGAATCGTAATAGGCTGCTGCCATCTGAAAGTTGTTCAACCTGTTTCTATAAATTTCAGCCAGGCCAAAATAGGTGCGGGCTCTCACCCGGTTCGAGGGCAGCTCAAACCGGTTGTGAAGCACATTATTATAGAGAGTAACTGCGTATTGCACCTCACCCATTTCGTGGTACGTTTTGGCAATTTCGTATCGAAGATCAGGGTGAAACTCCAGAAACTTGTCATCTCGTTCCAGTGCTCGGTATTGACTTAATGCGGTTTGATAGTCCCCGGTTTTTCGGTGCATCTCTGCCAGCTTACGGCGTGCATTAAACTCGACATCATATTCAGTCAAGATACCTGCCGATAGCCGGTAGGCAGCCAATGCCTGATAATCATTACCCAACTTTTCCTGAACCTGCCCGTGCAGCAGATATGCCCTTGCCTGATGACGATTTTGCTCAAGATCTCCAGCAGAAATATGAAGGGCAACGGAGGCTTCATCCCAGTTTTCAAGCCCAACATGGAGTTGTGCAATCAAGGCATAAACCTGTGCCAGGTTTCCGGAAGCCCACTCTTCCACAAACTCCAATTCGGCATTCAGAACCCGAATTCCTTCCTCATAGAGATCCATCTCCAGGTATGTTCTCCCTTGCCAGATAATAGCTTCCTGAAGATCTTTTCCGGATGTGATTTGAGCTAATTCCTGAAACTTCTCAAGAGCCGAGAAATACTCCTGCCTGTAGAAATAGGATTGACCAATGAGCGATACTGCATCCGGCACATAGGATGATTCTGAGTGATTTCTTAGAATGGATGCCCCCTTTTCGATGGCTATCTCAAACTCATCATGCCCCGCACCGGTTGGTGATGGATGAATTCTGATCGGCCGCGAGATATCCACTTCCGGTTGCTGGGCCAGGTTTAATTTCACTCCCTCATCAAACGACTGCTTCGCATTGTAGAATGTATTGTAGTAGGCTGTAAAATTATTCCACCCTTTTTTGACGGGCGAGAAACAGCCGGCAAACAGAAACGGAAACAGTACGATATATAAATGCTTTTTCACGATATCCGTAACGTTTCCATTATGCTTAGCGTATTATTCAGAGTCGATCGTACTCACTTTAATCATGTTGGTTCGACCCCGTTTAGCGACCGGCATACCGGTGGCAATAATAACCCGGTCACCACTGTTTACAAATCCATTCTCCCTAAGGTAGTCTTCCATCAGTTTCACACTGATATCCGTGTCAAAGATCTCTTTCAACCGAACCGACTGAACGCCCCACACAAGGTTCAGTTGCCGGCGGACAATCAGACTTTCTGTAAATGCCACAATGGGAACTCGCGGGCGAAATTTAGAAATTCTTCGCGCAGTGCTTCCGGAGTGAGTTATGGTACTGATTGCCCGGGCCTCAATGTTGTCTGCAATCATCACACACGAGTAGGCAAGCGATTCAATAATCTGCTTCTCCTTCCAGTCCGGCTTTCGATACTTCAGGCTGTAGTACAATCCGTCTGCACTCCCTTCCACCGACTTAATAATTTTATCCATCGTGCGAACCGCTTCAACAGGATATTTTCCGGCGGCTGTTTCACCTGACAACATAACGGCGTCGGTTCCATCCAGCACAGCGTTGGCTACATCGGAACTCTCCGCCCGGGTTGCTCTCGGGTTGTTGATCATGGAGTCCAGCATCTGCGTAGCAGTGATGACCGGTTTACCCGCTACCCGACATTTTTCAATAATTTTTTTCTGCACCAGAGGTACCTGCTCACTTGGGATTTCAATACCCAGGTCTCCCCGGGCAACCATAATCCCGTCGGCCTCTTCTATAATATCATCAATATTATCAACGGCTTCCGGTTTTTCAATTTTGGCTATGATAGCCGCATTGCTGCCGGCTGCCCTCACCCTTGAGATCACATCCTGAATATCTCTGGCTGATCGTACAAATGACATGGCCACATAATCCACCCCAACTTTAAGACCAAACTCCAGATCCTTGATATCTTTTTCGGTGAGAGAGGACATCGAAATATCCACATCCGGCAGGTTCACCCCTTTTCTTGATTTCAACAACCCGCCAACTACCACTTTTGCTACAATGGCATCTTCATTTTTTTTCACAATCTTCAGCTCCAGCAAACCGTCGTCAATCAATATTTGATTACCGACTTGTGCATCCTCAGCCAGGTTGGGATAGTCGATAGGAACAAGATCTGACGAACCGATTACGTCTTCGGAAGTGAGTTTTACAAGAGCGCCGGTTTCAATCAGCTGCGCATCATCTTTCATCTGACCGACCCGGATTTTCGGTCCCTGAAGATCCATCAGAACAGGGATGGCATAGCCGTTTTTTTCAGCTACTTCACGAACAAGCCCAATCGTTTTTTTATGCCCTTCGTGGGTTCCGTGAGAGAAATTTATTCGCACAACATTCATCCCGGCCCTGTAGAGTTTTTCAATATCCTCCCGGGTGTTACTGCTGGGACCTAATGTACATACAATCTTTGTTCTGCGAGCACCGCTTTGCATAAATATGTGGTTGTTTTAGAATGATTTTTTATATAGATAGTGTTTCAAGACTAAATGTAAGCAATTATCAGCCCATTTTGTTGTTATTAGTGTGAAAGATAAGAACGATTGACCTGCTCTCTCCGTTGAGTAGAAAAATATTACTATGCATACGCTTACTAAACAGAATTTAATTTCATTATTCCTTCTGGCAGTCCTGTTACTCAGCGGGTGTGTTCGCTCCTCCAATCCGGATGTAGAGCGCGGTTCCCTTTTTCAGTTCCAGGAGGGTTATCCTGAAATCAGGACCTCTTCCATCGGGTATTTAAGTGAACAGGATGAACCGCTGATCAATGTAACAACCGACATAGTACTGGGGAGTCTGATTTACTCCTCGCGCGGTGACAACCGAACGGCACAGGTTGTTCTTGAAATCAGAATCCAACAGGTAAACGGTGACTTTACCAAAACCGTTCGTCGGGACTTCCAGATTGAAGCAGAGTTTGAAGGGAGTTTCATCAGCCAGGAGGTATTTACCAACGAGGAGACAATCGAAGTTGTACCCGGCACATTTGAAGTTGAAATTACGGTTCTCGACAATACCTCCGGCAGGGCATCGAGCAGAAGCAGCACAGCTACAATTCCCAACCCCGATGACCCACAGATTAACCTGACAACTATCCGGATGTCGGGCATGAACCTGGCTTTGAACCAAAATCAATTTACGCCAATCACTACCTATACGGTTCCATCTAAAATTGATAGCATTAAACTGGAATTTCAGGTTACCAATAACGACCTGGACGACCCTCTCGTCATCAACGCCCGGCTGCTCAAATACCCGTCCGATACAACCGCAGCACGCCCGATGAACTTTAATAACTACAGTCCCTCTTCACTTCCATACATTGGTGTAGATATGAGACGCTATGAGGAGATTGATTCAAATGTGCGGCGGCTGGATCAGCCCGGCAGTGTACTCATCGAGTTTAAATATCCTCTGTTAAAACGCGGCACATATCGGTTTGAAGTAGAAACCACCGATGCGAATGGCGAAACTCTCTATCGTGCACGCGATTTTTCGGTTGTGGGAGAAAACTATCCATCGGTTATGACGGCCAGGGAGCTCGCTGAACCACTTATCTACCTGATGGATCGGCGAGAGCATCGCCGAATGATGGAGATACAAGATCCGGACTCACTCAAGGAGGCTGTGGATCGGTTCTGGCTTTCAAACGTGCGTAACATGAATCAGGCCCGATCGGTCATCAATCTCTATTACGAACGGGTTGAACAGGCCAACAAGCAGTTTACCACATTCAAAGAAGGGTGGAAAACCGATATGGGAATGATCTACATCCTGTTTGGTCCGCCATGGTATGTAGATCGCTATTTGAACCGTATGCAGTGGTCTTATTCGTACGATCGGAATGACCCTGAATATAATTTCTTTTTTGAAAGGCCGAATTTAAACAACGAGTTTTTTCCATACGACAACTACCTGCTGCAGCGAAATCAGGGTTATTTCAACATTCAGTACAGACAAATTCAGCTATGGCTTACCGGTGGCATTCTTACCAATCGACTCTGATTTTAAGTTTGCCTTAATTGATCTTGAAAACTGCATTTCCTGAAAATTCTTTCCCTTTTTTCCGTGTAAAAGAATTTTATATTAGCTTACATTCATAACTATTTACAACTAATAGATTAGCGCATGTCTGACAAGAAAAAGGTGCTTATTGTAGAGGACGATCTCATCCTTAGTCTACTGTATGAAAATTACATGGATAAACTTGGTTTTGAGACCGAAGGGGAACTTGTTTACGGTAAAACCGCTATCGAGGCAGCAAAAGAGGCAGATCCGGATTTGATTCTGATGGACATCTCACTTGAGGGTGAAATGGACGGGATTGAAGCCATGCTCGAAATACGTAAGTTCTCAGATGTACCGGTCATATATATCACCGGGAACTCCGATAAGGCGCATCAAGAGCGCGCCAAACATACAGACTATGCCGATTACCTCATCAAACCCATTGAGTTTAACGAACTGAAGGCAAGTCTCGTCAAAGCCGGTATTCTGGATAACGAAGAGTAGTTGAGCTCTTTCCACAATTTTTCTATTACACTTCAATTTATTACTATGATCAAGAATTCACTCCTCGGTGCCCTTTCAATGGCATTCGCACTGCTCACCTTGTCCTGCACTGCAACTGAACAGGTTCAGTCGCCCGACACATCTCAATCTGTAGAGAACCAGGGAAAGCAGGTTACAGAACTAGAACGACCGCTACCCTACCCTGTTGATATTCCAGATGCATATTTACAGGCAGTTGAAAATGGAACCCGAACCTTAGACGGGTTACCCGGCGAAAATTATTGGCAAAATTATGCCAGCTACAATTTATCTGCAGAAATTGATCCCGAAACACACACGCTGTACGGTGAATCTTCGGTTCAATATTTTAACCATTCGCCTGATGAGTTACAGGTTATTGTTGTTGAACTGGCGCAGAACCTACACAAAGCTGGAACCCCCAAAAAAGAAACCACGGAAATTACCGGCGGTAAAAACCTGAACAGAGTGGCTGTGAATGGCACTGATTTGGATACCATTACAATGTTTCAGCGGTGGGCACAAAATGCCTCCGGTTATATGATAGAGGGAACTCGCCTTTACATATTTCCGGACGAACCGCTTGCATCGGGCGAAAGTATCGACCTCGCATTTGAATGGTCGTTCGAAGTTCCTCAGGCTGGAGCATCCGGCAGAATGGGCCGCAATCGGGACAACCTCTATTTCATCGCATATTGGTACCCTCAGGTAGCCGTATATGATGATGTTTACGGCTGGATGGATGACCCGTTTGTTGGAAATGCAGAATTTTATCACGGTTTTGCTGATTACGAGTTAACGGTTACCATGCCAAGAGAGTGGATCGTAATGGGAACAGGTGAGTTCCTCAACCCTGAAGAGACACTCTCCGAAGAAACTCTGCAGCGTTATGAGCAAGCCGGCAGCAGTGATGAAATTGTAACCGTTGCAGATTTTCATGAACTATCAACTGCAACCCGGCAGGGCAACGATAAATTATCCTGGAAGTTTTCTGCAGATAAGATTCGTGATGTAGCATTTAGCGCTACACTTGAATCCCGCTGGGACGCCACCCGAACACCCGTAGGAGATCTTGACGGAGACGGACAAACGGACTACTCACGGATCAACACTTTTTTCCGAGAGCTTGCCCCGCTCTGGGAAGAGCAGGCAGAATACGCTCAGCACTCCATCAAATTTCTATCTGAGTACACCTCACTTCCATATCCCTGGGCTCACATGACTTCGGTTGAAGGGGCCGGCATCATCGGTGGCGGTATGGAATTCCCTATGATGACTGTTATCGGAGACTATAATAATGCAGGAGCTGTTCGTCTCTATGGTGTAACTGCACACGAACTGGCACACATGTGGTTCCCCATGATCCTGAGTACGAATGAACGACGATATACCTGGATTGATGAAGGATACACCACATTCCACACCAACGAAGCCAACAAAGATTATTATGGCGACCGTTTTGACAATAATGACATCTTCGGTGGTTATTTACAGATAGCCGGCTCCGATCTGGAAGGTGAAATGATGAGATGGTCTGATTTTCACTACCCGGGACCTGCTTACGGTGTGGCTTCCTATCCAAAACCGGCATCGGTACTCGCAGCCTTGAGAGGAGTATTAGGTGAAGACCTATTTCTTGAGGCGCACCACGAATTAATCGAACGGTGGAAATATAAGCACCCATATCCCTGGGATATTTTTAACACGATAGAAGATGTAAGTGGCCGTGATCTATCGTGGTTCTGGAGAGCATGGTATTATGAAACTTGGACACTGGACCAGGCAGTGACCGACGTTACTGCGGGTGGCAACACCTATACCATTGCAATTGAGGATTTAGGTAACGTACCCATGCCGGTCTATTTTAAAGTAACACTTCAAAACGGTGAGGAGTTAATGGAAACCATTGACGTTGACCACTGGCTGGAAGGAAACAGAACAAAACACATTCAAATAGAAACCGGTTCGCCCATCATTCGGGTTGAAATCGATCCGGAAAATCACTTCCCCGATGTTAATACCGGAAATAATGTCTGGAAAGCGTCTGAGTAGATTGAATATTCCGTATCAATCAACGTTATCAGAAAGAATTACTTTAGAGGAAGGTTGCGCTGTAGTATTTTTTCATTGTAAGGTTTGTAAAAAAGTATTATAAACTGTGTAGAATCGTATTGATGTTTCTATTTTGAATAATTGTTTAATTCAGTAAATCATCATGCCATTTTTTAATAAAATGCGAAAGCGCAATACCGTTCGTTGGCTATTCCTCAGCCTGGGAATTACAGCCGTTCTGGCTTTAACCGCAATGAATATCTACTCGCTCTACGCTCTTCGCGAATCGACCATTGAGTCGGCAAAGGACAATAAAAAGAGCCAGCTGGATGAGTTTACCTTTCAAATCCGGCACCAGTTTGGCGGCCCTTTTCGTGAACTCAGAAAACTTGACATTGAAAAGCTTGAAAATAGCTGGGAAGTTAGCGGAAATTTTCCAAACCATTTTATTGAAGTATTGGTAAAAGCTTCTGACGACCCTCTCTACGATGACATCTACTACAATCCCAGCGATTCAGACGCATGTTACGACAGCGGTCAACCGGTTTACAAGTTCAATAAAGATTTGAAAATGTTCACTTTGGTTGAGGAAGTTCCGGAATTGGTTTGTGACGGTTTTGGGATCTCCAATTCCCGTATTAAGGCATTGATTGATGAATATCGCTTCAATAATAAAGTCACTTTTGATGCACACCGGAGCATGAACCTGGCACTGATCAATCTAGACTCCAGAAGTGTCATCGGACATCTGAATTTCACAATCAACCGAGATTACTTGGTAGATGAACTGATCTCTAAACAGTTGAAAGAGCAGTTCGGACCAACAGAGGAGACCGGAATCGTAGTTTGGCTGCGAGACTGGATTCAGGACGAGATTTTATCCGGGAGTGATGATGCGCACATTTATAATCGGGATGTGTATGAAATAGACATGCGGCAGAGATTCCCCGAAATGCTCGAAAACTGGGTTCTGCACGCATCGTTCCTTCAATCCCCAACAGTGGCAGCAACCAATGCATCACTAACCCGAAACCTGATTGTACTTGGCTTTGCAGTAATTGTACTTTTTGGTGCACTGGTCTTTATGTTCATCAATGCACAGCGCGAACGTGAACTGGCTCAGCGTCAGGCCGGGTTCTTAGCAAACATTACTCACGAACTAAAAACACCGCTTGCAGTTATGCAGGCAGCCGGTGAAAATATTTCGGATGGACGGGTTACAGATGGAGAACGGCTAAAAAATTACGGAGACCATATCTACAACGAATCGGTCCGGCTCCGAAAAATGATCGAAAAACTGCTGGATGTAGCAAAAGTTGACTCCGGACAAACAGTTGTTGAACAGGCACCGCATCAACTCTCAGCTTTAGTTCAGGAATATCTTCAATCCAATCGCGAATATATACGCTCCAAAGGGTTTGAATTAAATGTTCAAAGCGATGAGAACTTACCGCTTGTGATGGTAGACCCCGATCACCTGGAAACGATTTTGAATAATCTGGTTGAGAATGCAATCAAGTACAGTTCAGACAATAAGCAGATCGACATCCGTCTGAGCTCAGCCAATGATCAAGTTTTCATTTCTGTGGCCGATAAAGGAGATGGAATTGCAAAAAAATCACAAAAGCTGATCTTTGAAAAATTCTACAGAGTCGAAAATAGTTTAACCGCAAAAACCAAAGGTCACGGGCTGGGGTTAGCAATTGTCAAAAACCTAATTGAACTGAACGGAGGCACTATTTCCTTGAAAAGTGCTGAAGGTAAAGGCTCCACGTTTACCGTATCATTCCCCGCAATGATCAAGGGGGAATCTCCGATTGAAAATCAAATTTCCACAGATCCTGTTCGCGAAACAGCCAAAATAGATTCAAACCAATATGTCTGAAGAAACTAAAAAAATTGTCATCGTCGAAGACGAACCCAGCCTGGTATTTACTCTTCAGGATACTCTCGAAACAGAAGGGTATGAAGTGACGGTTATTCAGGAAGGTGACAAAGCCATCGAAGCTGTAAAAAATGTAGAACCGGACCTGATGCTTTTGGATATCATGCTGCCCGGCATGAGCGGTTACGACATATGCAAGGAGGTGAGGGAGCTGAAATATACATTCCCCATCATCATGCTTACAGCTCGCGACCAAGAGATTGACAAAGTTGCCGGACTAAATATTGGAGCAGATGACTATATGACGAAGCCGTTTGGCGTGAAAGAGCTTCTGGCCCGCATCAAAGCCCGGTTGCGACGAGCAAATGCCTACTCTAAAGAGGGCCCGACTGAAATGCTAAAGCTCGGAGATGTAAAAATCGACCTGAAGGAGTCGAAGGTAGTCAAGCCAAATGGCGTGGAACACGACCTCTCCACACGAGAAGTTGAATTGATTCAATACCTCGTTTCGAAGGCAAACAAACCAATCTCCAGAGACGACCTGCTCGAAAATGTCTGGCGGTACGAATACAGTACCAACACACGCACCGTAGATGTCCACATCTCAAAGCTGCGCGCTAAAATTGAAATGCAGCCCGACGATCCGAGATTCCTGGTCACCCTGCACGGTGTAGGCTACATGCTACGCGTCAACTGATACATCAAGCGATTTGATCTTCTCAACAAAGTCAGGAAAGCCGTCGAGCTGACTCAATAACAATTTTTGAAGAATCTCTTTATTGATCCCACTTTCAGGATCAAACGAATCATTTACTCTCTGTATAAACATCCTCTCCGGGTAGATGTACGCCTTTCTGTATTTGAGAAGTTGCTCAAACTGCTCCACCGGACGCAGAGCTCCAAATGCACCGGCTGCTTCACCAATTAAACTTACGGGCTTCAACTCAAGAGCTTTTGGAAACGGCAGGTAGTCAAAAAAGAACTTTAAAACTCCCGGGAATCCTCCGTTATACTCCGGAATGACAAACAGAAAACCGTCTGCATCCAAAAATTTGCTGTTAAAATCTTTTACTGAGTCGGGGGTATTCCCGTACTTCCCCCCAACAACATCCTCAAATGGATAGTCCATTAAGGAGAAAATCTCTGTCTCAGCTTTCTTGGTTAGATACCGCTCTGCGTACTTCGACACCTTAAGTGCATTTGAACCGGGTCGATCTGTAGATGAAAGTATATGAATTCGACTCATTCTATTTTTTTGGTGATGATGATTTCAATTTGTTATTGATTTCCCTAACAATATATCACACAATTCAATTTCATAGATTCGCGCACAATTTTGCCCGATTTCTTTTGAATTGGCATCTATAAAACTGAATTAACACCGTTTTGAAAGCCCTTCCGATAAATTTAATTAACTTAAAAAAAGCGCTTTTCTGAACCATATATTTAAAATATCATCGCATAATGATTTTTTAACTTTATAAAGTTTGTATAACATGCGATTTCACTTTATCATTTATTTGAAGACTTGAAAAGAAAGTTCAGAAATTATTCAAGAGCTCATGTTATGGTAGACATCGAGCAATAGCTCCAATACTCAGCAAAGCCGGAATGGATAATTCCGGCTTTGCTATTTTACAGACCTAATCATTTCTGCTTTTTATTTTCTGAAGACGCCCCCACATTTTTGGCTCCCTGCCAGAACTTCCCGCACGATAAAACGACCTCCCTTTCAGTTTATCCGGCAAATACTGTTGATCAACCCAGTTATTGGGAAAATCATGGGGATAGAGATAATCATCCGACGAGTTCTCCACATCCATGTACCGGGCAGCAAGTTTATTTGCAGTTTTATCCCTCAAGTGGGGAGGAACATCCTGAACACCCTTTTTTTCAATCAAACTGTTCGTTTCAAAGATCGCTTTGGTGCTATTACTTTTTGCTGAAAGTGCCAGAAATATCGCAGCGTGGGAGAGAAAGTAGAAACCTTCCGGCATTCCGGTTTTTTGAAACGACTCGTGCGCGGCATTCACCACGGTCAATGCATAGGGGTCGGCCATTCCCACATCTTCTGAAGCAAAGATCAGCAGCCGCCGAAAAATAAAATTCGGATCCTCCCCGCTTTGAAGCATTGCACTCATCCAATATAGTGCCGCATCCACATCTGAACCCCTCATAGACTTGATAAAAGCCGATACGTAGTGGTAGTGCTCATCTCCGGTCCGATCGTACCGCACATTCCTTTTTTGAATAGACTCTTTTGCAATGTCAAGATCAATGTTCACCACGCCGTCCTTATCCTTCACCGTGGAAAGTACAGCAACTTCCAGAGCGTTCAGCGCATTCCGAACATCTCCGCCGGCGTACTCTGCAAAATAGTCTTTTGCATCATCGCTGACAGATATGGACATATATCCCAACCCCCTCTTTTCGTCCGACAACGCACGATCTATCATTTCCGATACATCATCTTTTGTGAGCGGAAAGAGTTCAAAAAGCTGACAACGGGAAAGCAGTGGATTGACCAGCGAATAGAACGGGTTTTCTGTCGTGGCCCCGACCAGTGTAATAATTCCGGATTCCAGGTGAGGAAGCAGTGCATCCTGTTGCGCTTTATTCCAGCGGTGGATCTCATCTACAAACAGAATGGTTTTTTTACCGTTAGCCTTTTTTTGATGCTCGGCTTTACTCACCACATTCCGAAGCTCCTTGATGCCGTCCAGCACCGCGTTGATGACTTCAAATCTGGCATCGATCTCTTTTGAAATGACGTTGGCAAGAGTTGTTTTACCCGAACTGGGCGGACCATAAAATATCAGGGAACCGATCACACCACTCTCAATCATTCGGCGCAGCATCTTTCCTTCACCTACGAGGTGCTCCTGCCCAATAAACTCTCCGAGGGAAGCTGGGCGCATTCTTGTGGCCAGCGGTCTGTTTTCATACTCATCCTGAACCGACGATTCAGAATCTTCTTCAAATAAATCCATTATTAACCTTCTTTTTTGGCACTAACAGTTGATAATAACGAATTTCAAATCAACATTCGCCCGGTTGCTTCTCACAAATCTTGTCCAAAATATTGCAAAAGGCAGAAAATCTGCTTATTGATAGATAGAGATTAATCTAAATTGGGAGGTAACTTTATGACAGTGAGGGATATTTTAAACCAAAAAGGAACAACCGTCTATTCGGTTCACCCAAATGAGACGGTATATGACGCGATCAAAAAGATGTCTGATCTCAACATTGGTGCTCTTCTCGTGTTGGAGGATGATAAAATCAAAGGAATTATTTCTGAACGCGACTACAGGAACAAGATCATCCTGCAGGGCAGAACATCTACCTCTACCCCGGTGAAGGAGATTATGGTAAGATCTGTGTTTTGCGTGAACAGCAGCGACAGCATTAACCTCTGCATGCAACTGATGACGGAGAAAAAGATCCGCCACCTTCCTGTTCTCGATAATGGTGATCTGGCCGGGATCATCTCCATCGGGGATGTTGTAAAAGCTGTCATCCAGGACCAAAAAGTGGAGATCGACTCACTTCGCAGCTACATTGCCGGAAGTTACCCGGGCTAAATTACAGCGGCAGGTTGTCGTGCTTTTTGCGCGGCACCCGGTCGGCCTTATTATGGCAAACTTCGAATGCCCTTATCAATTTTTGCCGGGTTTCAGAGGGAAGCACTACATCATCTATAAATCCGCGAGCTGCCGCCTTGTACGGGTGAGCAAACTCTTCGCTATACTGATCTTCCAGCTCTTTCTGCTTCTCCTCCGGGTTATCAGCTTTCGCAATCTCTTTTCTGAAAATAATCTCTACAGCGCCTTTGGTTCCCATCACTGCAATCTCAGCCGTTGGCCAGGCAATGTTGTAGTCTGCACGGATATGTTTTGAGTTCATCACATCGTACGCTCCGCCGTACGCCTTTCGGGTAATAACCGTCATTTTTGGAACGGTTGCCTCACAAAATGCATAGAGTAATTTTGCCCCATGCTTAATAATACCTCCCCACTCCTGATCCGTACCGGGCAGAAAACCGGGCACATCTTCAAATACTACGAGCGGAATGTTGAACGCATCACAGAAACGAACGAATCGGGCACCCTTCAGTGAAGCATCAATATCGAGAACACCTGCCAAAGAGAGTGGCTGATTCGCAACAATACCGACTGTGCGACCATCCAGCCGTGCAAAACCTACTACAAGGTTATCGGCATACTTTTCATGAACTTCGTAGAACGAATCTTTATCCATTACACCATCAATCACATCTTTAATGTCGTATGGTTTATTTGGATTCAGCGGTACCAATTCGTCAAGGGCGTCCTCTTTTGCGGCATCCGGCTCAACAGAAGGCTGCATGGGTACTTTCTCCTCACAGTTCTGTGGGATATAGCTGATCAGTTTTCGAATATTCTTCAGGCAGACAGCATCATTCTCTTCCGTAAAATGAGCCACCCCCGATTTGGCCCCATGAGCAGAAGCTCCGCCAAGCTCTTCGGAGGTCACCTCTTCGTGAGTTACCGTTTTCACTACATTTGGTCCGGTTACAAACATGTAGGAGGTATTCTTCACCATCGACACGAAATCGGTCAATGCCGGGCTATAAACAGCACCGCCGGCACACGGCCCCATAATCGCAGAAATCTGCGGAATCACACCGGAAGCCATTGAATTTCTCCAGAACACCTCGGCATATCCGCCCAGGGAACTCACACCTTCCTGAATTCTAGCACCGCCTGAATCATTCAGTCCAATTACCGGAACACCATTTTTCATGGCAAGGTCCATAATCTTGCAGATCTTTTCTGCGTGAGTTTCTGACAGTGAACCGCCAAAAACGGTAAAATCCTGACTAAAAACATAGACCGGCCGGCCATTCACCTTTCCGTATCCGGTTACTACGCCATCACCTAGAATTTGCTGTTTATCCAGGCCAAATGCTGAACTCCGATGAGTAACAAATGCATCTATCTCCTCAAAGCTGTTTTTATCAAGAAGCAGGTCAACTCGCTCTCGCGCCGTCAGTTTACCTTTATCGTGCTGTTTTTGTATGCGGATTTTACCGCCACCTTTTTGAGATTCTTCCCGAAGTTTTTTGAGCCGTTCTACCTTTTCGTTTTCTGACATTCTTTATTATCTGCGATTCAGTTACGATTTATTTTCCTTGAAAAAGGTATGAAGTCTGTCGGTAAAATCAACAGCCACTTCATCGAAAATGTCGATATGATTTCGGTTAAAGATCTCATCCTTGATAAATTTTGATGCACTCTTCCAGTCATCCAAAATTGCAATGTTCTCGACGGCTTCTTCATATGCACGTTCAGAGCCGCTAAAAATTCCACTCACAAAGCGCTCTCTTTCATCCGATATTTGATTCATTAATTTCTGAAACAGCTCTTCGTCACTCATATCAGTGTCATCGTACATACCAAAAAATCGTTCAGACAATTTATCAGCAACCTCCTCTTTTGGCGCCGAAATCTCTTTTTCCGATTCATTATCGTCCTCCTTCACACTGCTCAGATCTTCCCGTTCCAGGAAAGCCCGCCAGATGGGTACATCCTCTTCATCATCCGTCTCGTTATAAAGTTCAATCGACTCCACACCGATCTCCTCGTCATCTTCCGGTCGATCGGTTTCGGCAAGGTCATCGGCTTCAGGGCTTGAAGTTGATTTAGATGCAGGTTTTTTCTTTTTCTCATTTTCTTTTGGTTCCTCATCAGCGTCGGCTTCTTCATCATCTCCGCCAATGGCCCTCCATTTACTCAGAAGGTCCTCATCCAGATTTTTCCCGCTTTTCCCGCTTAGTTCGTCATCCTCCGAAGAAGACTTCTCTAACCTCAGCTCTTTGTAGATCGTACCTGATTCATCCTCAGCCTCGTCTTCCTCCCGGTCAAATCTAAACCTTGAATGAAGTGCCTCCTCTTCACTATCTTCATCCATCTCTTCCGGTTCACTTGTTGCATGTTCCTCATCATCCGGTAATTCTCCCCGCCGTAACTGAAATGCTGACAAAATGGAATCATCCGGCACTTCCTCCTCCTCTATCTCAGGATCGTTTGCAACAGATTTTTTTTCCGAAAGAACTTCCGACTCCTCAATCTCTTCACTCTTAGATTCCGCACCCTCATCCTCCATGTCTTCATCCATCAATATCTGATCGGGCGATGACATCACTTCGATAAACTCTGTTCTGTTTAGTGATTTATTGAGCTTGTCAAACACATTCGCCAGTTTTTTTCTCTCTTTATCCTCAAAATAGAGACGGAAAAGGTCTGTATCTACAGATGGCCCCGCTAAGACAAAAAGCGGCTCCAGCTCTTTTGCCCAATCAAGTGTATTGTATGAGGCCACAAGTTTGTCATCAACCTTGGAAATAATCGATTTGCACTCGTCCAGTTTCAGATCTTGTTTCCCTTTCTTCTCCATATAGCGTACCAATGCAGCGGCCAGGGATCGTCCTACCGTCACATAGCGCAGACGGCGTTTCAACTGGCCAACCGTCAAAACCGCCTCATTTCCATAAAGGATATCCGGTATTGCTTTTCGGGGCTGAGTAGCCAGTTCAAGAGCGTCCGCAACCGCTGTTTCAAAAAGTGGCGCGGCAAAAGAGGCCGGCATGCGCACTTCCGCTTTAATGGCTTCCAAAAAGTTTTTCCATGCAAAGCGTACAGAATCCCCTTCCATATTGGCCCACTCGGTTTCAGGAGGGTGAACCGATTCACTTAAATTTTGATGCATCTCCAGAATAATTCTCTCAATAATAAAAGAAGGGATATCCAACACCTGCAGGTCGTCAGGGGTGTAATACTCTCTGAAACGGGGCAGCTGAGCAGTCATTTTCTCTGTGATGTGGCGTACAGTTCGCTCCATATCTAAACTATTGAATTTATGAACTTACCTTAGATTCGTATTATAAAAACTTTTATTGAATAACTTCATGGATATTTCCACTGCTTTTTTAAAAAAGCTCTCTTTTTTCTTCTTTTTGCATCTCTTTAAATTTACCTTCACTTATGATTGAAGTTCAAGCTACGGGTATTTCAAAAAATTACGGGAAAAAACGCGTTCTGAAAGAGATTCAGTTTCAATTTCAGTCGGACGTCATCGGTATAGCCGGTTCAAACGGGTCCGGAAAATCCACACTCTTAAAAATTTTGTCCGGCCTGCTAAAACCAACCTCCGGCACCATTTTGTGGAAACTGAACAACGCTGAGAAAACACCACAGCAAATTCATCCGTTTTTGGGATTTACCGCACCCTATGTTCAGCTCTATGAAGAATTTACCGTTGAAGAAAATGTACGTTTTTTGATCCAGCTTCAAAAAAACTCCGCTATAGAAGATATTAACAAACTCCTGTCCGAATTTCAGTTAGATGGAATCAGCCACTCACTCTACGGTAATCTCTCCACCGGGCAGCAGCAACGAGCCAAACTGGCTTGTGCCATGATTAAAGATCCGGAAATACTAATGCTGGACGAGCCCGGTTCGAACCTGGATGAACATGGGAAATCCCTGATCCGTAACCTGACAGATTCGATGAGAGAGAAAAACCGCATGGTTATCATCGCCTCAAACCAGGGAGATGAGCTCGACCTTTGTAATGAAATCATAAATCTGAACCCTTAACTCCGCCATTCATGTACAGTGTTGAAGACCAAAAACTTGCCGAACAACTCCTGAGCCACAGCGTTGAATTGAAACCGGGTGAAAACATACTGCTGCAGCTGATCGGTCTAAATGGAGTTGGATTGATCCGGGCTCTCACCCGGCGTGTTCGTGAAATCGGAGCTCATCCTTTTGTGCAGATTGAAGATGCAGAAACCAATCGAATCCTTCTTGAAAATGGCGATGAAAAATTCTGGATCAATCAAGCTGAAACGGATCAGCTTCCGTTGATGAAGCAGATGGATGCATTTATCGGAATACGTGCGGCTGAAAATATCTACGAAAATTCTGAAGTTCCAAAAGAGGCCAACCGGGCCTACTCCCAAAAATTCCTCAACCCGGTTCATTTTGAGGAGCGGGTTAACAATACCCGATGGGCTGTACTTCGATATCCGTCTGCAGCTTTTGCCATGAACGCCAAAATGCCGACCGAAAAATTTCGTGAGTTCTATTATGCTGCCTGCCTGTTCGATTACAACAAACTGGAAGAGGCGATGAAACCGCTGGAGGAGCTGCTTCGAAAAACTGACCTGGTTCAACTCAAGGGAGAAGGAACCGATATCAGCTTTTCTGTTAAGAAACAAAACTGGATTCCATGCTTTGGTAAACGAAATATTCCTGATGGTGAGTTGTTCACCTCACCCATACTTGATTCCGTTAACGGTCATATCACCTATGCCCCATCCGTCTATCAGGGCAAACCGTTTGAGTTTGTCAAGCTTGAGGTTGAACATGGTGTTGTGACCAATTTTGACTCGTCAAATAATTCAGCGCTCGAAGAGATTCTCGACACCGATGAGGGCGCACGCCGATTCGGTGAATTCAGTTTTGGGCTAAACCCGATCATCAGCGAGCCGATGTATGATATACTGTTTGATGAGAAGATCTACGGTTCCAACCACCTCACCCTTGGGAATGACTACGAAATTGCGCCAAATGGAAATGAGAGTAACATCCACTGGGACTTGGTCTGTATTGGGGCTGATGTTTACCTGGACGGTGAGTTGGTCCGAAAAGGCAGAAAATTTGTAAAGGATGAACTGAAGGGATTGAATCCGGACTCGCTGGTTTAAAAAGGTCGGATCTTTAAAGTA
>NZ_MDWE01000020.1 GCF_001715195.1 Rhodohalobacter halophilus
TAGATCCGATTGCTGTGGAAGATATTCAGGAAATTGTAGCCGGACTGAAGGGAAGAAATATCGGAATTTTTATCACCGATCATAACGTGCACGAAACTTTAGCCATAACAGATCGGGCGTACCTGATGTTTGAAGGTAAAATCCTTCGTGAAGGCACGGCTGAGCAGCTTGCCGAAGATGAGGAAGCGAAAAAACTCTACCTAGGCTCACAATTTAAACTGGACAGATATCAACCATAGTCAGCTAAACTGATGGAAACAACTGCGAAAGAGTTAAAGCAAAAACGGGATAACAATGAATCGTTTGTCTTACTGGATGTGCGAGAGCCGCATGAGTATTACATAGCTGACCTCGACGGGACAACCCGGATTCCATATGATCAGTTAGAAACAGAGTCTGACAGCCTTGATCCAAATGAAGAAATCGTCGTTCTCTGTCGATCAGGCAGCTCTGCAGCCGATGCTGCAAAACTTCTGGAAAAGAAGGGATTCAATAATGTTTCCGTGCTTAAAGGTGGCATCAACGAGTGGGGCAAACAGATTGACCCCACTCTCCCGCAGTATTAATCAGGTTATTGCTGCAATCTGTTGAAATAACTCTTCATTACTATCGGTCCGCCTCATCACCTGCAGCAGCATACTCATCGACTCCTTCGGTGACTTCTTCAGCAAAAATCTGCGCACCATGTTTCGCTCTTCAAGCGAATCTGTGATAAACTTATCTTCGTTTCTTGTTCCCGATGCTGCAATGTTGATTGCAGGAAATATTCGGTCGTTGGCAATTTCCCGATCCAAAACCAGCTCCATATTTCCGGTTCCCTTAAACTCCTCAAAAATGAGGTCATCCATTCTGGAGTTGGTTTCAACCAGGCACGTGGCAATAATTGTCAGCGAACCACCTCCTTCAATCTTTCTGGCTGAACCAAAAATCTTCTTAGGTATTTCAAGAGCTCGAATGTCTAAACCACCTGAAAGCGTTCGGCCACTGTTGCTCTGTACGGCGTTGTAAGCCCGTCCGAGCCGTGTCAGGGAGTCGATTAACAGTACTGCATGTTCACCGACTTCAGCTTTTCGTTTCACGTATCCAAGCGCCATTTCAGATATCCTTACATGGCTCTCTGTGGGTTTGTCATTAGATGATGCAAATACGTCAGCATTAGTTGAACGCAAAAAGTCCGTCACCTCTTCTGGCCGCTCATCCACAAGCAGTATTCCCGTGTAAATGTCGGGATGATTTTCGGTTAGGCTACGAGCTATTTTTTTGAGCAGCACCGTTTTACCTGTACGGGGTGGCGCCACAATGAGTGCTCGCTGTCCGCGCCCAATAGGTGAAATAAGATCCATTACGCGCAGCTCAATATCCTCTGCATTATACCCAAGTTTGATATACTCGTTCGGCATAATGGGAGTCTGCAGCTCAAAACGATTTACCTTTTGCCACTCTTCTGCTGCCTTGCCATTTATTCGTTCAATATTATGAACATGACGATTACCGCTTTGATCTTGTTCAAATTCACCCTCAAGGATTAGCCCGGAGCGTAAATCGTAATGTTTCACTTCATCAGGTTTCAGAAACGGATCTTTGGGATCCATGCTGAATTCAAAATCGAGCTTCCGTATAAAGCCGTAACCCTTTTGGTTAATTTCCAAAACACCGTTATACCGGCCGCCAATACGGGTCTTTTGATTGTGATGAAACTTTGGGATAAAAACGTTCTTTTTGTTTCCCTTGCCTTTTCCTTTAGGCTTATTTCTGCCTTTATTTTTTCGCGAACGTGCCATGCACAGTAGATTTATTTATGTGAAGTAAAATGTTAGAATGTGATGTTTAAATAGCTTTAGCGTAAGACGAGCTGAGAATTCCACAGAGTAGCAGAATTGAGAAATGAGAGAGCGATATAATTTATACCGCTCTGCTCAATAAGATAAGGAAGGAAATTGTAGATCAAAAATTATCGAACCGTTGTTGTCTCATCGATCCAGGCATAACATTCAGAAATGTTGCTGCCAATCCGGATTTCATCTCCGGTTTCCCACCCTCTGAAAAACTTGTCTTCCGAGCTTGGTGTTACAGGCTCATACGTTCTGTATTGTCTTTCTACAGTGTTTGCAACAGAAGAGTCCGCCGAACGAGCACGGTCTAAGTAATCGAGTACAAGCCAGTACACAGATCTGTCGTCCCTATCCATTTGCCGGCCGGAAGTACACTGACGGATCGCGGACGCATAGATATCGGCCATTTTTAAATAAGGATCGCCCCAGTTACGGTCAAGCTGTATCCCTCTTCGGGCAAATCTTCTTGCTTCCTGAAGATTCCCCATATTCTGGCTGATATCAGCCAACTGCATGACAGCTGTTTTACGCTGAGAGTTTGACTCGGCAATATCCAGTGCCTGCTGCCAGTAGTTTAATGCCTGCCTGTTTTGCCCGTCAGAAAGTGCGTATTCAGCGAGCCGTTTTGCATTTTCGTATGTTCGCTCAGCCTCAAAAATTTGCCGGGCATAGTCAATCGCTTCATCTCTCATTCCGCTGCTTTCGTATAGATTTGCGATCTCCTTCAGAAGGGTGATGTCACCCGGATTTTCAGCCAGTCTTCCTTCAAGAAACTCAATTCGCTCCTCGGGATCTGAAAACAGACCATCGCGAATCTCGTTAATTTGATTCATCAAAGAGTTCCCTGCGAACGATTCCACTTCATCAATCATTGCCAAAGCCTTTTCACGCTCACCCTTTGACACATAATTTGAAAGCAAAATATTGATGTAATATCCGTCTCCGGCCTGGGTTAAACGCTCAGCATCCAGTTCATAGGCTTTTTCATACTCTTCGTATGCGCGATCCATTCCGCCCGAAATGTTGCTTTGATTTTCCTGATAAAAACGACCTTTGTTAAAATGCCAGGTGTAGAAGTCTATCTCATCTTCCGAGAACGTTTCAAAAGCATCATCATAGATAATCTGAACTGTATCAAGATACGCTGATGCCAGAGATGGGTCAGACTCCTGTTTGGCAAGCTCTCTGTAAACATTGATCATTCGCTCGTATTGACGAGGCAGACTGAAGCGATTGGCGCCTTCAATATTACGGGGTTTTGCCTCAAGCATCCATCGACCAAATTGCAGAGCCATATCATAATTGCCGGTTCTGTAATTTTCATAAAAAATGGAGTATGCCTGCAATTCACTCATGCCGTAGGGCGGTTCGGCATCCTGTGCATTTACACTGGTTGAAATTGCAATCAGAATGACGAATGCTGCAATGATCTTTTTCATATTACTTCAGTTGGTTACTTAATTTATACTCGTAGAGCAACTGCCGGCTTATTGAAACTTAGGCCGAACAAACATCAGTTCTGCCAGGTTTAGAGAAAGTTTAAAACCCCATACATTCTCTTTAACTAAATTGGAGGATTCTGTTCCCCGAATACCATATTGAAAGCTGAGATCTACAGAGGATGAAGATTGCCGCCCGATAAAACCGATTCCCGCATTCAGATAAATGGTGTCTATATCTTCACCATTTATGTTTAAATGACCGGTATCGTACGATGATCCTAAACTATACTTAAAATTAGAGAAAAACCCTCCTCTTTGCTCGGTTCTATATGGATGGTATTGAACACCAAACCCGGCTTTCATCCTGTCCTTATAATAAGCCTGCTGTTCCGGGCTGTAACTGTACTCTGCTTCACTCCAGTTCTGCATCAGTACTTCAGTCGATAAAATCACGTATCTGTTTAAATTATACGTAAGGCCTGTGTTAATTTCCATAGGCAATTTAACAGTGCCATCCATGTTCGCTTGATTTCCTCCAAGCTCAATAAGTGTCCTTCGCCCGTTTACGGTACGGAATGCTGTTACAGACCGCTCCGCATCAATGGATACCGGTAATGAAACAGTTGCACCCAGTGAGATCTGATCTTCCGATCCAAATATATTTCCTTTTCTTGCGTATATACCAAACTTATGACCAAATGCATACCCTTCAATTTCCCGGTTATAGGTAATTCCACGATAGGTCATATCTGAAAATGCCGCAGACACTTCTTGGTCTTGAGTTAACAGATAAGCCCCCATCGAATAACCGACTGAAATGTTGTCGAACAATCGGTAACCGGCACCAAACTCAAATTTGTTGATTCCACCCGATCCCTGTGTATTTGTAAGATAATCCACATCATCAAGGCCAACTCCCTCAATTGGTGTGAACGATCCCTCTGTAATTCGCTGAAAGTCGGAGCGAGTTACGGGGCTGAATCCTACTGAAAAGCCAAGTTTACTTCGCAGAACGGGGAGAACAAGTTGAAAGTTTTCAAATGCAAAAAGTGCTTTTCTGGACGAGTCGAACTGATCACTTGCATTGTAGTTCAACATACTCACCGCAACCGAACCGTGTGTGAACGCAGATAACCCCCATTGTGCAGGGTTCGTAATATTCGCAGATGAACCGGAATACAGCCCAACACCGCTGAGCCCCATTCCCATACTGTTTGCCGCCTGAACATCAGAAGGTGTACCTATTCCAAAACCGGAATAAAATGAACCGGAGTTTGCAAGATCATCATTCTGGGCGTGCGCTGTTTCAAGAACCGCAAATCCAAATATAACTGTAAAAAGGGGTAGTAAATATTTCATGTGTATACCTTATTCAACTGATGTGATGATTAATCGGGGTCTTCTGCTTTCTGCTGCCGTATCATCATTCAGCTTAACTGAATAAAAAGTTCCGTTTACTGTTTGAACTGAAAAGTAGAGCGGGCCGGTATTACTCTCACCATATACTCTGTCCAGCACATATTGAGTTACATCCACCTTGAACAGATCTTCGTCTTCATTAAGATCGGCACCATAGTTGGGCGAGGAGATAAATATTTCCGAAATCAGATCGGCAGGCGGATTTGAAAATGTGTGTGCTCGTATCGTTTCTACTTCCGGCCTCAAAATATTGCTGTGCATTTCCTCATCTGATCGGTCAACGGTAAAGATAAGGCTTGCATTTACAATATTTTTTGAACCCAGGTCTCCTGTATTCAAGTCAAGATCCACCTCCATAATCTGGCCAATGTTATGAAGCACGTAACCCGATGTGTATTCCGGCTCATCAGATCGAACTGTAAAGGATCCCCAGTCGCGCAGTGCTACAGGGCCAACAACTTCCACCTCTTCTTCATCCTCATCCAGCTCCGTTGTGTGAATCTGAAACTCTGTAATAGCCGTATCTTCATCATCCTGAGGGGTGTGACGCAGAAAACGAATCTTAGAATTCGTCTCCGCTGGAACCACCGCCAAACCAAAGAACTCACGGGCGTAGAGGGAATCCACATTTGCACTTTCAGAATTGAAGTACGATCTGTATTTATCCACCCAATCGGCGCTCAATTCAACTTCTACCGTATCTTCATTGGCTATCTGAAATTCACCCACTTTGGCATTAAGATCTACGGAAGCAGGTTGATTGTATCGAATCTCGTTGCCTCTCCATCTTTCAGCCATCTCAAACAGCTCAAAGTTGGCAACAGAACCATCCTCACCATAAACCGATTCATTAAATACCAGCCGTAGGGACATGGTGTCGCCCTCTTTTAATGTGTCTACTACTGAAGATGAGAGTGCCGGTTTAAGCACAGCAATGGCATTTAATGTACCATAAACAGGGTCTTCAAGATATCCCATCGCCGAACTCTGAAGACGGCCGGAAAATGTGTTTGCCTCGATAGGGGTAATACTGTCTACTGAATATTCATCTTTTTCAACCGTACTTCCATCAGGCCCTAAACCTTCACCGACTGAACCGGGAGATTCACAACTTATGAATAGCGGAATGAAGAAAAGAAGAAGAAAGGCAGCGATGTTGGGTCGGCTGCCTTTCGTAATAATCTCTTTATTTGTGAGATTGGAAACAGATGAATTATTCATCTTTTCCGGTGATTTGCCGGTAGTAGTCTGCGAATTTTTTTGATACATCTTCGGGCGAACCCTGAATTTTTGTTGGGTTAATATTCAATTCTTTAAACAGATCGTCGAACTGATCTTTCAGGTGGTTACCTGTAACAACGTGGTCACTGTGTTTCAAACCTGTCTTCAATAAATCTACCACACCGTCCTCTACGTAGGAATTAATATCTACATTTTCAGGAAGGCCCAGCAGATCCAGAATGTTGGATCCTTCAAACTGTCCTTTGTTCTCCGGATGGTGCAGATTATACACAATCTGGGTATTCTTGAAAATCTCTTCGTTCTTATACTTGGTTCGTACCAGAAGAGGAATCAATCCTGCGGGCCAGTCGTGGCAGTGGATAATGTCAGGCTCCCATCCAAGGTTGATAACAGTTTCGAGCACTCCTTTATTGTAAAAAGCCAGACGCTCATCGTTGTCGTCATAAAACTTTTCGGTTTTGGGATTGTCGAACATCCCTTTTCGCTTGAAGTACTTATCGTTATCGAGGAAATAGACCTGAAGCTTAGCATTTGGAATACTCGCCACTTTAATCTTCATACTCTCAACTTCATCCCCTACCTCAACCTCAATTCCTGAAAGTCGAATTACTTCGTGAAGCCGGTTACGGCGGTCGTTAATGGTTCCAAACTTTGGAAGTAAGATTCTGATTTCAAATCCCTGATCCTGCAGTGATGCCGGCAAAAAGCGCAACAAGTCAGCAGTGTAGGTCATTCTGGCGAAGGGTGCAATTTCTGCGGCTGCGTATAATATTTTCATAATTTTAAATCTTACTTAGTAGTCTCTCGGGAACCGTTTGAATTAGAGTTACCGGAATAGGCTTTCTGCAACTGATTGTCTTCTATCGAATAAAAGTCAAATAGGGTGTCTCCTCGCAAACCTAAACGTATGGTCTCAACAGAAATTACTTCTGTAGGGGCAACATTTCCGAGGTTCACATTGCTTCCAAATTTCTTAATAAACCAAACCTGCTGATCTTTTTGAGGAGCTTCAAAAATCAGGTCACTCATCGGTATCTGGTCGGTAATTTCGTCGATTAATCCGGACCGGATTTCACCGTTTGGCCTAAACAGACCAACCGTTCCGCTTTCCCGTGCCTCACATATCACTTTCCAGCTGCCGGCTTCCATTTCGTTGTTAATCATTTTCACCCACTTGTAGGGCGGAATGATAGAGTCCGGATTCTTGCTGCCAACTTCCGATAATACCGTAAAATCCCGGCTCAGCTCGTTGATAATATCCAGCTTCTTATTTTCCGAAAGCCAGATAGTTCCGTTAGAAACCTCCACATGCTGAATCTCATACCTCTTTAGCAGTTCAACATACGCATCTAACTGACCTCTCAAAACATACGCCTCAAATAGCGTACCGCCAAAATAGACCGGAATATCATGCTTTTTATAAACTTCCAGTTTTTCTGAAAGGTTCTGTGTTACATATGAAGTGCCCCACCCAAGCTTAACAATATCGGTGTAACCGGAGGCAGCTTCACAAAAATCTTCAACTTGACGAACACTAAACCCTTTGTCGAGTGCGAGAGTAATGCCTTTATTTCGGGGTTTATTAGTCCGTTTAGGCAGATGATTGAGCTTAAATTGCATTCAATGCGATTTATTCATTATTAAGACGGCGTAAGATACAAAATCACACCTTTTATTGAAAAGGGTGTTATTGCCTATCAGTTATTTTCCTCATCCTGTAAAACTCTGTTTCCTAAAACGGCCAGATATTTGATCCGGTCTTCATCAACATCGTTTAGCATATTGGGTGTATATCGCCAAAGCCAGTTATCGCCTACGGTTCCGGGCAGATTCATTCTGTGCTGAGTTCCCAGGTTCATAAAATCCTGAAGCGGGAAAATCGCCTGATCGGCAACCGACAACATACCGAGACGAACCAACTCCCATCCGGGCTGGCTTCCATCCGATTTTGTATACTCTCTGAGGCGATGTTTTTCTACCTCCGGAGCCTGATTGTACCAGCCAATTGTGGTGTCGTTGTCGTGAGTTCCAGTATACGTAACGCAGTTCTGCGGATAGTTATGCGGCAGGAAACTATTTGATGAGTCCGAATCGAATGCAAACTGCAAGATCTTCATGCCCGGAAAATTGAAGGAGTCCCTCAAATCTTCTACTTCAGGTGTCATCACGCCAAGATCTTCTGCAATAATTGGCAGTTCACCCAACTCTTTGTGAATGGTTTTGAACAGTTCCTTGCCCGGTGCTTTTACCCACTTGCCGTTAATAGCTGTCTCTTCAGATGCTTTCACCTCCCAGTAGGCATCAAATCCTCGAAAATGATCCACTCGAATGGCATCATAGAGTTCAAACATCTGGCGAAAACGGTTTACCCACCAGGTAAATCCATCTTTCTTAAGCTCTTTCCATTTATAGAGAGGATTCCCCCATAGCTGTCCCGTTTCGCTGAAATAGTCAGGCGGAACACCCGCAACCAACTGTCGATTTCCCTGTTTATCCACTGCAAAATACTTTGGGTTTGACCAGACATCCGAACTGTTGTGATCCACAAAAATGGGTATATCCCCAATCACACGGATCCCTCTCTCGTTTGCGTACGCTTTCAATTCACTCCACTGATTGAAAAACTCGAACTGCAGCCAGAGCTGATACTCTATTTCCTCTTTAAACTCTTTTTCAACTTTTTGAACTGCTTTTGGCTTACGCTGTGCAATTCCCTCATCCCACTGATTCCACGGCTGCTTGTCATTATTTTTCAGACAGGTCATAAACAGACAATAATCGTGAAGCCACACCTCATTTTCCTGTTTAAACACCATCAGCATTTTTTCATCTTCAGCCGTCAAATCCCGATAAAAGGTATTCGACGCCTTTTTGTAGAGCTTATCTTTCACTTCGTACGACTTCTCATACTCCGCAACAGTTTTAACAGGCAATTCGGCCTTTTTTACCTCATCCGCTGACAATAATCCCTTTTCTACCAAAAGATCTAAACTGATCAGATAGTGATTTCCGGCAAATGCCGAGTAGCTGGCATAGGGTGAATTTCCGTAACCGGTAGGGCACAAAGGAAGCATCTGCCAGATGGTTTGATGGGTCCGTTCCAGGAAATCAATAAAATCCCGGGCTTCATACCCCAGGTCGCCCATCCCATATTTTGAGGGAAATGAGGTTGGATGCACTAATGTGCCACAAGAGCGTGGAAATCTCATAATTTGCTAAAATTTTAAGTTTTCAATAATTGATTGAATAGCCTTCTATTTTTTAGGCTTCAAAATAACACCGGCCAGTGGCGGTACGGTAACCGTAATATTTGCCGGTTGACTGTGCCATGCGCCATCCTGCCCTTTGATAACATTTGGCCCGGCATTGCTGCCACCGTAGTAAGCAGAATCACTGTTTAAAACCACTTCATATTCCCGGGCCTCAGGCACCCCGAATTTGTACTGTTGATGCAATGTTGGCGTGAAGTTGAGCAAGAATACCAGGTAATCGTCAGGGTCTTTTCCTTTTCGAATAAACGATAGCATACTGTTATCCGCATCACTGATATCTATCCACTCAAAGCCCTCCCAGCTAAAATCTACCTGATGCATGGCCGGTTCGCCCCGGTATATTCCGTTTAAATCTTTAACCAGATTTTGGATTCCCTTGTGGTTCTCCCACTGAAGCAGGTGCCAGTCAATAGAGTGCTGTTCTGACCATTCACTCCACTGTGCAAACTCACCACCCATAAAGAGGAGTTTTTTACCGGGATGACCAAACATATAGGTGTAGAGAAGTCGGAGATTGGCGAACTTCTGCCAGTCGTCTCCGGGCATTTTCGAGAGCAGAGACTGCTTCATATGAACCACTTCATCGTGGGATAGAGGCAGAATAAACTGTTCAGAAAACGCATAGATTAACGAAAACGAGAGCTGATCCTGGTGGTACTTCCGGTATATCGGATCCTTCTGCATGTAATCAAGCGAGTCGTTCATCCAACCCATATTCCACTTAAAATCGAAACCAAGACCGCCGGAAGAAGTGGGGCGTGAAACACCCTGCCACGATGTAGACTCCTCCGCAAAGGTCAGAACTCCCGGGTAGTAGTCGTGAAGTACCTCGTTGAATCGTCGAAGAAAATGTATCGCCTGTAGATTTTCTCTTCCGCCATACTCATTCGGCACCCATTCACCATCTTCTCGGGAGTAGTCTAAATAGAGCATGGATGCCACAGCATCAACCCGAAGCCCATCAATATGAAACTCCTTTATCCAAAAAATTGCGTTGGAAATCAGAAAGTTAAGTACTTCGGTTCGCCCGAAATTAAAAATATTGGTTCCCCAATCTTTGTGCTCGCCCAAACGCGGATCTTCATGTTCATAAAGAGCCGTCCCGTCAAATCGCCTCAACCCGTGATCGTCCTTCGTAAAATGAGCCGGCACCCAGTCCAGAATAACTCCAATTCCGGCCTGATGACACCTGTCAATGAAATACTTAAAGTCTTCCGGCTTACCGAATCGACTGGTTGGTGCAAAGTAACCCGTAATTTGATATCCCCAGGATGGATCGTAGGGGTGCTCAGCTATCGGCATCAACTCCACATGCGTAAAATTCATCTCCTGTAAATATGGAACCAGGTCGTCCGCCAGTTCACGATAGGAGAGAAATCCGGGATCTTCTCCAACTTTTCGTTTCCACGAACCGGCATGAATCTCATAAATACTGATAGGTTTGTCGTGGTGCTGGTTTGTATCACGATGATCAACCCAATCTCCATCATTCCAGTCATACGTATCGTTCCAGACTTTTGAAGCTGTGCCGGGGCGAAGCTCCGAAAAACGAGCATACGGATCGGCTTTCTTGGCAGGTGCCTGACCGGGGTGTGTTTTAATCTCAAACTTGTAGAGATCACCCTTCGTTACATGCGGTATGAATGTCTCCCAAATTCCTTGATCAGGATATTTCCGCATTCCGTGAACCCGGCCATCCCAGTTATTAAATGATCCGATCACGCTAACCCTTGACGCAGAAGGTGCACACACTACAAAATGCACACCACTCACACCATCTACGGTCTTTAGGTGCGCACCCATCATTTCGTACGCAAAATGGTGGTTTCCTTCACCCCAGAGCTGTAGATCGTAGTCGGTCAGCATCGGCCCAAATCGGTATGGGTCTTCTATTGTATAAATATCTCCTTCATATGGTGTGATTTCCAAGGTGTATTCAAACCGATTCTTTCGGCGGCTGAAAACGTGTTCGAAAAGACCTGTTTCGGATGCCCGGGTAAGTTCAACCGCCTTTCCTTTGTCTGGCATGACCCGGACAGACTTCGCATCAGGCCGGAAAACCCTCACAACCAATTTCTCTTTTTTATCAATTTTTTCTGTATGCAGCCCCAACACGGAAAACAGATCGCCATGACTGCCGTTGGATATTGCCTGAATTTCTTCGATTTTAAGCGTCAAGTTATTCACATCCCCTTAGATTTGATTTGCTAACACTTTAAAATAAAAATTTTATAGCCAAATTGATGGTCCCATTTTGCAGGTCTGTGGTTTAGGTTAGAAATCAGCACTGAATGAATATTACCCGTTTTATATCAAGGCGTTATCTTTTTTCCCGAAAACACATTTCGCTGATTTCTGTACTTACCTCAATCAGTATTGCGGGGATCACAATCGGCACTGCACTGTTAATCATTATTCTCTCGGTTTTTAACGGTTTCTTCGATGTTATCCGGGGGTTCCTGCTCTCATTTGATCCCGATATCCGGATTGAGCTTGCCGAGGCGAACACCATGCCGTTTGATCCCGACCTCATTCAACAGCTTCAGGATCACCCGGAAGTGGTTCAGGTTGCACCCTATGTAGAAGGAAAAGCCATGCTTATTTCAGATGGCAATCAAAATGATGTGGTAATTGTTCGCGGCATCGAACGAAGTTCTCACATACGAATTTCTGATCTGGAACAGAGCGTCCAAAACGGTGTTTTTGACCTTTCTGTACAGGATGGCAAACCCGGCCTTGTAATCAGCAGTTCACTGTCCGGTCAGTATGGACTCAGCCCGGGTGATGAAATTGCCCTCCTCAGCGCAGCCGGCATGAGGCGTGCCATCACACAGTTCTCAGCTCCGAGGGTCAGCCGTTTTCAGGTTCGCGGCAGCTACAACATCCAACAGATCATTGATGATGATATCACCTACATCAACCTAACCGCGGCCCAGCGGCTATTCAATATGCGGGATAAAATCACCGGTCTCGATCTGCAGCTTACAGATACAGACCGCGCGGATCAGGTACGAGAAGAACTGGCAGGTATTGTGGGTCCTGAGTTTAGAATTCAAACCTGGTACGATCTGCAAAAACCTCTCTACGATGTAATGTACCTTGAAAAGTGGGGATCATACTTTATACTGATGATTATTGTTCTGGTAGCAGCGCTCAATATTGTCGGTTCACTTACGATGATTGTGATCCAGAAAAAGAAAGACATCGGTGTTCTGATTTCCATGGGAATGACCTCAAAAAAAATTCGACAGATCTTTATTAGCCAGGGAGTTCAAATCGGGCTGATCGGCTGCGGGATTGGCGGTGTTCTTGGGGTTGGTGTATCATGGCTGCAGCAAGAGTATGGACTGGTAAAGCTAACCTCATCCTTCATCATAGATGCTTATCCTGTAGCTATCCAGCCATTGGACATTGCACTTGTTGTGGGCGGCAGTTTACTTCTCTGTGTGGCTGCAAGCTGGTATCCGGCTGCAAGAGCCTCCAGGGTAGAGCCCGCCGAAGCCGTAAGGGGAGAGTAAAATTCCCCTGAACTCGAACGACTTCAAGCGATTTCCAAACCCATTTTGCTAACTTCCTCGAATAATTACTGCATTTGAAGGAATATGGCGGCCAATTCTGTGGCATGAGACAACCGGTGGCTGATGCCCC
>NZ_MDWE01000021.1 GCF_001715195.1 Rhodohalobacter halophilus
ACGGTCGTAATACCAAACCCTGCATTTACCCCTCGGGGGCATGTGTCCCGGCGGAACCCGAAAATTGGCTTTTTTATAGTTTCTGCTTTGTTTAGCACGGTGCAAAACTTTTCGTGGCGGATCTCCGATAATTACAGGTTCAGGCTCGATAATCAGACCGCCCGAAACCATACAGCCGCTGCTAAACAAACCAACTGTTAAAATTAATCCGGCCTTCAGTATCCATTTATTCATAATGCTTCAATTAAGTGAACTGTTCTATTCACCTAAACAGCATCGTGGGGCGGTTGTTTCTCCTTTTGGATAAAATCACATCAAAATGCGATGCATACCGACACTACGAGTTATATGTATCGGGGAGATCATTTTCGTAGAGAACCACATCACCCGGTGAGGCATACGTCTCCAGATAATCATTCGCTTCGAAAAGTGAATTCACAATTTTCACATCAGTTTTAGATCCGCTCTGAACTGATGCAATCCCTTTCTGGATTGGCTTCGTCTGTTCATCTCCCACCAAAATTACCAAATCGAGGCCGGATTTGGCGATATGCTCTCCAAATTTTTGATTCTCTTTCTCTTCCAGTTCACCAAGTTCAATCATACCCGGGGTGATGATAATTTTCTTACCCGTATTGAATGAAGCCAGTATATCCACCGCATTCTTAGCGCCCACAGGGTTAGAATTAAATGCATCATCAATAACCGTCAATCCATTGCGGCTCTTCAACTCTAAACGGTGCTCAACCGGCTCCATTTTGGAGGCGGCCACGGCCATCGTTTTCAAGCGAATATCAAACTGAAGGGCAACTGCGGCAGCGATACACATATTTTGAATGTTATGCTTACCCAGCAATTTCGTTTTAAATTCTTCTTTATCTGTACGGTTGCCCTCTTTATCAAAAACGCTCATCTCAAAACGGGTTCCGTTCGCACCGGTTTCACTTTCTGAGACTCGAACGGCTCCCTCACTTCCCGCAAATACGATCTTAACATCATCACGCAGTTCTGCCATATTTCGAACCAGAGGGTCATCACCGTTCAGGATTAACGTGCCGCCCGGCTTCAACTCTCTCGCCAGGGTTGACTTCTCCTGAGCTACCGCTTCGCGAGAACCGAATGTCTCCAGATGAGAAATCCCCACGTTTGTAATTACCGAAATATCCGGCTGTGCGATATCACAAAGCTCTTTAATGTTCCCTTGATAGCGGGCGCCCATCTCCAGAATCAACACCTGGTGGTGAGCTTCCAGATCGTTGTTAATCACTTTACAGATTCCCATCGGGGTATTGAAACTACCGGGAGTAACGCATACCCGAACCCGCTCTTTCAGAAATGCGTCCATCAAAAATTTGGTGCTCGTCTTGCCGTAACTTCCTGTAATGGCAATGACCTTCAGGTGTGGCAAGGATTGCAGTTTATTTCGCGCCTGTTTTTTAAATCCGTTTTGAATCTTCTTTTCAACCGGTTTCATGACAAAAGCTGCGAGATAGAGAAAAAACGGAATGAAGATATCGAGTACAACCAGGCCAAAACTGAGAAAATATGGATCAACATTAATGAATGGCGCAACAAAATCGCGAAGCTGAACCCCTCTGTATGCAATATCAATCATGTAGAACCAGAGCACCCCAATAATTATCAGTGCTGTAACCAACAGACGCTTTACCCGTGCGGTGTATACAAGCGGTTTTTTCTCTTTCTCCTGCTTGTACCTGGATGTATCCACAAACCAAAACAGCGCAAATACAAACATTGTAATAGCACCGGCCGTGAGTGTTATCCGGTCAACCAGAAAGTTGATCACAATCAGAATGATCAAATTGAAAAAGATATGCTCCGGCGTGAAAAAACGGCTGAAGAAGTGATCCATCAGCCAGTGGCGAAACTCATGGGTTTTATAGCCGAGCTGCTGAAACATGTGCAGAAAGTAGCGCAGCCTGTGAAGTGAATGTCTGATAAAAATTGCGATCAGGAGTATAATGATCGCATTCATAAACAATGTAATGATCGCATTCATAAACAATGTATAGATATCCAAACTTTTGGTCGTTATTTAACTCGTTTCAAAAATGATTTTCTTCAGTCGGCCGGAGGAATCAACGTTCGATAATCAAACCGTGAACTGTTATATTTGATTCACTTATTTCTACCCAATAAAGAAAACAAGATAGTAAACATCCGAAAATAAAGAGTTCACAATCATAGAATGATAAAGAAACCGGATGTTTCTGAAAATTAAAAAATGAATATTCTGAATTTATGAAACTGATTATCCCAATGGCCGGCCGGGGAACACGCGTCCGTCCTCATTCACACACGACCCCAAAACCGCTTCTGCCGGTGGCCGGCACCATGATCGTCGAGAGAATTGTTGAAACATTTGCCCGCACCCTCGACCGAACCATAGATGAAATTGTCTACATTTTGGGACCTGATTTTGGGCGCGAAATTAAAGAGACTCTAACCGATATGAGTGAGCGCCACAATGCCAAAGCCACTTTCAGAGTGCAGGATGTAGCGCTCGGGACGGCACACGCGGTTTCCTGTGCCGGAGAAGATCTGGAAGGTGAAGTTATCATCGTGTTTGCCGACACCATTTTTGACTCCTACGAAAAAGTAACCCTGGATGATGCAGACAGCGTTATCTGGCTGAAAGAAGTGGAAGATCCATCCCGTTTTGGTGTTGCCGTTCACGATGGAGACACCATTACCGATTTTGTTGAAAAGCCGAGCGAACCAATCTCAAAACTGGCCATTATTGGTGTTTATTACTTTAAACAGGGTGAACATCTGATGAAGGAGATTCAGTACCTGCTCGACAATAATGTAACCGGCCACGGTGATGAGTACCAGCTTACCGATGCCCTCGACCGACTGCTGAAAGATGGAAAAACTTTTAAAAAAGCCACGGTAGATGAGTGGCTCGACTGTGGAACCCTGCCGGCATGGCTGGAAACAACCGGTGAAATCCTAAAAAAGGAGAATCACTCTTTTGATGCGTATGAAAATACAACCATCCACCCGCCGGTGTTCATTGGCGATGGAGTTGAGATTTCCGACAGTGAAATTGGCCCCAATGTAAGCATCGAAGCCAGAACTACTGTTACCAACTCAAAAGTTGAAAACTCAATCATTCAGAAAAGTGTTAAACTTTCCGGATGCAACCTGAAAGGTTCAACGATTGGAAACTTTGCTGAAGCAGATAATGCCACGGGTGAAATTCACATTGGTGACCACTCCATTCTGAAACAGTAAGCCGGCTCTAACCACCTTCAATAAACTTGACAAAGCGTGATTTACACTTCAGATCACGCTTTTTTTATGGCTTATACTTCTTTTGCCGATATACAAAATGATGCTCCTCTTCTCCTACAATTACTGAAAATTCCACTACATTCGCTTTTTCGGCAACGGGATAAAGCACCTCACCGGCAATGGACTCATCCGGGTATAGATCTGTTTTACGGATCACTTCCGTTTCCCAGTACGTGCGCTGCTCATTCAGGCTGGAGACCCGTGCATAAAACTGATCCCTGCGTTCTGCTCGTTCAATCGCCTCACGTGTTCTTTGATTTTCTCTTCTATTTCTTTCCTGGACTGTCTGTGAATCTGCACCGGCTACGTCTGAAGCTATATTTGCTGCAACCGTAATGCCGTCCAACACCAAGTTTGTTTTCTCTTGAGCATTGGCCCGAGAAGAGGCAAGGTCCAGATTCAGCAGAATTTGTTCGGGGTTGTACGCAGTACCACCTTTCAGCGGATTATAACTTCCATCACCATAATCATATCGGGCACTATATTTAAAGCCGGGTGTATCTACCTGAATAATGGAGTCAGAGTAATTAACAATCTCAACATCCATAACTATATAATCATCAACATGACGATAGTAAGCCATAGTGACGGAAGAGTTTTCACCTTCGCTGTAGAGATACTCCATACCCCGATAGTTCAGTACATTATCGTGCTGAGATTCGAGCCTGAAAACCGGTTCAGGCATGCAGCCGGATAAAAACAATACAAACAGTAAAGCAACAGAATAATACTTCATGGCCGTAGTTTTTTATTCATTGATTTATGTGAAGTTACAAACATTGAAGAGATTCTTGTACCGCATATTAATGTGAGCCAAGACGGTAGCGTACGGAGAAATATTTAATTACATTATGCGAAATAGAGCATGGAATGTTACAGGCTGCACTCCGGAACTGAAACATTTTGATGCAACGACAGTTTTAGCAAGAGATTACTCATCAACAAAATTCAAAACATTATGATACGTATAACAAAACATTCTGCGGTTATTCTGGTAATTTTGGCAAGTACACTCATTATTTCCGGTTGTTCAAACTGGAGTAACACAGCCCGTGGTGCGGTTATTGGAACCGGCGGTGGCGCCGCAGTCGGCGCTGTAGTAGGGAAAACATTGGGCAATACAGCAGCCGGTGCCATTGCAGGAGCAGCCGTTGGCGGCACTGTGGGGGCTATTATCGGGCGAAATATGGACCGAAAAGCAGAAGAACTGGAGCGCGAACTGGATGGTGTAACCGTACAGCGTGTTGAAGAGGGTATTGCACTCAGTTTTGACAGCGGACTGCTGTTTGGTTTTGACTCCTCCGAACTGCGGCAGGCTTCCAGGGAAAACCTAAGGAAACTGGCTCGAATAATGGGAGAGGATGACGACACTAACCTGATGATTGTAGGGCACACCGATTCTACAGGAGATGAAAATTACAACCAACGCCTGAGTGAACGACGCGCACAATCTGCTGCCAGCTATTTGATTGAACAGGGTATTGCCTCATCTCGCGTTCAAATTGAAGGCCGTGGCGAAACCGAACCGATTGCCGATAACGAAACCGAAGCCGGCCGCCAGGAAAACCGACGGGTTGAAGTGGCGATTTTTGCCAGTGACGAATATATCGCCCGACTGGAAAGAGCGCAGCAGTAACTTGTAATAAAAATAACCCGTTTTAAAAGGCGATACCGAAAGGTGTCGCCTTTTTTATTTGACGAAAATTTATGTCCGTTTACACCAACTGTTCATCAGGACATATCGAATTGAACACCTGCACACCGATACCCAGGCCTGTTCACCATCAAACAAAATCATCAAACCGTTGATTTTTATTGGCGTCTTTGAGAATCTCATGAAGTTCGTCATGCGGTGCTTCCGGCTCTAAGTGTATCGTAACAATTGCATCGCTTTTCAGCGCATCAATCAGTTTTCGCTCCAGCACCGTGGCATCGTCATGGGCTTTTTTGAGGCTTATGTCCTTTTTGAATGTTACATGCAGTTCAACCCACGTGGTGTAGCCGGATGTTCGGTGGCGCAGATGGTGCCATCCCGTAGCAGTTGCAGGCAGCTCATTCTCCAAAACGGTTTCCAGGGCGTTATGCACTTCGGGGTTGCGGGCATCCATAATTCCATCCACGGAATAACGAATCAATTTGAATCCCTCATACGAGATGTAAACCGCAATGGATATACTGACAATCGTATCGAGGTAAACCCACCCTGTGATATTAATCAGCAGTAGAGTGACAATTACACCGCCGCTGGTCCAAACATCCGTTAAAATGTGTTTTCCGTTACTGATGGCGATCATGCTATTCTCTTCCCGTCCCACCTTTTGAACGTATAGTCCAAGAATCAGATTTACAACGGCTGCAAACCCAACCAGATAGATTCCGGTGCTTAAGTTCTGCAGCTCGAACCCGGTGATCAGATTCTGAATAGCCAAAAACAGGATGGAGATACCTGCCAAAATAATCACAACCCCTTCCACGCCTACCGAAAGAAACTCCACCCGTTCGTGTCCATATAAGTGTGTATCATCTGCCGGTTTCAAGCTCAGGTGGTAGCCGTAAAGTACAAACGCAACTGCAAGAACGTGCACCACCGATTCAGCCGCATCCGACATCGCCGTTGTTGAGTCGGTTATAACAAATGCACCCATTTTTACAATCAGCGACAAAACAGAAACAGCAAGGCTGATTCGCAGCGCATTTTTTACTCTGGCTGATGCTGTCATAACGTTTGTTTAGCGATTGAATTTCGGCAAATCAGCAGCACTTAAAACTCCACCTAAAAGAAATCCGGACTTTAGCTGATTGCCACTTAGAATGTTGTTATTTTACAAAGCTAACAAAAAATCACGATTCATTTTGCTGGAAATACCCAAACAACACCAAGAGCTTTTTAAAACCATTGGCGAGATTGCCGAATCCATCAACCAAAATGTTTATGTAGTTGGCGGATATGTGCGCGATTACTATTTAAACAGGCTGAATCCGGATGAGATCACTGACATCGATTTTGTGACCGTCGGTTCCGGGATTGAACTCGCTCAGAAAATTTCAAAAAAATTAAATACCTCCAAACTGACGGTTTTTAAAAAATTTGGAACTGCACAGGTGAAGTACAAAAACCTGGACCTGGAGTTTGTGGGTGCACGGAAAGAAAGTTACCGGCGGGATTCCAGAAAACCGATTGTAGAAGATGGAACTCTGGAAGACGATCAGTTGAGGCGCGATCTAACCATTAATGCACTTTCATGGTCGCTGAACCCTGATCAGTTTGGTGTTCTGCACGACCCATTTAATGGAATTCAGGATTTAAAGGGCAACCTGATTCGCACTCCCATCGACCCGGAAAAGACCTTTGATGACGATCCTTTGAGAATGATGCGGGCTGTACGCTTTGCCACACAGCTCAATTTTAAGATTGAACCAAAAACGTTCAATGCTATTAAAAAAATGGCCCACCGCCTCTCCATTATTTCGAAAGAGCGAATTCTGGATGAGCTTAATAAAATTGTCCTGAGCCCAAAGCCTTCCATTGGCTTTGCCATTCTGCTAAAAACCGGGCTGCTAAAACAGTTTTTTCCCGAAATGGTGAATTTGATTGGCGTGGACGAGAAGAACGGAATGCGCCACAAAGATAATTTTTGGCACACTCTGGAGGTTCTCGACAACACAGCTAAAGTAAGTGATGACCTTTGGCTTCGCTGGGCAGCCATTCTTCACGATATTGCCAAACCACCGACCAAAAAATTTGTGCGCGGCATTGGGTGGACATTCCACGGCCACGACGCGCTCGGGGCCAAGTGGGTGCCAAGAATTTTTAAACGGCTCGGGCTGCCGCTTGATGACCGGATGAAATATGTTCAGAAGCTGGTCCGCCTCCACCTCAGGCCCATCGCGCTCGTCTCGGATGAGGTGAGCGACAGTGCGGTCCGCCGCCTGATCTTTGAAGCCGGGGACGACATCGACGACCTGATGACACTTTGCCGGGCAGATATCACCAGTAAAAATGAATGGCGCCGGAAAAAATATCGTAACAACTTCGACAAGGTTGAAAAGAAAATTGTTGAAGTTGAAGAGAAAGACCGGATGCGCAACTGGAAAAACCCGATCAGCGGCGATGAAATTATGCGAGAGCTGGAGGTTTCTCCCGGGCCGGTTGTTGGAAAAGTAAAAGACCGGATCAAAGAGGCCATTCTGGATGGGGAGATTCCCAACGAGTATGATGCCGCCTACCAATACCTACAGGATATAAAAGAAGAGTATTTAAACTCCGAGAACAGATAACCCATTTACATTAAGCATGGAATTTCTCACAATCATTGGGCTTGCAGCCGGTTTCTGTACAACCGTGGCCTTTCTGCCGCAGGTCATAAAAACATGGAAATCTAAATCTGCCAAGGATTTATCCCTTGGTATGTACTCTATTTTCTGCACAGGCGTACTCCTCTGGCTTATTTACGGAATCCTCATCTCCGATTTGCCGATTATTCTGGCCAACGCCATTACACTTCTGCTTGCACTGAGTATTCTGATGTTTAAACTGATTTTTAAAGACTAACCAAGGATTGTACCTATGTGGATTGCCAATTCGTACGGAAAAATAAATCTTGGACTTCACGTTCTCGAAAAGCTGCCTACCGGATTCCATCGGATTGAAACAGGGCTCTGTTTCATTGAATGGAGCGATCGGTTCGAAGTACAACCCTCTGAGGCGTACACCCTAAATCTGTCCGAGAAATCGATCCCAACGGACGATTCCAACCTGATTACAAAAGCCTACAAGCTGTTTGATCGCTACATTGGGCTAAACCGACACTACAGCTTCAACGTTATAAAAAATATTCCTGCCGGTGCCGGACTCGGCGGAGGCAGTAGTAATGCGGCGCTTACACTTAGAATCCTGAATAAGCTGGAAGAAGCCGGGCTTTCAAAAGATGAGCTGATAGACCTGGGCAGAACCCTCGGTTCAGACGTTCCGTTTTTCATTAAAGGGAAACCGGGCATTGCTACCGGATTGGGCCACGATATCGAACCGGCCGATATTCAACCCGATGCATGGATTGTAACTGCTTACCCCAACTTTGAGAGCTCAACAGCAGAGGTGTACCAAAACTGTGTGCCAAATCCGGACCATGACTTCTCCATAAAGGGGGTTTTACTTGAAGAGGAGATCGATCAGTGGCAGTTTTTACTGGAAAACGACCTGGAAGCTCCGGTGTTTACAAAACATGAACTGGTCGGTAATATCAAAGATCAAATGCTCGAATTCGGGGCGTCGTTCGCCATGATGAGCGGAAGCGGTTCCACGGTTTACGGTGTTTTTGAGCAAGATTTTGTTGCAATTAATGCCTATGAATCGTTTTATAAGCTTGGATTTCCCGCAAATCTAACCAGGCCAAACTTTGAGCCGGATAACGGTATTTACAGAAAAGACTAAACTATTTGGAGAGACCTGCTGACTGCTTCAGCACTCCTGTTAACGACTGACAATTAATTTTTGACATTATGGGTAAATCAAAAAAAACAGATCCGCGCGCCGGAATGGATGTGGATTCCTTCAAGGAAGATATTAAACAGCACCTTCGTTATACATTAGCCAAAGACAAGTATAGCTCAACAGAATGGGATAATTACCGAAGCGTGGTTCTCGCGGTGATGGACCGCCTGCACGACCGTTGGCTCAACACGCAGCAGCGTTACTACTCCAATGACGAAAAGCGCGTCTATTACATTTCTATGGAGTACCTGATCGGGCGCCTTCTGGACAATATGCTTGTAAACCTGGGGATGCAGGATGTAGCTGCAGATGCAATGAAAGAGGTTGGGCTGGATTATGATAAAGTGCGAAATGCCGAATGGGATGCGGGTCTTGGAAACGGTGGTCTTGGACGGCTTGCAGCTTGTTTCCTGGATTCGATGGCAACATTGGGAATTCCTGCAATCGGTTACGGTATCCGGTACGACTACGGAATATTTTATCAGCAAATAGAGAACGGATACCAGATTGAGAAGCCCGACCTCTGGCTCAGATATGGAAATCCCTGGGATATTGTCCGTCCAAAAATTCAGTACAACGTACCGTTCTACGGAAACTCCCACGCTTACCATGATGACAAAGGCAATTTACGGTTCCGATGGGATAACACACACGACGTGCTGGCGGTGGCATACGACACACCAATCCCCGGCTACAAGAATGATGTGGTAAACAACCTCAGGTTATGGAAAGCATCTTCCTCATCCTCCATCGACCTGAAGAGCTTTAACCAGGGGCAGTATATCGATGCGGTACGTGATACGCAGCTTAATGAAAATATCTCACGTGTCCTCTACCCAAACGATAAAGTATTTGTGGGTCAGGAGTTGAGACTGAAGCAGGAGTTCTTCCTGGTTGCAGCGTCCGTTCGTGATATTCTGCGAAGGTTCAAGAAAGTACATGACGACTGGAGAAAACTACCGGAAAAGGTGGCCATTCAGTGCAACGATACGCATCCAAACCTTGCCATTCCCGAACTGATGAGAATTCTTGTGGATGAAGAGGGGCTCTCGTGGGAGCTCGCCTGGGATATAACGGTGAAAACAATGGCCTATACCAACCATACGCTTCTTCCCGAAGCACTGGAAAAATGGCCTGTATCTCTGTTGAGGAACCTATTGCCTCGACACCTGCAGATTATTTACGAAATAAATCGACGATTTCTGAATGATGTAAGTGAGAAGATCGGTGACGACAGGGGGAAAGTCAGTCGGCTCTCTATTGTAGGTGAAGGGGAAGATCCGGTTGTACACATGGCCTCTCTCGGTATTGTTGGGTCCCACAAAGTGAACGGTGTAGCACAACTGCACAGTAACCTGATTAAGAAGACCCTCTTCAAAGATTTTTATGAGATCTATCCGGAGAAGTTTACTAACAAAACGAACGGAATTACTCCCCGGCGATGGCTGCGACAGTCGAACCGTGAGCTGTCTGACCTGATCACTGGCGAAATTGGAGAAGATTGGGTTACCGATTTGAGTCAGCTGAAGAAACTGGAAAAATTTGTGGACGACAAAAAGTTCATGAAGAAGTTTGCCGAAGTAAAGCAGAACAATAAGCAGCGAATGGCAGACTACATCGAAGAGAAGCGCGGTATTAAGGTAAATACTCAATCGATGTTCGATATTCAGATTAAACGAATTCATGAGTACAAACGCCAGTTTATGCTTGCACTCTATGCCATTACGCAGTACAATCGCATCAAAGCGAATCCCGACGGAGACTTTGTACCCCGTACAATTTTAGTTGCCGGGAAAGCCGCACCGGGTTACACGATGGCGAAGCTGTTCATCAAGCTGATGAACGACATTGGTGAGAAAATTAACAACGATCCCGATGTTGGTGACAAGCTGAAATTCATTTTCCTTGAAAACTACAGTGTAACACTGGCCGAGAAGATGATTCCATCCGCAAACCTTTCAGAACAGATTTCAACTGCAGGTTTTGAAGCATCCGGTACCGGGAACATGAAGTTTGCCCTGAACGGAGCGCTTACTATCGGTACCCTTGATGGTGCCAATGTGGAGATTAAAGAGGAGGTAGGAGATGAAAATATATTCATTTTTGGAAATACTGTGGATGACGTGGAGCGTCTGCGCCATGAAGGATACAACCCGTGGGATTACTACAACAGCAACGAGGAGCTGAAGAAAGCGCTGGATCAGATTAAAGATGGCTTCTTTAATGAAGATTCAGAGCTGTACCAGCCAATCATCGACTCCCTGCTGCATAAAGGAGATTACTTCCTGGTTCTGGCCGATTATGAAGCTTACATCAACAAGCAGGCAGAGGTGGATGAGCTCTATAAAAATCAGAATGAATGGAACCGGAAGGCTCTGCTAAATACGGCACGGGTTGGAAAGTTCTCTTCAGATCGAACGATCAAGGATTATGCAGACGAGATCTGGGATGTGGAAGTGAAGAGATAATTAATCTTCCCCCTCAATTCGAAATACATCAAAGCCCTTCTGATTTCAGAAGGGCTTTTTGTTTGGGACAGTAAGATGTTCTCTCACTCAGTAAATTTAACCTCTTTTCTCGCAGAGGTTCGCAGATTAAAGCGCTGAGTTTCGCAGAGGGAATTAAGTACCCTTCCGGCCAAGAGGGCCAATGATCCTAAGTTTCACGAAGATGTTGGATGTCAAAGCCCCCGAAGGAATTCAATAAAAAATTGGCCAAGTTAATAATCTACGATCCGGCAAAGAGTGGCAAGGAGCGCAGTACCACCTGATAAATTCCCCACATCAGCGGTATACTCACAAACAGCCAGGCCAGCACAATGTAGATCACCGGTGATTTTTCGACCTCACTTTCTTTCATTTTGTCATAACCCTTCTCTCTTTTTCTCTTTAAAAAGTTGATGTTTGGCATCTACCTCTTTCACAAGATAGTTGCAAACTAAACCGATGAGAAGTAGTCCTGCCATGATATACATCGTTACTGTATAAGCCTCGGCTTTATCCACACCGGCATTGATTTGAATTTCACGGATATAGTTAACCAGTACCGGCCCCAGAATTCCTGCCGTAGACCAAGCTGTAAGCAGCCTTCCATGAATGGCACCAACTTGATATGTTCCAAACAGATCTCTTAGGTAAGCCGGTATCGTGGCAAATCCGCCGCCGTACATGCTCATGATAATTCCGAATCCGATCACAAATAGGATAGCCGTATCCAGCCGGCCAAGTGACGGGATAAGTGCGTACATCAGTAGTCCCAACCCAAAATAGATAGCATAAACTGTTTTACGTCCGATTTTATCAGATAGTGAAGACCAAAAGAAGCGCCCGATCAAGTTAAACAGGCTCAATAATCCTACAAATCCGGCTGCAGCCTCTGCGGTAATCACCCCCTCAAACATCTCCTGAATCATCGGGGAAGCCTGCCCTAAAACCCCGATTCCGGCTGTTACATTTACACAGAGTATGACCCACAGCAACCAAAATTGTGGCGTTTTAAGCGCTGTATCTGCATCTACATGGTTGCTGGTTATCAGTTTTCCCGGCTTTGAAGACGGAACAAAATTTTCAGGTTTCCATCCTTCCGGAGGGATACGAACCGTTACGACTCCAAACATCAAAAGTGAAAAGTAAATCGCACCCATCACCAAAAATGTCTCCGAAACGCCAACAGAAATCGGCGACGAGAAATAGTCGAGCAAGGCTACAGCAAGAGGTGACCCAATCATAGCACCGCCTCCAAATCCCATAATTGCCATGCCCGTGGCCATTCCCGGACGATCGGGAAACCACTTAATCAAAGTTGAAACCGGAGATATGTATCCGATCCCAAGACCGATTCCACCCAGTACTCCATACCCGAGGTAGACAATCCAGATTTGATGCAGATGCACACCCAACGCTGAAACAAAAAACCCACCGCTGAAGCAGAGGGCTGCAACAAACATCGCTTTTCGAGGGCCAACACGCTCGAGCCACTTCCCAAACACGGCAGCCGAGAGCCCCAGAAAAACGATCGCAATAGAAAAGATCCAGCCGATGGTTGTGAGTTTCCAATCGGCTGGAGCAGATACCGTTACCCCGATAATTTGTGATAACGGCAGGTTAAATACACTAAACGCATAAACCTGCCCGATAGATAAATGGATAGCCAGTGCTGCCGGGGGGATCAATCAGCGGCTAAAACCGGGCTTTGCGACTGTTTTTTCACGATCTAAAAAGGAGTGCAATGGAATGATATTTATGCTTAATCTTTTATCCCGTAACCGTTGCGTCTATTCGTACTCTGATGAATATTTTCAATATAAAGAAATCAAATGAATCTTATACCGGTTAGTCCATACCATCAACAAAGATTGCTTCTCTATTCGATGGCTATTTTCATATTTTAAGAACTTAAAATTTAACTTTATACAGATAAGTCCGCGACTATGGAAGACGGCAATTTTTTTGAGCAATCCTATTCAGAGATCATCAGCTCTGCTCACGACCTTCTTACCACCACCCTTTTTCAGCTTCAGGAGACTCAGGTAAGTCTTCTGACATTAATCATTTTTCTCCTCTTTCTGATCGCATTTGGGTTTGCCAGTAAAGTGATCAAAAAGATGCTGCTCAATCGGGTTCTAACACGATTTGAGATTGAGTCCGGCTTACGCTATACACTTGCCAGGGTGTCTCAATACATCATTGTTACCATTGGGGTGCTGGTTTCTTTTCAGTTCATTGGAATTGACCTGAGCAGCCTGGCCGTAATTTTCGGTTTTCTCTCAGTCGGTATCGGTTTTGGCCTGCAGAATATCACCTCAAATTTCATTTCGGGATTGATCGTTCTTTTTGAACGGCCTATCAGTGTTGGAGACCGGGTCGTTGTTGCAGGTATTGAAGGCGATGTGCTGGAGATCAACATCCGGGCTACAAAAATCCGCACGCTCAACAAAGTGTCAATTATCGTACCTAATTCAGAGTTTGTATCCAGTAATGTGATCAACTATTCGCACGGTGACCCTGAGTACCGGCTTGATGTAGATGTGGGTGTGGGTTACGGGTCCGACTTGGATGCTGTTCTGAAGGCATTGAGAGAAGTGGCTGATGAAAATAAAAACGTGCTTAAAAACCCTGAGCCTCAAGTTCATCTCGTCTCATTTGGCGACTCTGCATGGGAGATGCAGCTGCGGGTATGGATACCTGATGTAAAACGCTATCCAATTGTAAGAAATGAGATCAATCAGGCGATTGTGAAGAAATTTCGGGAACACGATATCGAAATTCCATTTCCTCAGCGCGATCTTCATATGCGCTCTTCTGTTGATTTGCCAGTCCGTCAGCAAAAAATGGAGCCATCACAAGAGAATCAATCCGAAGAAGAGAAAAGCCAGTAACGGAAAGGTTCAAATTTTCTGGTACATTCTCCACAAAATTGTACCGGCTTGAACATAGAGACTTGTTATCAGTTTAAACTCTTTGGTTGAAAAGAGTTTATTTCGTTTAAGCACAATGTATGCAAATAGATCTGTGCCCGGTGGAATTTTTCGGCCGGCTTTCAAAAACTGCTTGTCGGTTAACTTGTAGAGCGGAATTCCAATTTCGGCAGGCAGATTCAGCTTTTTAGAATCCTCTTTGAAAATTCCCTTGTCGTCATCACCAAATGCGTGATTGCACACATAGGGTTTCTTCTCTTTCAAAAACGTTTTATAAGTCGGTTCAGGAAGCAGATCATCTGGTCCATACTGGTGTAACTCCTTTACTCCCATGGCGTGAACCATCCTCGGGTCGCCCTGATGAATTGTCCAGAAATAGATATGATCGATATCAAAAATATTCAGAGACATCTCACTTAACCTTCTCGCTACCTGGAAGAAGTCTCCCATGTGCACCTCGTCCATCAGCCGCTTTACAAACTCTTTTTTGTTGAACTGAAGGTGAGCCGGCAGCTCCATCTCTATGGTTGTAACCAGTTTGGCCTGAACCAGCTCCAGAATCTGATCCCTTTCCGTTTTAAACTGCTCTTTCCTGATAAAATCGGCCGCTCCAAGATTCAGTGCTGCTTTCTCTTTTTCGACCGTTGGCTGCCCGGTCATTATCAAAACGGGAATGTTTCTTTTCTCAGAATCTGCCATCATCGACTCCAGAAACTCCAGTCCGTCTACTCCCGGCATGTGAATATCAGAGAGTATAAGATTCACTTTCTCTTCGGCAAGTATATTTACCGCCTCCTGAGTGTCAAATGCCTGGAGAATTTGATAATCATCACCCAGCAGGTTTTTTACTACCAGATGAGTCATTTTATCGTCGTCAATAACTAAAACTCTGTATTTCATCCTTAAACCTTACAAGAAGTAGACATTGAATCTGCTAATACCCGATCACTTTGAAAACCACTACGAACTCAACCCCATTGAGTTTATCAAAGATAAAAAATAGTAAGCATATTAATTATGTCCCCATGGAGCCGGCGGCAACGTCTCAAGAGGTTGACTCAAATCAAAATCTACCCGCCACGACCACTCCTCGCCGCGAATGGTTCCGTAGGTATATCGCTCTCCGGGCACAATCTCTATCCTCCATCCCCGAAAAATCCCGGTCTCTTCTGTTCTTTCCACAGACTGAAACTCCTGCCGAACAGCCGTTCCCTCTCCAACAGTGAAACCGCCATACATTGTCACTTCATCTTCACTTCCGTCACGTTTTCTGTGATCGTGACGAAGCTCAAGACCTTCATCATGTTTGGTGAAAATCCAGGTCCGGGAGCGATCCCAATCCTCATCCGCTTCCAGCTCAATATGAAACGGCACTTTGAGCTGCTCGTCATCACACTCTCGAAAATGGACGATCAGCAGTTCCGTACCGGTCAGCATCTCATCACCTTCCGGTTCCAGGGTTAAACTACCCGGATATGCATTTCCGCACTGTTCTGCGAGGGCGTCATAAAACTCCTCAAACGGTTTAGAATCATATGCAGTTTCCTCAGGTTCGGATTCGGATTGACTGCAGGCGGCAAGCAATGAAAAACATATCAATGACAGAGTAAGTATTTTCATGAAAATGAATTTGATTTAAAGTAATCCCGGCCCGAATATATAGATTATTTCCCGAATGCCCGATATTTGAGACGTTCGCGAATCGACTAAATCGGATTGAAAACGCATCCCTTTACATAAATGGCTTGGCCACATCCCGTATCACTTCCAGAATCCACTCCACATCCTTTTTTGTCGTTCTTGGGTTGATGAAGCAGGTGCGCAGCGCCGTTTTACCTTTGATTTTTGTGGTTGTGAGAAAAATCCGGCCGTCCTGTTCAATGGCATGAGCCAATTTTCTGTTTAACTCATCCATATCTTCTTCACTCATCCCGGCGGGAGTATACCGAAAACAGGCGATTGAAAGCGGTACCGGTGCAAGCATTTCAAAATCATCCGATTTTTCGATCAAAGACTGCAGATGCTGCGCATTGTCAATATCTCCCTGGATCGTTTCTCTCAGCCGTTTTGCTCCGAATGCTTTCAGCGTCATCCAGACCTTGAGCGATTTAAAACTTTTTGTGAGCGGCAACTGGTACTCCATCATGTCTGTCCGCCCGCCTTCATCTTCATTGGACTGAAGGTAATCGGGAATCAGGCTGAACGTCCGCCGAAGCGTTTCCGGCTCTTTCACCAGAATGCAGGCAGCCTCAAACGGAACATAGAGCCATTTATGAGGATTAACCACAACCGAGTCCGCCTCTTCAAGACCCGCAAAAAGGTGACTCACCGATTCCAGTTTTGCTGCAGGTCCGCCGTATGCAGCATCCACGTGATACCACAATTTCTCTTCCTTGGCGATATCAGCAAGTTCCCGCAAATTATCAACTGCACCCGAATTGGTTGTTCCGGCAATTCCAATCACACAAATTGGGTTGAGCCCGGCCTTTCGATCTTTTTGAATCTGATCCAAAAGCAGATCTGTGCGAATATGATACTGATCGTCCACCGGAATTTTTCGCAGGTTGTTTAATCCAATCCCGAGAGCATCCACGGCTTTATCGAAGCTGGAGTGCCCCTCTTCCGAAACATAAACCGTCATCGGTTTCATCCCGTACAACCCTTCACTGCTTAGTGATTCGGGCGCCATATTTTTTCTTGCAACCGCCATGCAATTAAAATTGGCCGTGGATCCTCCATCCAGTATAGCGCCGGCAGCTTGGTCAGAATACCCTATAAATTGCGACACCCATTTAACCACAAGCTTTTCAAGCTCAGTACTGACCGGGGACGAATGCCATTTCAAATTATTCTGATTTAGTGCCGAGCTGATCATTTCTGCCAGAATAGCCACCTGGTTACCGCCGCCGGTAATATATCCGTAGTAGTGAGGCCCCACATTCATCGTGGCTGAACCGATCACATCTTCCCGGACCTTCTTTAAAAGATCTTCCACATCCATCCCGCTCTCAGGCAGGTTGTCATTAAACACCGATTGAACCTCTTCCGGAGTTTTCCCGGGAAATACGTGTCTGTCCAGCTTCTCTTCATAAAGTTCGCGGACGATCTCTCCTGCTTTTTGGATGTGTGAGGTAAGTTCTTCGGGAGTGAAGTCTAAATTCATGAAAAGCCTGTATTGTTAATTAAATACGTCACATTGAGCGCAGTTTCGAGATTTTTCTCAAAATGGAGTCGAAACGTTTCTCGCAGAGTTGCACTAAGTTTTCGCAGAGCACAGAATTATTTCAGAAAAAAAAGTAAAAGCAGAAGCTCAACCACCCCTACCCCCTCCTTGCGAAGGAGGGGAAATAGGATTTTAAAGTTATGATATCTAAGTCTGTGTAAAAATAATCCCGATTATTCGCGGTCGAATGAGCCGGCCGGACCCGGAAATACGACCGGGCTTTCATAGCCATCTTCTGAAACACTCGCCACGCCAAAGTAGTAGTTGTCGATCACAATATTTTCGAGCGTGTATTCGGTCACATCACCGGTGGGACGGCCGTGTGTCCATACCGGGGATGTTGTTAACCTCCAGTACACTTTATAACCCTCGAGATGAGGATTTTCATCCATATTAAGTGCATCCCAGCTAAGTGTTGTACTTGGACGAACCGCCCCGCTGATGTCCACATTCGATGGAGGAGCCGGAGCTTTCGCCATTCCGGCAAGTGAAACCACATTCAAAGCCGTCAGTTTGGCTGCGTAGTCAAAATCGACATGTTCAATCACATCACCATATTCAATCCCGCCTTCCGATCGTATATCCTGATGCTGCCAATTATAATTTTCATTGGTTTCCATCACACGAACCGCCGGAAAACCGACATCATTAAATGGGCGGTGGTGTCCGCCTCGGCCAAACCGATCGAGTCTGTAGATCATCATCACATCCAGATTATCGATGTACTGCTCGCCCATCACATAAATGTAGCGGGCAAGATTTCTGGATGGCGAATCTACCTCACCACCGGTAAAGCGCCGTACTCTCGCTTCTCGTTCCGTCTCTACAGCGCGGGTACCTTCCGAAAATACACGAGCCGTTGTATTGTTGATGATACCGTTGATACCTCGAATATTTCCGATCATATCGTTATTTAAAACGGCATGAATCTTCCAGCCATTCTCGATGGCGTAGTCAGCCACAATCTGACCGCCAAAGAGCCCCTGTTCCTCACCTGACAGCCCCGCATAAATAATCGTGCCGGGAAACTGATGTTGGGAGAGAACCCTTGCGGCTTCAATTGTGCCGGCCATTCCGGATGCATTGTCATTCGCGCCGGGTGAGTCGGTTTCGGCATCCATTACGTTTGATGCACGGGAATCGATATCACCGGTCATCATCACCACTCGGTTTGGGTCGGCCGTGCCGCGCTGAACTGCAATTACATTCACAATCTCCACAGGTTCCGGAATTCGATTTTGGCCGCCAACGGTGCCGTTTACGTAAAACACCTCAAGACAACCTCCGCACTCCTCAGAAATTTTGTCAAATTCTGCTTTAATCCAGCGGCGGGCAGCGCCTATTCCTTTGGTGTCGGATGTTGTATCGGACAAGGTGTGGCGATTTTCGAAGCCCGCCAGAATACGTGTATACTCCTCAACATGATCCGCAGATACGTCTTCGGCGAGTTGTTTCAAAAATGGCTGATACTGAGGTGGAGAAGTAAATCCCGCATTGGCATTGGTTTGGGCATTTGCCGGCCAAGCAACAACAAACATGGTTAAAAAGAGAAAAACTGTTACGGTCGATTTCATAAATGGTAGGATTGGTTTTTGAGCTAAAGAACATAGTGAATAAGTGAGATCTTTGGCAGAATATCAACACGGGATAGAATAGAGTGTAATTTTTTACAAGCCGCACCTGATAATTGAGGTGATAACAACCTCTGCAGCCGCTCCCATTTTATTAACATCTCTTATCAAAATGAGTCGAGCATTTGTGCTGTGATATCTTATTTTATAGCCGCACAAATAACTACCATGACTATGAGCAACTTTTTAGAGGATACAATACATAAGTGGAAAACCCCTGAAACCCGTCGAAAAATCTATTTTGGGGCATTTTTAGCACTCGTGATTGCGGGTGTGTATCACACATTAAATTGGGGCAGTTTCCCCGAACAGGGCGGACATTTCGGTTTTTGGTCGATTATGCCCCCGTTGGTGGCCATTGTCCTTGCATTCTGGACGCGCGAAGTAGTGAGCGCTCTTTTTATAGGGATCTTTCTTGGCGGTGTAATTGCCGGACAACTCAATATTGTTCAGGATTTTCTGATTCCGTCTATTGGAACGGAGAGTTTTGCCCTGATTTTGCTGGTCTATCTTTGGGCTCTTGGCGGTTTGATTGGGATCTGGACCCGCACCGGAGGCGCCGAGGTTTTTGCCAAATGGGCATCAGAAAAAATGGTAGTCGGTCCCCGATCTGCAAAGTTTTTCACCTGGTTGATGGGATTGGTTTTCCATCAGGGAGGAACCATCAGTACGGTTTTGACCGGTGCAACCGTTCGGCCGGTAGCCGATAAGCACAAAGTCTCGCACGAGGAGCTCTCTTACATGGTGGATAGTACGGCATCACCTGCAGCCACGTTGATCCCGTTTAACGTCTGGCCCATTTATGTAGCCGGGCTGGTTATTGGCACTATATCCCTTTTTGAAACAACAAACGATGGGATTCAATTTTTCTTCGCCTCCTTACCGTATAACTTCTACGCCATCTTCGCCATCCTAATCACACTGCTTTTTGCCTGGGAAAAACTGCCCTGGGTACCCGGAAAGAAGATGAGAAAAGCGATAGAACGCTCCCGAACCAAAGGCACGCTCGACCGCAAAGGAGCTACCCCAATGGCAGCCGATGAACTGACTCAAAGCAAAATTCCAAAAGGGTACAAACCGGGCCTGATCGATTTTTTTGGCCCGATCGGAGCTCTTCTTGGAGTTGCAATTATTCCTTACCTCTATACCTTTTTTATCCTCGGATCTGATGACCCCACCCTGTTAATTGCCGAGGCATTTGTACTGGCGGTTCTTGCAGGAATCGGAATTGCCATCGCAAAAGGGATGAGCCTTCAGGTTGCCATTAATGGATTTATTGACGGCTGTAAAGGTGTCACCATCGGGGCGATCATATTAGCCCTGGCTGTAACGCTCAAGGAGGTGGCCGATGCCGTAGGTACCGCCGACTATGTTGTGATGATGATCGGAGATTTAGTCTGGCCCGCATTTCTACCCGGCGTATTGATGGTGCTCTGCATGCTTATTGCCTTCTCCACAGGCACCTCGTGGGGTACATATGCAGTGGTTTTCCCGATTGCCGTACCACTAGCCTGGGCCGTTGTACCCGAAGACATCTTCTTCCTGCAGCTCTGTTTTGCAGCTGTAATTGGTGGCAGCGTAATGGGGGATCAATGTTCACCCATTTCGGATACCACCATTTTGAGTTCACTCTCAACCGGGTGTGATCTGATGGATCACGTTACGACGCAGCTGCCGCTTGCCCTGCTTGCCGGCGGTTTGGCGGTTATCTCCTATGCAATTCTGGTAGTGATGTTCGTTTAATTTTCAGGAACCTTTTTAACCGGCATCTTTCGTGATGGAAAAATCAGATTCAGAACAACGACTTCAGAGTCGGAGCATACAGCCTACGGCCGTCCGTACCATGGTACTCGATTATATGATTGAGCAAAAAGCGGCGGTCAGCCTGGCCGACCTTGAAGATCACTTCTCCCGGTCGGACCGCACCACACTTTACCGCACGCTAAAAACATTCCTCGAACACGGGCTTGCTCATCAGATTCACGACGAGAGCGGAAGTGCCAAATATGCTCTGTGCGCTGAAAATTGCACTTGTTCCTACCCCGACGACCTCCATGTCCATTTCTACTGTTCAAGTTGCCAGAATACCTTCTGCTTTACCGAGCTGCAAATCCCATCCTTCAACCTCCCTCCAAAATTTCAGCCCGATCACGGAAACTTCGTCATTACCGGACGTTGTGCAAATTGCGCTGCCTGACCTTTGCAATAGTGTTGCACCGGGTTGAGTTCTATCTTTCAATCAGAAAAATGATTCAACCTTTGAAATTGGAAATATGTCACACCAGCACGAAGCGGCCTGCAGTTGCGATTCAGAAATTAACTTTGAACAACCGACAAATTCTGACGGCCCGATCATTGAGATAAAAACACATCTGAAGCCGATTCTCAGCTTTCTTCTGCTGATGACGGGCCTTGGCTTGGACTACCTGGTTCAACCCTCATGGTTCAGTAGCCCGATCCGGTTCATCTGGTACACGGCGGCTTATCTGCCTGTTGGCCTGCCGGTCATTCTTCAAGCATGGAGAGTATTAAAGAAAGGAGATCTTTTCTCCGAGTTTTTCCTGATGAGCATCGCTACATTTGGGGCATTTTATATCGGTGAATACCCTGAGGGGGTAGCCGTCATGCTCTTCTATTCTGTCGGTGAGGCTTTTCAGGATGGCGCTGTCAATCGCGCAAAATCAAATATCAAAGCCCTGCTGGATGTGCGATCCGAAACCGCTCGTGTGTACCGAAACGGTGAATTTACAGAGGTTCATCCCGAAACGGTAATTTCGGGAGAGATCATTCAAATTCTGCCGGGAGAACGCATTCCGTTGGATGGTGAAATTGTCGAAGGCCACAGCACATTCGATACATCTGCGCTTACCGGGGAGAGCCTGCCGAGAACCTATCAACAGGGAGAAAAGGCGCTTGCGGGCATGGTAAACCTGAACCGGGTGATTCAGCTTCGCGTAACCAGCAGCTATGAAAACAGCTCCATCGCGCGGATTTTAAACATGGTACAGGATGCAGCCGGGCGCAAGGCAAAAACCGAATTGTTTATCCGAAAGTTTGCGAAAGTCTACACGCCGATTGTTGTTCTACTTGCATCCCTTCTGGTGGCACTTCCCGCACTCTTTGTTTCCCCATACGTGTTCGATGAGTGGCTCTACCGCGGGCTTGTTTTTCTGGTCATCTCCTGCCCGTGTGCATTGGTAATTTCCATTCCGCTCGGATACTTTGGCGGTATCGGGGCAGCATCGCGAAATGGGATACTTGTTAAAGGTGCAAACTACCTGGATGCCCTTCGAAATGTAGAAACCGTTGTTTTTGATAAAACCGGTACACTTACTAAAGGCCGATTCTCTGTGGAATCTGTGGATGTTCACCTGCCTGATCGGCAAACCGTACTTGATACACTGTATGCGCTTGAAATGGGATCCAATCATCCGCTTGCCAAGGCGCTGACTGATCACATTTCGGAGGATGTACTCGCATCACCGGAGATATCGCATCAGCAAGAGCATTCCGGGATGGGGGTTTCCGCAAAGGCTGATGGAAAGCTGCTCCTGGCCGGCAATCGAACTTTCATGGAAAAACATCAGGTGTTGATGAATGGTCATCAAATCGAAGTGAATGGCTCTGTTATCTACTTTGCAATAGACGGAAAGGCGGCGGCAACGGTTACATTCAGCGATCAAATAAAGGAAGACGCCGCGGAGGCCATTCAACAGCTAAGGAAACTGGGCGTGAAGCAAACTGTGATGCTAAGCGGAGACAAGAAAGAGATTGCTGAAAACGTTGGGAATTCACTGGGGCTGGATGCTGTGTATGGCGAACTTTTACCCGATGAAAAAGCTGCAAAACTGGAAGAGATCAAGCAGAAATATGGTGGGGTAACGGCCTACGCCGGTGATGGCATTAACGACGCGCCGGTACTGGCATTGAGTGATGTGGGAATTGCCATGGGCGCAATGGGCAGCGATGTAGCCGTTGAAACAGCCGATGTAGTGATTCAAACCGATCAGCCCGGCAGAATAGCCACAGCCATCCGTATTAGTCGCGCTACCCGAAATATCGTATGGCAAAATATTGGTTTAGCAATGGGAGTAAAAATCGCCGTACTTGGCCTTGGGGCACTGGGGATGGCCTCGTTGTGGGAGGCGGTGTTTGCCGATGTAGGTGTGGCCTTGCTGGCCATCCTGAACGCCATTCGGATTCAGCAGATGAAGTTTGAATAAAAATAAAGGCCCAGAGTGAACACCCTGAGCCTGTTTAATTGATCATGCAACTTCCTTATTCAGCTCTCGTTTGGCTGATTCAATTTTATGAATCCAGCCCTGAACGATGATTCGCTCATCGCCAATCTGAGTTCCGTCCCTCCCCTCAAACACAGGAAGTTTAACATCATTTCCGGTTCTCATTTTGAAGCGAATTCCCAGTTCCTGAATATTTTGTTGATCGCCACTTTCACCGGGCACCTGCATATTTGATTTATAAAATAGTGCCTGATCAATATTGCCAAGTTCAATTAGCTCATGGCTGCCATGATTTACATAGAGCAGCTCTTCACTGTTCCGGTCGATTCCAATCGCAGCACGATTTCTCAACACGTCAACCTCGCCGGTTTGAAATCCAACATCTTCAGCAATTGTTAAAAAGCGATTCTTTGCTTTTTTAACGCCGTTTTTCTCTTTCATTTGATAGTATCCGATGGGTATCAAAAAAGTGGCAATTGAAGCCAATCCAATCACAATAGATGCGATATCTGTTTCCATAATAAAATCCTTTAGTATTAATTTTTTTGATGAATATCACCCATCAAAAACTCCTGCTCAAATAGCAGAGCATATTGAACAGAGCAGTAATTAACGTTTGGGTGATCCTGATTTTTTGAAGTAGTGCCAAAACCTCCGGCAATCAAATCAGAAAACTAAAGGTGGGTGTGGTAGGGAAAGAGCAGCTGCCGAACCGACTGACTGTGATCAATCAGCTTCTGAAGCTGTAAATAGTGTCCATTTTCATCTTTTGGGACGGTGATCCAATCCGGGCGTAAAAAAGAATGCTGATCCGGATCTGACTCGGAATTTGAATCTGAATGAAATTCAGCAAAAAATATCGGTAAAACCGGCTTTCCGTAAAGCGTGGACTCATGTTGTTGAGCAACATCAAACCCGGATTGAACCCATTCCGTGGATTGACCGAAAATAGCCTGTCCATGTGGCGATAACCCGGCACTGATCCCAAAAAGAGAAATGAGTAGAGATATTTTAAATATCTTGCACATAATAGAAAAGTACGAAGAATTTAGATAAATGTTATCCGGGAAGCGTTTGAATACAAACCATTATGACGGAATCAGATAAGAAAGAACTTTTAACGATCATTCATGAACAAATAAAATCAACCCGGAAGGAGATTAAAGAGCTGACTGAACTAACCAAGCCCATCTCGCTCGACAACTCCATCGGGCGGTTATCCCGAATGGATGCCATCAATAATAAAACGATCAACGAAAAAGCACTGCGCGACAAAAAAAGAACCCTTCAAAAGCTCGAACGTGCCGTTGAGCGCCATCAGGATGGAAAACTGGGCAAGTGTCTCAAATGTGGGGATGATATACCATTCGGCCGATTAAATATTATGCCCTACACATCATGATGTGTCCGTTGTGCCAACCGACCTTAAATATTTTGAAAATACCCCGACTTGGGTGTGACAGCTGTTTTTTTAATGTTAGTGTCCAACCTTTCAAGTAAATAGCATTACCCTATTTAATTAAAATCATTAATAAATAAATCGAAGTGAGCTCTGAGATTTACTAATTAACCGACTAAACTTTTTATTCAAAATCATTTACAATCGGCGCGTTAAGGGTGCCTTTCATTTTTTTTCTTTTCTATCTTTTACAGTTCAACGAATTGACAAAACAAAACTACCATAACAGATGATTAATGTAATTCAAATAGGAATCGGGGCTCTCGGAAAACAGGTTCTGCAGTATCTTGCTGACAGAGAAGGAATAAACGTTGTTGGCCTGGTTGACCTGAACCCGGAAATGGTTGGAAAGAGTATTGGAGATATTGCCGACACAAAAAACTCCGGAGTAACCGTTCAAAAATCGCTGGCTGATGCGATCAACAATGCACCCGAAAAACCTGAAGTTGCCGTTTTAACTACGGTCTCTTCTATTGAAAAGCTTGTCGGCCAGGTTGAGGGCGTTGCCAAAGCAGGTCTTCATGTTGTTTCTACATGTGAAGAACTCACATTCCCATGGGAACAGCACCCGGAAGCAGCTCAAAAAATTGACGATATTTGCAAGATGAACAGTGTTACCTGCCTGGGAACCGGTGTAAATCCCGGCTTCTTGATGGACTACCTGCCCTCAGCTTTCACCTCCGTTTGCCAGCGTGTGGATTCCGTTACCGTAGAGCGCGTTCAGGATGCTTCGGTTCGCCGGATTCCTTTTCAACAGAAGATTGGAGCTGCTCTGACTCACGATGAATTTCAGGCTAAAAAAGAGGACGGGAGCCTGCGTCATGTAGGACTACCGGAATCCGTTGATTTGATTGCACATGCCATGGGCTGGAATTTAGACGAAAACCGGGAAACTCTTGAGCCGGTAATAGCTAAAGAGAAAATCACCAATGGATACAAGCCGATTGAAAAAGGAAATCCCGCCGGTGTTGAACAGGTTGGTTCCGGTTTTGTAAACGGTGATGAGAAGATCAAACTGGTTTTCCGTGCGGCTGTGGGTGAGGAGAAATCCTACGACCGTATTACGATTAAAGGATTGCCAAACATCACAACCGAAATTGATGGCGGTCTGAACGGTGATGTGGCCACCTGTGCCATTACGGTTAATGCGGTTCGATCCGTTACCGGATCTACACCCGGTCTCAAAACCATGCTGGACGTTCCCGTTCCGGCCTATTTTTCGAAGGTTTAAACAGATTCCCCGTCAGACCGCTACCCGCGGTCAGACGGATATTTATTACTCAACATCACGACTCAATACTAATATCTCATATCTAAAAATCAAGGATTTGTAAACACATACGTCAGCACGTTCGCACCAAACTGCAGTGCTGCTTGGTTTATCTCTTCCGGATTATCGTGTTCATCATACGCCCAGCCATCACTTGGATTGGATTCATAGGTGTAGAGCACAACCATTCGACCGTTTCGAAACAGTGCAAAAGCCTGGGCCGGTTTGCCGTCGTGCTCGTGAACTTTGGGGGGACGCCCGTCGGGAAAAGGATAGACAATGCTGTAAATCGGGTGATTGGCAGGGAGTTCGATCAACTCGTCATCGGGAAAGATTCGGTTCAGCAGCGGACGCACATACTGATCCATGCCATAGTCGTCATCCACCATCAAAAAACCTCCATTCTCCAGGTAGTTCCGGAGGTTTTCCATCTCGGAGTTGTTCAGTGAAATATTTCCATGTCCGGTAGCAAACAAAAGCGGATAATTGAAAATATCGCGGCTGCCGATCTGCACATCATCATACCTCCCGGATAGTCGAATCGGAAGGTTCTGATTTGCAAAATCAATCAGGTTGGTCAGCGCGGTTGGAGAGCTGTACCAGTCGCCACCCCCCTGATATTGAACACGGGCAACTTTAAAAGCGTCTTCAGCCTGTCGAGCATCAGTCTCGAATGGCACAATGAACAGAAATAAAAAAATTACTGCAAGTACTCTATACAATATCATCTCTGGATGTAACAGGGTTTAAATTCAATCTTAAAATAGAAAACGGTAGTTTGATCCCAAACGTACAAATAGAATCATCAGCACATTGTTAGACTTTTTCTTTATCGCAGTGGGTGGAGCCGTAGGTGCTTGCCTTCGATACCTGACATCAATCGCCTCAATACCCATCAACAAGCACACCTCATTCATTACCGGAACCGTTTTCGCCAACTCGTTTGGGTGTCTTTTTTCGGGCGCATTCGCAGCAGTAATATCGGTATCCAGCCCGTTCAGTAATGAGGTCGCAATGATGCTCTCAATAGGTGTTCTTGGTTCCTATACCACCTTCTCAACATTTTCTCTTGAGGTTTTTCAGCGTCTCGACGGGTCAACGCGAGAATTGGCTTTCTATCTGTTTATGCAGTTGGTTGTCGCCATAAGCCTTGTGTTTGCCGGTTATTCTTTTACTCTTCATTGGATAGGAGGCGCAGCTTGATTCGCCCGGAATTAAAATCTTTTGGGTGGGTAGCTCTTGGAGGAGCCATCGGTGCAGTGTTCCGTCATGCCGCAAATCTCGGATTTGACGCTCTACTTCCCAACGCCGAGCTCTTCACAGTCACTTCATTTGTGAATATTCTGGGAAGTTTTTTAATGGGCTATTTCATCACCCGGATAGCTTCTAAAAATCAATCCAAAGAAAAAAGGCTGTTTTTATTGACCGGCCTGCTCGGAAGTTTTACGACCTACTCGGGATTTGGACTTGAAGCGATGGCGCTTTTCGGTCAGTCTCCGCTTATTTTTTCGGCCTACATCTTTAGCCAGCTCTTTATGGGGATCCTTGCCCTCGTAATAGGCGTGAAATTAGCTAAATAATTCGCAATTTCATTTATATTGAGTGAATCTGATAACTAAATCATCAAGTCTATGAAACTGAAAAAAATCTCCATTCTACTGCTTCTTGCTGTGTTTGCAGCTGCTCTTTCACCCGTGCAGACCAACGCACAGGGACTTACCGCAGAAGATGTTGTTAAACTGGAATCCGTCGGCTCTGTAGCCATGAGTCCGGATGGGAATCATGTGGCTTACACGCTCAGCGTTCCGCGTACTGAAGATGACGATGTAGGCCGAAATTTTTCCGAACTCTACATCATTCCGGCTGACGGAGGCAACGCCATCAATGTCATTGAAAAACCAAACGGAGCCGGCTCACCCCAATGGGGACCTGATGGTCGGCTCTATTTCACTTCCAGAATTTCTGATCATCACAGCCAGACACAGGTTTACTCTGTGAATCGATCCGGAGATGATCTTCAAAAACATACCGATGCCATTAACGGAATCTCATCATACCAATGGACAGAGGACGGGTCTACAATTGCCTATACATCTTTAGATCCCGTTTCTGATGAACGAAAGGAGATGGAAGAGAGAGGCTTTGACATGATTGTGGCCGGAGAAAATATCCGTTATATGGGACTTTATGTACAGACCCGAAACGGCAATGCCACCCGAATTACGCCTGACGGACTCTACGTTTACGATTTCTCTTGGGCACCCAGTGGTGAACAGCTTGCGGTTAGAGTGAGCGAAAAAACCGGAGCAGACGCCGAGCAGATGTATACCCGCTATTCGGTGATCAATCGCGATGGATCAGGAATGAGAGATCTGATGGATCAGCCCATGAAGAAAACATCCATAAGCTGGTCGCCCGACGGAACAAAGCTGGCTGTGATTGCCGGTAAAGTGTACAGCGATCCACTTCCGCAGCGACTTTGGGTTCTCAATGCAGATGGCAGCGGCAACCGCGACCTGACACCAGACAACTGGGAAGGAACTATTGAGTGGGCCGGCTGGCAGGACAATCGAACCCTTTTCTTTACCGCAGTTGAACGATCTGTCACCACACTGAACTCGTTGCGTATTGACCGGGAAGGTATCACCCGAATTCTCGGAGGTGGCGATGAAATATTCAGAGGTATTAGTTTAAATGAGCGCAAAAACGCATTTGCAGCATCTGTTAACACGAAATTTCACCCGAATGAAGTTTTTGTCGTAAACAACCTGCGGCGGCCCAATTTTGAAAGGATTACACATCATAACGATTGGTTAGCCGATAAGGTTTTTGGCGAGCAAACGTCCATCACATGGCCTGGAGCCGATGATCTCGAAATTGAAGGAGTTTTGGTGAAACCGGTTAATTACCGGGAAGGAACCCGATACCCGATGGTTATTCTGCCACACGGCGGCCCTGAGGGAGTCAGCCTTAATGGATGGATTACCAGAGCTCTCTATCCCGCACAGGTTCTGGCCAATGAAGGTTATGTTGTATTTGAACCGAACTACAGAGGAAGTGGTGGACGTGGAACAGCGTTTGCCTCAGCTAACCATCGTGATCTTGGCGGAAAAGAGTTTGAGGATGTACTTCTCGGGATTGATCATTTGGATGAAATGGGATTAATCGATCCCGAACGTGTTGGAATGTCGGGGACTTCCTATGGAGGGTACTTCTCAGCCTGGGCTGCCACCCGGTTTAGTGACCGGTTTGCGGCAACCATCACGTTTGCCGGCCTCTCCAACTGGATCTCCTTCATGGGTACCACTGATATCCCGCATGAGATGAGTGTGGTTCATTGGGATCTCTACTGGTTCGACAATCCCGGCCAAAACTGGGAGCGATCGCCGGTAGCCTGGCTCAACCATGCCGATACACCGATGCTTGTAGCACACGGCCTGGCCGATGACCGCGTTCATCCCGAGCAATCCATACAACTTCACCAGTTTCTGGAGATGAAGGAGATTCCAACCGGTTTGGTGCTCTATCCGCGAGAACCCCACGGACTGACCGAACGAGCCCATCAGCTCGATTTTATGGATCGGGTTTTAAGCTGGTTCAATCACTACTTGAAATAACAGGCATCATTCACAAACAGGTATGATTTCATGAGAAAGGATGATGACTCCGGTTTAATTCTTGCCGTAGATGATCACCGTATGAACCTGCTGGCGCTAAAGGGAATCTTAACAAATGCAGGATATGGATTCCTTGAAGCCTCTTCAGGCGAGGAGGCCATCGCCAAAGTAAAAAAACATCATCCGGATCTCATTCTTATGGATATCAACATGGATGGCATGGACGGTTACCACACCACTCTTGCCATCCATGATATTCCGGGTCACGAATCCACGCCCGTGCTCTTTCTTTCAGGATCAACCGAAGAGGACGATATTGTAAGATGTTTTACGAGCGGTGGCGTAGACTACGTATCCAAGCCTGTTCGCAAGTATGAGCTTCTGGCTTGAATTGAGACCCATTTAGACATTCAAAATCTGCAGCAAAAGCTGATCAACGAACAGCAGAAAACCAATGCAATTGCTGAAAATACGCTGCCCGCGAATCTTTTGGGGCAGATTAAAAATGGTGTGCTGCCTGAGCCTAAATTTCATGAGGATGTCACCGTACTTTTTACAGATTTTGAGAACTTCTCAACCCTGACCCGAAAACTCGGTGCTTCTGAAATGCTACATCATCTAAAAGTTTTGTTTTATGCGTTTGATGAGATTTTTGCGTCCTACCGGCTGGAGCGCATTAAAACCATAGGAGACGGATACCTGGCGATTGCCGGTATTCACAGCCCCAAAGAGCTCTCTTGCCTGAGGGTGGCTGCAGCCGTGTTCAAATTGAATGAGTTTCTCTCTTTCTATAATCAGATGATCGGTGCCGAAATTTGGAATTTAAAAGCGGGTGCTCATAAAGGGGCAGTAATTTCAGGTGTGATCGGATATCAAAAAATTGCTTTCGATATTTGGGGAGAGGCCGTCAATTTAACAAGCAGGATCGTCAACACACCTTCACCCGGGCAACTCTGCGTAACCGAGGATGTGTTTGATATGATTCAGAGCTATGTTGATAGCTTTGAAAAACGAGAGGAGATGTTAGACGGTGTGGGAATGCGCGAACTCTATTTTATCAGCTCATTAAAAAGCAGCCTGCCGGAAGAGATTATCGATTACAATAAAAAATCGACTTTCAAACCATAATGGAGAGTGCCGACAAAAAAGATGATTTCATCCTCAAGATTTTTGGAGAGAGATAAAACGGGAATAAATATGATTGATTCTTGAGATTTATATAAATGACAAAGAATCGTATCCCGTTTTCACATCACAATAACTTTTTACAACTTCCACAATGATTGGAATTGACAATCATACGCTAAAAATTTAAATATAATTCTGATTTTCACTTCAGTTAATTAAACAATCAAACCTATGAAATCGACACTATCTCTGCTATTTATCTTTTTGTTTTCAGGATGTGCAAATCAAGAAACTGAACAGGCTGAATCAACAGCACCTGTTGAAGTCATTGCCTCTGTTGAAGAGTGGGATGTGCCGTTTGATGACACCCGGTCCCGCGATCCCTATGTTGCCCCTGATGGAACCGTATTCTTTGCCGGGCAGCGGGCTCACTATGTTGGCCACTTCAAGCCGGAAACCGAGGAGTTTCGCGAGCTTCCGCTTGAAGATGGAGCAGGTCCACATACGGTTGTTGTAGCCGATGACGGTACTGTTTGGTACGCCGGAAACCGGGCACGCCACATCGGTAAAATGGATCCGGAAACCGGAGAAATTACCAAATATATGATGGATGATGATTACGCCCGTGATCCACACACCTTTGCTTTCGACAAGGATGGAAATATCTGGTTCACGGCTCAAGGTGGGAACGGTGTTGGACATTTCAACGTAGAAACCGGAGAGGCGAAGGTAATTCCGGTCCCGACAGAACGAGCTCGTCCATATGGAATTCGTATGGCACCCGATCGTGAAACACCATGGATTGCACTTTTTGGCACGAATAAACTCGCTACCGTAAACCCTGAAACGATGGAGCTTACAGAAATAGAACTTCCGCGGGAAGAGATCAGACCCCGCCGGCTGGATGTTACTTCTGACGGAAATGTGTGGTATGGCGATTACGCTTCAGGGTACATTGGCCGATACAACCCAGAAGACGGTTCTGTTGAGGAGTGGGAGATGCCCGACGGCGAAGAGTCGCGGCCCTATGCTGTCCTGAAAGATCACAGAGACCGAATTTGGTTCTCTGCCAGCGGCCTCAGCCCAAATAAACTGGTCGCATTTGACCCCGCAACCGAAGAGTTTGTTGCATCCCAGGTAATTGAATCCGGTGAGGGCTCGATCCGGCATATGGACTTTGATGAACGAACCAACTCTATGTGGTTTGGAACCGATACCGGACACATTGGGCGAATTGTCGTCAACTAATCTTCATTCAGTATATTCAGAGCACATTCAAAAAATTGAATGTGCTCTTTCTATTTCCGGCTGATAAACCCGTAATTCCATGCAAAAAATCCTTAAACTCCTCACAATTATTACTGCGCCTTTCATCATCGGTTTATCTATATCGGAAAAAGAGCCCTCATTTAATGATCTATCTCACTTCACTCCAAACCCGGAACATCTGGACGGTAGATTTACAGGAGGATTCGGAGAAGAAACCTGCCGTTCGTGCCATTTTGATTACGATCTGAATATGGATGGCGGCAGTTTGAAAATAGAAGGATTAGACGACACCTATCAAGCAGGCAAATCATATGAGGTGACAGTCTCTCTTCAGGCCGAACAGCTGGAAGTAGGGGGATTCCAACTCACAACCCGGTTTGAAAACGGTTCACAAGCGGGAGAAATTAACTGGAATAGTGATCGTCTGATGTTCACACCTTCAATATCTGATGGAGTAAAATATCTACAGCATTCAGCAGAAGGAACCTCACCAACCGGCAACCGTGAGATCCATTGGGTATTTTCATGGACGGCTCCTTCATCCGGAAAACCGGTTGTGATCAACATTGCGGCAAACTCCGGAAATTATGATGACTCCTCATTTGGTGACTGGATCTATGTAACCGAGCTTACACTCAAGCCTGAATAGTTGTGCGCACATGTTCTTTTAGAAAAACCAATTGTGTAATATTTTTGGATCATGTGGATTTTTAACTGATATTGCCTATTCTTACGTTGTGAAATTATCCGGTCAACCATATCAGCGCTTTTCCAGACTCACAGCTCTTGTAACGTTGCTGGCATTTCTCATTCCTGCAGGTCTTCAGGCTAAACAGCTTGCAGATTTCTGTATGATGGAGATGAGTCATCACGATACTATGGAGATGTCTGACAACCATGGTTGCTGTATGGAAGATGCACCTCAGCATCACAATCATTCAGATTCACACGATCACAACTGCGATGAGATGCAGTTTTGCGCCTGCGATCTGAACCCTACACTCCACAAAACTAAGGAGTGGACCCGGGTTTCCAACGATTATAGCGCTTACCTGTCTGAATCGGATAATCAAAAAATATTCAACCGGATTGATAAATATCAGTCCGACAAACCTGATACATTTCTAAACGTACACAGCCCGCCACTCTGGCTTATGTACGATACCCTGTTGCTATAAACACATCCTTTTTGTTGGGAAGAAATTGAAAGTCCCCCCTTGAGAGGGGAAAGATGAAAACGCGATCAGCGGTTTTATCAGGGGTGTTTTAGTGTAAAGGCGATAGGTAATAAATTATCTAAAAGCTAACTCAACGCTCTTTACCCCCTTCGTCCACGCACAAAGTACGCGTGCCCACTCCCTCAAGGGGAGATTCCTCCCAACTCCAACACCGCCAAACCCAAACATCAATTCAAAACCCTTTAACATAGTCTCCCTTCCCCTATGCCGTTCTCTTGCGGAATAGGGAGGGGAACAAGGGGTGGGTCAACATATGACAAACAAACTCATACGCTTTTTTCTCGAAAACAAACTGATTGCGCTGCTGCTGTTTCTGGCTCTGGCAGGCTGGGGGATCTCCACGGCACCGTTCGACTGGGATATCGATTTCATTCCGCGCGACCCGGTTCCTGTGGACGCCATCCCCGATATCGGAGACAACCAGCAGATCGTCTTTACCGAGTGGCCTGGCCGTTCGCCGCAGGATATTGAGGATCAGATTACTTATCCGCTAACCACGCAGCTTCTCGGAATTCCCGGTGTGAAAACCATTCGAAGTAACTCCGTATTCGGCTTTTCGTCCATCAACATCATTTTTGAGGATGACATCGAGTTTTACTGGAGCCGGTCTCGGATATTGGAGAAACTGAACTCACTCTCGGGCGGAACGCTGCCGGAAGGAGTTCAGCCTGCGCTGGGCCCTGATGCTACCGCGCTCGGACAAATTTTCTGGTACACTCTTGAAGGTTACGATTCTGAAGGAAATCCGACAGGTGGGTGGGATCCGCATGAACTGCGCTCCATCCAGGATTTCCAGGTTCGTTACGCGCTGAATGCCGTGGATGGTGTGTCAGAAGTAGCCAGTATCGGCGGATTTGTGAAGGAGTACCAGGTGGACATCGACCCGGTGGCTATGCGAGAAGCGAACGTTACCGTCACCGATATTGCCAATGCCGTTCGCAAAAGCAACCTCGATGTAGGTGCCCGAACCATCGAGATGAACCGGGTTGAATATCTGGTCAGAGGCCTGGGATATATCGAGTCGATTGAAGACCTGGAAGAGAGTGTTATTACAGCCCGCAACAATACACCAATCCGGATTAAAGACGTTGCCCGCGTGGAACTTGGGCCGGCACAGCGCCGGGGTGCGCTCGACAAAGCCGGTGCGGAAGCTGTGGGGGGAGTCATTGTGGCCCGTTACGGAGAAAATCCGCTGCAGGTGATTAACAATGTAAAAGAGGAGATTGAACGAATTTCACCCGGCCTGCCGACAAAAGAGCTCTCCGACGGCACCGTTTCACAGGTAAAAATAGTCCCGTTTTACGACCGAACCGGACTAATCTACGAAACCCTGGGCACGCTTGAAGAAGCTCTCTCACTACAGCTCCTGATCACCATCATTGTGATCATCATTATGGTGATGCATCTGCGGACCTCACTTGTCATTTCAGCACTGCTGCCGCTGGCAGTACTCATGAGCTTCATCATGATGAAATATGTTGGAGTGGATGCCAATGTGGTGGCCCTGGCGGGGATTGCCATCTCAATTGGTGTAGTGGTGGATATGGGGATTATCCTCACGGAGAACATGCTCAAGCACATGGAGGAGAAAGATCCCGAAGAAAATTTACTTGAGACAATTTATCGTGCCACGGCAGAGGTGAGTCCGGCCGTGATTACCGCTCTGATGACCACCATTGTCAGCTTCCTTCCCGTCTTTATGCTCGAAGCGCAGGAGGGCCGGCTGTTCGGGCCGCTGGCGTGGACCAAAACCTTTATTCTTATTGCCACCCTGATCATCGTCATTACGTTGATCCCGGCATTTGCACACTGGCTGTTCTCTCAGAATATCAAAACGAGAAAATGGAAGGTCATCTGGAACGGCGTGATGATCGCTGCCGGACTGATCATCGCCATTACCCTTTACGGATGGGGAGGCTTCATCCTGATGGCGCTCGGTATCAACAATCTTGTGGCCATCTACCGTGAGGAGTATCAAACGTGGGCGCCGTGGGTAAACAATGCCGTAATTCTGCTGGGTGTCTCCTGGCTGCTGGCCGGCAACTGGCTTCCCCTGGGACCGCAAAATCCGGTTTCATTCAGCCTGATCTTCATCATTCTCACCATCGGCGTTATTTTCGGGCTCTTCTGGCTCTTTATGAAATATTACGAGCAAGTTCTGGACTGGGCGCTTCGCCACAAGATCTCCTCGCTCTCCATTCCGCTTTTAATCCTGCTTTTCGGCTTGATGAGCTGGCGCGGATTCGATACCACGTTCAGTTACGTTTCAACCGGATTCAATGCGATCGGTGTCGAAATTGATCAAACCGCAGCGTGGCAAGTGATGGATGATCACTTTCCCGGACTTGGGCAGGAGTTCATGCCCACCCTGGATGAGGGCTCTTTTCTCCTGATGCCGACCGCCATGCCGCACGCCGGCGTGGAAGAAGCGCTGGAGATGACCCGGCAAATGGACATGCGCATCGCATCCATTCCGGAAGTGGAAACGGTTGTGGGTAAGATCGGCCGGGCGGAATCTGCACTTGATCCCGCTCCTGTATCGATGTTTGAAAACACAATCATGTACAAAAGCGAGTTCAAAACCGATGACCGGGGACGAAGGGTGCGTTACCAGGTTGAGAACGGTGAATTTGTGCGGGATGATAACGGAGAGTTGATCCCCGACAGCCGCGGCAGATACTACCGTCAGTGGCGCGATCACATCAATAGTGAAGACGATATCTGGAACGAAATACTGCAGGCGGCCGATATTCCGGGTATCACCTCTGCCCCCAAACTTCAGCCGATTGAAACGAGGCTGGTAATGCTCCAAACCGGCATGCGTGGGAATATGGGAATTCGAATCAGCGGGCCGGATCTGGAATCCCTGGATGATTTTGCCACTAGCCTCGAACCGCTGGTGAGGCAGGTTGAGGGCGTTCGTCCCTCTGCCGTTTTTGCCGATCGCGTGGTGGGGAAACCCTACCTGGAGATCGACATCGACCGACGTGAAATTGCCCGGCATGGGCTCACCATTCAGGATGTACAGCAGGTGATCAGTACAGCCATAGGCGGGCAGATGCTGGGTATGACCGTGGAAGGTCGCGAGCGTTATCCAATCCGCGTTCGATATGCGCGTGAGTACCGAAACAACCCGGATGAAATTCGCAGAATTCTGGTACCATCACCCGACGGCAGCCAGATTCCGCTCGGGCAGCTTGCCGACATCAAGTTCGAGGCCGGCCCGATGAACATCAAAAGCGAAAATACGTTTCTGAGTGCCTATGTGATTTTTGACCGACTGCCCGATGAAGCCCCGATTGATGTCATCAACCGTGTCCGCGACCGTCTTGATGAATCGATCAGCGACGGATCCCTGCAGGTTCCCGCCGGCATCAGCTATACGTTTGAAGGAGATTTCAGGAATCAGCAGCGGGCTGCCGAACGATTAGCGGTAGTACTGCCCATCACGCTGCTCATCATCTTCCTGATTATCTACTTTCAGTTCCGGTCTGCACAGGTTTCCCTGATCGTCTTCTCCGGAATTGCCCTGGTCTGGTCTGGCGGATTTATCCTGCTCTGGCTCTACGGTGAGAACTGGTTCTTGAACTTCTCGCTCCTCGGAGTGGAAATACGCGATTTCTTCCAGATGGGTACCATCAACCTGAGTGTTGCCGTCTGGGTTGGATTTTTGGCGCTCTTTGGCATAGCTGTGGATAACGGCGTGGTGATGGCTACCTACCTGGAGCAACTGTTTGCCCGAAAAAAACCGGAAGGCCGCGAAGCGATCTACGCCACAGCCATCGAGGCGGGCATGCGAAGAGTACGCCCGTGCCTGATGACAACCGGAACCACAATCCTGGCCCTGCTGCCGATCCTGACATCACCCGGCAAGGGCTCTGAAATTATGATTCCAATGGCGATCCCAATCTTCGGCGGGATGTTTGTCCAGATCCTAACCCTGCTGCTGGTGCCACTGCTCTACGCCATCTGGAAAGAGAGCAGCATGAAAATTGAAAACAAACTGGAGGAAGTGAGATGAATAGTCGTGAGAAGTTAGTCGTGAGTCGTGAGAATTCCCCCCTAATAAGGGGGGACAGAGGGGGGTGTAAAATTCCGCTATTGCCTGTCACGAGTAATTCGGGGAGGGGATTTACCTTAGTCACTGCCCTGTTGTTTGTCATCTTCGTAGGAAGTTTCACAACATTACTGCATGCGCAGGGTTCAGGTTCAACCTTAAAACAGGAAAACACCCCTTTAAATCTCACTTCGCGGGAATCGCCTACGGCTCCGAGCCCCTTGTTAGGGGAGACTTTCTACCCCCAACTCGAGGAGTATCTCCAAATTGCCGTTGAACAAAATCCGGAGCTGCAATCGCTTTGGTATCAGTATCAATCGGAATTAGAACAGATTCCACAGGTGGGTTCATTGCCCGATCCCGAGGTGAATATCGGATTCACCCTCAACCCAATGAATTCGGATCCGGTTTTGGGGCGTTTCACCGCATCGGCCATGCAGATGTTTCCCTGGTTTGGAACCTTGCAAACCCGGCGGGATATGCAGCGAGCTTCGGCCGAAGCTGGATATCAGAAGCTGAACAGCCGGCAGCTAGAGTTGTTCAGAGACATTCAGAACACTTGGTTTGATCTGGCAGAGCTGAACCGCCAGATTGAAATTACCCGTGAAAACCTGCAGCTGATCCGTGATCTGGAATCGTTGGTAACGGTTCGGTACGAAACTGCACGCGCCGGTCAAGCGGACCTGCTTCGCATTCAGATGGAGGAAGAGCGGTTGAAAACAGTTATTGCCAATCTTGAAGATCGCATCAATCCGATCCAATCGAAATTTAACGCCTACTTAAACCGGCCGGCAAATGCTGAAGTGATCACCCCGGAAGAGATCACAGGGCGAGAGGTTCATCTGGACAGGGAATCACTTCGAGAGAAAATCCACGAGTTGAACCCGGCTTTCAATCAGCTTGACGCAAGAGAGCTGGCGCTGAATGAACAGAAAAACCTGGCACGACTGAACGGTATGCCCTCCTTCGGACTCGGTGTTGAAGTGATGGGCCGTAATTCTGCCGCCATGGCCATGTTTCCCGATTCCGGAGAGATGTATGCCGCTATGGCCACGATCCGGATTCCGCTTTGGAGATCAAGATACTCAGCCCAACACCGGCAGGCCGTGCAGCAACTTCGCTCGGTAGATTTTAGCCGAACCGAAACAGAAAATCAGCTTACAGCTCAGTTAGACAGTGCATTGGAGCAATATCGTAACAGTGTGCGATCGGGCACTCTCCTCACGGAAGAGCTGATTCCGAGAACCGAGCAAGCCCTTGAAATTTTAAGTGAAGAGTACGCCTCCGGGAATGTCCGGTTTGATGAGGTACTGCGCATGCAGGAGCAGCTTCTGGACCTGGAAATGGAGCAGATAGAAGTGTGGGTCCGCCAGCATAAAGCCCTCATCAATATTGAAACGCTTGTTGGACAAGCTCCCGGCTATCAAAGAGATGGCAAATAACAGAACAAAACCGAATTGAATCGAAACGCTTTAAACGCATCATAAAACCGTAAAACAATGGAAATTTCAAAAAAACAACTCCTTTACAGTGCAGGGCTTTTACTGGCCGGACTGCTGATCGGCTGGCTGCTCTTTTCGGGCTCATCCGGAAACGGCGGGCATACCGACCACGACACGTTAACTGAAGCCGAGATGGAACAGCATGTTGATGAGCAACACACCAATGATGAGGGCAATATCGTCTGGACCTGCAGCATGCACCCCCAAGTTCGGGAAGAGGAGCCGGGTAACTGCCCTATTTGCGGAATGGAGCTGATCCCGGCAGGCTCGCAGGGCGGAGAAGCAGAGGAGGGCGACTTTTCGATGGTAATGACAGCCTCCGCGGCACGACTCGCCGATATTCAGACCACGCCCGTGGTTCGTGAAGTTCCTCAAAAAATAATGACACTTCCCGGAAGAGTTCAGGTGGATGAACGCCGAATTACGCGGGTAACCACTCACTTCCCGGGGCGAATTCGTGATTTGAAGATCGATTTTACCGGTGCCCGGATTCAAAAAAATGAGCCGATGGCAACCATCTACTCTCCGGAATTGATTGCCGCACAGCGCGAGCTTCTGGAAGCAGCGAGGCAAAAAGAAAGAAATCCGCGGCTTTATGAAGCCACTCGTCAAAAATTCCGGCTGTGGGAGTTTTCCGAACAGCAGATCGATGCCATTGAAGAGCGCGGAACCGTACAGAACGAACTGGAGATTCTCTCTCCGGCAAACGGGTACGTCATCCGGCGAAATATTGCAGAAGAGCAACATGTTACCGAGGGAACCGTCATCTATGAAGTGGCCAACCTGGAACAGGTTTGGGTAGTCCTGGAGGCGTACGAAGAGGATATCCAATGGATCCGGCAGGGAGATCCTATCACATTCCGCACCCGTGGCAATCCCTCCGAAGAGCACAAAGCCGCCGTCAATTGGATTGATCCAGTGATGAATTCCCAGAAACGCACCGTGGGTGTTCGCGCCGATGTAGCCAATCCTGATGGCAGACTCAAACCGGACATGCTGGTCAGCGGCGTGCTGCAGGGAAGTGTTCAGGGAGAAAAACTATTGGTCCCTGTCTCCTCGGTGCTTTGGACAGGCCCGAGATCTCTTGTTTATGTTCAGGACAACTCAGCCGATTTGCCCCGTTTTGAAGTTCGTGAGGTTGAGCTGGGTCCAAAAACCGGTGGCCACTATATTATCGAGGAAGGGGTTGAAGAGGGCGAAGAGGTAGTATTCCACGGAGCCTTCCGGATCGATAGCGAAATGCAGCTGGCCGATCGCTTCAGCATGATGAACCGGGAACCCGGATCTGGCGCGGTTCCACGCGGCCACGATCACGGAAGTGAAGATATGGATATGGAGGATATGGACGAAGAGGAAGATCATAGCGAACACACAGATGCTGCATCCTCCCAGCAGTTTGATGATGTACCTGACGATTTTCGCCAGACGTTTTCCGAAGCCATTGAGCAATACATTAGCGGAAAAGATGCGCTGATCAATTCAGATTTGAGTGCCGCGCAAAATGCGTATTCCGATTTCAACTCCAAGCTGGAGGAGATCGGGATCCACGGACTGTCAGGCAGCGGCCATACTGCATGGATGGAGAGTTTTGAAGCACTTACCGGTCACGCGTCCGACATCGTCAGTGCCGGTAATATCGAACAGGCACGGGCATCATTCCGCAACCTGTCTGATGAGCTGATCGATGCTGTTCAAACTTTTGGAATTGAGGGTGTTGTCTATCACCAATACTGCCCGATGGCTTTTGATAACGAGGGTGCCAACTGGCTCAGCACGGACGAACAGATTCAAAATCCCTACCTGCCCGACACCATGCCGGGTTGTGGTGAGGTGATTGAGAGGATTGAGAAATAATCTTAAGACCGCAGAATTGACAAATAGAATCAGTAATGAAATGAAGAAGGATCGTCCTTCTTTGGTCTAAACAGTAAACCTGCTAATCCAAGTATTATGCATGATTTTCAATTTTTTGGAGGCGGCTGGATGATGTTTTTCTGGTGGTTTCTCATAATCGCACTCGTAGTTGTAGTTGTCAGAGCATTACGTCATACAAATCAAAAAACATCCGGTAACGAAACTCCACTCGAAATTCTGAAGCGCAGATATGCCAGTGGGGAAATCGACAAAGAGGAGTTTGAAAAACGGAAGAAGGATTTACTGAATTAAGTGTTCCAGACCTAAACAAGGATTCATCGATTCCGGCGGACTACTGTAAGGCGTAAAGCGTTTCCAAAATTGGCAAGCATGAAAACAATGGGATAAGGATTACCTGAAAATTATTTAAAGAACAACACAAACAAACCCAACATTCAATGGAAAAATCAATCTTAGCATATACAATATCATTGTTATTTATACTCTTACTTGTGCAGCCTGCTGTTGCTCAAGATCATTCAGAACATAATCACGAATCAGAAAATCCTGAACGTTTTGAGGACGTGCCTGAAGAGTTTCGTGCACACCTGACTCAGGTTGTAGAAACCTATTTAAATGGAAAAGATGCTTTCCTGAAATCCGATCTGGATGCTTCACGTTCAGAGTTTAAAAACTTTAAAAACACGCTGGAAGACATTGGACAGCACGGACTGTCAGGTGATGGACATATTGCCTGGATGGAAAGTTACAATCAGCTCACTGAACAGGTCAGTGTATTGCTGAACAGTGAGGATATTGAAAGCTCACGCGTTGCATTTCGATCGCTCTCAGATGAATTGGCAGAGGCTGTTAAAAAATTTGGAGTGGAAGGTGTTGTCTATCATCAGTATTGCCCAATGGCACTGGACAGTGACGGGGCAAACTGGCTGAGCCAAAACGAACAAATTCAAAACCCATACACCCCCGAAACCATGCCGGGTTGCGGACAGGTGATAGAACGAATTGAATCATAATTAAAGATCAAACCCTCCAAGGGTTTCG
>NZ_MDWE01000022.1 GCF_001715195.1 Rhodohalobacter halophilus
CCAAACCCTTGGAGGGTTTTAAAAATCTAAATAATTAGTTATCCAATTCATTCAACAAATCTGCCAAATCAAGCGGTTCAGTAACCATCTTAATGGAGCCATCATCCCGATAGTGCCACTCCTCTTTGGGCCGGTCGCGATAGAGCTCCACTCCGTTTCCATCCGGATCATTCAGATAGATCGCTTCCGAGACACCGTGATCACTCGCGCCCGAAATCGGGTATCCTTCATCTATCAACCGCTTTACAATAACGGCCAGATCTTTTCGTGTTGGATAGAGAAAAGCGGTATGATAGAGTCCTGCCGCACGCTGCGGTGACGGTGGACCTCCCTTGCTGTGCCACGTATTCAGTCCAATATGGTGATGATAACCGCCGGCCGATAAAAAGGCCGCCTGATCCCCGTACATGGTAGTCAGTTCAAAACCGAGCAGATCACGGTAAAATTTCAGTGCACGATCCAAATCGGTCACTTTCAGGTGTATGTGCCCGACCGATGTTCCGGCCGGGGCTTTGTATGGTGTTTTCATGATTAGTAATCGAAAATTAAATAGTAGTCTATGATAATTTATTTAACGATTCCCCTCCTTTATAAGGAGGGGAGCTTATTTGTTCACTATTTTTCAGCAGTTCCCGTCAGGGCCGCAGACTTCACCTTCTATGGTAGAATCTGCTTCCTTTCTCTCCTCTTTTACTTTTTCAAGAGCCTGAACAAACGCTTCAACCGGCTGAGCTCCGGAAACGGCATACTTCTGATCCAGCACAAAAAACGGAACCCCCTGTATTCCCAGTTTCCGGGCATGTTGGATATCCTCTTCAATCTCTTTTTCAATGTCATCACGATTCATAGCCGATCGGATCTCTTTCTCTTTCAAACCGGCTTCTTCTCCGACTTCAATCAGATAGATATCATCATCTATATTTTTTCCATCTGTGAAATATCCTTTAAAGAGTAACTCCTTCACCTCATTCTGGACATCGTGTATCTTTGCCAGGTGCAGCAGCCGGTGTGCTTTAAAGCTGTTAGCGGGGATCGTTTTATCGAAGTTATAATCCAATCCCGACTCCTTTGCCCGCTGCTCCATCTGTTTGTGAATCTGCTTCGACTGCTCCATATTCCATCCTTTTCGTTTGGCAAGCTCTTTATAGATTGAAGCATCCGGATTGGTCTCTGCATCGGGCGCCAGCTCAAAACTGTGCCACACGACTTTCACCGAATCCTTCAATCCGGACTGTTCCACTGCGTTTTCAAAGTTTCGCTTGCCGATGTAGCAGAACGGGCAGACAATATCCGACCAGATATCTACGTAGATCGGCTCATTTTTTGTTTCGGGATTCAGGCTTTTCAAGTTATTCATACGTGCGTCCTATTTTGTTGTCGATGCTCCAGAAATTTGCATCCATATTCCAGAGCAGAAAAAATATGATGATTGCATAAATCAGGTTGTTTGCCGTGGTAGCGGGATCCACACCGATTACAGCGCCAAAAGTCAGCGCAACAACCAATAAACCGGTAGCGGTTAATGTGAACACACTAAAAAGGCCCGCGATTAACATCAGACCAAGCAGTAGCTCAGCATAAGGCAATGTGTATACAAACGGAATCAGTAGAAATTCAGGTAACAGTCCCGAAAATTGATTCATCATATACTCGGCAAAATTACCGGTTCCCTGAATAAATATCTTGGATGCTCCGAATGCTGCAAACGTAACGCCGAGGGTTACTCTGAAAATGAAATAAGCAATTTTTTGTGGTGTCTTAATCGGTTGATTCAATGTAATTTTATTTGATTTTTGTGAATAAAAGTAATGCCACGGAAGCACGGAAATGTAGATCTACTCCGTGCTTCCGTGGCTAATATCTAATCAGCTTGAGATTAACTGATTCTCTTACTGAATCATAAATTCGCCGTCTGCCTTGATCTCAACGCGATTGCTGATCATTGGCGGTGGAAATCCGTTTCCAAGGTTGAAGTCGGAACGGTCAATCACACCCGTGATTTGGATACCGGCTACCGGTGCTCCATCGGCCATTGGATTCTCAATCGTTCCGCGATGCACCATCGTTACGGTTACCTCAAGTGTGGTTTCCAGCAGTGTCAGGTCTCCGGTCAGTTCATAGACTCCCTCTTCCACTTCTCTGATTGAGTGACTTTTGAAGGTCATCTCCGGATACTGCTCTACGTGGAAGAAATCGTCGCTTCTCAAGTGATCATCACGATCCTGTACCCGCGTGTTTACCGATGCGGTTTGAACCGTCAGCTCAACCTGTGCATCGCTAAAATCAGCTTCAGATGCGGTGATGACTACGTCAAAATCATCAAAAGTGCCCGGAACATCTGCAATACCCAGGTGGGTTACTGTAAATCCAAGAGCAGAGTGTGCCGGATCTTCAACCCAGGTATCCTGAGCGATGATCGTTAATGGTAGAATTAAAAATGTTAAAAGTGCTGTTATCTTCTTCATTATTGGTTTTTGGTTTGTGTTGTTTGTTTGATTGTTAGTTTTTTAAAAGCTTTTGTACACCCCTCTAAATCTCCCCTTGTTAGGGGAGACTTTATCATATTTCATACAAGATTGGAGACGAAATCATACATTAATTCAGATGCAGAATCAGTTTCTCTTTCTCTCGGCGGACTTTTTTTGCACCGGCCAGGAAGTCATTCTCTTCATCCCGGTACCCTAATGCCATCATTGCGACGCTGCGCAATCCTTTTTCACGCAGATTTAAAATCTCATCCACTTTTTCCGGAATGAACCCCTCCATTGGCGTGGCGTCCACCTGCTCCACGGCGGCAGCGGTCAAAGCGGTACCCAATGCGATATAAACCTGCCGCGCTGCCCATTCATATCTCTCTTCAGGTGTTCGGCTCTGCACTGTGTTGATCAATGAATTTCTGAAATCTGTCAGCGAATCGAGGGTTACACCGCGCACATCGGCGATATTTTGCATGTATTCGTCAATCTGCTGCTCGCTGATGTCATCCCAGGCCGCAAATACAATCAGATGGGAACCTTCAACAATCTGCGGCTGGTTGTATGCAGCCGGTTGAAGTTTCTTTTTCAACTCTTCGTTTGTCACCGTAAAAATGGTATACGGCTGAAGTCCCATCGAAGAAGCTGAAAGCCGAATGGAATCTAAAATTTTTTCAATTTTCTCTTCAGGAACCTGTTGACCGTTCATGCGTTTTGTGGCGTATCGCCAGTTCAGTGCATCTATTAAGTTCATTGTTTCTATGATATATTTTTTAATGTTGAATCTTTGTACTGTAAATATTCTTGTCTAATCTTTTTCTTACCAATTCCTTAGTGAGGCTTTAATTCTTTTAGAAGGGGCTTGAAACCGGCTTTCTCTACCATCTCCTTAACGGTTCGCAGAGCCCTTGTGTGCTTTGTCATCAGTTGAACAGACTCTTTATCGTAATCGGACGGAATAACTCCTACCACTTTTGAATGGGGAAAACCACGCTCCACCAACTCAAGCTGCTGCAAGTCGGTTTCTTTCAATAGAACTGCAACAATTTTCTGGGTTGCTACCTCTCGAATTTTTTCAGACAATCTGTTTATATCATTGACGGGGTTTGCAATAACAACAACATCAGCTTCCCAGCATGCCATATGCTGGCACTCAATCACTTCTACTTCTGCCCCTTCAATTTCAGCACATATCTGATCAGATAGTTGACCTGCAAATGTATCATCTTCATCGAAGAGGAGCAGCTTGTAATTTTCACTGCATAACCCTTTTGCAATGGACACACCCAGTATCGATTTACTGCCTATAATAGCAACGGTCTGTTTTGTAATTGGCATGATTTGTTGAGTCTTTTTTTAATCTAACTTATGATAAAAACCATGCAGTGAGGCGACATTGATACAGATCAAGAAATTGTATTGATCTATGTCAAGATTTAGTAAGACTGCGGCGCACACGACTTAGGGTTTCCGGTGTCATGCCAAGGAATGATGCAATTAAATGCTGGGGTACTCTCTCTTTTGTTTGAGGATAGTCTTCAAGAAAACGAGTGTATTTCTCTTCAGCCGAGAGACCAATGGTGTTTTTGATTCTGCGCTGTAGGGCCACAAATGCATTCTGAAATAGAATTCGGTTGTAATTTGCAAAAGCCGGCACCTTCTCCATCAGTTCATTATTCTGATCCCGGTCAATCATCAGCAGCTCGCTCTCTTCAAGTACTTCAATGTTCAGTTCAGAAGGTTCATCCGTTAAAAAGCTGTAGAGATCGGCTATCCACCACCCTTCAAACCCAAACTGTATCACATTTTGATTCCCATTCTCATCCAGCGAGTAGGAAAAAAGCGCCCCTTTTTCGATAAAAGCAAGCCGACGGCAAACATCACCGCTCTGGAGCAGAAACTGGCGCTTTCGCATTCTTTTGGGAATAAAACTCGCCTTACAGAGCTCCCACTCCTCCTCGCTCAGTGTAACGTGTTCATGAATACTATTATAGAGCTGTTCGTACATGCGGGTCCATCAGGTTCAAAAATCAACCTGAAAATATCAGTTTGCGGTATGGAATCACAGTACAATTACTGAATTCTGGCCTGACGTATTTCGTTCTGAAACGCCGCATGGCAGCTCACACAACCCTGCTCCACAATTCTGTACTGTTCAAGTACACGCCCCATATTCTTTTCAATCGCGGCATCACGGATAGAATCAGCGTAGCTATGGACCACATCATCGAACTCTCCAAACTGTGCCATGCGCTCGCCCAGGGTGTCCATGACCAGCTGCCTGCTTTGGTCAGAGAGGGGCGCATGCTGATTAATATTTGCAGCACCGGTCTCGATCAGATCAAAATTTTGAGTATAGATTCCTTCATTAATTGTGTGGATATCCAGCATCAGCAGCCGCATAATGTTGTGCAACTCCTGGGATTCAGGTTCTGCCTTCTCTGATTCGTTCGATTCATAGAGCGACATTCCCATAAAAATTGAAATGATAACTGTGACAACCCCAATTATTCCCATTCGATTATTCATCATCTTCTCCTTTTTTAATATTAATCTTGATTAAACTTGCCCGCCATGTCCATTCGCACTGAAAAAGACGCGGCGATGCGTCCCGCCAGATCTTTGGCAAATTCAGCTTTTTCTCCTTCAAAATATTCATCCACCGTCTCCCGAAACAGCCCATACCAAATGGAAAAATCCGCCGGTTTAATCGGTAACGGCATATGTTTCCTGAACGGCCGTCCACGATAACCCTCCGTTTGAAACAGCATTTTAGACCAGAATTCAACCATCTTCGGCAGGTGAGAACCCCAATCAACATTTGCCACATCGTTGAAAATATATCCGAGGCGTTCATCCTCTCTTACTTTTCCGTAAAATGCATAGACCATCGTTCGGATATCTTCCTTGTTGCGGATGTCTGTTTTATTCATGTGATTTGTTTTCAGTTAAAAATCTCCCCTCGAGGGGAGATTTTTGATTACTCATTATTTCATTCATATCGACTTCGGATCAGTTGAATCATAATTCCTCCCAGGAACAGCAGTATTGCCGCAATATTTCCGTAGCTACCGATTTTCCTAATCATATCCCAAAAGAACAGGTCACCGGCAATTCGCAGAATCAAACAGCCGTGCAGCAGAATCAGCGGCAGATAGAAATATCGGCTATAGGGTACAATTTTTCCGGTTAATGAAGGGATGATCACGGCCGCATGGGCAAAGATCATACTAAATACAAATCCTACAAAATAGATGTGCAGAATCGCATCATATAAAGCCCCGGCTTTGGGCATTCCAATAACAATCCCAATCATGCCACCGACAATAATCCATCCGTAGCCAGTAAGCAGGCTCCAGGCACTGTATTTTGTCCATCCCGACATTTTGATTGTTTTTCGGGCAACATCATACCGGATCAGCCAGGCGGCAATTCCAATTAAAAAGAGCGAGCCGATCATCCAGAACAGGTTTCTTTGAAAATGAACACCTGCCAATGTCAGGAACCAGCCGATAATGAGAATAGAGAATAGATTTACGGCTTTCTGTGGCGGACGCATGATCCGGTTTAATTCCAGCCGTTCACCAAAAATGGTGAGGAGCGGAAAAGCAATCCACCAACCGATCAATCCATAAATTGGCACTTGAAAAATGAAGAGCAGATTACCAATTAGCAGAGCCAGTGCACCGCCGGCCATAATGTAGTGGTGGTTGACGCTCTGTATGTAACAGAGATAGCCCATTATCAGAAAAAGTGTGATGGTGCCAAGGATGAGAAAATAACCACCGAGTGGTGCAAACCCGACCATCAATAAAATGGTGGAGAGTGCAAATGACATTGGAGCGATGTAGGTCCACAGTTTTTCCAGGGCTGCGCCCCGTTCCAGGGAGATCAGCGTTCCCAAAAATCCGTTTATCATGAGCGGACCGTGTGCCATCGCGCCGATCTCAAGAGCCGATGGAAGCAGAATTCCCAGCCTGATCAATCCGGCATAGAGTCCCAGCAGCAGCCCGATACCGGCCGTAAAAAGAAGAACTCCGAAAAGCGTATTCAGTACCGTTGTTTTGTTCATTTTGGATAAAATTACTGTGGTTCAATCAACCTGAAAGCATCCGGAGGATCTGTGAGCGTTGGAATTAAAATCAAAAATTTCTGACGCTGACAGGAGGTTCAAAAAAGGCACAGAACCACGCTGTCAGATCATCCCCTTGGCGGAGGCGGTACGGCAAAAAACTCCACGCCGGGTTTAATCATTTCAACTTTCCAGTCCGGTTTCATGACCATGTTCACTTCGAATGAAGATAGCTGTTCTTCTTCCTGGATGATCTCCTTAACGGCTTTTTCAACCTGCTGTTGCAGATAACGACGCATAGGGCAGCCCGGCGTCGTGGTTGTGAACTCAACCGCGATCTTTTGATCATCGAAGCGGATCTGGTATACCAACCCCAGGTCAACGATGTTGACACCCAGCTCCGGATCGATGACACTCCTCAGTTTCCGGACCACCCTGCGTCGTATGTGTCCTGTTTGAATGGACATTTTTTTATTACCAATTGAGACCTGACAAGTTTTCAAAACCTGTAAGGTCTATTACTTATAAGATATAATTTTACTGATTCTCACTCTCCATTTCTCAGGACCCTCTTGGAGATAATCCCATTCAAACTGCCCCTCCCTTTCAAATTTAAATTGAAATTTCAGTGGTCTGGGATCGTGATCATTTTTGATGATAAATGCATCTCCCGGATTCAATTCATCAAAAGTCTGAAAAATGGTTGAATGCTTTTTGGGAGGAGCAATTTTTGTTACATCAAGGATCTGTTCTGTTTCTGCCATAATTCGAATTTAAAATTTGGTATTTCTTGCTTGAAACTCTCGGCCAGCTCCATCTTTGGATCCAACCCGCCCCTACTTTTATATCCAAATGAAAGGTATTGAGAGCTTCAGATATTTTCAACTTTAAAATCGGTTTTTTACGTTTTTATTGATTTTACCTGAATCTCCTCTTATTTTATGTGAGTGAAAAAAGACGAAATCTTTCTGCACTATGAAAACAAGAGCTTTACACCAACTAAAAACACACTCTACCCTTCAGGAGATTATCTCTGCCCATGAGACAACCGAAGATTTACTTCGCTCCATAGGAATTCAAACAGAATTGAATGAGAATAAAACCCTTCTGCAAATCTGTTCTGAAAAGCAGTGGAATGAGGAGGAATTGCTCAAGTGGTTAAGAAAACAGGCCAGGACAGACAAAAATCAATATCAGAATCAAGAGAAGGACTATAAAATACGGTCACCGAAAGAGTTAGAAACAACCCTCAGGGGGTACGAGAAGGATTTAATCAAACAGTGTCGAGATTTAGAATCAAACTTTCACCGTGTGTGCAAAGTTCACGGCATTCAATATCCCATCATCAAAAAGATGCACTGGCACCTGAATGAGATCATACAAAAGATTCAGCTGATTTTTATGATGTTGAATAAAACAATCAATCCACTATTAACTTCAATCCAAGCGAGCAACAGTGCCATACTGGATAGGGATGCAAAAAATTATAATCGAACCATCGAATTGATCGTCCAGGATGAGCATCAGATCACAGATCACATCCAAAAAATCAATGAGATAAATTCTCACCCTGAGCGGGTTGAGGGAGTATGCGCAACGATGAAAACGGTATTTCAGGATATGGAGAACTTTTTCTCACAAACGGATGCACTGTTTCGACTTCTTCGCACCGGGATTATCCCGAAACTGAATCGTGAAATAAATAAAAATTAAACCCTGACAAAATGATGGTATCCGGATCAAAAGAGGAGATTTTAAATCTGATAAAAGCACGGGGCACACTTCAGCTTGATGAGGCCGTTGAGCTAACCGATCTTGCGAAAACGACGTTGAGAGAACACTTTTTACAACTTGAACGGGATGGGTACATCATCCGCGAATTTGTACGATCGGGCCCCGGCCGCCCCAGCCTGCAGTATTCACTTTCACAAAAGGGACAGCAACTTTTTCCAAGTCAGGAGTCTAACATGCTGCGAGATCTGATTCAGTTCCTGAAAGAGAACGGAAATGATGAGGAGATTGAGCAATTTTTTACTCGTTTTTGGGACAAGAGATTTCAGCGGGCTTCATACCTGATGGAGAACGAACCGGATCAGGCGTCAAAGCTTATAAAGCTGAATGAGATGCTGAGTGAAGAGGGGTTTATGCCGGAACATGAAATCAATGAAGACAAGGTTACGATTAAGGAGTGCAACTGCCCGTTTAGTGAAGTGATTAAAGAGACCCGCCTGCCCTGCCGGCTTGAAGCTGAGTTTTATGAAAAGCTCTTTGACGGACCCGTGGAACGGACAAAATTTATTGCTGAAGGTGACCATTCGTGTACCTACTGCATCAAGATAAGATAGAAATTCATCCTAAAACCTTACATACAATATAGATAGTTATGAAAATTGTCATCCTGCTTAATCTCTTTTTATTAGGAACGTCATTCTCCATATTCGCTCAACAGACAGAAAATCCAAATCAGGAGGAGAAGCAATCGTTAAGTCTTATTACAGAAACAGCTGAAGAGGGATTTGAAGTTGCGATACAACTAGCCCGTAAAGGAGTCACCTCCACCCAGCCCGATAAAGATGTGCTTTTTATGCTGCGTGATGTCTATTCAAAAGATCCCGATGCATTGATTGCCAGTTCCCAGGTTATTGCGATCCATTTTCAAACCGTAGCTGCCGCAAATAACTATTGGCGTCAGGAAAACGAAGATCAGTAACAGAAACAAAACTATTCATCATTATCAGTTTACTATGAACAAAATTAAAGACGTTCTCGATGTACGGACACTCGTACCCATCAAACGACATGAAAAGCTTCACAAATTATTTTCTGAACTACCTGCGGGAGAGAGTTTTACGTTCATCAATGATCACGACCCCAAACCGCTCTATTACGAATTCAGATCCGTTTTCGGCGATGTGGTAGACTGGGAGTATATTAAACGAGATCCTGAAGAGTGGAAGGTTAAAGTAACGCGAACGGCTGATTCAGAATCAGACAAATCCGATAACGTTTCAACTCTGATTGATCTTCAAAAAGCGGACAAAAAGGATTGGAAATACACCATCTTTCACCGCTACGGGATGATGTTGCCGGGTGATACGATGGAGATCAGGGCTTCTGAAAGTCCGGAGGAGATCCACTCTATCTTTCAAAAGAAATTTGAAGGCGAGCATAGCTGGGAATACAAAAAACAGGATGAGAGTGAAACCGTTATTCATATCACAAAGAATGCCGAAAATGATATCGATGCAACGGATATCACCGTGGTAAACAAGTTCGATGTTCGCCCCTTCCCTCCCGCTAAACGGCACGATATGGTATTTGATGCGTTTGAGGAACTGAAACCGGGAGAAGCATTTGTGTTTATTAATGACCACGACCCCAAACCGCTCTACTACCAGATGGAGGCTGAGAACGATACCCCCTTCAAATGGGAATACCTGATGACACTCCCTGAAGAGTGGAAAGTGAAAGTGATGAAGCTGAAGGATAAGTGAAAGTCAGAACTGTCAGGTTTTCATCATTTAGTAGAACATGTGTCATCAAAATGATTAACGATGATTTTTAGACGATACTCTTCCAATGTCTGCCGAACGATTTCCAAACCTATTGATGTTCAAAAAGTCCTACCGATGCTGATGAAAATCACGTATCTTAGTAAGTCTATTTTGATATCACGAAGCAACGTTTGTGAACAGCAAAAGGAAACGAATCATCGCAGATTTTACATACAATCCGGTTACAGCAAAGGCTCATGCCAATATTGCCCTGATTAAGTATTGGGGAAAGCGATCCGTTGATTTAAATCTGCCGGCTGTCGGTTCTATCTCACTCACCCTCGACGCCCTTCAGACAACCACAACACTTCAGTTTGATGACCACCTGGAAAATGACATCCTGCAACTGGATCATCGTATTGTAGCAGGTGAACCGCTGGAGAGGGTTTCAACTTTTCTGGATCTAGCGGCAGGTACCATTAAGCGGCCCCGAGCAAAAATTTCTACTTCCAATAATTTTCCTACCGGAGCCGGACTGGCATCATCAGCATCCGGTTTTGCAGCACTTGCAATCGCGGCCAATCAAGGTATGAATTTACAGTTAACGGATAAGGAGTTATCAAAATTGGCCAGGCAGGGTTCCGGATCTGCCGCCCGTTCAATTTATGGCGGTTTTGCTGAAATGAGGTGCGGTAGCTCCCTCAACGATGATTCAGATGATTTTGCCCAGGGTCTTTATAACGACTCTTACTGGGATTTACGCCTGCTGATAGCCGTCACATCAGCCAATAAAAAGGAGATCGGTTCAACCGAAGGAATGGTTCGAACTGCAAAAACTTCCCCTTTTTATCGGGGGTGGGTGGAGAGTCAGAATGAGGATCTGGACGAGATGCGGCGTTCCATCAGCAATAAAGATTTTGAAAAGGTTGGAGAACTAACCGAACATAGCTGTTTTAAAATGCATGGACTGGCAATGTCTGCAAGAAGCCCCATTCTATATTGGAATGCTGCAACTACAAAAATGATTCATACCATCTGGAACCTGAGAAAAAAAGGTATAGCAGCCTATGTAACAATGGATGCCGGCCCTCAGGTGAAAGTATTGTGTCTGCCGGGACGAGCCGAGCTGGTTAAACAGGCGATGTTATCCGTTGAAGGTGTGAAACAAATTATTGAAGCAAAACCGGGACCGGGTGCCACCATTGTATCTGATGATCAACAAACCGTAAAGAATAATTAACAGAATGCACGAATCATCCATTTGCGTAAAATCACCCGGCAAGCTAATTCTACTTGGTGAATATGCCGTTCTTGAACACGCTCCGGCACTCGTTACCGCTGTTGATCGCCATTGTATTGTAAAAGTAGCACCGCTCTATAACAGCACATTTCAGATTCGTACTAAAAACCTGAAACTCCCGGAAATTCAGTTTACCCTCGATTCCGACGGTGATGCACATTTCCGGAATCCACTCTCAACAAAAGAGGCGAATCAGCTTCGATTCGTACTCTCGATGATTAAGTATGTAACGCAGAGATACGGTAAAATTCCCGGTGCTTATATCGAAATAGATACCGTTCCATTTTATCACAAAACCACCGGGCATAAGTTCGGCCTCGGTTCAAGCGCAGCCCTGACAGTCTCTATCCTTTCAGCTTTGATGGAGTACATGAATCAACATATTGAACCTGAGGATCTTTACAGGGAAGCTTTTTTGGCCCATCGGCATGCCCAGGGTAAACTCGGAAGCGGAACCGATATTGCAGCCAGTGCAACCGGCGGTGTGATGAGTTACACCATGCCGGAATCGATCGATAAACTGAATGGCCAGGTGGTACCGCATGAGTGGCCGGACGATCTTCATATGGTTACAATCTGGGCCGGTTACGCTGCCTCTACTCGAAGCTTCGTAAACAATGTAAACGAGTTTCGCGATCGGAACCCACTCCGTTACGACTCTATTATGAGAAGTATGATGGAGCTTTCATACCGGGGATCTGAGGCATTTGCCAATAGCGATACGGATTCCTTTCTCGAGATTGTAAATCTATTCAAGGATCAGGAGTATCTACTTGGTAAAGAGAGTGGTACGGAGATCATCTCAGATGTTCATCAAGAGATTTGCCGGTTGGTACAGCGCTTTGGCGGAGTGTACAAGCCGTCCGGTGCCGGTGGCGGTGATATCGGTGTGGCCTTTTGCAAAAGTGCAGCTGTTGCCGATCAAATCCGACAGATTATTGGTGAAAGTATGTTTGATGTGATGGATCTCCGAATGAATCCGACCGGTATGAAAGTTGTACATACCATGAATATTGAGTAACTCTTCGCTGAATTCACCTAACTCTCCCCTTTTCGAATTGATTTAAATTTAACGCCTGGCTGAATTTACAAATGAGCAACAACGACAAATCCCGAATCCCCAAGTTCTACAAGTACAGTGTTGAAAACCGCCTTGACGTACTCCGCGAGAAAGAGATTCTGAACCAGGAAGATTATGTAGCTCTCCGTGAACAGATGCATCTTCTCTCTCAAGATGATGCCGACAAGATGATTGAAAATGTAATCGGGGTGTTCGGCCTGCCGATGGGACTCGGCCTCAATTTTCTGATTAATGAAAAGCCCTATGTGGTGCCGATGGTTGTTGAGGAACCCTCTATTCTGGCTGCGGTAAGCTCTGCTGCAAAAGTAGTCCGAAATGCCGGTGGGTTTGAGTCAGAATCGGATGATCCGATCCTGATCGGGCAGATTCAGCTTGTGGATGTTCGGCATCCGATGAAGGTTCGTCACGCTATTCTGCAGGAGAAGCAGGAAATTCTGAATCTAGCCAACAGTCTCCACCCCAACATGGTGAAGCGCGGTGGTGGCGCAATCGATCTCGAGGTGATGATTCATCAGCAGGATCGTCATCCGGGCAGCATGGTTGTGGTTCACCTGTTGGTGGATACGCGCGATGCAATGGGAGCCAATTTGGTGAACAGTATGTGTGAGGGAGTTGCCCCACTGATCGAGAAGACGTCGGGATCAAAAGTGTATCTTAGAATACTCTCCAATTTGACCGATCGCGCCATGGTTCGGTCAAAGTGCGTAATTCCAACTCAATATCTGGATTTCAACGACTCCTCAGGAAAAGAGGTACGCGATGGAATTATCCGTGCTGCAGAATTTGCAGCAATCGATCCCTACCGGGCTTCGACCCACAATAAGGGAATCATGAATGGAATTGATCCGCTGGCCATTGCCACAGGAAATGACTGGCGCGCCATTGAAGCGGCAGCTCATGCCTATGCTGCCCGGAGCGGACGATACACATCGCTCACCAACTGGTACAAAAACGAGAACGGCGATCTGGTCGGCACCATCGATATACCGCTGAAAGTCGGAACCGTTGGCGGGTCTCTGAAATCAAATAGGGCTGTAGGGATTGCTCATCGAATATTGGGAATTGAATCTGCCACTGAACTGGCCGAAGTGATGGGAGCTGTGGGGCTGGCGCAAAACTTCTCCGCACTTCGCTCTCTCGGCACGGAGGGTATCCAGCGCGGACACATGACCCTCCATGCGCGCAGTGTGGCCAGCACTGCCGGTGCTCCGGCTGAACTCTTTGAAAAAGTATTGGAACGGCTTGTAGAAAGCGGGGAGATCAAAGTCTGGAAAGCGAAGGAAATTATTGAAGAGCTGAAGGGAGAGCAGAAAGTTGGTGCAACCGGAAAAATTTCCCTGCCTGATGATGACAGCGAGATGTCTTTCGGTTATGGAAAAATAATTCTGACCGGTGAGCACTCAGTCGTTCACGGTACACACGCTGTTGCAGCTCCCATCACCCTGAAGATGAAGGCAAAGGTTTGGGATCACGATAAGGGTGTGCGGCTTTTGATTCCAAGATGGGGAGTGGAGCAGACCATAGAATTTGGAGCGGATCACAAATACTCAATCTATAAATCCCTGGAGATGATGTTGGATCATCTGGATCTGAGAAACAGACCAATGAATATAGAGGTGTTTCCCGAGGTACCCCGTGCTATGGGTATGGGTGGATCGGCAGCACTTGCTGTGGCCATTATCCGGGCACTGGATAAGCATTTTGAGCTTGGCTTAGGTGATGACGATGTTCGCCGACTCTCGTTTGAATCTGAGAATATTGTGCATGGCGGCGCATCCGGTATAGACAACACCGTCTCCACCTATGGAAACCTGATCATGTTTCAGAAGGGAACACCTCCCAAAATGGAGACACTCTCCCTGAATGAGCCAATACCAATCGTCATCGGATTGAGCGGTGTGGAGAGTATGACATCCAAAATGGTGAAACAGGTAAGAGAACAGGCGCAGAAATATCCGCAGTGGTATGAAAAGATATTTAAGCAGATGGATGAGCTGGCACTTGCCTCCAAACTGGCAATTGAGAAACGTGATCTGAATGAATTAGGTATGATTATGAATATGAATCACGGCTATCTCAATACATTGGGTGTCTCCTATCCTGAAGTTGAGGATTTGATTGAAATCGCCAGAAACAGTGGCGCTCTGGGAGCCAAACTGACCGGTGGCGGTGGCGGCGGAGCCATGATTGCCCTTTGTGATTCAGACAAGATGCAGAAGAAAATTCAGAAGAAGATGCATGAAGCCGGATATGACGCGCTGATTGCCGAAATCAAACCATCAACACCCTAATCCACCCTCGTCAGACGAGTTTATGATACAACGGAGGCCTGACAAGTTACCGAAAACCTGTCAGATCTGGGCTATTTAAAATTTGTTTGGCCAATGAACCCTCACCGACGGCTACAGCTCTTAAGACTTGTAATATATTAATGGTGCCCGGTTTACGCTGTACATTAATTATAAGTTCCTACTTCACCCGTCTCACATCAAACTTCCTGCCTTTGATTTTCTCACTTTCTGTCTCTTCTTTCACTCTCAATGGGTTATCTCAATTAGACTTTTGATATATCGTAGATAATACCCCAATTGACTCTTTTCAATGAGTGATGTTTACAAGACATCAAATAGTTGTTTCCACTCTTTCAATGATTTATTTATTAGAATAAAAAGATAAGATTGTCTTTTATCTTTATAATCTCTTAACATTCAATTGCGATATTTAAGACAAAGATGTCTTTTAATGGTTCACAGCAAACAATGAAACGCATTTACTCAATCATATTAATTCTCTCAATAGCAGTGGGCACAATTCAGCCGGCCTTGCCTATGATTGAGTCTATACTGAATCACCACGATTTCAGCAGATTAATACAAGTTGATCTTTCAGAAAGCGAAGGAGTTGTTTGTGCTTTACAGTGTGCCCTGACGAATATTCAGAAAGAGTGTGAGATGGATCATGAGGAGGATGAAAAACTACTGGATGTAGACTACTATCCGATTCCGCTCAAAATGAGCAACTCACCGGCTTTGGGCTTGCTGCCAAGTCAAAATGGAAGATACATTCAAATTGGAGAGAATCTGCTTACGAATTACATACTGCCCAATGCACCCCCTCCCCGGCATCATAGCTGATACATAACCTTTTCACTACAAACATCCGCTTTTGCGGAAATAACAAAAGATATTAGCTATGAAATTTTTCAAAAACATATCAATTATAACGTTCATCCTATTTTTTATCGCGGGCTTGATGAACCTGCAGGCGCAAACACAGGAGTACAAAATAGATGGCATGACCTTTGGTATGCCGGAAGCAAAAGTCTATACCGACGACTACGACGGACCACCTGTTGTGGGTGAGTATGTAACGATGCTGCCAAAACTTGCAAAACTGGATTATGAGGGTAACAAGCATCATCACGTTCGTCTCGACACATTTACACAGGAAATAGAAGTAGCCAGCGGAGTCCGTTACCGCGCATGGACATTCGGAGGAATGGTGCCGGGTCCGGTTATTCATGTGAAAGAAGGTGATCGAATCACCTTTACCATGAAAAACCGTTCAGACGAGATGGTTGAAATCACTCAGCCTATTGCTGAAATGATGCAGCAAAGTGAAGGACAGGGAGGACCCAGTGCAAATCTTGAGGTTCAGGCAAGTGTGAACGGATCTGAATCTGCCGACCCATCCCCTTACCTTCGACAAATTCGTGAGAATAACTACATGGGGACAAAGTCTGCAATCATGCCGATGCCCCACTCCATGGACTTCCACTCCGGAACCGTTGCAAAAGATGATAAGTGGAGAACAATTGCTCCGGGTGAAACAATTGAGTTTGACTGGGTGGCAAACTATCCGGGAACATATATTTATCACTGCGGAACTCCCAGTGTGTTGATGCATACTGCAATGGGTCAGCACGGTGTTGTGGTTGTTTCACCAAAAGACGGTTACGAAACCGATGAAAAAGTAGACGAAGAGTACGTAGTTGTTCAGTCTGAATATTACCTGAAAAAAGGATCGGGCGATCTCTACCAATACGACTTTGATGCTGCCCAGAATAAAAGACCGTCACATGTTGTATTTAACGGTCACCAAACCATTCTTCACGATCAGCCGCTCACTGCCAATGCAGGAGAAAGAGTACGGATTCACTTTTCAAATAACGGCCCTAGCCTTACGTCCAGTTTCCACGTAATTGGCGGAATTTTCGATCGCGTCTGGATGGAAGGACATCCATTTAATGAAATGCGCGGAATGCAGACCGTTCTTCTTGGCGCTTCAAATTCAGCTACGATTGAATTTATAGTTCCTGAAGAGGGCAAATATATTCTCATTGACCACGAATTCGCCGATGCCGAAAAAGGTGCAACCGGAACCCTGGTTGCCGGCCCTAAGAAGTAAAGTCATGAAACTGCCTTTCAAGACATATCATCGACTGATACCTGTCCTGACTCTCCTGCTTCTAATTCTGGCAGCAGGAGTACAGGCACAGGAACGCGCGGTAACCATACCGGAAGGCAGTTTTCACTCAGTACTTCCGGAAGTTGAAGGGGAACCCCATCAGATTGATGCATTCAAACTCGATACTACCGCAGTAACAAATGGAGAGTATCTGCAATTTCTGAAAGCCAACCCTGAATGGAGACGATCACAAATTTCTCCCCTCTTTGCAGGCAGCGACTATTTGCGGCATTGGGAAGAGGATCTTCGGATTGGCGATAAAGAGAGTCCGGATCAACCCGTAACCCGTGTCTCGTGGTTTGCAGCTAATGCTTATTGCGGCTGGCAAGGCGGAAGACTTCCAACTCTTAATGAGTGGGAGTTTGCAGCACAGGCAATGGACTTTGAAAACTCAACCGAAGCCAACCGATTTAGCAGTGAGCTGATTGGGTGGTACTCGGCTGTGGATACCAACTCAAAAAGTGAGGTGGGATCAACGGGAATTGAGAATCAATACGGAGTGAAAGATCTCTTCGGTTTGATCATGGAGTGGGTCGAAGATTTTAACCCTCCGGTGGCAGATGACATCTCTCTCGATTGCGGGACTGTCGGACGCATGCAGGGTGACCCAACTGTTTACAGTTACGCCATGTCTATCCGGTACATTACCCGTATGAGCTTCAAACCTAAAAGCACAACCGGTATGTTAGGATTCCGATGTGCTTACGATATGAGCGCCAATGAAAAGGAGATTTAACATGAAATTTTTAAAAGCCATTTCAATATGGATGTTACTTGTTTCGGTCACTGCCGTAACTGCCCAGCACAGTCACTCAGACGGGCACGATCACGGTCAGGCCGCGCATCACGCTAAAGTGATGGAGTCTGACAATACATTTCACTCTGAATCACTCTATCAGGTTCCGACTTTATGGATGAACCAGAACGGAGAAGAAGTACAGATTCAGGATTTTGCCGGTCAACCTTTGATCGTGGTGATGTTTTATGGTAAGTGTACCGAAACCTGCCCGATGTTGATTCAGCGAACCTGGAAACTCTACTCCTCTCTGAGTGAAGAGACTCAGGAGAAAGTCCACGTTCTGGCAGTCAGCTTTGATTACAAAAATGACACACCAGAGGCACTGAAAAAGTATGCAGAGTACGAGCAGCTCGATCTGCCCGGATGGAATTTTGTAACCGCCGGCCAGACGGATATCCGTCAGCTTGCCGCCCTTTTGGGAGTTCAATACCGTGAACGCAGCGACGGTCATTTCGATCACTCAAACCTGATTACGGTTTTAGACAAGTTTGGAAATATCAGCCGCAGGATTGAAGGAATTATCGGAGATCTGAATGATGACTTAAAATTTATAGAATCGCTGGTTCAGTGAGATGGATCATCTTCCATATTGCCCTGATGTTTCTGACCTCTAACGAAGTGAACGCACAACAAATTCAACCAACAGAAACAGATACCGTTACCATCCGAATTGTGGGATCAATGGCAGATTCCAGGTTTGTACCGGCTGAAATTGAAATCCGTAAAGGAGACCTGCTAAAGTTTATTGTGGAGGAAGGTGTACATACTGTTACGGCTTACCACCCCGATAACCGCAGACCAATTGGTATACCTGAAGAGGCAGAGTCCTTTGATTCCGATATTCTTCAAAAAGGTGAGGTTTGGTTTTATCAGCCGAATGTAGCCGGAGAATACAACTACTTCTGCCGCCCCCACGAACGAATGGGACACAAAGGAAAATTTATCGTCCGATAACCGGACAAAATCAAAGAAACAGTTTACTAAATCTAAATTTAACAGAATCATGAAACGTACAATTAAAACACTTATCACACTATTTACAGCACTTATAATCGCTCTACCAGCTTTTGCCACAGGTGAAAGTGATGAAATCAGAACTGTTCACATCAAAGGACAGGACAACATGAAATTTGATGTGGAACTGATTGAAGCAAAACCCGGTGAAACGATTAAAATCATCTTTGAGACAGTGAGCAATATGCCGCCTCAGGCGATGTCTCATAACATAGCTATTGTAGATCTTGGAACAGATACGGATGCGTTTGCACAAGCTTCCATGTCGGCCCGTGACAATGAGTTCATCGCGCCAGATTATGAAGATCAGGTAATTTTCAACACCCCAATGCTTGGTGGCGGTGACTCTGTAGAGATGGAATTTACCGTGCCCGAAACCAAAGGTGACTACGACTTTGTCTGCACCTTCCCGGGGCACTATATGGCCGGAATGGTAGGTATTCTTCGGGTACAGTAACCGTTCAATTATTCCTTTACACTGAACACCTATGCTTGCTGAATCAGGTATATACGCAATAAAAGCCTGTGAGTATCTGGCCAACATCGGAGAGGATGAAGTCTGTCCGACCCGGAAAATCAGTCATCAACTTGGCTTGTCAAATGAATACCTGGTTAAAGTATTTCAGAAACTGAAAAAGAATGGCATTATCCGGTCGCAAAAGGGAGCGGCCGGAGGTGTTCAATTAAACATGAATGCCGCATCCATTACGCTTTATCGAATCATCAAAGCGACAAACCCCTCTTATTTGGAGATTATAAACCCGGTTGATATCCATGTGCTAAAAAATAGACACGACAAACTTTACACATCGTTGATTACCCATGTTCATGATGTTCAGAATTTCCTCAAAAATACAACTTTAAAAGAATTTGCAGATAGCCGTTCCGGCGGTCTGCCTATAACCACTAAAAATCCTTAAATATCTATGAATCAGAAGAACTTATCAGAAATGACCGTAGGCGATATTGTAGCAGAAAATTACAATGCTGCGGGCGTATTAAAAGAGTATGGAATTGACTTTTGCTGTGGAGGAGGACTTCCACTCGCAACTGCTTGCGAAAAGAATGGCGCTGATGTAGATCAAGTTACCTTCAAAATTGTAAATCTTACAGATGAACGTAATTCAAATCATAAATTCACAGCTTGGGAACCCGATTTTCTCATCGATTACATCATAAATAATCATCACTCCTATGTCCGTAAAAAGGTGGATGAAATTTCGGCCTACGCTGCGAAAGTAGCCAAAGTGCACGGTGAACGGTATCCTGAAAACATTGAGATTTACCAGCACTTTATAACTCTGGCTAATGAAATGATTGAACACCTTGAATCAGAAGAGTTGCGAGTCTTCCCTCTTATCAAAAATATTCATGAACGCTTGAAGAGTGGAGAAACTCCGGACGAGGAGTTGATTAAGAAGCTCAAAAAGGAGCTTGAACTGATGGAAGATGAACATGAAACTGCCGGAGATCTGATGAAAGCGATTCATGAGCTCAGCAACGGTTTCACACCGCCTGCTGATGCCTGTGCCACTTATCAAATCCTTTATCAGAACCTGAAAGGGTTTGAGGAAGACCTGCACCGACACGTTCATCTCGAGAACAATATTTTATTCAAGAAGGCTGAACGGTTCATACCCGCAGCTTAAGAGACGATTGCTGTAAATGACTATCGGGCCGGATTTGAAAGGCCGGTCCGATTTACCAATTAATATCACAAAAGCGATCTAAATGTACGTTTGGTCTGCACTGATTCACATCATCATTGCCTGCTTCTGGATCGGTGGAATGCTCTTTATGGTAGCTATTCTGGTTCCGGCCACCCGAAATAAACTTGCTTCACAACGCGGACTACTATTCACTGAACTGGGCACTCGTTTTAGCCGAATGAGCTGGCTTCTCTTCCCTATTCTTTTTATTACGGGAATCACCGCGCTGCTTGGCCGCGGATACTCCATCCAGGATCTACTGTCCATGTCCTTTTGGAAAAGCATGTATGGCACTACCCTGCTAAATAAACTGACTGTATTCTCGCTGATGCTGATTGTAACGGCGATCCACGATTTCTGGCTAGGTCCCAAAGCGGCAACGCTGATGGATAGTAAACCGGATAGTGACCTCACCAAAACATATCGAAAGGCATCCAGCTGGGGTGGCAGAATAAATTTAGTTCTGGGGCTCGTTATCCTGTACTTTGCAGTATCTTTGGTGAGATGGTAACTTTTATGCCAACTGATACTTACAAATTCTATTAATAAATTTTCTAACCCATGCCTACATCCACGCGCTGGTTTGTCCGTTCCGGAATGGTTTATTTTCTGCTTGGAGTAATTCTCGCTTTTTTAAGTGAGTTTGAACTTTTCAGTAAAATCTCACTCCTGCCCGTTTACTGGCACATGCTAGTGATTGGGTGGATTACACAGTTGATCATTGGTGTATCCGTCTGGATGTTTCCTCGAAAATATCGCGACAAGAAAAAGAGAGAGTCTATACTGGTCTGGACTACGTTCTGGTCCCTCAACCTCGGGTTGATTTTACGTTTCATCTCTGAACCGATCTTGCACCTCTATCCCGGCAGCACTCTGCTCAATGGAGTTGTCATTCTATCTGCTCTTCTCCAGGTCACAGCATTTCTTTGTTACATCGCCGAAATCTGGCCAAGGCTTCAACCCAGGAAGAAAAGACGGCAAAAATCAAAGAAAAGAGAGGTAAACGCATGATGCCGCTTCAATCGATATGGATGATGAAAATCTCCCTGATGTGGCTTCTTATCTCGATTTTCATAGGAGGACTGATACTCATTGAGAAAGCCGCTGGAGTTCTTCCGGCTGTCTGGGGATTACTCTCAGTTCATTACGAATTGGCTATTTGGGGATGGATGGTTCAATTTATCATCGGTACTGCCTACTGGATGTTCCCCAAATTCCTGACAGGAACCAGAAGAGGCCCCGAATGGGCTGCGTGGTCTGTTGTCGTCCTTCTAAATGCAGGAGTGATTTCCCTGATTAGTTCTGTGTTGCCACAGTTTGGTTATCTGCCAAAACTAGGGCGAGGTCTGATTTTGTTGAGCATTCTTGCTTTTGTTACCCTGACCTGGAAACGGGTTGTTACCTACCGTAACCACTCTCATTGAAAGACTTCATCGGTCATTCTGCCTGAAAATCGGCACCGGAATTCTCTCTTTGATTCGCAGTGTCAGCAGCTGAACCGAAAGTTTCGCGATGTATCGAATGATGTCGATCAACATATAGAGTCCGAGTAAGCGTGTGAGCAAATCCATAAGTAAATTGTTTTGTGTAGCAATAAAGAGTTTTCAGGGGATGAACTGTTACAAAACAATTGCTATGTACCCGGAATCTAATCTAACAGAATCAGATTCTTGCCTTTGAACTATTCCGCTACATAAACAGTCTTAATATTCACAAATTCCCGTATCCCAAAATGTGACAGCTCGCGTCCGTAACCACTCTCTTTAATACCGCCGAACGGAAGTCTCGAATCTGATTTCACCAGAGAGTTCACAAAACAGTTTCCGGCATTCAATTTTTTGGATGCGATCTCCTCTCCTTTTTCCAAATCTTCTGTGAAGACAGAAGCCCCCAGTCCAAAGATAGAATCGTTTGCAATTCGAACGGCATCCTCTTCATCCCGTGCTTTGATGATTGCAGCCACCGGGCCAAAAAGTTCCTCTTCGTAGGCAGCCATACCCGGATTCACATCTGTAAGAACAGTAGGCGGATACCAGGCACCTTTTTGATCCGGTATCTTTCCACCCAACAGGCATTTAGCACCTTTATCTACACTTCGCTTAACCTGATCATGAAGCTCATCCCGAAGATCATTTCGTGCCTGAGGGCCTAAATCATAATCACGGCTCATCGGATCACCCATCGTTCTTTTTTTCATCTCTGATACAAAACGTTCTTCAAACGCTTTCAGTTTGGACTCCACAACAATAAACCTTTTGGCTGCAATGCAGCTCTGCCCGTTGTTGATGAGCCGGCTGTTTACACATGTTGGAATTGCCTTCTCAAGGTCTGCATCTTCCAGAATCAAGTAGGGATCACTACCGCCCAATTCCAATACAGTTTTCTTGAGTTCTGCTCCTGCCTTCTTCGCCACCGCTTTACCCGCAGGCACACTTCCCGTAAGCGTTACAGCCTTCACGATTGGACTCTCAATAACGCGCGCTACATCACTGCTGCTTATTTTAAGAGTACTGAAGAGATTTTCAGGAAATCCGGCATCTTTAAATATCTCTTCAATTGCCAGCGCGGATCCGGTGACGTTTGACGCGTGCTTTAAAACTCCTGCATTGCCTGCCATCATTCCGGGTACAGCAAACCGAAAAACCTGCCAGAATGGAAAGTTCCAGGGCATCACTGCCAGTACAGTGCCCAAAGGCCGGAACGTTACAAAACTCTTTTTTGCATCTGTTTCAATTATCTGATCCGCAAGAAATGATTCTCCATTTTCTGCGTAATAATCGCATACCCATGCACACTTTTCAACTTCTGCTTCAGCCCCGGCAATCGGCTTTCCCATCTCCAGAGTCATGAGTTTCGCAAACTCAGCTTTTCGATTCCTAAGAATCTCCCCTGCTCTTTTTAACAGATCAGATCTTTCGCTGAAGGGAACACTTTGCCATTCCCGGAAAGCCTCTTCACTGTTGTTGAGAATTTGATCAACTTCGGCATTTGTGTGAGGCTGATACTCAGCAATTACTTCTCCGGTTGCAGGGTTTATGGATTTCATCATTTTTTACTCTAAGAATTTCGATTGATAATTTTTCTAATAACAAATGTAACAGTTCAGTCACTCCATTTCATGGAAAGTTGAAAACAACATTCACGATTCAAACGGTTCAAGCCTTGCAGAAAAATGTCTCAATACCGGAGGGGCTGATACAATCTTGTATCCATTCAGTTTCTCCCTTTGCTCAAATGTGTTGATAACTACCTCCGCCAAATAATCGATGTGACTCTGCGTATAAACTCTCCGTGGAATAGCAAGTCTCACCAGTTCCATCGCAGCGGGCTTCTCTGTACCATCCGGCTGTAGTCCAAACATTACACTTCCAATCTCTACGGCACGAACACCGCCAATCAGATATAGAGCATTCGTCAAACTCCAGGCAGGATACTCCAGTGGTTTGATATTCGGAAGCATCTCCCTCGCATCAATATATACGGCATGACCGCCGGTTGGCTGAACAATTGAGATCCCTGCATCTGTCAGTTTTTCCCCGAAATAGGCTGTTGAACGAATCCGATACCTGAGGTACCCTTCATCCAATGCCTCATACAGACCTGCTGCTACCGCTTCCATATCATAACCGGCCATGCCGCCATAGGTCGGGAAACCTTCCGTTAAAATTGTGAGACTGCGACATTCTTGCGCAATCTGATCATCATTCAGAGCTAAGAATCCACCGATATTTGCCATTCCATCTTTCTTGGCACTCATTGTGCAACCGTCTGCATAGCTAAAAATTTCCCGTGCAATTTCAATGGGAGACTTGTCTGCATATCCATCTTCCCTGGTTTTGATAAACCAACTATTTTCCGCAAATCGGCAGGCATCAATAAAAAATGGAATATCAAATTCCCTGGCAATCTCAGAGACCTCCTTGATGTTCTGCATGCTAACCGGCTGTCCGCCGCCTGAGTTGTTGGTAAGCGTGAGCATAATGACAGGTATTCGTTCACGGCCGATTGATTCAATGGTCTCCCTTAATTTTTCAACATTCATATTCCCTTTAAAAGGGTGAATTGTGAGCGGTTGTCTGCCCTCATCAATGACAAGGTCCAGAGCTTCAGCACCATTGTGTTCTACATGAGCACGGGTTGTATCAAAATGTGTGTTGCTGGGAATGACATCCCCTTTCCGGGCGATGGTGGTAAATAGAATATTTTCAGCCGCTCTTCCCTGGTGAGTGGGAATAACGTGCTCAAAACCGGTGATATCCCGGACTGCCGCTTCAAACTTATAGAACGATTCCGAGCCCGCATACGACTCGTCACTGCTAATCATTCCGGACCACTGGTTGGATGACATTGCTCCGGTTCCGCTATCCGTTAACAGATCAATCAATACATCTTTGGCTTTCAGCAAAAAGGGGTTATAGCCGGCTTGTTGCAGAAGCTCTTTTCTCTGTTCAAGGCTGGTAAACCGGATCGGTTCAACCGACCGGATGCGAAATGGTTCGATAATCGTATTCGGGGTAAAGTCGTTTAGCTCCATACTTTATATAAGTTTATTGATGAATGATGTTTCAAATAACAAATTTCTTTGAAAGTGCCGTTACTAAAAATTCATTTCCAATCAATGAATCGCATACTTAACAAAGTCTTCTAATACTGCTATCAAAATTTTGCCTTTTGTACGTACACTATCTAATTTAAGATAAAAATATCCTAATAACTTTTTCACAATGATTGAATCCTTCTTTACCCCGAAAAAAATAGCGGTTATCGGCGCATCAAGAGATCCCCATAAACTTGGGTACGGAGTGATCCGAAATCTTCTGAAATACAATTTTAAAGGCAACATCTACCCTGTAAATCGCAGTGCAACGGAAATTCTAAATCTACCTTGTTACCCATCTATTGATGAACTACCTGAGGGTATAGATTTAGGAGTTGTTGTGGTACCGGCTGTTCACGTACCAAAAGTCATTCAACAGTGTGGAGAGAAAAGAATCAAAACGGCGATAGTGGTGAGTGGCGGGTTCAGTGAAACAGGAGAGGATGGCCGCGAACTTGAAAAAAGACTCAAAGAGAGTGCGAATAAGTATGGGATTCGCATTATTGGGCCGAATTGTATTGGCTCTATTGATACGCATACACCGGTTAATACCACTTTTGTGGTTGGTATGCCCGAACAAGGAGGCATTGGCTTTATATCCCAGTCCGGTGCAATGGTGGCTGCAGTAATTGACTGGGCACGAGGTGCCGGTGTTGGATTCTCCAGAATTGTCAGTCTTGGAAATCAAATGGATGTTACCGAAACGGAAATGATTGAGCTGATTGGAAACGATCGCCAGACTGAAGTGATCACAGCCTATGCAGAAGGAATTTCTGATGGCCGTAAATTTCTCAATATTTCAGAGAAAATTTCGCGGAAGAAGCCATTTGTAATTCTGAAAGGCGGTCAAAGTGAGAAGGGTGCCGAAGCGGTCTCATCTCATACAGGTGCACTCTCGGGCAGCAAAGAAGCCTACTCCGCAGCGTTTCGAAAGTCAGGGGTGCTGGAAGCCCGTACGATGGAAGAGATGTTTGACTGGGCTCGTGCGCTTGCATGGCAGCCTCTTCCAAAGGGAAAACGCGTAGCCGTTCTAACAAATGCGGGTGGGCCGGCTATTCTTGCCGTTGATGCATTGGAAAAGGCCGGATTGGAGCTCGCCGATCTAACTCAAACCACTCGGGATTACCTGAAAAGCCGTCTTCCAAAAGCGGCCAGTTCCAAGAACCCTGTTGACGTATTAGCGGGTTCCGGTCCCGCAACTTATACCCTTGCACTCGAAGCACTGTTAACCGATGAAACAGTGGATGCGGTTGTAGTTATTCAGGCTCCACAAGACTGGTTTTTGCCGGCAAGCCTGGCGGAGGTTGTCGGGGAAACGGCCGGTCTTCATAAAAAGCCGGTCATTGCCTCCATTATGGGGAAAGCATCCGTTGATGAAGCTCTGAATATCCTCCATAAGCGAAGAGTACCGAATGTGGCTTTCCCCGAGCGTGCTGCATCCATTCTCTCTGCAATGGTACAAAGAAAAGATTGGCTGAATTCGGTAAGTGAACAGCCGGGGAAATCATCTTCTCATCTGCCTCCGGATACGGATCGGCTGTTAGCTAACAACAATTTCGAGGAGTTGGTAGAAGCTTATGGAATTCACCTTCCACCTCAGCAAACGGTTACCACTGAACAAGATTTAATTGAGGCGGCGAAGAAGGTCGGCTATCCAGTCGTTCTAAAGTTGTTATCTCCCAATCACAGTCATAAATCGGATATCGGTGGGGTTATTACCAATATTTCAGACGAGAATGAGCTCATAAATGGCTGGAATAGATTCATTGACATCGCCAAATCAAACAATATAGAAATGAGCGGGGCTCTGGTTCAAAAAATGCTCCAAAACGGACAGGAAGTCATCATAGGTATGAAAAGAGATGAACAATTTGGTCCCATGGTTATATTCGGAACAGGGGGAACCGACGTTGAGCTGTACAAAGATGTTTACACGTCACTCGCTCCGTTAAGTGAACAGGAAGCCCGCGAAATGATCGAATCTACAATTGCAGGTAAAAAGCTAAAAGGATGGCGAAATCTGCGGCAGGCTGATATCGACTCAGTGATCAATGCCCTCATAAACATGAGCCATCTGGCCGTCAATCATCCTGAAATTACTGAGCTCGAGATCAATCCGCTCTATGTATTGAAAGATGGAGAGGGTTCGTTTGCCATTGATGTGCGTGGAGTGGACAACCGCTGAAAGGTGTGTTTTTAAAATTCCCCTCTTCGGTCCTTCAGCTCTTTGTAGAGCATTTCACGAGCCCGAAAAATATGCGCTTTGACGGTTCCCAAAGGCAGATCAAGCTGTTCGGATATTTCATCATAGCTGAGCTCCTCAAAATGACGGAGTTTTATAACAACCCGGTACTTTTCCGGCAGATCTTCAATCGCTTCATGGATAATATCACTACGCTGCTTTCGGATGATCTTTTGATCTGATGATGCGTGCTCATCCTCCAACTGAATATTCATCTCACCGTCTTTGGTTTTCACCGGCTCATTAATAGATGTCGTCTGCAGCTTTTTTTTTCGCAGATAATCGATGGCGTGATTTGTGGTAATACGATAGAGCCAGGTAGAAAATGCGTAATTGGTATTGTATAACTCAAGATTATCGAACGCTTTGATGAAAGCTTCCTGAACTAAGTCGCGCACTTGCTCTTTGTCTTTCACCATTTTCAACACATGAAAATAGAGCGGTGTCTCATACTTTTCGGTGAGTGTTCGAAATGCCACTTGATCGCCGGAAACGGCTCTCAATACCAGCTTATCGTCTTCTAAACTGCTGGCAGATGCGTTTTCCCTGGTTGACAGTTGCTGGTTGTTATTCTTCGTTTCGTCCGGCATCTAAAATTATTTCAAAAAAATGAGGTCGATGGATGACAGTTTATATCAATTCATTACGCATAACAATAATAGAGACTCAATCTACAGAAGAATAAGTCTAACCGAAAAAATAAACATAACATTACCACAATGAAAAAATTACTTACAGCATTATTCGTAATAGCACTCGCTTTTGGATTTCACTCGACAGCAACTGCGCAGGTACAGGAAGGAGATTTTAAACTTGGAGCCGGTTTAAGCTTTGGCTCAGGCGTTGGCTTTGGAGGTTTAGATAATGACTTAGGTATTAGAGTGGACGGATACTACTCCTTTACCGATGAAATTCGGGGGGGTGGTGATTTTACTTTTTATCTACCGAAAAGCGAAGGTGGAGTAGACGTAACCGTTTGGGAGCTTAATTTGAACGGAAACTATGTTTTTTATAATGAAACTGACTTAGTGGCTTATGGTTTAGCCGGTATTAACATTACAGGACTGAATATTAGCGGAGATGGTGGATTTGACGATAGTGACACAGAAATCGGTTTAAATTTAGGAGCCGGCCTAGAGTATGACCTAGATTTTGCAGATCTGTTTGCTGAAGCGAAATTAGGAAATCTTGGAGGAAATGCCGATCAGTTTGTGCTTTCTGCAGGTTTGCGATTTCCAATTAACTAACGGTCTTTAATCAAGGCAGAGTCGGGCGTTTATCGAGCAGGTAAACGCCCTTTTTTTATATTAATATTCCGTGCCGGATTCCACCTGTGGAAACAGTAAGTTCATCAAATCCATAGATACTCATAAATTCCTCCAGGATTATCAATCCGCCGGTTATCACATCTCCTCGACCGGTTAGAAATGGTGCGTACTTCGTTTCAATGTCTTCGGCAATCATCTTTGAAAATTCCTGAATGAAACTTGAAATCTGACCTCTCTTTACCTTGAAACCGTTTACCCTATCTGCATCATAAAAATCCAACGTTAACAAAATCGCTGCAATGGATGTAACGGTGCCTGCTACTCCAACCAATTGATAGGATTTAAGCTCCTGATGGTTCTCCTTTATCAACTTCCGGGCTGCGGTTCGGGCTTCCATCACTTCCACTTCCAACGGCGGATTTTGTTTCAAATATCGCTCAGAGAATCGGACACTTCCCATGTCAAGAGAGAGTCCCCTTTCAAATTTCTCCCCACTTCCAATTGCGATTTCAGTACTTCCGCCGCCGATGTCTAACACAGCAAAACGGTGACTCCGATCTTTCAATACCGAGATAGCTCCCTTATAGGTTGTTTCAGCCTCTGCATCACCGCTAAGCAGTCTTACCCGCCAGCCTGTCGCTTCCATAATCTCATTCAAAAACTGATCCCGGTTTAAGGAATCACGAACGGCACTGGTAGCAGTAACCATGGTGTGGTCTACAGATGAAGGATAGTTTTTTTCAAGATAATGGCGATAGTCGGACAAAACATTCAGAACACGATTTCTGCTATCCGGATGAAGTTTACGATCTTGATCCACTCCTCTGCCAAGACGCGGTATCTCCTGTTTTTCTTCCAAAATTTTAAGCTTTCCTTCAGAAATCTCAGCCACCAGTAAAAGTACTGAGTTTGTTCCGATATCTATGGAAGCCCTTACTTTTCTCGATTCCATTTCCGTCACGATTCGCTTTTTGTAAGATGAAATAAAATCCACTCATCTTCTCCTGTAATTTTCACAATCTCAACAGGTTGAACATTCAGTGCATTAGTAACAACCTCTTCATCGGTGTCGAGTAACCCGGTCAGAAAGATTGTACCCCCAGGATTTGTCTTCTTTACAAGAAACGGAATGATTTCCAGAATTACGTTGCGATTGATATTTGCCAGTGTGATATCAAATTGCTCACGCTCCGATACGGTCTCTACGCTGCCATGGCGAATATCCACTTTCTCATTTACCTCGTTGATCAATGCATTCTCTTTTGCATTAATTTCACTCCAGCTATCCACATCAAATCCAACGGCATACGTAGCTCCAAGTTTGATTGCTGCAATTGCCAGGATTCCGGTTCCGGTTCCGGCATCGAGTACAAATTTATCTTTAAAATTGATGGAGCTAAATCGATTCAGCATCAAACGCGTTGTGGCGTGATACCCGGTTCCAAACGCCATTTTCGGATCAATTTCCAACAGCGTCTGACCTTTTGAGGGAGAAACTGTAGACCAGGTTGGCCTCACCAAAAACTTCCCGATTACCTGAGGTTGGATTGTCTGCTCCCACTGCTCATTCCAGTTTCTATCCTCCACATCCTCGGTTTCGATAAACTCCGCATCCGGATAAATTCCGATTAACTGCTCTATCTTCTCCCTGTTAGAGTCGTTATAGCGAGGCTTTTGCACATAAGCAATCAGACGATCATCAAACTGTTCAAAACCGTAAAAGTCCATCTCCATCAGCTCCGCAATCAGCGGTTCCTGATAGCGGTCATCTATTTTAAACACCAGTTTGATGTAATCCATGGTCGTTGTTTTGTTTTTTATGATCCGAAGAAAGAGAGGTTTTTTAAAGAAGAATCTTTCTCTATCAAACTTTTACTTTACTCTCCTGTTTAGGGTCGAGGTCGTGAAGAGAAGATACGGTGGCCTGTATGGTTTTGTACCACTCATTTCCATACTTGTCATTAATTTCATAAAAGTCGGAAAAGTCAGGCTTTCGAACTTTCATTTTCCACTCTTGGTTTTTCGCTTTAAAGACCGGGTCGATATGCAGAAGCTGGTGATAGAGCAACATCATTTTTGTATCCTTATCGAGCATATCCCATAAGTCTCCTGAGATTTCAATCAGATAGTCGTTGCCGGAGTAGTGCTTTACTTCCCGAGTCGCCTTCATACACTTTGCGGCACGTGTCTTACTGATGTTCGGATAAACCAATAGATATCCTATTTGGGACGGTCCCAATTCAATTTTGTGTGTTTCGATCACCTCTTTAGCAATCTCCTCAATTTCAGGAGCTTCCATTAACTGTTTATCAGTCAGTTTGATTTCGCCTTCAGGTTTTAAAAAATCGTTATCGGCCATACGTCAAATAGATCGTTTAAAATTAAAAATATCTCGTTCTGTTATTTGGATGCCGAAGATATCAAAAGATCAAAAGAGTAGCGAACATTCCGAATATTAAAAAAGGCCGTAAACGCTATCAACGCTTACGGCCTACTTTTAGGTGTTCACTCTAATGCCCGTTAGTACCCAAGTTCACTGCAACTTGTTGTTACAAAGCTGTCGTTCCAGCAAGTGCGCTCTCCATTTTCGTCGAAATAGCCGGTTAAACTTTCTGAGTTCCAATACACTGTCGTTAAACCGCTGCCATACATATTGTTTGACTCAACAGTGTTGTTTGGGCCATTTTTAACATAGGATAACGTAACCTGTTCATTTGCCCCGTCTTCTGTAAACGTCAATTCCATCCAATAGTCATCGTCCGAATCGTAATTCCATTCATAATAGATAACCGGAGTGGTTTGAGAAGTTTCGGGATCGTAGTACGCCCACTCCCCATTGTCATTATCAGCAGAAGTAAAACCCGACATAAGTCTCACATTATCATAATTTTCACCCGTTTCAGGATCGCTTCCGTCTAAATACATATTCCACTCAGAACCGGCATTGGTTTGCTCCAATGTGTATCGAATGGTTATGGTATCATACGTGTATTCCCAAACCCACATTCCATTTTCATAATTGGCGTCATCGGTAGACTCAATCATTTGATAGTAGAATCCACCTAAATTCAGATAACTCTGTAAAGCAGAATTTGCTGATGCTGAGTAGTTATCAGCCGAATTAAAAGTGTAATACTCTTCTGAAGTGCCTGCATCAGCACTTTCAAAGTAGGATCGATCGACTGTAATCTCCTCCACTTCAGGAATTTCCGGCGGATCAGATTCATCCGGGCCAGTTGAGGTGTCATCCGAACAAGCAGTTGCCAACAAAAAGGCAACTGTACTGATGGCTAACAGTTGTATTAATCTATTTGTGAACTTCATCATCTACTGAGTTAATTTTTACTTAAAGATTGTCTTCTGTTTTTATATGCGAAAGACAGTTCCGGAAGGTGTCATATATTATTGAATTTTTATTTTTAATCGGTTCCACCCTTTTCCCCGGCTTTCATATTGGTTTATCCATTAAGTTCATATATACTTAACGGTTAGCCACTATCTTTAGAATGCTTGTTTTAACTATCTGCCACATCATGCAAGAGAAAATCAACGTTCAGAAAATTTTATAGACTCACACTAAACTTCGGGGACTTTATGAAAATAGTATCATCAGAAGAGGCTGTTAAACAGATTCAATCAAAGAGTAACGTTTATATTCACACAGCTGCAGCAGCGCCTTTAAAACTAATTCAGGCGATGACTGATCGTCACGAAGAGCTGAGAGAGGTAAACATTTATCATTTACACACCGAGGGACCGGCACCGTACGTGCAGCCGGAGTACAAAAACTCATTCAACACGAAAGCTTTCTTTGTAGGATCTAATGTCAGAAAGGCAATCATTGAGGGGTATGCAGATTACATCCCAATCTTTTTAAGTGAAGTTCCACATCTCTTTAATCGGGGCATTATTCAGCTGAATGTGGCCATGATCTCGGTAAGCCCGCCCGACAAACACGGTTTCTGCTCTCTCGGGGTTTCTGTTGATGCTTCGCGGGCGGCCGTTAACAATGCTAAAACTGTCATTGCTCAGATCAACCCGAATATGCCAAGAACGCATGGAGACGGTATTATCCATGAAAGTGAAATAGATTTTGGCTCAGAAGTAAAGGATTCACTGCCCGAACACCAGCCTGCTGATTTAACTGATATTGAACTTCAGATAGGAAAGAACTGTGCAGAACTGATTGAGGATGGTGCCGTTTTGCAGATGGGAATCGGTAGTATTCCTGATGCAGTTCTCGCATCACTCAAAAATCATAAAAATTTGGGTGTTCACACCGAAATGTTTTCCGATGGTTTGATCGACCTGGTTGAATCGGGCGTGATTAATAACAGTAAAAAGAAAATTCATCCAAATCGTATCGTTTCATCATTTGCAGTGGGAACGCGTAAACTGTACGATTTTATGGATGATAACCCAAACCTGGCTATGCTCGACTGTGCCTACGTAAACGATACGGCCGTTATCCGAAGAAACCATAAAGTAACCGCAGTAAACAGTGCAATTGAAGTGGATTTGACCGGACAAGTATGCGCAGATTCAATCGGTACGATACAGTACTCCGGTGTGGGCGGACAGATGGATTTTATCCGCGGAGCATCTCTTTCAAAAGGCGGGAAACCAATTATCGCCCTCCCGTCAACAACCCGAAAGGGAATCTCCAGAATTGTACCCTTTTTAAAAGAGGGTGCCGGTGTCGTTACCACCCGTGCTCACGTACACTATGTTGTAACGGAATTTGGTGCGGCAGACCTATATGGCAAAGGCTTAAAGGAACGTGCCATAGAGTTAATTAAGGTTGCACACCCTGACCACAGAGAGGAGTTGAACAAGCGTGCGCACGAGAGGTTCAAGTCGCTATAATTCACTATATTGGTTAACGGTAAACGAATTTTAAAAACTTTAATCTCTATAGAACCATGAACAGTTCTAAACATAAAAAACGAATTCCTGCAGGCTCCAAAGAGGCGAATGACATTAGCAACAACTTTAAGAGCGACAGCAGCGGTAAATTGCTCGTTTTTGCCGGTAAAAACAGGTCCGACAAAAAGCGTTATGTGGACAAGCTTAGTAAATCAGTAAAAAAGATCGATTTGCGGGACATTGTATCTACGGTTGAGGAAGAGACGTATGAAAATATCGAAGCACTTTTCAATTCTTTTGACGGTGACAATCTGATCTATCTGGAAAATGGCGATGTATTGAACGGTGAGTATACCGGAAACACATACTCTTTTCGCCGTTATGCCACTCCTCAAGAGAAATTTCTCCTAAAAAAGATTGAGGAAAGTAAGGGTAAATTTATTTTAGATCTGCTCGATGAAGCAAACGTAACCAATCGTCTTGAGAGAATATCCGATGCTGTTATTACTTTTCATGCACCTGAAGGTGGATTGGGAAGACTGTTCTGGAACTTGAAGAACGTAAGTGTACATGGTCACACGTTTGAGAATAAGAGGCCTCTCAAAAAATAAACTCTATCGAAATAGAAGCTCCACAATGTGGAGCTTCTTTTTTAGTTACTCTCCTCTTTCGGAATTCGATTGTAGATCAGCTCCAGCATAACCTCACCTACAGCCTGCAGCACATCACGGTCTATGATATCAATATTATCACGATGAGTATGCCAATAAGGTGGAAACTCAATCACTCCGTTCTCATTTAAATTGTGGTGAATGATGTTGATCATCGGGATTCCGGTGTACTGCTCAACAATAATGTGATCATCTGCTACTCTCCCACCACGTTCATCTAAAAACAGATCTTCAAATCCTTTTTTGGCTGCAATTGCCCAAATTTCATCCACCAAATTTGGTGCAAATGAAATGGAGTGTCCCTCCTTTGGAAACCGTGCACCCTGTCCGCCAACCATATCCAGTAGAATTCCAAACCGTGGACTGTAGCCGGGTACAGGAGGATTTTGCGACCAGTACCTTGAACCGATAAAGTAATTTGCCAGATCCCCCTCTTCGCCGTAGTCCTCCCCATCAAACAGAATGATATCTACACCGATGGGTAGATCGTGTTCAGAAAAAATATTTGCCAACTCCATCAAAACCGCTACACCACTTCCACCGTCATCAGCCCCCAAAATAGCCTGATCCCGGTCTTGGCTGTCTTTATCAGCGCGAGGTCGGGAATCCCAGTGAGCAGCTAATACGATTCGATCCTGATTGGCTCCTCCAAATGATGCGAGAACATTGTAAAATGGAAGTGTATCACCATAGATCTCCTGTTCAAACTGCTGAATATAAACGGCCCGGCTTCCGGCGGTAGCTTGAAAGTGATCTCTAAAATATTCTACTGCATTTCGGTGAGCTTCCGTTCCCGGTACCCTCGGCCCAAAGGCAAGCTGCTCTTCAATATATTGGAAGGTATTTTCAGAACGAAACTCCGGCACTTCGTTGCCCTGTTCTCTGAACTCCAGCCTCTCTTCTGACGCCGAACAGGAGAATAGAAATAGAGCAACTACAATCAAGCTGAACGTTCGTTTCATATTATTCCGACCTGTGAACCATGGTTGATGATGACTGCGCAGTGGGCAGAACAATGGTGTCCATAATATTTACATGAGGCGGACGTGATGCGGTAAAGAAAACGATCTCTGCGATATCATCGGCAGTAAGAGGCTGTAAATTGTTATAAACCTTATCAGCGGCCTCTTTATCCCCATGGAAACGCACTTCACTAAATTCAGTTTCGACCAGCCCGGGAGAAACTGCACTAACGCGAATTTCAGTTCCGTGCAAATCTTTCTTTGTAGCTTCAGTAATTGCCTTTACAGCATGTTTGGTTCCGCAATATACAGAGCCGCCCGGGTAAGATTCATGCCCGGCTATAGATCCAATATTGATGATATGCCCGCTATTCTGCTCTCTCATTTTTTCAGATACAAAACGGGTCATCGAGAGTAAACCTTTGATATTGGTATCGATCATTTTATCCCAATCGTCAAAATCAGCTTGATCAATCGGATCCTTACCCGAAGCTAAACCCGCATTATTCACAAGAATATCAATTGGCTGGGAAATGGAATCTACACACTGTTTACAGGCATCTCTATCTCTAACATCAAACGCAAACGTACTAATTTGAACAGCAAGTTTTTCATTGATCTCTGTTGAGATCGCTTTGAGTCGGTCTTTCCGTCTGCCGGTCAGTATCAGGTTTGATCCTGCCTCAGCGAAATGATAGGCACACGCTTTTCCGATTCCGGATGTTGCTCCTGTAATCAGAACCCATTTCCCCTTCAACCGTTGGTGTGCCATTTGTTACCCGTTTAGCTGTTCAATTCTTCTGCCTGCTCTTAAGATATCTGCCTCTCTGAAACTATTACCGAGGAATTGAATTCCAACCGGAAGCCCATTAGAGTGCGTGCCTGCGGGAACGCTAATGCCGCAAATTCCGGCCAGATTGGCCGTTGTAGTATAAATATCATTGAGATACATCTGTACAGGATCGTCCTGGTTTGAGCCAAGATCAAACGCTGTAGTTGGTGCTGTTGGGGATACAATTACATCAACGTTATCAAATGCGTTTTCGAAGTCCTGCTTGATGAGCCGGCGAACTTTTTGAGCTTTTGCATAGTAAGCGTCATAATAACCGGAACTGAGAACGTATGTACCCAGCATGATTCGTCGTTTCACTTCACTGCCAAACCCCTCTGTTCGGGATTTTTTATACAATCGTGCCAGTGGAGAGTCAACTTTACCAAGTCTCTCAAGCGCCTCCTCTTTATCAGCTCCAACAGCTACTTTTATCTCTTTCTCAATTGCTTCGCGCTCTTTACCCAGCTCCTTTTCAATCTCTTTGAAATCTGCCCGGTGCCCGTATCGAACTCCATCATATCGGGCAAGATTACTGGACGCCTCGGCAGTTGCTAAAATGTAATAAGTGGCAATTCCATATTTGCTGTGAGGAAGGTTGATCGGAACCAGTTCCGCCCCATCACGCTCCATACCCTTCAACCGGTCATTGATCATCTCGCGGATTTCATCATCCAATCCATCCCCAAAATACTCTTCAGGAACTCCGATTCGAAGTTTACCGCTGTCACTTTTGATCGCTTCCGCATAATTTTCAACCGGCACATCAGCCGAGGAGTTATCCATGGGATCATGACCTGCAATATGTTGAAGCATCAAAGCTGCATCTTCCACACTGTTTGAAAAGGGACCGATACAATCGAATGATGAGGCAAACGCTACCAGACCATACCGAGAAACCCGGCTGTATGTTGGCTTCAAACCGACAACCCCGCAATAGGAAGCAGGCTGACGAATAGAACCGCCCGTGTCTGACCCCAGGGATACGTTACACATTCCCGCTGCAACAGCTGCCGCACTTCCACCGCTCGATCCGCCAGACACTTTTGAGGTATCGTGGGGGTTTTTAGTAGCACCGTGGATAGAGTTCTCCGTTGATGAGCCCATGGCAAATTCATCCATGTTGAGCCGGCCAATTAAAAGAGCATCTTCCGCGTGCAGTTTATCAATAACGGTTGCGTTATAGACAGCTTCAAAATTTTCAAGCATCCGGCTTGAGCAGGTCAGCTTTTTTCCTTTTTCGCTGATTACATCCTTCACACCGACTACTGCACCGGCAAGGTCTCCTGCCGAACCGCTGTCAATCTTTTTCTGAATGTCAGCAGCCTGCTTCAGCACAGACTCCTCATCATACGCTACAAAAGCATTGATGTCAGAGTTTTTAGATTTGATTACATCGAGATAAGTTTGCGCAAGGTCCGGAAGTTTAATCTTGCCGGATTTAAGTTGCTCTTGAGTCGAGAGCAGATTCTTCATTGAGAATTGACTTTAATTTTTTGATTCTTCTTTTGTCTTCTCGCCAGAGTCTTGAACCGAGCTGTTTACGTCGTCTTTGCCACGGTCAATCTCTTTTTTAATATCGTCAGAAGCTTTGCGGAACTCCTGAATGCCCTGACCAATTCCACGAGCAAGTTCAGGAATACGTTTTGCGCCAAAAAGAAGTAAAATCGCCAGGATGATTAACACCCATTCGAAACCACCTATAGAACCCATATGGTATAAAACTTAGGTTTTTGAAATTGTTTATCTGATTGTTTGAAGATAAAAAATATTTATGACCCATTTGCATCAGAAACCAAATTCTTTTGAAGAGCGGATTGGGCATTTTAAAACAAAACAGCGCCGGTTTGGGGCTTTTCTAAAACATTGAATCTTCCGTTTATGGTAAACACCGAGGAAGAAGGTGGTTATTCACCTTTTACATAGTGATCAAACCACTCAAGGTATCGTTCATAACGATCTTTTTGAAACGAAGGTCTTCGAATTCCATGATGTTCGCCGGGGTAAACCACCAGCTTGGACTCAATTCCCAGCCGTCTCATGGCTTGGTACATCTGCTCTGAACCAAGAATAGGCACGTTCCAATCTTCTGCACCGCCTATCCAGAGGGTGGGTGTGGGTAACATTGGCAACAGCGTTAAACGGTGATATTCTCTCCCATTTTTCAGGTGTTTCCCATGGAAGACCCAGCTCTTTTTCCCAATACTGCTGGTAGTGATCGTGCCCATAATTTGAGCGATAGAGTGTTTCACTGGCACCGGAGATGGCTCCTTTGAATCGTCCTGTTTTTGTAATCACATAATTGGTTAGAATTCCACCATAGGACCATCCGCCTACTCCCAATCTTTCGGGATCGGCAACCCCCATCTCAATTGCATGATCCACACCGGCCATCACATCTTCAAAATCCTTGTTGCCCCAATCGGCAAAAAGTACCTCTGAGAACTCCTGTCCATAACCTGAAGAACCTCTGGGATTCACCATCACCACAGCATATCCTTTGGAGGTAAATAGCTGGGGTTCAAAACCGTAACTGTGCTCAAACTGTGCAACCGGTCCACCGTGAATCCATAGAATCGTTGGATAGCGCGTTCCTTCTTCGTATCCGATCGGTTTAACTAAGAAACCATGAACTTCTGTACCGTCTTTACTATTAAACCGGATCTCCTCAACATCAGGCGATGCAATTTGAGCTAAAAGTTCTCCATTTTCATCAGTAAGCTGCGAAAGGTTGTTTCCATTAACGGCATAAATTTCATGTGGCTTGTTGAATCGTCCCATTAAGATGGCTGTGGTGGAGCCATTTATATCAAAACTTCTCACACTCACTTCATCACGGATCACTCGCTCAAATCCCGTTCCGTTTCTGTTTACGGTAACCAGCTGACGCTCTCCGCCATCCTCAAACAGGAACCAGATCTGATTTCCATTCTCTGAAAAAACGGGGCTGCTCACATTTCGATCCAGCTCCTGTGTAATCAACCGTTCAGGACCGCTGCCATCTGCACGTGTGATGGCAAGGTGTGTCGTTGCATACCAGATTTTCTCCGGCTCAATCCCTGTGGTATATGCAATGTGCCGCCCATCAGGACTCCAGGAAGGCGATCCGTCACTTCCTTCATTTTTTGTAACCTGAACAAGTCCGCCCTCTTCCCCCCGATTGGCATCAACCACCCAGATATCTGAGTTGTCATTACTGTCAGGTTCTTCGGTTCTGTTACTGACAAATGCAATCTTTGTTCCATCCGGACTCCAGGTTGCGGATGAGTGATCATAATCTCCAAATGTGAGCTGAGTAGCTGTGCTGTCGCCGGGGGTGTAGGTGTATAGGTGAACCCTTCTTCGATCCAGATAGCCGACATAATCTCGTTTAAACTGAAGTCGATCTATCACATACGGCTGAGGATCTTCACTCTCGTTTTCATCCTTATCCCGGATCATCAAAAGTAGCCTGGAACCATCAGGGCTCCACTCAAACCCGTTGATCCCCTGCTCAATGTCCGTAACTTGCTGCGCTTCGCCGCCACGCATATCGAGCTTCCACACCTGGGTTTTACTCTCATTTCTGGAAGCACTGAATGTCAGATAGTTTCCGTCAGGCGTCCACTGCGGGCTGCCTGCTGAGTATCCTTTTGCGGTCATAGGCAAACGAACAGAGCCATCTTTTGAGACCATCCAGATTCTTGACTCGGAGGATCCTTCATCATAATCCGTTTCGGATACTGTGTATGCTATCCAATTGCCATCCGGACTTACAGCGGGAGATCCAACCGATTTTAAACTAAAATAGTCTTCAATTTCAACCGGCCGTTGATCTGTTTGAGCAAATAAGGTGGAAAAGGTGAGAAATAGAATGAGCGTGGTAAACAGTGAGCAACGTAATATTTTCATCAGTAAATTTTACTTTGTTGTGAGTACCCTTAAGGTTACACAATGCTGATGAAATTTGCTAAGGGGAGAAACATCATTCCAAGCAGAGTGCATACATACACTCTGCTCAAAATGAATAAAGAAATAAATATTAAGGTCTAAGTCGTCCTAGCATTCTTGGAAATGGGATGGTTTCTCTTACATGAGACAATCCGCAAATCCACGCAACCGTTCTCTCAATTCCAAGGCCAAATCCAGAGTGAGGTACAGAACCATATTTTCGAAGATCCAGATACCAGCTAAAGAGATCCTCGGGAAGATCGTGCTCCGCAATTCTCTCTTTCAGAACATCGATATCTTCCTCCCGCTGACTGCCACCGACAATCTCACCGTACCCTTCAGGTGCAAGAACGTCGAGTGCAAGAGCCAGTTTTTCATCTTCCGGATCTCGTTTCATGTAAAATGCTTTCACTTCCGCCGGGTATCTGTGAACCAGAACCGGTGTATCATACTGCATGGTTAGAATGGTTTCATCACTACCGCCAAAATCGTTCCCCCACTCAAAGTTCGCGGCAGATTCTTTCCATACCGGAATATTTCGCAGATCCTCTTCAACCTGATCAATTCGGGCATGAATCTCTTTGATTCTCTGATCAATTTGAGCTTTGCGCCATTTTTTGGCAGATCCGTGCTCCTTTTTAATCTCTTCCAGCTCATTTTTGATGGAACCCAGCTCCTCTTTTCGATCTTTCTCCATCGTTTCGAGCAGCTTCCTGGTCTCATCACTTTTAAGCTGCTCAACAGCTTCGGTGTATGAAATTCGTTTGAAAGGTTCATCCGCTGTTTTTTTCAGAAGCGTGGTATCACGCTGCAGGATGTTCAATTCGTTTTCATGTTTATCGAGTACACTCTTCACGATAAATCGGATAAAACTCTCCGCCAGGTCCATATTCATGTCCAAATCATAAAACGCCATTTCCGGCTCAACCATCCAGAATTCCGTCAGATGTCGGCGGGTTTTACTTTTTTCAGCACGGAACGTTGGTCCGAAGGTATAGATTTTACCATGCGCCATTGCCATCGCTTCACCATAAAGCTGACCCGATTGTGTCAAATAGGCTTTCTCATCAAAGTAATCCGTTTCAAAAAGAGTGGTTGTTCCCTCTGCCGCGTTTCCTGTAAAAATCGGGGCGTCCATTCGGATAAATCCCTCTTTTTGAAAAAACTGATGTATGGCAAACTGTATGGTGTTCCGTACCTGCATGGCTGCCCACTGGCGCTGGCTTCTCAGCCAGAGATGACGATTTTCCATCAGAAATTCCACGCCGTGATCTTTTGGCGTAATAGGATAATTTTCTGCAACCTGGAGAATCTTTACATCCGTTGCATGTAGTTCATATCCGCCAACACTCCGATCATCCTTTACAACCTTCCCGCTAATTTCTACTGAACTCTCCTGCTTCAGCGTACCGGCGGCTTCAAATATCTCCTCTCCCACCTCATCAAGTGAGACAATACATTGGCAAAGTCCGGACCCGTCGCGCAGTTCAATAAAGTGAAGAGCCTTACTGCTTCGGCTGTTATACACCCAACCCTTTAATGTCACAATTTCATCTTGATGATCAGCTAACTGTTTGATGTAGGTCATGTCTGATTTTGTAAAGTTTAGATGTTGATTAAATTATTTATCAAAAATCGTTTTGGAGAAAGCCAAATATCGGGATTAATTCATAAAATATCCGAATGGTAAATGATATCCGTCAGACCGCTTGAAGCGGCCAGACGGATAATAACCTATCGATTTTCAGGCAGCAGTAGTGCCTCTGAATAATCTTCTGGATTAAAGAAATCTTGGGAAAAAGATAGCAGTGAATCTGCCGTCACAGAATCGATATTCTCCACCAGTTCATCGAGAGTGACAAATCGGTTGAAATAAAGTTCACTTTTCGCCAAACGGTTCATTCTGTTGCTTGTACTTTCCTGAGAGAGCAGCAACTTTCCTTTTAATTGAGATTTGGCTTCACTCAGCTCTTTTTCTCCCACTTTTTCGTTTCGGATTATCTCAAACTCTTTGTTGATCAGATCCCTTACGTGAGTTACATAATCTTTATCTGTACCGATGTATACGCCGAAAAGACCACTGTCTGTATACGACTGATTAAATGTACCGATCGCATAACAGTACCCATATTTCTCCCGAATGTTCTGATGCAGACGTGAACTCATTCCTCCGCCCAAAACCGTATTGGCTAACAACAAGAGATATTTATCCGGATGATCGAAGTTCAGGGCTCGCTTCCCGATTACCATGTGAGTCTGTTCAATCGCTTTCGATTCCTTAATTTGAAATTTTTCGTATGAGGTTAACGGCTGTTCCTCATCAACAGTAGGTTCAGCTCCGTTCAACTCTAACTTTTCATCCAAAAGCTTCAATACATGGTCGTGGTTCACATTACCTGCAACGGCTACCAACAGGTTATCCGGCCGATAACGATCCGCCATATAGTCAAACAAATCCTCTCGGGAATAGTTGGAAACCGTATTTTCAAACCCAATGATTGGCCTGCCAATAGGATGATCTTTAAACGCATTGTCACTGAAAATTTCGAAGATATAATCATCCGGACTGTCCTTATACATTTTCATCTCTTCCAGAACTACCTTTTTTTCCTTCTGTAGTTCATCCTCAGGAAATTGTGAATTCTGTATCATATCGCTTAATACATCAATTGCGCGATCAAGCTGTGTATCGAGGCATCGGGAGTAGTAGCAGGTATATTCTGTAGATGTGAACGCATTCAGGTAACCGCCAACCGATTCCATGCTTTGAGCGATGTCATAGGACGATCGTTTTTCGGTTCCTTTAAACAGCATGTGTTCCAAAAAGTGCGTTACACCGGCCAGTTCATTCGATTCGTGGCGGCTTCCGGTTTTCACCCAAAAACCAACCGTTACACTTTTCACGCCGGGAATATTTTCTGTGACTACCTTCAATCCATTGGACAAAACGGTTTTTTGAATATCGGTAAGGCTCTTTTCAGTTTGCATAAATTTATAATTGATGAACTTCTAATTATGGAAAAATTGTAATCATACATTGGTATGTAAAACAAAAAAAGCGCCACCGGATTCCGATGACGCTAATCTTTTAAAGCCGGTAGATTTAGTTTTCGTCCGGCTTAGGAAGCAGTGCCTTTCGTGAAAGTCTCAGCTTTCCTCCATGCTCAACTTTCAACAGTTTCACATCGATCTGATCTCCTACGGAAATCACATCTTCCACTTTTTTCACATGACCATGCTCAAGCTCGGAGATGTGAAGCAATCCTTCTTTTCCGGGCACGATTTCAACAAACGCTCCGTACTCCTTGATCGCTTTCACGGTTCCTTTGTAAGTAGCACCTTCATCGAGCTGACCGGCAACTGCCTGAATACGTTTTTTGGCAGCTTCTGCTTTTTCAAGGTCGTCAGCAGAAATGGTAATTTGTCCTTTACCCTGTTCATCTTCCTCAATCCAGATTTCTGTGTCGGTCTCTTTTTGAAGTGCTTGAATTACTTTACCGCCCGGTCCAATCACTGCGCCAATACTGTCGCCGTCAATGGTCATTTTAATAAACTGAGGCGCATATTGTGAGAGTTTCTCTTTTGGCTTGGAGATGGTTTCTGCCATTTTTTCAAGAATGTGCATTCGTCCCTCTTTTGCCTGAGCAAGAGCCTTTTCAATCACTTCGAAACTGATACCCTGAACTTTCATGTCCATCTGGGTAGCTGTAATTCCGTCTGCAGTACCGGCAGTTTTGAAATCCATATCGCCCATGAAGTCCTCTTCGCCGCGAATATCTGAAAGTACAACGGTGTCGTCTCCTTCCACAATCATACCCATTGCAATTCCTGCAACCGGTTTTGGAAGCGGAACACCTGCGTCCATCAGTGCCATGGAACCACCGCAAACGGACGCCATGGACGAAGAACCGTTGGATTCGAGAATGTCGGAACGCACCCGAATCACATAGCTAAAGTCTTCAAAAGATGGCATTACCTTCTTCAGTGCTCTCTCGGCGAGGTGGCCGTGACCAATTTCACGACGACCCGGTCCGCGCATAAAACCTGCTTCACCTACACAAAACGGTGGGAAATTGTAGTGCAGCATAAAGGTTTTATCCTCTTCATAAAACAGTGTATCAACGCTTTGCGCATCACGCTTGGTACCTAAAGTAACAGATACAAGAGATTGCGTTTCTCCGCGTGTGAATACCGACGAACCGTGTGCTCTTGGCAGGTAATTGATTTGAGTCCAGATATCACGAATGTCTTCCGGATTACGTCCATCAATTCGGCGTCTTTTCGTAACAACCATGTTACGGAGTTCACGTTTCTCAATTTTACCAAAGATGTCGGAAATTTCTCCACCGAGTTCTTCGTATTCTTCAATTGCGGTCAGTTCTTCAATAACTGCGTCTTTCAATTCGCGGAGCTTACCGTTGTAGTCCTCTTTATTGAGGCCCATTTCAACAATCTCCTTTATTTTCGAAGTTGCAGCATCTTCTACTTTTTGTACAAGTGTTTCATCCTTCTTCTCAGGAACAAACTCGCGTTTTTCCTTTCCATATTCTTTTCGAAGTTCTTCCTGAAATTCACAAAGTTTCACAATCGATTTATGAGCTTCCTTGATCGCATCAAGCATCTCTTCTTCGCTCACTTCACTCATTTCACCTTCAATCATAATGACACTGCTGGCAGTACCCGCAACAATCAAGTCCATTTCGCTCTCTTTGAGCTCATCAATGGTAGGATTGATGACAATATTGCCGTTCACACGACCAACTTTAACCTGAGCCATTGGTCCGTCAAAAGGCACATCTGAAATGTGCAGTGCGGCAGATGCTCCTACGGCACCTAAAACATCTGCTTCATTCTGTCCGTCAGATGAAAATACCTGACAGATAATTTGAGTATCGTTATAGTAACCATCCGGAAACAGAGGGCGTAAACTTCTGTCAATTAATCGGCTGGCCAATGTTTCACCATCAGATGGACGGCCTTCTCTCTTTAAAAATCCACCGGGAAATTTACCACCGGCTGTAAAACTTTCTCTTAAATCAACTACGAGTGGAAAAAAGTCCTGTCCGGGCTTTGCCTCTTTGGCGCTAACCGCAGTACAGAGTACCATGGTATCTCCCATTCTTACCACAACTGCACCGTCCGCTTGTTTGGCTAATCGACCGGTCTCTACCGATATCGTTTTACCGGGTGCAAATTCAACACTTTTAAAATCTTCTTTCATAATAACTATCTATTCTGTTTTTCTTACGTCGACTATCCTTTTAGTAAAGCAGTTCAAACAAACAATGAGAATATGATTTTACCAACACTGTTTGAGGATATAAAAAAGGGTACGCCGGTAAGCGTACCCAATAGAGAAATGCTTATTTACGAATACCGAGCTCCTTAATCAGCTCACGGTATTTTACAATATCGTTCTTCATAAGGTAATTGAGAAGTCTTCTTCTCTTACCTACTAATTTCAAAAGGCCCCTTCGCGAAGAGTGATCTTTACTGTTCTCTTTGAGGTGCTCAGTCAGATCGTTGATCCTCGCTGTCATGATAGCGATTTGCGATTCAACTGAACCACTGTCTCCGGCTTCTTTGCCGTGTTTTTCAATAATTTCTGCTTTTTGTTCTTTTGTAATACTCATCTGTTGTTTATGAAGGTTCTATTAAACTCTTATAGCGTGATAAAATAAGCTTATTTAAATTGTTTTGCAATATCCGGAGAATGCTTCTTCAGTAACCGGCGACTGGCCTTCTCATCATTTTTTAACTGCTCTGTAAGTTGCTCAACTCCGCTAAAACCGCGTTCATCACGGATTCTGTCCACGAACTGAATTTGTACACTTTTTCCATATAGATCCCGGTCAAAATCAAAAATGTTCACTTCCAGTGTTTCCTGTTCGCCATCAAACGTTGGACGAACTCCAATGTTCATCATCCCACCGTGGTATTTCTCATCCACCCTAACCCATACGGCATACACCCCGCGTTTTGGAATAATTTTTTTTGAATTTTGAGGTGATATATTTGCTGTTGGATAGCCAATCTGTTTTCCCCGTTTATCGCCATGTACAACAGTACCGTTTAATATGTAGTATCGCTCCAGGAAGGTTGATGCCAGCTGCATATCCCCCTCTTTCTGAATAGCGTTGCGAACAGCCGTGCTGCTCACGGTCCTGTTTCCTACTTCCTGTTTAGAAACTACCTTAGACTCAAAACCCAGCTCCTTACCAAGTTTCTGAACCGTCTCAATGGTTCCTTCCCGGTTTCGACCAAAATGATGATCATAACCAATTACAAACTCTGACACCCCAATCTTTTGCCAGATGATATCCCGAACAAACTCTTCAGATGTGAGAAGCGAAAAATCACGGTCAAAAGGAATGACCACCATCTCATCAACACCGAGATCGGCCAAAAGTTCAGCCCTCTCCTCGAGTGTACTCAGCAGACGAATGCCATCGCTGCCCGGATTGATAATATCTCTCGGGTGTGGATCAAATGTAACAATTACACTTCGTGCATCCTCATTTCGGGCTCTATTCACAACCGTTTCAATCAAAACCCGGTGGCCGGCATGAACCCCGTCAAATGTTCCAACCGTTAGAACCGTATTGGGATTTCGACGAACATTCTGTAAAAAAACTATATCAGACATTATTTTTTATCTGTTGGTTAAGGCAGATATGATCAAATAAATTTTTACACAGTTCAGGTTTCATACGTTTTCATGAAATCCCTAAACTCATCAGTGGTAAATGCATCCTCTACATGAAACGATCCAATGGCTGTCCGTTCAAGTCCCGACATATAAGCCCGGCTATTCAAAGAGATCCCTAAATCGTGAGCTATAGAACGAATATATGTTCCTTTACCGCATTTCACTCGCAGCGTAATCTCAGGCAAATTCACATCCAAAAGCTCTGTTTCATAAATTTGAACAGGCCGGGCTACAATTTCCACTTTTTCTCCGCGGCGGGCTTTTTTATAAAGTCGCTCCCCTTTAATGCGAATGGCTGAATAGATAGGCGGCTTTTGCATAATCTCTCCGCTAAACTCCTCACCCAACTTCTGTTCTATCTTCTCTTTTGTGATATGCTGCCATGGTGCTGTTTCATCGGGTTCTAAGGCACCGTCATACGATGGAGTTGATGAACCAAACGTGATTCTTGCGATGTACTCCTTCGGCATCTTCTGAACCTGCTCAATAGACTTTGTGGCTTTACCGGTACAAATAACAAGAAGGCCCGTTGCAAGCGGATCGAGCGTGCCGGCATGCCCTACTTTTTTTGGAGGCACCCGATAACGAACAAATTTCACAGCATGAAAACTACTCCATTCCAGCGGTTTATCGATTAAAATAACCGCTCCTGTCGAAAAGTTCTCTTTAGAAAAGTCTGCCGGATCCGTATGTCGATCCACAACAGGCAACTCAGAGAGTGGGATGGCTTTTGCCATATTACTCTTCGTCTTTGTTGTTCTCTTCTCTCTGCTTGCGAACCTTGCTAAAAAGGTTCTCAATTTTGTTTACATACTCAGCCGTATCATCTTCGTAGAATAGAAGTTCCGGAATTCGGCGTACCTGGTTCTTGATTTTTGAGGCAAGCTCATATCGAATCTCATCCTGATGATCATCGATATATTTATACACCGATTCAACTTCTCGGTTTGGAGAAAATACACTCAAATATACTTTGGCAATCGACAAGTCATCGGTCATTCTTACCTGTGTTACCGTAATAAATGTACCGGATGGCTGGTAGTTTCTCTGCAGAATTTGCCCCAGATCCTTTTTAATAACAGAACTGAGTCTCTCTGTTCGAATACTCATAATAGTGATGGCTTAGATTACATGAATGTGTGCAGGTTCAAATTGCACACATTCAGTCATTCAAATTACTGATACAGATGTGATGGACCGTTTACCGGGCATCATCCAGGCTTCGTTTCTCTTCTACCACTTCATAGCTTTCAAATTCATCACCAACTTTGATGTCGTTGAATCCTTTGATGCTGATACCGCATTCGTAACCGGCCTGTACTTCTTTCACATCATCTTTGAATCTCTTCAGAGAGTCAATTTCACCGTCGTAGATTACTACACCGTCACGAATAATTCGTACCGGATTGTTACGATTCAGTTTTCCTTCTGTAACATAGCAACCGGCAATAGTACCAACCTTCGATACTTTGAAGACTTCACGAACGGTAACCATCGCTTTCATCTCTTCCGAAATTTCAGGGCTCAGCATACCTTCAAGTGCATCATGTACCTCATCTACAGCATCGTAAATCACACTAAAGAGTCGAATATCAATGCTTTCTGCCTCTGCAAGTTTTCTTGCACCGGCTGATGGCCGTACCTGGAAACCGATGATAATACCATCGGAAGCAGAAGCAAGCAGCACGTCAGATTCGGTAATCGCACCGGAACCTGTATGAATAATGTTCACAGACACCTCTTCTGTACTCAGTTTCTGAAGTGCTCCGGAAAGTGCTTCAATCGAACCGTCAACATCCGCTTTGATAATTATGTTCAGCTCAGATACTTCACCAAGCGCCATTCTTCTGGAGAGATCGTCCAGTGTCATATGTTTCACACGACGCAGAGACTGTTCTCTTCTGATCTGTTGACGCTGATTCGCAACATCTTTGGCTGTTTTCTCATCCTGCGGCACAATCAGTCGATCACCGGCTTGCGGTGTACCGTCGAAACCGATAAGCTGAACAGGAGTAGACGGGCCGGCTTCCTGCAGTCGTTGACCATGCTCATTTTCCATCGCTCGTACACGGCCAAATACCGGCCCCGCAACAAATGGATCACCAACTTTCAGTGTACCGTTTTGTACCAGAATATTCGCAACTGTTCCTTTCCCTTTATCTACCCGTGATTCGAGTACAATTCCCTGTGCCAGCCGATCGGGGTTAGCTTTCAATTCAAGCAGTTCAGCTTCAATCAATACCTTTTCAAGCAGATCATCAATTCCCTGACCGGTATGGGCTGAGACCTCTGCAGCCTGATTTGTTCCACCATACTCCTCAACTATTACACCGTGCTCAGATAGCTGCTGCTTAATCTTATCCGGGTTTGCCTCCGGCTTATCCATTTTGTTGATCGCAACAACTATAGAAACACCTGCAGCCTTGGCGTGGTTAATCGCCTCAATTGTTTGCGGCATCACAGAATCATCCGCCGCAACAACCAGAATTACAATATCTGTAGCTTGGGCACCACGACTACGCATAGCTGTAAATGCTTCGTGACCGGGTGTATCCAGGAATGTAATTTTCTTGTTGTCTTCGGTTACGACCTCATAAGCACCAACGTGCTGGGTAATACCACCAGCCTCACCGGCTGCTACTTTAGCTTTACGGATGTAGTCAAGCAGAGATGTTTTACCGTGGTCTACGTGTCCCATTACGGTAATAATCGGAGCTCGTGGAAGCAGATCTTCCGGATCGTCCTCCTCAACCTCGATCTCCTCTTCAATCATCTCTTCGGCATCCACAAATTTCACTTCGTGGTCATACTCTGCAGCCACCAACTCTATAGTAGAAGCATCCAGGCGCTGATTTATAGAAACCATCATACCGAGATTCATACATGTGGTAATCACATCGGTTGGCTTCACATCAAGTTCATCAGCAAGGTCACTTACCGTGATAAACTCAGCAACTTCAAGAATTTGATCTTCAAGCTGCTCCATCTCTTCCTGAAGCTGACGCTCCTCTTCGCGCTCCTCTTTTCGCTGTCGACGACGCTTCTGACGCTTACTACCGACGGTATCACCGGTCTTCATCTTCTGCATCGTCTCGCGCATTTTCTTCTCTACATCCTCCTCATCTACACGAGAGCGTCGGCCCTTCTTTTTGCTCTTCTTCGTTTTCTTGGATGACTTCTCTTCTTTAGCTGGTAGAGACTTTTTCTTTGTATCGGAACCGTCGTCCTTAAGATCTTTTTTACGCTTACGCGTTTTACGTTTTTTACGTGGCTCTTTCGAAAACTCTACTTTACCGACAACCTTTGTACCGGTCAATTTGCGAGATGAACGACCTCGGATAATCTCTTCTTCATCAGATTCGTCCTCTTCACTCTCTTCTTCGTCGTCCTCATCTTCATCATCATCGATGTCTTCATCATCTTCCTCTCCCTCATCATCTTCATCATCGATGTCATCATCCTGTTCATCAGAATCTTCGTCTTCCTCTGAATCGTCTTCTTCTAACTCCTCGTCGTCTTCGTCATCATCAGACTCTTCAACATCTTCTGCTTCATCTGGCGACTCCTTTTTGGCAACAGGTTCTTGCTCCTCTTCGGGTTCTTCAGCCTCTTCTTCCTGTTGATCCTCTTCCTCAGTTTCATCCTGTGGCTCTAAAGATGGTTCCTGCGATTTTTCTTCAACGTCCTGTTCTGCCTCTTCCGGCTCTTCGTCTTCAGGTTCAAGAGTCTCATCTATAGGCTCCAGAAAGCTATCTATCGATACACTTTCGTTTCTGCTTGACAGGATTTGATTCCGACGGCTTTCATACTCTTCTCTGGCTTTCTCATGCTCCATACTCTTGGCTTTGTCATCACCATATACACCTTCCAGTACATCGTACATTTCAGGTGTAATCTTGGAGTTAGGCCTGTTAGCAACATCGAAGCCGTTATCACTCAATGTATCTACAATAGATTGAGTGGCAACGTTAAATTCTGATGCTACCTTAAAGAGCTTTTTCGGTTTTTGGTCCGTCATATATATCTGTTTGCGTCGGTTGTCAAATTATAAACTAAAAGAATCGAGACTGAAAGGTACGATCAATCTTATTCGTCCTCAAATTCATAAGCGATGATATCGATGATTTTTTCCGCTTCCTCTTTGGTGATTTTACCTTCGGTTCGGCGAACTATTTCATCTTCATCAAGATCGAGAACTGCGCGAGCACTGTCGCAGCCAATTTCAAAGAGCAGATCGATCGTCTCTTTGCCAAAATCAACCTCAAATTCAGCCAGGTCGATATCGTCTTCTTCTTCTACTTCTCGATATACGTCAATTTCGCACCCAACAAGCTTAGAAGCCAGCCGGATGTTTACACCGCCTTTACCAATAGCCTTGGAAACTTCATCAGCCGGCACAAGCACATTCGCTTGCTTTCCATCTTCGCTGATTTCAACTTTTACAACTTTTGCAGGCTGAAGTGCACGCTTAATAAATTCAATTTTGTCATCACTGTAGTTAATGACATCAATATTTTCGTTCTGAAGCTCACGAACAATGGCATGGATCCGAATTCCCTTCATACCAACACAAGCCCCAACCGGATCAACACGCTCGTCGTAAGAAACAACAGCAACTTTAGATCGATCTCCCGGCTCACGAGCAATTCGCTTCAATTCAATAATTCCATCAAATACTTCCGGAATTTCATTTTCAAACAGTCGCTCCAAAAACAGCGGGGATGTTCTTGAAATAATAACCGTAGGATTTCCACCAATTCGTTTCACTTCAGATACAACCGCACGAATGGTATCTCCTTTTCGATAACGGTCTTTGTAAATCTGCTCATTTTTGGGGAGCAGCAGTTCCACGCCATTGTGGTTTACAAGAATATCTTTATTATGCCGCACCTGATATACATCCCCCAGAACAATTTCCCCAACCCTGTCGGAGTACTCTTCAAATACGTTATCTTTTTCTATCTCACGAATACGCTGGGCAAGCTGCTGACGTGCCATGGATACTGCTCGCCGACCAAAATCGGTAATGGAAATCTCCTGGGCATACTCATCATACAGCTCCAAATCAGGATCGTGCTTTTGAGCTTCCTCAAGAGAAATTTCCGTTACCGGATCTGTCAACTCCTCGGCAGGTACAACCTCACGAATATGAAGAATCTGAATCTCTCCACGATCTGCATTTAAAATCACTTCAAAAGACTCGTCTGACTCATACTTCTTCCGAATCATAGTTCGGAATACATCCTCGAGAATCGATAAAAGCAGATCTTTATCAATGCCTTTATCTTTTGCAATTTCTGCAAACGACTGGATTATTTGCTTTGAAATTTCGTTTTGCATCTGAAAATAGGTTTTAACGTTCGTTGCCGGCTAAATTTTCGGTACTATTTTAGTTTCCACTATATGATCAAACGGAATAGTAACCGTTTTATCATCTTTCGGTGTAATTTCAATCTGCGTATCCGATACGGATGTCAACACGCCTTCCACCGTCAGGTAATTTTCCTGATCCTTATACTTTACCTTGGCGATACGCCCTTCATTTTTTGGATACTGCCTCTTATCGCTAAGCGGCCTGCTCAAACCGGGAGATGATACGTTCAGCCTGTAGGCTTTTGAAAATACCTCCTCTTCTTCCAACAAGTGGCCTAACTCCCTGCTCACACGTCCGCAAGTATCCAGGTTTACACCGCCCTTTTCCGAATCAACCAGAACCCAAACTTCCATCACCTTGGCATTTTTCACCTCTACATCCACAAGAAAGATCCCTTCCTGCTCTACAATAGGCTCTACCAACTCTAAAATTCTGTTTTTAACGGTCTGGTTCATATCGCTATTTGATCTAAGTACAAAAAAAAGTGAGGGCCTGCTACGGCGCTCACTTTTCAGGCCTGAAAATTAAGCCTAATTGTTGAAAAAACCAACTAATAAAACTTGAGAATTCACCTCTTTAGATGTACTATTCAGATCTGTTTCCACAGATAGCAGGTACATCCAATTGAGAACCACAAACTTTTTGTACTGTACTGAACCACAGCAATAACAGAATCCATGTTTAAATTTATTACCTCGATCCTTTTTGTATCACTATTGATTACAGCATGTGGTGAAGAATCGCCCCGGAATGAGCAGACTACCGAAACCCGGCAGCTCGACTACACAGCCGATGTGGCATTCATAAATAGTGCCGGTGAAGAAGTTACATCTATTCGAGCTGCAGTGGCTGATGATGATCACTCCCGAAGTGAAGGTTTAATGAATGTACACAACTTACCTTCAGATGCCGGCATGATTTTTATTTTTGATGAAGATGCACCCAGAAGTTTCTGGATGGCAAATACACCAATTTCACTGGATATCATCTACGTAAATTCAGAGATGGAGATTGTGAGGATACACAGAAATACTCCACCCTATTCTCATGAAAATATTCGTTCTGAAGCACCTGCAAAATATGTTGTTGAAGTAAATGCCGGTTATACAATGGAACATGACATCACTGAAGGGATGATGATTCAACTCACACGTCAGTAAGGCTACGTCTCTTCGGTATACTCCTCTAACATGGACTGAACCTTTTTCACATTCTCGGGCGACCCGATGTAGATCGGGCAGCGCTGATGAATGGACGTGGGTTGAATCTCCATTATTCGACCTTTGCCATCAATCGCTTTTCCGCCGGCCTGTTCAATAATAAAACTGAGCGGATTACACTCGTACATGAGCCTCAATTTTCCATTTGGGTATTTTGTACTGGCTGGATAGATAAAAATCCCCCCTTTAATAAGTGTACGGTGAAGATCTGCAACCATCGAGCCGATATAGCGTGCAGTATAGGGCCGATTAGTCTCTTCATCTTCAACCTGGCAATATTTGATGTACTTCTTCAATCCCAATGGCCAGGAGTTGTAGCTCCCCTCATTTATGCTGTAAATATTTCCTTTCTCGGGGATCTTGAAATTATCTTCAGAAAGAATAAACTCTCCGATACTCGGATCAAGTGTAAAAGAACTCACGCCCAAGCCTGTTGTATAAACCATGATAGTACTGGATCCATATAGAACATAACCGGCTGCAACTTGTCGAATTCCCGGCTGCAGTGCATCATCTTCAACCAGCTTTCTATCAAATCTCGGCTGGCGCATATAAATTGAGAAAATACTGCCGATCGAAACATTTACATCGATGTTGGATGACCCATCAAGTGGATCCATATACACAATATATTTTCCCCCTTCGCTATTTAGCCTTACGATACCGTCATTCTCTTCAGAGATCACCATACAGGTAATCATTGAACGGTCTAATGCAGAAATAAGCTGTTGATCTGCAAATAGATCCAGACGTTTTACAGATTCACCGTGGACATTCTTTGATCCGTCAACTCCTAACAAATTTGTGATACCCGCTTTGTTTACCTCACGAGAGATAATCTTGGCAGCAAGCCCAATATCACGTAAAAGCTGAGAAAGTTCTCCGGTTGCACCGGGAAACTTATTTTGTGCCTGAATGATGTACTCATCCAGTGTTACCAGTTTTCTGGATTTAGCGGTAGACGTAGCTTCCATAGCTGCAGTTCAGTTGTTTTCAACTTCCTTAATAAGCTTGGCTATCTGCTATGGCTTACACAGCATCCCGATAGTCTTCCAATACTCTATAAAAAAGCTCCTTTGATTTCTGTTTAAACTCTTTTAGCGTACCAATATTTTCGACGGTATAATCGGCAATACTTTTTAAATTTTCAAAGTCGGGTTGCTTCTCCATTCGGCTCATCACATCCAACTCAGAAATGTCGTCTCTCTGTTTAACTCTTTCAATTTGATCATTTTTTGGAGCGAGCACTAAAATAACGATATCCAGATCCTCAGGACGCCCTTTATTCAGCAAAAGAGCAGCCTCTTTAACAAGAATTTTCACATCCGTTTCGGATGCCTTTCTTGCAATCTCCCTAAATTTTCTTGCAACAGCCGGATGAACAATCCGGTTCAGCTCTTCAACTCTTCCCTGTTGAAATGCTTCGCGAATTAAATGCTGTTTATTTAGAGTGCCATCCCGGTGGTAGGTCTTCTCACCAAATGTTCTCTTTAACTCGTTGATAACAGCCTCATCCTCTACCATCAACTTTTTTGCGAGATCGTCTGCATATACAATTTGAGCGCCTAAAGATTCCCACACTTTACAGAGTGTACTTTTTCCTGACCCAATCCCTCCGGTAACCCCGGCTACAATCATGCGGCCTCTCCAACATTGGTGGCCAGCAGATACGCCTTCATAAATTCATCCAGGTCACCATCCATTACTCCTTGAACATCACCTGTTTCATGATTGGTACGGTGATCCTTCACCATATTGTAGGGATGGAAAACATAGGAACGTATTTGTGATCCCCACTCATTACTGCTTTTTGAGTCTTCGAGTTTCTGTTTCTCCCGCTCTTTTATCTGTTTCTCAAGCTCATACACTTTTGATTTCAGCATCACCATCGCCTTCTCACGATTCTGAAGCTGAGACCGCTCCTGCTGGCATTCCGCCACTACACGATCTTCAGATCCGTCACTCAACTTTCCTGACCAAATCAGTCGGACACCGGTCTCAACCTTGTTCACATTCTGACCACCCGCACCGCTGGCATGAAAACGCTGCAGCTCGATGTCCGAATCATTCAGGTTCACTTCTATCGTATCATCGATGATAGGCGATACAAAGACTGAACTAAACGATGTGTGACGACGTGAATTACTGTCAAATGGCGAAATTCGAACCAAACGGTGGGTTCCGCTTTCCGATTTCAGATATCCGTAGGCATTGGGACCGCTCACTTCTATCGTTGCACTTTTTAAGCCTGCAACATCGCCATCCTGATACTCCACAACAGAAACTTTATAGCCTTTCTTTTCGGCCCATCGTGTATACATTCTGTACAACATCGATGCCCAATCCTGGCTCTCCGTTCCCCCGGCTCCCGGGTTAAACGTTACAATCGCGTTACGATGGTCATCCTCACCGCTTAACATGTTCTGAAGCTCGAGATCTTCCAGTTTCTTTCTGAATGAAGAGAGTTCTGATTTCAGATCATCTACAACCTCTTCCCCCTCCTCCAGAAATTGCTGAAACACCCGGATACTTTCCCGGAGTTCATCCAGTTCATCCCATTTATCAACCAATCCTTTTTCCCGGTCCAGCTCTTGCATAATTTGTTGAGCCTTATCCGGATCATTCCAAAAATTGGGGTCCTGAGTCTGATCAGTAAGTTCTATGATTCGGACTTTTCGTTTATCGTAGTCAAAGATACCCCCTGAGCGTGTCCAGGCGCTCAAATAATTCGTTGATTTTGTCTGACTGGATGTTCTCCATTTGTAAAATTATCGGTTTAAAATTTTTGCGATTATAATTCCTGCTACAAGTCCGCCTGCAAGTGCAGCTCCAAGGCTCACTTCCGGATTCTTCTTCACATATTTTTTGGCTTGCTTATATTCACGCCTCAACTCCTTTTGAAGTCTGTCGCGCTCTTTTTGAAGTTTGATCACCAAATCATCATACGCTTCATTCAGAGCTTCTTTCTCTCTATCAATTACATCTTTTAGTTCTTTCTCAAGCTTTTTTACGTTGTCCATATTGGGCCTCCGTGAATGGTTATTATCTCTGTTTAAAAATCTACTTTTATCAGCTTCTATGCAAAAGAAACTGCATGAGTTTCTTACAATTAACAAATCGATCTTTCAAAAAGTTTACCTCCACCAACAGCCTCTTGCAGGGAGCACAAATACTCAGATCTGCTGATTAGTCTGCTGTGGTTACATCCTGGTCGCGATACTGCAGCTCATAGAGTTTACGGTAGATTCCATCCTGCTTCTCCATCAACTCTTTATGCGCCCCCTCTTCTCTGATTTTGCCCTTGTGCATCACCAGAATTTTATCGGCACCGCGAATCGTTGAAAGCCGGTGTGCTATAACGATAGAAGTCCTTCCTTTCATCATTTTTTCACACGCTTTAGAAACCAGTTCTTCGGTTTCTGAATCGACACTGGAAGTAGCCTCGTCAAGTATCAGAATTTTAGGGTCGTAAACCATTGCCCGGACAAAGCAGATCAGTTGTCGCTGCCCCATCGAAAGGGATGCTCCGCGTTCATTCAGGACGTAATCATATCCTCCCGGTAATTTTGATATAAAGCGATGGCAATCCACCTCTTTAGAAGCCTTAATAACATCTTCACGGGATATATCAGAATTGCCAAGTGTGATATTCTCCAGAACTGTCCCTGAAAAAAGTGCATTATCCTGCAAAACAAGACCGAAATTTTTTCTTAAATCTTTAAGGGATAACTGTTTGATATTTTGACCATCCAGCAATATTTCTCCTTCATTGATGTCATAATACCGCATCAACAGATTAATGATTGTAGATTTACCTGCACCGGTAGCTCCCACTATCGCAAGAAGTTCTCCCGGTTTTGCAGTAAAGGATACATCTCGCAAAATAACTTCATCATCCTTATTGTAAGAGAACCAGACACGATTAAAATCGATCCTCCCTTTAACATTCTCAATCTCAACCGGCTGGTCCGATTCAACAACCTCTTTTTCGGTATCCAGTACATCAAAAATTCGTTCTGAGGATGCCAATGCAGATTGAAGTGTGTTATACTTTTCAGAAAGACCCCGAATTGGATTAAAAAATTGCCTTACATATTGAATAAAAGCCAGAAGCACACCGAACGACACCTGGTCCATCAGTGCCCTTGCCCCGCCATACCACACCACAAGAGCCATTGCCAGACTTGCCAAAACCTCAACCACCGGCCAGAAAATCGAAAAGTAGAAGATGGTTCTGATATGGGCTTCCCTGTGCTGCTTATTCAAGGATTCAAACTGCTGCTTCTGCTTATTTTGCCTGTTGAAAAGCTGAACAACCGACATACCGCTTATGTGCTCCTGAACAAACGAGTTTAGTCTTGCAATCTGATCGCGTACGTCCAAAAATGCGGAACGAACCTTACCTTTAAACCAGAAAGTGGAGTAAAAGAGAATAGGAAGTACAAGAATGGCAATCACGGTCAGTTCCCAACTCATCGACAACATAAAGTAGAGGATGAAGAAGATTCTGAACAGATCTCCGATCATATTCACTATCCCGTCCGAAAGAAGTTCACTTAGTGCTTCTATATCGTTGGTTGTTCGGGTAATGAGCCGGCCGATCGGGTTCTTGTCAAAAAACTGAACGTGCAGAGACTGAATTTTTTCAAACACCGAATTTCTTAATCGGTATAGTGCGCCCTGTCCGAACCATCGGGTAAGGTAGGTATTGGCTACAAGAATGATGAACTCCCCGATAAGTGCCATACCCAAAAGAGCGATAATCCAGAGAAGACCTGAGTAGTCATCAACTGCTATGTAATCATCAACAGCTATCTGGGTAAGTTTTGGGCGAATGGTGCCAAGGAAGGCGGCAGACAACGTAAGCACGATTGCCAATACCGCCCACCATTTGTAGGGTTCAAAAAAGTAGTAAAGCCGTCGAATCAGTACAGAATCGACGGCTTTAGAGTCCTGTTTATTACTCAAACCAGATTAATTTTAGAATCTGTCAAAATCGTCGAAGGGTGTCCTTGGTGTAATGTGTTTTGGAGGCCTCGACGTTCCCTGATTACTGTCATTTTGCTCACGCCTGTCACGATTGTCATTGTAATCGCGACTGGGACGCTCCTTTCTTTTTCTGCCTTGATCACTTCGGCTTCGCCTGCTGCTGGATCCGCGATCGGAACTTCGTCCCCTTCCGGAGGAAGACTTTCGTTTTCTGAAATTCTTTTTTCCTTTATCATTTCCACGCCTGCTGCCTCCACTGCGAGAACTGCCGCTCTTATTGTCATCTATCTCCTTCAGATAAACTTTGGCCTGAACAATTCCCTTCTCCTGTGACGGATTGGTAAAAATTGGGCGTAATTCGGTAGCAAGCCATGCCGGGAAGAATTTCTCTCTGGCTTCCCGTAGCAAGATAAATGGGTTTGTATAGCGTGCAGAGAAATGACTGATTACCAAAAGCTTGGTTTGAGCTTCATTGGCTACACGTGCAGCATCTACAGAAGTGGAGTGTCCCGTCTCCGCCGCTTTATCTGCGAGGTTTTCACTAAATGTTGCTTCGTGATACAGGATGTTCGTGTTCATTGCCAGTTTCACAGAGTTCGGGCAATACTTGGTGTCGGTAATGTAAGCAAAACTGTCACCGGGCCTTGGATGTCCCACAATTTCATAAGACTTTACAACCGTTCCATCTTCCAGTTCAACGTCTTCGCCGGCTTTCAATGCCTTATACTGTTCATCCTCAGTAATGCCAAGTCGTTCAGCTTTTTCTGCATCCACTTTACCGGGTTTATCTTTCTCCTGAAAGCGATACCCAAGGCAAAATTTGGTATGGTTCAATGGACGAGCCTCAACATAATACTCATCTTCATCCACCACACGTGTAGATTCTGCATCTTCCTCAACTTCTACGTAATTGATTCCAAATCCGAGTTCCAGTTTAGCAAACTGAATGTTCCACTCCATAAATTCCTGAATGCCTTTTGGGCCCACAATGGTTAAGTCGCGATCACGCCGCTGAAGCTGCAGAGTGGATATAAGGCCAATGAGACCGGAATAGTGATCCACATCAAAATGCGATATAAAAATGTTTTCAATTTTTGATCGCTTTAAGCCGGCTTGGAGCATTCTCATCTGAGCGTTTTCACCACAATCGAATAGGTGAACATCGCCTTCGCGCCATAGCGCTACTGATGAAAGGTGTCTGGTGGCTGTTGGGGTTGCTGAAGCAACACCTAAAGGTACAATGATCATAGTATCTCCCGCTGTATGTTTTAGGCCTTTTGCCATTCAAACAAAAGGTACCCGTTTTGCATTTACTTTATATTTGAGCTAATTCTTGTTCGAGTAGTTGTTTTTCGTACATCCTTGCGTATTGTCCTTTCCGTGCAAGTAATTCGTCATGAGAACCTTCTTCGGTTATTGAACCGTCCTGAATATAAAAAATTATATCGGCGTTTTTAACAGTAGATATCCGATGGGAAATCATAATCGTGGTTCTGCCGCTCAGTTTTTCATTCAGGTGATTTAAAATTGCTTCTTCAGTATTTGTATCTACAGCGCTTAAAGAGTCGTCTAAGACTATAATTTTAGGGTCTTTAATGAGCGCCCTTGCAATTGCGATTCGCTGCTTTTGTCCGCCGGAAAGTGTTATACCCCGTTCACCTACCATGGTCTCAAATTTTTTCTCAAAATCCAAAATATTCTCAAGTACCTGCGCATTTTCTGCCGCCGCTTCAACCATCTCCATCGAAGCATTCTCAACGCCAAACGCTATATTCTCTTTTATGGTCGTTGAGAAAAGAAATGTCTCCTGAGGTACATAACCGATTATATCCCTGAGCTGAACCAGATTCCACTCCTTGATATTTACACCGTCCACAATCACTTCACCCTTGGTCGGATCAAACAGGCGCGGTATCAAATTTACCAGAGTTGTTTTACCTGAACCGGTTCTTCCCACTACAGCTATTTTACTGCCCGGTTCAATTGTCATATTGATATTCTTTAAAGCATATTCATCAGCACCCGGATATTTGAAACTCACATTTTTAAGCTCGATTCTTCCATTCACCTTCTCATTTATATTATCTGCAGTTTTTTCTGTATCTCTGATCTCAACAGGTTCTGTAAGGAGCTTATCGATTCTCTCCCACGATGCAAGTGATTTTTGAAGTGTATTTACAGTGTAACCTAAAGAAGCTACCGGCCAGGTAAGATAGGCTACGTAAATTACAAACTCCGCAATATTTCCGATCGTAATTGCTCCATCTATGACCATCAACCCACCCTGCCATATAACAATAACGATTGAAGCACCAATCAGGAGATTTAATGTTGGATGAAAAAGGGATTCAACCAAATCGAGTCGAAGTTTTTTCTTTCTGTAGGAGTCACTGATTTCCTCAAATCTCTCCTGTTCATACTCCTCTCTGTTAAAGGCTTTGATGAGTCGGATGCTGCTAAATGTTTCCTGCGCTCTGCCGGCCACCTCGGAATACTGCTCCTGAATAATTAGCTGATATTTATTGATGAAACCGCTCACCCAATAAGCGAAAGCCGATAAAAAAGGAAGCGGCACCAAAGCCCAGAAAGTTAGTTCGGGGCTTACAATTACCATCATTGTTATGATAAAACCCGCTCTTGTGAATGTATTGATGGTGTACATCAAAACAGGGCCAAAATATTCCCTCACCCGCCCAACATCTTCCGTGGCACGAACATAAACATCTCCGGATTTATTGGAAGCGAAATAGCGCTGAGGAAGCGAAAACAGTTTATCGATAATTCGATTTCGTATATCGAATTCAATTTTACGAGAACTGACGATTAACGTCTGGCGAGTGGCAAACAACAAAATACCGTACATCAGCACGGTGCCAATTAGCAGAAGAGAATTATAAGCCAGTAAAACACCTGCCTCACTGCTAAAGAGAACTTCAAATATTGAGGAGTATTGACCTGAATAGTCTCCGACGAGAGCCTCAACTTCATCCATTGTTTTACGGATAAATACAGGTATCCAAATCAGAAAAAAGTTGGAACCTGTGAGAAACAGAGCGCCCAGGAAAATGATGCCCTTGTAATCCCGTAAATATCGATTCAGTTTTTTAAATGAATCCACTGATGGATTTTTAGATAATTAGCAGATGCTAAAAGAACCTGCAGTATGTCGTTATCATTCCCAGCCTTTAAACTTCTCTTCCCAATGTTTTCCAAGCTTATAACCGGACCGGTAAGCCGCATCAATATCATCCCCCTCATAGTAGTCCCCAATTAGTGCAAGCGGCGTCTCTTCCACCTCAATTTCAAAGTAAGGCCTGTTGAGTGATTTAACCGGCTGACTGAATTTCCAGTAGTGTAACTGACTCCAGTTGGGGGTTACGCTCCAGCCGCCGGCAATATCAGCTAATTCAGACAGCAGAGCTTTCTTAATCGTTTCTTCGTCTGATTTTCTGTGTTTCCGGGCAAAATCAGCCGTTGAATGCACGACTAGAGTACACTCATCTTGATCTTCACGCTTGGATGTTTCGTTGGAGATAAAGCGAATAGAGCTATTTGAAGCGTGAATCCCATCCCAATCAGGAGTATTGGATTTATCATACCCCAGCATCAGAGAGATGGAAGGGTTGTAAGAGATTTCATCAATCTCACGGATAATTTTCAGTGTGGACACTTCATCAACAGTTGTGTTAAGAAGCCCGTAAGCCTGCGGTGCAGGGGTCGCGATAATCACAGCATCCGCTTCAAAGGTATCACTCGAAAGCAGGTTGATCATCCAGGAACGTTTCTTTCGCCTATTCTCCCCAATGTGAGTCAAACCACCGGCCTGAGTGTTATTTTTCACGTCTACCCAACGGCTCAAATATTTCCCGATACTGTTCATTCCACTGGCTGCAGTAAAGGTAACACCCTCTTTCTGATTAGGATTACGTTCAAGAATTTTTTCACCATCATAAAAAAGAAAGTTGTCTCCCCATAATTTGATGATTTTCTTTTCGAGAAGTTCTGCAGTAAACTTCTGAAATTCAGGCGATTTGGCCGTGAAGTATGAAATACCGTGATCAAGCTTCAGCTGAAGATCTTTACCTGCATAACGGGTAGCCATTCTGCCGCCAAATCCACTGCTCTTCTCAATAATTGTCACTTCATGTCCCGCTTTTGAGAGAATTCGCCCGGCTGTTAATCCTGCAATTCCTGCTCCGATAATCCCAATAACCATAAAAATCCTTAATGCCAGTTAGTAATTAATGATCGTAGAAAAATGTAAATCTAAAGTTAAAGAACTATTCACTCTACTTCTTGTCTAATTTTTTAAATTTTCCGGTCGAATAGTACCCTGCTTTCAAAGCCCCAATCATACATTAAAATAGTTACCCCCTTTACTGCATGATGAGATGAGACCGAGTCCCTGCAGTATTAGTAAAAATTCATCAGAAATTGGAATCTCAACTTACCGTTTTCAAAACATCAGACTTCAAAAACTGTAACCCGTGGTTCTGCAACCTCTTTATCAAGCAGAGCGGGCCAGTAGGCTACCACTTCACTTGCCTTGGGTCTACCGCCTGCAAATCCGGTCACCCCGCTCGGACCGGTTAAAATTAACGGCGCGATCTCCATTCCAAAACGATTCAGATCATCGCGGGAATCGCCATGAACCGAGATCCGGAGCTGCACTTCATTCATCTCACTTAAGTTATCATTCAGAAGGTCCGAATCTTCATTACAGGCGTTAAGTCCTACATATTCTACATTTGTATCCCTGAATTTAATGCCAATTTTTTCAGCTCGCTTCAATAATATTTCTCCTGCAGCCCGGGCCTTTTTCACGGCATCCGGCCAGCTATAAACCAATGTGGAAGAGAGTTTATATCCGTCTATGTAACTGGCAGATATTTTATAAGTTGGTGTGGCGGGTTTTCCGGTAATTCCCCAAACTTTCACACGATTCTTGCCCTCCTGTTTTAACCGGATTGAAGTAAAATCGGCGATACAGTCAGGAGTAATGTAGCTTGACGGATCTCCAATCTCATACAAAAGCTGCTCTTTGACGGTCTTTTCAGAAACCAGCCCGCCTGTGTTGTCGTGTTTGGTCACATAAAAGGTTCCATCCGGATGTGCTTCAATAATCGGAAACCCGATATCCACAAAATCCTCTACCTCTTCCCAGTCGGTGAAATTCCCGCCGGATACCTGTGCCCCACACTCAATGATGTGTCCGGCAATTGTACCGGTCGACATCAAATCATAGTCTTCAAAATTCCATCCAAATTCATACACCATGGGAGCTAAAGTTAAACCTGTATCGGTTACCCGGCCGGTAATCACAATATCTGCACCCTCCTCAAGGGCCTGAACAATTGGGCGGCAACCGAAGTAGATATTAGCGCTGAGCAGTTCATCTTTCACTTTTGCGATGGGCTCTCCCGTCTCCATATTGTTGAGCTCATGGCCATTACCGATAATCTGATCCAGGTCGGGCAGAATATCATCGCCATCTACCACAGCCACTTTCAATCCGGATACACCTTTCTCTTTTGCCACTTTCAGGATGGCATCTTTACAGGCGTTTGGGTTTACACCGCCTGCATTTGAGATCACTTTAACACCGTCATTGCTGATCTCATCCAGTGTTCGTTCAATCACGGTTACAAAATCCCGGGCGTAGCCGAAATTTTCGTTTCTCATGCGCTGTTTCTGCATGATTGACATAGTCACCTCGGCGAGGTAATCCATCACCAGGTAGTCAATTTCGCCTCGTTTAACCTGCTCAACAGGTGCATCGGGCAGATCACCCCAGAACCCCTGACCAGACGCAATTCGTATATACTCTTTCAAAATAGCTCCATTTTTTATTTAGACATCGTAGTAAAATATCGGAATTTTCCCCAAAGTTGCGAAACGGGAATTGAATTAGATCAAGTCCGGTAAACGCTTCTATACCTGTATAACACCGGTTTTAAACTCAGGTAATTCCGGATTATGATCCGCGCACTCAATGGCGTGTGAAATTCGTTTTCGGGTATCACCGGGGGGAATAATTTCGTCCACCCAAAGTCGTGCCGCGGCATAACGCACATCGGTCTGCCTATCGTAACGGCTTTTTATCCGTTGAAGAATTTCTGCTTTATCGTCCTCCGAAAGTTCCTCACCTCGTTTTTCTAACGAAGAAACCTGTATTTGTGTAAGAACTTTAGCAGCCTGAGTCCCCCCCATCACAGCTATCTGAGCCGTTGGCCATGCGTAAATAAATCGGGGATCGTACGCTTTTCCACACATTGCGTAATTGCCTGCCCCATAGCTGTTACCAACTATAACCGTGATTTTTGGAACGGTTGAATTTGCAACGGCATTCACCATTTTTGCCCCATCTTTGATAATCCCCCCGTGTTCACTCCGCTTGCCAATCATAAAGCCGGTTACATCCTGTAAAAATACTATTGGAATTTTTTTCTGGTTGCAGTTCATGATAAATCGAGCGGCTTTGTCGGCACTGTCGGAGTAGATTACACCACCAATCTGCATCTCACCCTGTTTGTTTTTCACGATTTTTCGCTGGTTGGCTACAATCCCCACACTCCAACCATCAATTCGCGCGTATCCGGTAATTAATGTATTTCCATATCCTTTCTTAAATTCTGTAAACGAATCCGCATCTATCATGCTGCCAATCACTTTGTGCATATCATACGGTTTGGTTCTATCTGCAGGAAATTCTTCGAGCATCTCTTCAATAGAAATTTCCGGCTTTACAGACTCTTTCCTATTGAAACCGGCCCGTTGCTGCGGTCCCAGTTTATCTACAAGATCTCGGATGGTTAACAAACATTCGGAATCATCTTCCATCTTGTAATCGGTAACTCCGCTGATTTCCGTATGCGTGGTAGCCCCGCCCAGTGTTTCATTATCAACATCCTCACCTATTGCTGCTTTCACAAGATAGCTTCCGGCCAGAAAAACACTGCCTGTTCCGTCAACTATCAGAGCCTCATCACTCATAATCGGCAGATAGGCGCCTCCGGCAACACAACTTCCCATAATTGCCGCTATTTGAGGAATTCCTTTTGCACTGATCACCGCATTGTTTCTGAAAATGCGTCCAAAGTGCTCTTTATCGGGAAAAATTTCATCCTGCATAGGCAGATAAACTCCTGCAGAATCCACGAGGTAGATAATGGGTAAATGGTTTTCAATCGCAATCTCCTGGGCTCGAAGGTTTTTCTTTGCCGTCATAGGGAACCAGGCTCCCGCTTTTACCGTCGCGTCATTTGCAACAATCATACATGTCTTTCCACTGACTTTCCCGGTTCCTATCACAACACCGGCAGCCGGGCACCCGCCTTCATCTTCATACATCTCATAGGCTGCCCAGAGGCCCATTTCATTGAGCTCTTCACCCTCATCCAACAGCAACTCAATGCGTTCGCGAGCTGTGAGTTTTCCTTTTTTGTGCTCTTTTTCTATGCGTCTCTTTCCTCCGCCTTGTTTTATCTTCTCTTCTTCCGAATTCAATTCGTCAAGTAACTCTTTTAGCCAGTCATTCATCTTATGGTAGATTTAAATGTTATTTTTTTCGGATTGATAATACTGATTGTAACGTTCACGTTCCAAATGTGACGATGTTTTCGTACGTTCAATCATAAAATTTTCTGAGACCCCGTTAAAATGCAAAGAATCGCACTGTTTCTCATTACTATTTTGCTGTTCACCTTTTTTGATGCAGATGCCCAGCGGCGCGGCGGCACAACATACGAATCTCTTCTTCGCCAATCTGATCAACCTTCTGGCTACAGCGATCACATCATCATTCCGCAGCAGGATGGCACTTCGTCTGTCAGTGTCATTTTCAGGCTTGAGCATGATTTCATACCGTTTTTGAGAAAGCGTCCCAATATGGACGCTCCTGATAACACGTATGAGTATTTCTCCCCCGTGCGTATGGGGCTCGAAATTTATGAGGGAGAAGCGCGACAGGGACGCAGATCCAACACGCCTTCCGGCATCTCAATTTTCAGAGATACCTGGAGTGATACCGTTTGGGTTGAAACATTTGAAGATACCCGATCACGATTTAATCATGTTCAGGGTTTTATGAACACTGAGCTACAGCCTGGTACCTACCACTATCAACTGCAGCTTGCACGTGGAGGATCTGAACGTGAACGCCCCTCTCAAGTCAGAACTATTGTTATTCCTGAAGTGGGATCAACCGAAAAGACAGAAATTTTACTGTTAAATGAGCTGACATCGGGCTCCAACCATGCAGAAGCTACTCTGTTGAATTACGGAAGTAATGTTCTCTATGGACAAAACTACACACTACTCGTTCGGCTGCCACAGAATGCAAATGGTACACCGAACCGATATAAGGTAAACATTCAAAAAAGCGGTGAAACTCAATCGGATAGTGCCCCCGTTTTTTCTGAATCCATCTCTACTGATCAGATCATAACTGCCGGATCTTCAGAGTTATTTCAACAGAATGATGAGATAAAACTCAGACTCAATCCGGGAGATAACGGTACTCAGTATGCGTTTATTCGGGTACCTAATTCAGAATTTGAGAACTCCGGTTATAAAATCTCGTTTGTAGATACAGAATCTGATTCAACGTTTGCTGAGAGAACTGTACAATCTCGCTGGATAGACATGCCGGTATCACTCTACAGTCTGGACGTCTCTATCAACATGCTCCGCTTTATTTTGAGTGACAGGGAGCTTCGGGAAATGAACAGCGGTTCACAGGCTGAGCGCGAGCGAAAGTTCAGAGAGTTTTGGGCCCAAAGAGATCCAACACCAGATACGGAATACAATGAATTAATGGCGGAGTACTATCGTCGAATAGATTTTTCATTCCAAAATTTTTCATCTCTGCAAACACCCGGGTATGATACGGATCGAGGCAAAGCCTACATACTGTACGGTCCGCCCGTGAGTATAGATCGCAGACTGCTGCCTAACCAGCCAACACGGGAAATTTGGGAATATCCAAACCGGGAACTCATCTTTGAAGCGGTGAGCGGATTGGGAGATTTCCGCCTAATTTCAAATTCTTGATTGCATTTTTATATGAAGCATAACCATTGCTATCTTCCGGTATGAAACCAATTATTGCAATAAGTATGGGAGATTTCAATGGAATCGGACCTGAAGTGGTCCTGAAATATCTCTCACAGACAGATCTAAACAAATCCACTCCGTTGATATTGGGTTCACAATCTGTTTTTGATGTTTACCAAAACAAATATCAAACAAATTTAACCATCCGGAGAATTTCAAAAAGTAACGATGTTCAGCCAGGCAAAATCAATCTGCTTGAAGTTGACTCTGTAGCAGAAACGGATGTTCAGCCAGGCCAAATCACCAAAAAAGGTGGCCAGGCAGCTATGAGGGCAGTCGAATATGGAATTAACAGCTGCATGGCAGGTACAACCCACGCGCTTGTTACTGCACCAATTTCAAAAGAAGCAATTCATAAAGCGGGATACAGTTACCCCGGCCATACTGAATTTCTGGCCGAAAAAACCAATACCGAACGCTATATGATGATTCTCGCTTCGGGTGGACTGCGTGTGGGATTACTGACCGGTCATATCCCTTTAAAAATTGTTTCCAAATCGATTTCTGTAGATTTGATTCTTCAGAAATTAGTCATTTTGAATCACAGCCTGATGAATAATTTTGGTATTGAACAACCTAAAATTGCAATGCTTGGACTCAATCCCCACGCCGGTGATGGAGGCGTGTTGGGAGATGAGGAGGATAAGTTGATAAAACCGGCATTGATTGAAGCAAAAGCTAGAAACATAGAGGTTGACGGCCCCTTCCCTGCCGATGGTTTTTTTGGAAGCCAAAAACAGAATCAATACGATGCAATTTTAGCTACCTACCATGACCAGGGCTTGATCCCGTTTAAATCCCTCAGCTTCGGAAAGGGTGTTAATTTTACGGCCGGCCTGCCAATTATTCGAACATCACCCGATCACGGAACTGCATACGATATTGCCGGTGAAAATAGAGCGAACTCCGACTCATTCCAGGCAGCCTACACCCTGGCTGTTGAAATGGCCCGGAACAAGTTTAAGGAGGTTAGTCAGCATGCAACATAAGAAAGAGCAGCTTAATCGAGCCTACTCTGTCCTGGCAGATATTTATGATGATGTGATGGTTGAAGTGGATTATGAGACCTGGACGGATTACATCGATGAGATTATCTACCAATTTCACCCTGATGCCGAAACTGTTCTGGAGCTTGCGTGCGGCACCGGAACCATGGCCCTTTCCCTTGAAGAGTTGGCAGATTACAGAATAACGGCAACGGACGGTTCGGTTGAGATGATTGAAGTAGCAAAACGAAAAGCAGATGCCACATTTTCCAACGTTCAATTCCTTTCCCGAAACTTTCTCGATCTCCGGCTCGATCAAACATTTGACGTAGTTTTTATGGTGTTTGACAGCCTAAACTATCTGCATGATGAAAATGATATTCTGAAACTTCATGATGAGGTGCGTAAAGTTCTCAACCCCGGTGGAATCTTTATCTACGATTTTACAACGCCTCGGAATTCACGTATTGCCATCAAATATCTGAACAATGAAAAGCGGCGTGTAAACAATCTCTATCGATATCACCGAGAGAGTCGTTATGATGCCGAAAACCGGATTCATACCAACAGATTTACAATAGATAAACTGGACAATGAGAATGGAAACGTACAGGAAACATTCCGGGAAGAGCATCGTCAGCATATCTATACACTGCCGGAAATAGAAAGCATCATAAAGAAGACAGATTTTTCTATTTTAGATTCATTTGATGGCTTTGAACTGAAGCCTGCTCACAGAAAAAGTTTAAGAATAACAATGGTACTACAATGAGTGAAAGTGATGTAATTGAGATGCATGATGTTACGGTTGCGTATGATCGTACACCGGTGCTGGATAGTGTAAACTTTACTCTCGGGGTAGGTGAATTCTGTTATGTAATTGGGAAGACAGGAGCCGGAAAAAGTTCATTTTTGAAACTTCTTTATAGTGATATTCGCCCCAACCACGGAATGATCCGGGTTGGAGATTACAGTGTAAGCAGCTTGCCCGACAAAAAAGTACCGATGCTTCGCCGCCAAATTGGAATAGTATTCCAGGACTTTCAGTTATTACCGGATCGGAATGTATTTGAAAATGTAGCGTTTGCGCTTCGCGTTACGGGCCACAATAAGCGGTTTATCAAACATCGTGTTCTTGAAGTCTTGGGACTGGTAGGTTTGAGCCATAAGCGCAAAGCTATGCCGAAAGATCTGTCCGGCGGAGAGCAGCAGCGGGTGGTAATCGCCCGGGCACTTGCCAACGAGCCGAGACTTCTGCTTGCCGATGAGCCTACGGGTAATTTAGACCCGGGAGCCAGCAGTTCTATCATGGAGCTTTTACAACAAATTAATAATCGCGGAATGGCAGTTCTGATGGTCACACATGATTACGACATGGTGAGAAAATATCCGCATCGTACGGTTCAAATTAGAGATGGCGGCTTACACAAAATTCACGTGCTGTAACCAAAACACGAAGGCAGTGTATTGATGATTCCGGTATGATTACTCCTCATCACATTGAAACATAAATCCTTTTTTACGGACCGTCTCAATGTAGTCAAACTCCGTGTGATCTCTCATCTTTTTACGCAGATAGCTGATATAAACGTTGATGTAGTTCGTTTGAGTGTCGAAGTGAATATCCCAAACGTTGCTTGCCAGTTCTTCCTGAGAAATAATTCGTCCCTTATTTCGAACAAAATAGACCAACAGGTTGAATTCGTTATTCGTTAGGTCAACCTCATTTTCATTGATGATCATTTTTCTGGAGATCAGGTCAACTGTCAAACTTCCGCAGGTAAGTTCTTTTTCAGAATCTTTGTTGTTGCTACGGCGTGCAATGGCATCCAAACGTGCCATAAGTTCATCACTGTTAAACGGTTTTGTAAGATAGTCATCTGCCCCAACATTTAGCACTTTTACTTTTACATCTGTTTCGTGCTCGGCCGAAAGAACAAGAACCGGCGTGGTCACCCCTTCATCGCGGATCTTTGCGCAAACGTCGTAACCATTCCCGTCAGGAAGGCGTAAGTCGAGGATAATCATGTCGAACTTTGTGTTCAACGCCTTATCTTCTCCTTCTCCTGCCGTTTCAGCAACGGCAACGTCGTTTCCCCTGTGTTCAAGAACTGCCTTTACGAGAGTTCTAACCGTTGGGTCATCCTCTACGACCAATATTTTCATCTTCTTTTTTGTATCCGTCGATGCTGTAGACATAATGATATCGTTTCAATGAATGGTATAATAAAGATGAATCTGCTAAAGGTTACAAATTTATTTTATTCAAAGTACAATTTTTTAAAGCTTTACCTGATAAAATAAATCAGATACTTCAGTCTGCCAGTAACAATATGATGAATATTGCTTCCGCTAACTACTGTTTTGTTTTAAAGGTTTACAAAAAAATTACACTATTCCCAATTAGCAAATTCAATATTCCATCAATTTTTGGAATAACCTAATCGAATAAACCAGTTTAGAATCTCTGTCAAATACTTCTCACTAAATGAATGATTTTCATTCAATAAATTCAACTCTGCCTGCACACCTTTTTCTTTTAGCCGTTCAATCTCTTTTGCTTGTGGTTCAGCTAAAACCTGATCATCTTTCTTTCCATGAAATGCTGCAATATTAATATGTTGAATATTTTGCCAATTATTATTTAGCACTTCCGTTTTTATCCTCGCTCCCACCACTGCCAAATCATTTACATGTTTCCAGCGAGTTAACGCAAAATATCCGGCCAGGTACCCTCCCATCGAATAGCCCAGAACTCCTATTCTGCTAACATTCTCTTCAATCATGGGTAACAATTTATCAATCACCTCCTGAACAAATTCTGAAGCCAGCTCCAGTGATTTGATAAACTGCCCCCTGTTTCCATCATAGAGGTACCAAGCTCTCCCCCAATCCGTAACGTTCTTCTTTCGATTTCGATCATAAATTGGATAGGGCCCTTGAATGAAAAGATGATAAGCCTTGAGACTCATTAAATGATCACATTTTTGCATGAAAGTCTTCATATTTTGTCCAAAACCGTGCAGATAGACAATCAGTGGTTTCTTTTCACCTTTTGCTCCGGTTTCAATCAAAGTATACGGTACCTCAACCTTAAAAGAGGTTTTTCCCGAAATCAGTACATCTCTATCCTGCATCATTCATTCTACTCAATATTTTTTGTCTGTTAATTCCAATGGCTGATAATAGCCAATTTATGACATGATATCTGACAAATCTTACAAGTCTTCCACTATCGATTTCAGTCTGCCGGTTACTTTTTCACCAAAAATTTCAAATGGAACCCGGTTGTCAACTACTTCTTTCACCTTACTGTCTTCAATTACCTGCTGATAGGTCTGATAGCAATCGAGTGCCTGATAAAACTTTTCCATATCCTCATCACTGCACACTTCCACAAACCCAATTTCATCATCAGACGAAGCTTCCAGACGAAACTTCCCATCTGTTTTCACTTCACCCATTCTCGTAAACAGAGCCAAACGTTTTGGAAATTTCTCGTTTTCAGATCTCATTTTACAAAATACCCGTTTAACAACGGCATGTGTTACGAGGTGATCATGAAAACCACTGACCCCGTGCACCGCATATGTTACTAAAACATCCGGTTTAATATGACGAATATGATCTTCTATCGTGTTTTCAATCTCAATGGGGTCCATCTGTTTTAACTCATTGTCCGGAAGATCTAAAACCGTCATCCCGGTCAATCCCAGTGTTTGTTCTACACACTTCATCTCCTTAAAACGAATCTCCCCCATCTCCTTCTTATCCACACCGAGCCTAAATCGCTGCTTGGTGGCTTCACCTTTGGTGAGAGTCAACAGAAATACTTCGTGGCCCTGCCTGAGTTGCGCATGCATAGCCGGAGCCGGGCCGAACGACTCATCATCGGGATGGGGAAAGATGTATAGAATTTTCATAATCGATATTACTTCATGAGTTCAATAATTAACAGGTTTCAGTAAAAAGAAAATTTCAATCAGTTCAAACAATCAGACCGGTATTTTTTGATTTACGGAACATTTTGATCGTTGTGTTACTTCTAAAGTTCATCTTCTTGATGATCTACGGTCAGATTGAAAAATGAAAACCGGATGCAAGTAAACAATATTAAGAATTTTATTTTTTTTATCGATTATCACCGAAATAATTTGCATTTCTCATCAGGAAACGTTTTATAGAATTCGACAACAGGCAAGAAATTTTAAAATTAACCCTACTGATATAACACTATGATTTGGACTGTAGAATTAGCCGCTGCACTTGATGATGCTCCTTTTCCGGCAACAAGAGAAGAATTAATCGAATGGGCGGAGCGTAACGGCTTACCACAACAGGCGATTGATAATTTGTACGAACTAGACGAAATTGAAGAGGGAGAAGAAACCATTTATGAAGGTATTGAAGATATCTGGCCGGATTATATTCGCAAGGAAGATTTCTTCCACGGTGAAGAAGATGAAGGTTTTGATTACGATGATGTATGATAAATTGATAATTTCCCGATTATTAATAACGCGGACCTTTTACGAGGCTCCGCGTTTTTTTATTTCTGCTTTTCCGGGCAACATATCAACATATTTTCGTTACATATTCAAGAATAATCCTAACCTGCTACAGAAAAAAGAACCCATTTTATTGATTTACAATCACACAGGATTGCTCCTTATTATTTCCCTGAAAAGTCCTATTTTCAGGATCAATATATACTCTAATCTGTAACTTCGATCCTGCGTGCGCTACTCCATTCTGGCGACTTTCTTACTGGTGTTTTGCATAACTGCCGCCGAGATATCTGTGGCGCAGTCCGGGCAGAATCAAAATGACAGTTCCAATTCTGAAGAAGTTCAGGAGAGTTCGGATCAAGTTGTACGATTGGTTCGTTTTACCGGAAACGACAATGTGAGTAATCGATCCCTGAGTACACTGGTTCGTACCCGTAACAACCGAGAGTTTTTAGGTATTCCCCGTTTTACACCGTGGTATTACATTCATCAATTGGTGGGAGTTGGAGAATCCCCAACGCTACTCGATCGAGAAACTGTAGCAAGCGACATGGAGAGAATTCGGCTCTACTATGAAAATATGGGCTATTTCGACACCCGTGTTGATACCACGATCATTGAATACCGCCCCAATCGTTTTGAAGTCTCCTTCATTATTGAGGAGGGCCGTCCGTCCCGTCTACGCTCTGTTTCCTACACAGGACTTCCTGATTTTAGAACAGAAGAGAATTTGAAAGAGGATTTTTTCTCTGAAAGTCTCTACTCCGGAAATTCCGAGAATGATTCCACTTTTTCCGTCAATGAACAGTATAATGCCCAAAAACTTCGTCAGGAACAGAGTCGAATTATTGATTTCTTAAAGAATCACGGGTTTGCTGCGGCACAGCGGGATTCTGTCCGGGCTCTTATCAAACGTGACGAGGATGACACCTACACAATGGATGTCCTGTACTCTATACGTCCGGGGGATTTTTACACTTTTGGTGATGTGCACATTAAGCTGGCCGGACCTGATGGAAATGGCATGTACGAAGAAAGTCTCACAGAAATTGACCCTCAATTTGTAAAGGAGGGATTCTCTGTTAACATGGAGAAACAGATAAACGCCAATACAAAATTCGACCTGTTAACGGAACAGTTACAATTCAGAGCCGGCGACACGTTCGATCAATCGGCTTATCTGAGGAGTGTAAACTCCTACCAAAACCTCGGTATGCTACTTATTAATCGGTTTGGTCTTAGTGCAGATGGATCTCTGCCCGACTACAGCCAAGAACAAATTCCCGTTTATTTTGATCTTCAAACCCTTCCCAAACACTCAATCCGAACAGAAATTTTTGGGATGAGACGGTACGGTTTTGGTACGGGAATCGGGCTTAATTACAATAACAACAACCTGCTGGGAAGAGCCGAGAATTTAACGGTGGCTCTAAATACAAATCTGGAATTTGTTACCTCCAACACGTTAAACGAAATTTCTCCCCGGGACGAAGATGGCAATCGAACAACCACAGGTTCAGCGATTTTCCAAAGTTATGAATTCAGGGTAGAGTACGCCCTTCCCCGTTTAAATTGGCCGCTATCACCTTTAAGCGATGCAGCTTGGATAGAAAGTGCCAGAACCCGATACTCACTCAGCTATAGCCAGAGCAACCAATTATTCTTTGATATCAACTCTGATGTTCGGTTTAACCTCCGGTATGAACTTCGCCACTCACGCCGATTTCAAAGCTTGATCGATATGTTTGAACTGGATGTGGTTGATACCGATCCATCCTCTCAGTTCCGGCAAAATCTGATTAATGAATTTGGAGAAAATTCAATCGAACTTCTGCGAATTGAAGAGGATTTCAGACCGCAGTTTTCATCCGTCATTCGGTATACATTTCGAGCACAAAATACCAATATCATAAAACGGAATTACGGCTATTTCAGTGAATATTCTGTGGCTTTAGGGGGTAATATTCCCTACTTAATTGACCGCTATCTGGTTACACCCGGGGATATTGAGGGTACCCTTCCATCCCCTTTAAATATCTCATCTAACTCCCTGGCTTACAGTCGATTCTTTAAACTCTCAGCAGATTATCGCCGCTACATCAGTCTGTCGCCCGATGCCGTAGCTGCCTTCAGGTTGTTCGGCGGATATGCCCATCCAATCGGACAAAGTGATAATATTCCGCTCAACCGCCGTTTTTTTGCCGGTGGCAGTAACGATATCCGCGGCTGGAGTCCGTTTCGTTTAGGGCCGGGAAGTATTCCACCTGACGAAGTGACCATTCCGGGCGGAGAAGTTAAACTGGCTGCATTTACGGAAATTCGTCAGACATTTATGAAAAATGTTTTAAGCGCAGATTGGTATCTTGCCTGGCATACTGACGCCGGAAATGTTTGGTACGGACCCGGCAATACATTTATTGATGAACAGGATACCGATTTACTTCGGGACGGCCGATTTCGGCTTAATGAATTTTACAACCAGGTTGCTGTTGGATCCGGTTTAGGAATTCGTTTAGACTGGGAGTTTATCGTGGCACGATTCGACTTTACCTTCAGAGCCCACGATCTGGAACAGGGCTGGTTCAACAACCGACAAATGTATTTCAGTTTTGGCATCGGACATTCATTCTAAATCAATCGATTATGTTTGGAAATAATAGCAAACTCCAAAAAATGAAACAGCAAAGTAACATTGTTAAAAATTCAGATCTTCTGAAAAATCTCTCCCCAACCGAGCGTTACGAACTGCTGCAACTTTGCCATAGACGAACCTATAAGAGCGGAGAGTATGTTTATTATCAAAACGATCCCGCCAGCGGGCTCTATTTTATTGAAGAGGGGCAGATTCAGCTGCAGGTAAAAAATCAAGGTGGCATCCCAAATTCTGAAAATGAAGAAACTCATACCATTACCGTAGAATCTCCTCAGGAAATAGGACTCGTATCCATTGGATATGAAACGCGACGACTCTCCTCTGCTCAGTGCCTTACGGATTGCACTCTTCTAGGTTTTTTTACACCGGACTTTGAAACACTGAAAAAACGAAACCCTCAAACCGCTGTTAAATTTCTCGAAGCATCTTCAAACCGAATCATGAAACAGCTCGATCTCTCGATGCAAAAGATTATTGAACTCTCTGATGTTAAAACTGCATTTCAGATTCAGTTTGAAACCCAGTACAAATCAAAAGCTGAAAGCGATTAACAACATCAATCTACTTTCAAAAGCAATATCTGCTGATCGTATAGGACTCAATTTTAATTCTCACAGAGGAAAAATTTTTACATGTCGTTAAAAAAAGGAACAGAAGTTGAATTAGAAATTGAATCTACTGCGTTTAAGGGCAAGGGAGTCGCAAAAAAAGATGGTATAGCAGTATTTGTTTCAGGTACTGCTCCCGGCGATGTTGTGAAAGCACGAATCATCAAAAAAAAGAAAACCTGGAGAGAGGCTAAACTGCTTGAAATTCTGAAGCCTTCACCCGATCGGATTGAGCCCAAATGCCGCCACGCTAATGTTTGTGGAGGCTGTACCTGGCAGCATCTGCCCTACTCCGAGCAGATTAAGCATAAAGAGCAGCACGTGCGGGATCACATAGAACGGATTGCCCATCTCGATCCGGGCCTTGTAAAGCCTATTTTAGCATGCGAGAACGACTTTTATTACCGAAACAAGATGGAGTACAGCTTCGGAACCAAACGATGGCTGACCGAGGAAGAGATCAACAGGGATGAATATGTTGATGACACCGCATTTACCGCCGGTATGCATGCTCCCGGAAGATTTGACAAACTGCTGAACCTTCAAGAGTGCCATTTACAGGATCCCATATCGTTTAACATTCTCGATTTTGTACGTAATTACTGTATCAAAAATGAGATTCCTGCTTTTGACATTTTTAAAAAAGAGGGATTTATCAGACACCTGGTCATTCGAAACAGCCACTTTACCGAAGATCTGATGGTGAACATCGTAACGTTTGAAGATCGTCCAGAGCTCATCAATTCATTGAAAGATGCACTCTTGGAGGAATTTCTATCCATCACAACTGTTGTCAACAACATCAATGACCAGTACAACCCGACGGCAGTGGGACGATACGAGAATGTTCTCCATGGCCCGGGTTTCATTGTTGACAAAATAGGCAACCACTCGTTTAAGATTCATGCCAATGCATTCTTCCAAACAAATACGCGCCAGGCAGAAAAACTCTACTCCGTGGCGAGGGATTTTGCAGAGTTAGACAACGGCGGACATCTGTTTGATCTCTACTGCGGAGTTGGAACGCTCTCACTTTTTATGGCTGATAAAGCTGATAAAGTTACCGGAATTGAAATTGTGGACGTCGCAATTGAGAATGCGAAATTTAACGCAAAAGAGAATGGCGTCGAAAATGTGGAATTTGTTTTGGGGGATATGAAAGACACATTCAATGACGAATTCTTGGAGAAAAATGGACGGCCGGATTGTATTATTACGGATCCCCCCCGATCCGGAATGCATCCGGATGTAGTGGATCAGCTTTGCAAACTGGATGTAAATCGACTCGTATATGTGAGCTGTAATCCATCTACCATGGCCCGCGATCTGAAAATATTGAAGGAGTTCTACCATGTAGAGTCTGTACAGCCTGTTGATATGTTCCCTCAAACATATCATATTGAAGCCGTAGCCAAACTGACTAGAAAGTAAATTCAGGTTCAGTATTCATGTAATTAAACGAGATCGATCTCTCTAAAGGTTACAGAATCTGATTCAGTTTCTGCAAAACATCAAATATTACTGCGTTCGATTAACTTCATTGCATTAAACGCACTCTGAACAACAAGCGGAATTCCACCCCCGGGGTGAGTGCTCCCTCCTACCAAAAACAGATTATCAATTCCCCGTAATTTGTTTCTCGGCCTGACAAATGCGGAAAAAAGATTGTTGGATGATGTACCGTATATACTCCCCTTGTTTGAGCCATAAAGCTTCAGAAACGTTTTCGGTGTGATAACTTTTTGAAATGAAACAGCCTCTTTGAGACCGGTAAGAGAACGGCGTTCAAGTTCATCAATAAGAAAAGTAGAATATGAATCTGACAGTTTCTCCCAGTTTTGATCGTTCGTTACATACGGTGAGTTAACCAGAACAAACAGATTGGAACACCCTTCAGGAGCATGAGAGCTATCTGTGAACGACGTATTCGTTACATAGATGGTCGGATCATCAGGCAACACCTTCTCTTCAAAGATCTGTTTAAACTCTTTTTGATAATCCTCCGAAAAGAAGATGTTGTGATGCCGGAGGTGTGTCCACGTCTTTTCAACTCCCAGCATCAAAACAAATCCTGAGCAGGATGGCTCAATTCTCTTTTGTCGATTACGTTTTCGGTTCGATATCGCTTTTTTATCTAAGAGATTCAGGAGTGTATCTGTTGCATCACTGTTTGCGATAAACAGATCGGCATCCACTTGTTCACCCGACGCCGTTATGATTCCCGTTACTTTTGAACCGTCTGCCTGAATGGATTGAACCGCGCAACCCATTTTGAATGACACTCCCTGTTTGATGGCCAAATGATACATTGCCCTGGCTATGTTATACATTCCGCCGTTCACATAATACCCGCCTTGATTCAGCTCTACATGTGGTATTACGTTCAACGTTGCCGGAGCCTGGTATGGCGAAGAGCCGTTATATGTTGTGAATCGTTTAAAAAACTTCCTTAAGTAGGATGATTCAAAATAGTCATCCACCTTATCTGAAACTGTTGAAAATGCGTCAATACCCATGAAATCAGTCAGTTTCAAACCCTTCAGATCGGACAGATCATATAACGGATTAAATAGAAATGCATCAGCGGTTTGATCATATAACTTCTCAGATCGGTCTAAAAATTCTGAATATCGTTTTACTTCTTGCGGAGCAAATTTTTCAATCTCAGCAAAATTCTTTTCTCTGTCAGAATAGTTATCAAATACTGTCTCATCCGAGTAGAAGTACCGACAGATCGGGCTCAGTTCTTCATATGTCAAATAATCCTGCAGAGATTCACCGCACAGCTCAAAGAGGTTTTCAAGAATAAATGGCATCGTGAACAGACTGGGCCCGGTATCAAACCGAAATCCATCCTTTTTAAACTCCTGCATCTTCCCACCTACTGTATCGTTTTTTTCAAATACAGTAACTCTTAAACCCCGACTGGCAAGTAGTGATGCAGCTGCAAGCCCTCCAAGTCCGGCTCCAATAACAACCGCTTTTTTACGCATTATTTCAGGTTATAAAAGTCTCTATCTATCATGCAATGAAAACTGAAATTGAGGCCAAATTGTTCATCGCATGAATTCGCTCAAAGAGATTCTAAAGGTTCTGCTGAAGAAAAATTGAATACTAAACCAATCTAGTCTCCCAGTTTCCCAAGGTTTATCACTTCCACATCGTGTACTTTTCCTTCATCGATAGTTAATCGAACCATTGTCCGATGCACCTGGAATCCTTGCTTTCCTGCTGCCCCAGGATTTATATAGAGCATTTTACCAAGTGTTTGGTCCCGTGCAATTTTCAAAATATGGGAATGTCCGCAAATAAACAGATCGGGAGTATTCTTTTCGATCTCTTCGCGGATAGGGATACAGTATCTTCCGGGAATTCCGCCAATGTGAGTCATCCATACATCCACGCCATCACGGGTAAATCTCTGATGCAGAGGATATTGCTTCCGAATATCTTGTCCGTCAATATTTCCATAGACCCCCACAAGCGGAGCAATCTTTTTTAATTTTTCAGCTATTTCGATCGTTCCAAAATCACCGGCGTGCCATATCTCGTCCCTGTCTGAAAAGTACTCCTCGATTTGAGGGTCAAAATAGTTATGTGTGTCGGATATTAATCCTATCTTTGTCATGCCGTCATCAATGATCTTTTTCTGAGTATATGAACTCTTCGTTTTAGCGCAAAATCTTTTATCGGAAATCATAAATTAAACCGGCTAACCTGACGTGACCAAAACCAAACACAGACCATTTTTCAGCATCATCATCGTTACATGGAATGCACTGCATCATCTGAAACGCTTTTTACCACAAGTTGCAAAAACTGATTATCCAAACTTTGAAATTATCATTGCCGATAACGCTTCGGATGATGGTTCGGTCGAGTGGGTAAAACAACAGTTCCCTGAAGTCAGAGTTGCTACTTTTGACCGGAATTACGGGTATTGTGGAGGAAATAACAGGGCGTCTAAAGAGGCAAAGGGTGACATTCTTATTTTTTTAAACAATGATGCTTACCCTGATCCTCACTGGTTAGCAGGGTTAGAAAGCATTTTTCAGAAAAAAGAAGTTGGAGTCGTTCAGCCCAAAATTCTATCGGTGGAACAACCCGACTACTTTGAATACGCCGGAGCAGCCGGTGGATTCCTGGACAAGATGGGCTATCCTTTCTGCAGAGGTAGAATTTTTGATTATGTTGAAAAAGATGAAGGGCAGTACAACACACCTTCTGAAATATTCTGGGCATCGGGTGCAGCTTTAGCCATTCGAAAAACTCTTTTTGAGCGTTTAGGCGGCTTTGATGAAGACTTTGAATTTCATATGGAAGAGATTGATCTCTGCTGGCAGGTTCACAAATCGGGGTATACGGTTATGTATCAACCCGAAAGTATTGTGTACCATCTTGGGGGTGGCTCATTGCCGATGGGAAATCCGCGGAAAGTCTATTATAACTACCGCAACAATCTTTTGATGCTGACTAAAAACCTCGACGGCAACCCGTTTTTTAGAATTTTTGGACGGCTCGTCCTTGATGGGGTTGCCGGTATCAAAGCCATTTTATCTGGAAATCTTAAAGATACATGGGCTATTATTCGCGCTCATTTCGCTTTATACGGCTCGTTAACCCTTACCCTAAATAAACGCCGGGAATTAAAAGCCAAACTTACTGCTACTACTCCAACTCACCTGGTCTATCAGAAAAGTATCGTCGCTGATTACTTTTTAAAAGGCAAAAAGAGGTTTTCAGAGCTGAAATTTCGGTAACCTTATTTCAAAAGTGTTTGTGAAATTTCAAAGTATCCATTTATCAAGATTCAACGGGTCAGCGACCCGTTGAACTTTTAAATTACTAATTACTCAATCGATCGATCATCAGTGCAATCGTTGCGGCTGTAGATGCAAGCGTTGCCGTAATACTGATTCTTTCCTGAACCGTTAATTCACGTTTTTCAGGTTTCCGCGGAATAATGATTGTAGCACCCGGTTCAACCGAGGGGTTATTTCTAAAAAAGAGAAACCGTTTGGTTCGGTCTACTTCTCCGTTTGCATATACAATATATGCTCGGCTTCCTTTAGCATTATCTGTAACACCACCGGCCGCATTTATATAAGATTTAAATGATCTACCGGAGTCGAAGCGTACACTGGTTGGATTGAGAACCTCCCCTTCAATTCTTACCGTCATCAACTCTTTAGGTACACTGACAACATCTCCTGCTTCTAAAATTAGATCCACAGCTGAATTCGGTCTCTGCAAAGCATCCTGCAAACGAATTCCAACAGATGTGGTATTTGCTGACCCTAAACTTTCTGATCTTTCATCTTCTGCTAAAAACTCCAGGTCTTCTTCCAGTTCGTCATTTAATCTTCTTTCAAGAGACGCACCTGTAGGATAGGCGAAATCTGACAGTCCGCCCGCCATCTCAATTAAATCAGACAATCTCATATTGCGACTGCTCAAAACATATGTTCCTGGAAACTGGACTTCACCTTCAATTCGTACTGTCTGCTGGGTTTGATAGTTTGGCTTGGTTCGAACATAGACCTGATCAAATGGCTTGAGCTCAAAATCTTCATCCTGATCGTCAAATCCAAGGTTTTCGGCAACATCAAATCGAAATGTTTCTGCCGTTTGCATTTGACGGGTCTGGCCGCCATCCGTAACTCGTCTTGCAACATCAATTCTGTAAGCGGCGGCATTATCCCTGAAACCATCCGCTCTTAAGATGGCATCCTTCAGAGTAATTCCCTCCCTAAACTGGAAGGAACCTGAGCTGTTTACCGCACCCCGAACTGCAATTGTGTACTCTTCCTGAAGGTCAAAAATACTAGAAACTCTAATAACGTCATCCGGCTGAAGCGGTATATCATATGCAGCGGGATCGTTCATTACTCTCTCAACATTGAATGAAAGCGATATTGGCTCTCTTCTTTCATTAATTCTTTCAATAACTCCCCGCTCAAGAAATGCATCCTCTTTCAGGCCATCTGCTTGCTCAATAATATCATAAAGGGTAAGACCATCTTCGTATTCGTAGGTGCCGGGTCTAAAGAAAGCACCTCTAACCGTAATGCGATTTTCGTACCTGTCTAAAATTTTACCAACGCGAAGTTTATCACCATTCTTAATTTCAACATCCTGTTCTTCAGGGTACATCAAAGATGTTACTCTTCGCATTGTCGGCGTCATACCTTCGAGTGTGACTCTTCGGGTGTATGCCTCATCCGTAAAACCGGCGGCAAAATTCACGAGGTCTTCAAGTGTTTCACCTTCCAGGGTTTCAAAAAAACCGTTTCGTTTGGTTTCTCCCCAAACATGGACTCTGTTTACATACGGATCCACCTTAATAACGTCCTGATCCCGAAGTCTGATATTACTTTCCTGGTTTCCATCAATCAAAAAATCATAGATATCGAGAACTGTGTGAACTTTCTTATCCCGAATAATCTGAATATTTCTAAAGGTTCCATTACGATTCGGTCCACCTGCTGCATATAGAGCATTAAATGCAGTTGCAAGTGAAGAAATGGAGTAAGTTCCGGGCTGACTTACCTCTCCCAAAACCGTTACTTTTATGCTTCTGACGTCACCCAATGTTACCTGGGCAAATGTATTGCCATCTTCCGGGTTGTTTGGACGTAATCCCGAATAGATGTCGGTTAACCTGTTAAGTATACGCGATTCCGCCTCCGCCATTTGAAGCCCATTAACGTGGATGGGTCCCAAATTTGGAATACGAATATTCCCCTCAGGAGAGACAGAGAGTCTATAAGTCTGTTCTGCTGCACCCCAAATATCGATAATAATCTCATCACCGGATCCAAGTGTGTAATCTATCGGAGTGGGAACATTAAATGAAGGCTCAAAACTCAGTGATGTTCTCCTAAATAAATCTATACCGAAAACTTTCAGAGAATCGGAAATCTCCTCACGGCTTGAGGTTCGTTCCTGAACCTGTTGAAAGTTCAAGGTATCATCAGTTACGGCCGATCGTTCGGTATCTGAACTCACCCCTTCAGATTGTGGAGATTGATTTCGAATCTGCCGGATTCTTGAGATTAGCTGACTTACCTGAGCCTGAGATGCCCCCTGTGCCACAGCCAGCTGTTGAAATTCGCTTAAACTTAAACCTCTGTCTCTAATCTCTCTGTCCGCCTGACGAATTTGCTCTTCACTGAGTTCATTAACATTTACTCCACTCAAGTTTGATGGGTTAAAACTCTGAGCATATAGGTTAGAAGCGGCTAAACTAATTAACAGGCTTGTCAATAATATGATGAAATATCTCATATCTGTAGGTATAATCTCCGGATATATTTACACAATTTTTTGAGGGATCGTATCCCGTATTTTTTGAAGCGGGAAAAATACATAAAATTATGGTACTCTGACAGCCCAAATTCTGAACCTTGCGGCTACTGCGTCCGGAAATGAAGCCCGACTTATATGATTCCGCAACCGGGAAATCAGATTAATTATTTCTGGATAATCTCTGCAGGCTGCAGGAATTCTTATCACTTCACCAGCATCATCTTCTCAGTCACTTCTGTCCCATCACCGAACCGTATCCGGTAGATGTAGACACCGCTCGAGAGACCCGCTGCAACAAAACTGATCTCGTGATCACCTTCCGCAAAAGTCTGCGCTCTTACCGGTGAGGCCACTTTTCTGCCTAAAATATCAAACACGTCCAAGCTAACTTCCGTTGACTCAGGCAGGGTAAATGGAATGATCGTTGATGGGTTGAACGGGTTTGGATAGTTCGGTTCTACTACAATTTCATTTGGAAGCTCCACGGCCTCGCCTGTAAACTGAAATCGTGTCCAAACGGGAGCATGATCAGATGTGGTATTGAAAAAGTCATCAACATACGAAACTGATTCAACTCGCTGTGCCCCATCGATATGGTACTCTGCCATTAGCTCATTAATAGTTATATGATCCAAAAAACTCCGGTTTGAACTTCCAACATAACTAACAAACCCCTGCTCTTCCAGCTGCAGCGTTAACACTTTGTAGAATTCATCTTCAAGAAATACCCGATAGGGAGATGAATCTGCACCTTCGTAGGTTGATTTCGTGAGCTCGTCATTGTAGTCACCCAGAAATATGACACGATCATTCATTCGCTCATCATCAAGGTATGCCTTGAGTGAATTGGCTGCACTTAAGCGCCTGTTGTAGGAAGGCTGATCTCCAAATGCTTTTGCATGAATATTATAAAGAAATATCTGCCTGGTTCTTCCATCCACAGTAACTTCTACTTCAAAATAGAGAGGCAAACGGCCTGCCCAATCGAAACTATCTTGCCCGTCGAAGAGCAATCCGGAGTCGAGAGAGTCAACCACAGTAGGTTTAAACAGATAAGCTGTTTGCTGCGTCTGTCCGTAAGTTGATGTAAAACCTCTGTACAATTCCAAACTGTCAACCAGAGAGTAGAATTCTGTTTGGCTCGCAATCTCCTGAAAAGCATAAACATCCGCATCAATTTCTTCAATTATCCGAATTACGTTGTTCATTTGAAGATCATTATTAGCGGGGCCGTTTCCGTCCGAGCCAAACCATTCAATATTCCACGTAACCACATCAAAAGTAAGATCTTTATCGATATCTTCACCTTCAGGGGTAAAGGATTCTGCCTTTAGGTCTTGGTTATCCCTCGGTTTAATCTGATAAACTCCATTAAACCGATCCACAACCCCGGTTATATCAATGGGGTCACCGGGAATCAGAGCATCAATTAAAGATTCCACATTTCCGTCAATTCGGAGCTGAGCAGTACCGGTATCATCCTCAATTGTGTAGCTGGTATCTCCGGAAAAAAGACCTCGTTCTTCTATAGAAACCCCTTCCAGTCGAACGAGCTTACTTTCGTACATTCCGGAATTCAAATCCGCTATGGATATATTTTCTGGATGAGGGTTAACACGATCGACATCGAAAATTTCGAAAAGAATCTTATTGTCGTCATCTGTAGGAGCAATTTGTCTCAGAAATGTGCCCGGAGTTCCATTAATGGGATTGAATTCCGTTACAGGACCCGAAACTCGAATCGAATCGCCTCGAACAATCTGACTTGTCAATTCGGATTCAAATACAGCAAATCCCCCGGTTTGATCCTGAAAATGAGCAGGGCCGCCAAATTCATCCCCCGCGGAAACACGTCCGGCAATCGATACCCGGGTACCAAAACGAACGTCGTATGCTTTTTTAATGGGGATGATTGAATTTTCATCAATTGACTCAGCAGATAACATTAACCTGTATTCAGGCTGATCAGGATCATTACTATTGAATGTAATTTCTGCAGAAAACTCCCCAGCCTCAGAAGGATGAAACTGTAAACTGCCCAACACGCTTTCACCTCCCTCAATTACCCCTTCTAATGATGAAGACAGAGTGAAAGCTGAATGATCTGAACCGCTAAGAATAATTTCAGATACATTCAGGTCAGGCTCCCCTCCATTTCTGATTCGTAAATCCAACTTAGAACTTTGATTCGGATTCACAATTGGTAAATCCAGGAGATCCCCAGGACTTAAACTCGAGCCTGAGACGGTAATTTCTAACAGTGGTTGATTTGCAAGCTCTTGGAACGGTGTGATAAAAAAGTCATCAATATTGATACGCCCACCTGCCTCCTTCGCAATACGAAACCGAACCGGCTGTGATATATTGACTGAAATGGAATACGGCTCAAGCTGATCGGTCATTTCGGTATTATTTCCTGCCTGCTGCCACGTATCTCCCTCATCTGTAGAGTAGTGAAGGCTTATGACTCCTCCGGTATCATTTGTAAATCCCGAATTTGATGCAACAAAACTCACCTCATCGGCTCCGTCATCAAAATCAAATAACATCTCCAGCTTGCCATCTCTCAACCTTACTGATTGTTCACCGTTTTTACGATCTCCATCCAGATTTCCGAGTAGAGCGTCATCCAGCATCCACTCACCGGTTTTAAGCTCTACCGTACCCGTTGCATAACCGGCTTTCGAACCCGACTCAAAATCTTCGGCCATTTGGGCAAACAGTGTTACTGAAGTGAATAATGTAAAAAAGATTGTGAGTAAGGATATTTTGAAACGGTTAGATGGCAACATTTTGAATAGTCAGTCTGATGTATATGATTTTTATAATAAGTGAACTTCTTCCCGATAATGGATTAAAAGGTAGCAATTTATTCACAAAACGACTGAACGGATTGAAGGGTAAAACCCGATGAAAAGAAAACTTTTGTCTTTATCCCTACAAGGATATATTCCACGCAGTAATTTGCACGACTAATCGAAAAAAATGATAAACGAACCCGGTTTTGTCTCAGATCAGGTTGGATGGATAGAAGTGATCTGCGGCGGGATGTTTAGTGGAAAAACCGAAGAACTGATTCGAAGAGCCAAACGCGCTCATATAGCCGGTCAGCGTGTTGTGGTTGTAAAACCGGCCATTGACAACCGATATAGCGACACAGAAGTGGTTTCGCATAACGAAAATGCTCTCCCCGGAATCCAGGTTGATACGGCTGATCAAATTATCCTACTTACCTCTACGGCAAAAGTTGTTTGTATAGACGAAGCTCAGTTTTTTGATGACCGGATCGTAGATGTGGCCAATACCCTGGCGAATGACGGTAAACGGGTCATAATTGCCGGTTTAGATATGGATTTTGAGGGAAAACCTTTTGAGCCGATGCCACAACTGCTGGCTGTTGCTGAATTCGTAACCAAGCTTCATGCTATCTGTTCGGAGAGTGGAATGATTGCCAACTTTTCGCAACGAGTGGTGGAAAATCAGGATAAAGTTTTAGTTGGTGAAAAAGATGCCTACGAACCCCGTGCACGCCACTGCTTTCGTCCGCCGGTCGATCAAAAACGTGGGAAACCGATTCCCCGCATGAATCCAGTTGAATCAACAGAAGAACCTAACGAGTAAATCGCATGAACATACTTCGTGGAATTATTGGAATGGCTGTCATCATCGGAATCGCACTGATGCTGAGCAAAAACCGTAAGGCGATTAACTGGAAACTGGTTGCTACCGGACTGGCCATTCAGTTTGGTCTGGCGATCTTCATCCTCAAAGGTTCGGACATGGCAGAAGTTTGGACACCACTCGGCTGGCCTAAAGACTTCTTCAGTTGGGTATCCAGCTTTTTCGTCGTTGTTCTGGATTTTACCACCGCCGGGGCTGAATTCATATTTGGAGACCTGGCTAAAAGTCCGGGAATGGAAGGTAGTTTGGGTAACTTTTTTGCCTTTCAGGTTTTGCCGACCATTGTCTTTTTCGCCTCTTTAACAGCGATACTATACCACTATGGCATCCTACAAAAAATTGTGAGTTTAATGTCGAAAGGGATGCAAAAATTAATGGGTACATCCGGTGCGGAGTCCCTCTCTGTTGTTGCGAATATTTTTGTGGGTCAGACCGAGTCTCCCCTCGTTATTAAACCATACATTAGTAAAATGACGCTGTCGGAGCTTCTGACAGTTATGACCGGCGGTATGGCTACAATTGCCGGCGGTGTGATGGCCGCCTATGTTCAAATGCTTGGCAATTCATACGCACTTGCCAACAATGTGCCTCTTGATGTGGGACGGCTGTTATTTGCTGAACAACTTTTAGGAGCCAGTTTGATGGCGGCTCCCGCAGCACTCGTTATTGCAAAAATTCTCTATCCGGAAACATCTGAACCTGCCACCAAGGGGGATGTTAAAATGAGTGTGGAAAAAACTGATGCCAACGGTATTGATGCCGCCGCAACCGGAGCCGGTGTTGGGTTAAAGTTGGCCGCAAATGTGGGGGCTATGCTCTTGGCATTTATTGCACTGCTGGCCATGGCTAACTACTTTCTGTTTGAAATTGGAGAACTCACCGGGTTCAACTCTCTTTTTCCGGAATTTGACCTGACTATTGAGACCCTGCTCGGCTGGTTACTTGCACCTATCGCTTTCTTAATGGGAGTACCCTGGGAGGATGCTGTAAACCTGGGCTCCCTACTGGGTACAAAAGTGGTGTTGAATGAGTTTGTTGCCTATCTGCAGATGGCCGATATGGTTTCTGAAGGTATGCTTTCGCCTAAAACCATTACCATGGCTACATTTGCACTTTGTGGATTTGCCAATTTCTCATCTATTGCCATTCAAATAGGCGGAATTGGAGGATTAGCTCCCAATCGAAAATCAGATTTGGCCCGGTTTGGGCTGATGGCAGTTTTGGCAGGTACTATGGCCAATATGATGACTGCAACAATTGCAGGGATTCTTTTCTAAACAGGCTGTTCATTTTATTGTTTTCTAATACCTCTATTAAATGGTATTTTGATGCTCATATCACAGTTTTCAGTATAAAAAAAGCTGAGTAACTGAAATTGGTATTATGCTCATGAATAAATTCTTACTTACAACTCTCGCCCTGTTGATGCTCCTCATATCAGCTTGCAGCATCGGGCAGGAAAGTGATGACACTCCGGTGCTGGCCAGAGCCGGTGGGCAGTCTCTCACTCTTCAAATGGCTCTGAATGAAATACCTCAATCTGTGTTGCAGCAAGACAGCATCGAAGCGATCTCAAACTATGTTGATCAGTGGATTAACCAAGCCGTAACGGTTCAGCATGCCGAGCATATCGGGCTGGACCGAACCGATGAGTTCAACAGGCGTTTGCAGCGGCAAAAAAACCAACTACTGGAACAGACTTTGAAAGATTATCTGATTGAACAAAATTTGAATCAGATAGAAGTCTCTACCGAAGAAGCGCAGACCTATTACCAGACTTACAAAGACCAGTTTACCCTGAATGAGAAGTTTGTAAGGTACCGCCATATCACTACAAATACACGAACAGATGCCGACAATGCAAACCGTGCGTTGATGCGTGGTGAAGATTGGAGAGATATTGTAAATGAATACAGCATAAATCCGGATCTGCAATTTCGTCAGTCCCAGCAATTCTGGCCAATTTCACTTGCCGGTGGAGATATTCCCATCATCCGCCGATACCTGAACAGAATGGGGCTCTCGGAACGATCCCCAATCTTTATTCATGGCGGACAGTATCATTTAATACAGCTTATGGAAGAGAGACCTGCAGGCGACAATCCAAATCTCGATTGGCTAATCCCTCAAATAGAGCAGTGGCTTAAACTGGAGAAAGCCCGAAGAATCACCAACAGTTACGTACGAAATCTGTATCTTGAGGCTTCCTCAAATAATGAAATAGAGCGTGCTAACGTTAGCGATATCGAAAACATACTATCCGGCAACCGAAATTGAATTCAATAAGTTAATATTAAAAGGAAGTAATGACACATTTTTTAAAATCACTCCTCTTTTTAACGGCTATCATCACAATTCTCGCCTCCTCTCTTTTCGCCAGACAGGGACAAGTTGCAGACCGGATTGTGGCTGTTGTAAACGACCGAATTATACTGAAATCCGATGTTGATGATGAAGTTCGAAACTATATGAATCAATCGCAGGCTCAGGGGCAAAACGTAGAGTTCTCTGAAGACCTTTGGTATAGTGCCCTTCAGAGCATGGTCGATAACTATGTAATGCTTGAGCAGGCCGAAGTTGACTCCATCACCGTTTCAGATGAGATGGTGAATCGACAGATGGACATTAGGATAAATGAACTTGTACGCCAGGCAGGTGGTGAACGAGCACTCGAAGAGGCTTTTGGAAAAAGTATTATTCAGCTAAGAGCAGATTTCCGTGACCAGTTTCGTGAACAGATGGTCGTTCAGCGCGTTCAGCAACAGAAAATGGGAGAAATCACCATTACCCGGCCTGAAGTAATTGAATTTTTCAACAGCATTCCCGACAACGAACTTCCCATGATCCCGGAACAGGTTGGTATTTCACAAATTGTGATCATCCCCCAACCCCTCGAGGATGCACAAAACCAGGCATTTCGAAAAGCTGAAGCGCTCCGGGATTCAATTCTGAACCATGGTGCAGAGTTTGAAGCTATTGCCAGACGACATAGTGAAGACGTTTCCGCTCAGCGTGGCGGCTCTCTCCCACTCATGCCGATAAATGACCTGGTAGCAAACTACTCTGCAGCGGCAACCGCACTCAATCCCGGTGAAGTTTCTGAAATTGTGCGAACAGAGTTTGGTTATCACATTATTCGGCTTGATGAACGAAGAGGGGATCAAATTGCAACAAGTCACGTTCTGATAAAAATTGACGATACTCAGGTTGACGAAGATTCGGCAATTGAGAAGCTGGAAGCTATCAGAGACAGCGTACTCAACCATGGAAAGACATTCAGTGATATGGCACGAGCACATTCTGAAGATCCGCGTACTAAAGATTTGGGCGGAAGGATTTCTAATCCACAGACCGGTGAGCGCCTCATACCGATCAACCAGCTGGAACCCTCACTCTACCGAATTGTGCTTTTACTTGAAGAAGAAGGGCAAATTTCTGAACCCCGCTCTTTCAATCCACCCCAGCAGAATGTAAACCGGGCATTTAGAATTGTTCGGCTCGACCGGCATGTTCCCGAGCATAAAGCAAACCTGGAACAGGATTATGAAAGACTCAGAGCTATTGCTCTGCAACAGAAACAGATGCAGGAGTTTTCCACCTGGCTTGAAAATCTTCGGGATCAATTTTTCATCGAATTTAAAATCCCAATGCCGGATGTAGATGCACTCCAAGACCCGCTTATGGACACACCGGTAGAGACAGAAGCTGAGATGGAGATTCAGCAATGAGTTCACTCCAGTCAGAAGAACCGGAAGTGATTGCGGATACATTCAGCCAGTCATTTTCCGATATCAAACGTGAAATATCAAAAGTAGTTGTTGGTCAAGCCGATGTAGTTGATCAGCTGCTAATTTCACTTTTTTCAGGGGGTCACTGCGTGCTTGTAGGAGTACCCGGACTGGCTAAAACTCTTCTGATTCACACCGTTGCTGAAACCTTAAATCTAAGTTTTAGCCGAATTCAATTTACACCTGACCTGATGCCGGGTGATATTACCGGAACCGAGGTCATAGAGGATGACAAAGAAACCGGCAAAAAACATTTTAAGTTTATTCAAGGGCCAATTTTTGCCAATATTGTATTGGCAGATGAGATCAATCGTACCCCGCCAAAAACACAGGCAGCTCTACTCGAAGGAATGCAGGAGCATAAGGTTACAGCTTCCGGACAGACTTTTAAATTAGACGATCCGTTTTTTGTTCTGGCTACACAGAATCCGATTGAACAAGAGGGGACCTATCCTCTACCGGAGGCTCAGCTCGACCGGTTCATGTTCCAGATTCATTTAAATTATCCCAATCCGGATGAAGAGAAACAGATAGTTAAACAGACTACATCTGCCCGAAAGGCGGAAGTAAATGCTGTACTTGAAAAAGAACAAATACTGGAATTCCAAAAACTGATCCGTGAAGTTCCGGTACCGGAGCATGTACTCGATCAGACCATCAAGCTTGTTACACAAACCCGCCCAAATACAGAAATATCCAAAGAATGGGTTAACTCCTATCTAAGCTGGGGAGCCGGGCCAAGAGCATCACAATATTTGATTTTAGGAGCCAAAACTCGCGCGCTCTCCCAAGGCCGGATGAATGTGGAGATACAGGACATCGAAGCATTGGCTGTACCGGTGTTACGTCATCGTATTGTAACAAACTACGCAGCCGAAGCGGATGGGTTTACCACAGAAGGTGTTATCCTAAAGCTGCTTAAAGAGCTGTAAAATTCAATTTAGTGCGATTCACATCAGTAATCCGTATGTATGAATTTCGCAATATTTAATGGTTTAAATCCGGTTCTGCCCGTTCTCTTGCTTCTTGTTGGAGCCCTATTATCTATTGCCGTTGCCTACTACAGCTACAGTTCTCTCGACAAGGCCGGAACGTTAAAAAAGTGGACGCTGATTACTCTTCGATCCCTCTCCCTTCTGATTCTTCTCCTGCTGCTGTTTAATCCATACCTCACCGTTGAACAGACTGAAGTTAGTCGGGCAAAAATTGCCGTCTACCTTGATAATTCCCAAAGTGTAGCCATTGAAAAAGGTACGTACAGAGGATTGGAAGAGTACCAATTGCTGCTGGATGAATTTAAGCAAAGCAGGGATGATCGTGCCCGGTACATTTATCATACATTTGATTCTGAAGTGGTTTCAGGTGATACAATTAACGGAACCGGTGCAGATACCCGCTTGAATGAAGTTTTTACACATCTTCTGGAGAATGAGTATCAGTTTAGTGCTGCAGTGCTGTTCAGCGATGGAATCAACACTAGCGGACGAAATCCACTTTTTGCCTCAACGGAACTCTCTACTCCAGTAATAACGTATCCACTCGGCGATACAACTACAGTCAGAGATATTGCCATCTCCGATGTTCGTTATAACTCACCAGTTTATACGAATACGATTAACCGAATAACTGCAGAGATACAGCACAGACAGGTTGAGGGAGAAGAGACAGAATTTCGACTCATCAGAGACGGTGAAATCGTAGAGACAGTTCCAATCACTTTTCAATCCGCTTCCGGTTCTCAAATCGTTGAATTTTCGAGTGAATTTGAGGATCCCGGGTTTTACAATGTAACTCTTGAAGCTATTCCGCTGACCGATGAATTTTCTGAAGAGAATAACCGATATACCTACACCGTTGAGGTTCTTGACGACAAAACTGACATCCTTTCTATCGCGTTTGAAATTCATCCCGATGTAGCAGCGATCCGTAATCATATAGCTACAGATATCCAAAATGAGTTAACACAGACCAATTGGTTGGGAGGAACCCGATTCTCAGGCTACAATATACTGGAGTCGGATGAGCAAATTGATGAGATTGACCTGGTAATTCTGCATGGACTGCCGCCAAACAATTCGGAAATTCTGAACAGAATCGAAGAGTTGATATCAGATACCCCTCTGTTACTATTTTCACTGCCCGTCTCTTTCGCAAATGGTAACCTTCAAACCGTGAGGCCCGTCATACCCGAAAACCTTGAATCGTCAATTGAGGTCAGACCGGTACTGCAATCTGATAACAGATCTCACTCCCTGCTCGAGCTAAATATTCCCTCAGAAAGAACACTCCCTGCACTTCATACGTACTCTGGCACGTATTCAACCACTGCTTCGGCAGAAATTTTATTACGTTCTAACTTTCAGGGTGCTCCAACAGATATTCCACTTCTGGTGGTTGATGAGACCCGATCCAACCGTATTGCCGCTGTCAATGCTTTTGGGTGGTATCGATACAAATTAAACCGGCAAGAATCGACACAAGGGTTTTATGATGATTTAATCACTAACCTTGTATCGTGGACATCAACAGCACCAGATGAACGAAATTTAATCCTATCCCCTGCAAAAGATCAGTTTACCGAAAATGAGAATATCCGGGTTCGGGCAGTTTTAAACAATGAACGCAGCGAACCGGAAACGAATGCAATCATACAACTTGAGGTTGAAGGTCTGGATCAAACGGGTGAAGGTCGTTCGTACAGAATGAGACACAGCCGTGGCGGAAACTACACTTCCGACCTTGGACGGCTGCCTGAAGGAGTTTACGAAGTTAAGGGCACCGCAGAAGTTGGAGGTCGAATGATCGGCCGGGATGAGATTAGAATTACTGTTGGTCGATCAAATATTGAGCTTGTAAACACTCAGCGAAATGATGTACTGTTACGTGCACTGGCAGAAAATAGCGGTGGTATTTTTCTCTCCGATCGCGACTTTACAAAACTCGACGTTTTTTTAAATGATCGAGATCTATTAGAAGCTGATGAGAGTGTCAACCGACAAAATTCTTACATACGGGACTTTGAGTTGATTTGGTTTTTACTGGTTCTTGGTCTGCTAACTGCAGAGTGGATTCTTCGCAGATCTCTTTCACTTCTATAGCGGGGAATAAAAAAACCGGCCTTAACTCAGACCGGTTTTATACATCATTTAATGTTAAGATTCCTTAGAATCCTTCACCTTGCGGAGCTGCTCCCTGCTCTTCCATCTGGGATTGCATCATCATCTCTTGTACTCTTTGTTGCATTTCAGGATCTTGCTGAAGTGCCATATTCAACTCCATAAATCGCTCCATTTCCATCCCTTCGGCTTCAATGGCTTCGGTCATTTGTGCATCTAGCTCCTGCTCAAGTTCACTAACCGCTTCCGAAGCAGATTCAAACTTTTCAATATCCTCCTGATTTACATCCAAATCTTCATCAGATTGTCCGTTAAATCTGGCTTCTGCAATCAAATTGTAGGTTTCCACATCCAGTCCTTCTTCTTCAACAACTGCAATCATCTCTGATTGGGCGCCCATCTGAATTTCCTGTGCAACCATGGAAACATCAACAAATTCACGTAATTCCTCATCTGATACATCGACTGCTGTTGCCGGTTGTTGCTGTTGAAACTGTTCCTGCATTTGGTCTTGTTGCTGTGCCTGCTGATCCATCGACATTTCTTCCGAATCCGGCTGACAAGCCAGCATTGTAAGTGGCACGATGATCATGGATAAAACTGATGTCTTCATTCTGTAGAGTTTTTTTATTTATTAGATCAATTGTATAGTGTTAACAGAATAAACCATCTACTGTTTCCTCTTTTATAGGATTTAAATCAAATTTACCTCGATTTACGAAGCGGATATCGGCTATTCATCTTTTCGACAGCAGATCCTGAGCTTTTCTCTCACCTTTCACAGTCAGCTCTAAATGTCCATATAAGAATGGTCCTCCAATCGTAGGTAAATTAATGAAATCCTTGTCACTTAGGTACTCAAGGTAATTTTTAAGTTCCGTTTTGTCGAACGATAACTCTTTGTTAAGATCTTCAACGGGTAATCGATTACATGAACGCTGAACAGTAAGTTTATAAGTTGTAAGAATGATGTGCTCTAACTTCTTATTAAATGATGAACCGATTAACATGCGATAAGGTTTATTTGAGTTTACAAAAGAAACCAAATACACCTTATCAAAAGGTTACCTAAACATTAATTCATTGTTACTCGACGTTGCCCGGATAGCGAACGTCATCTAAAATAAGCCCGGTTGGAGGTGCTGCAAAAGCTTTCTCATCCACCTCCTCCTCGTTCAACAACCGGGTAAATTGTTCAAATGTAAGACGACCTGAGGCTACCTGCATCATACTTCCAACAAGGCGCCTTACCATATGCCTCAAAAATCGGTTACCCTCAATTTTGTAAATAAGCAAATCTTCATACTCTTCCCATTCACTCCGGATAATGTTGCATTGTGTTGTGCCAAAATCTTCGTTGTTGGGAATACAGAAATTGATAAAATCATGCTCCCCAAAAATTAATTTGGAACATCTCTGAAGTAAATCCCGGTCTGGTTCAACATTATTAAACCAAACCGTATTCCTCTGCAGCGGTATTGGCTTTGTTGATATTCTATACTGGTAGGATCGACTGGTTGCATGAAAACGAGCGTGGAAATCAGATGATACTTCTTGCATATCAATCAATGCAACATCATGAGGCAGAAGTCCCCGCATTGCATAAATTACTCTCTGAGTCGTATATCTATCCGGAAGGTCAACATGAGCCGTTTGTCGTTTTGCGTGCACACCGGCATCGGTACGTCCCTGCCCAATAATATTCACATCCTGTTGATACATTTGGGACAAGGCATTTTCGATTACCCCCTCCACCGTTCTGCCCTCCGGCTGACGCTGCCATCCGTTAAAATCCGTTCCATCAAACTCAAATGTTAATAGATATCGCTGCATGGACTATGCTAATTGAAATAGAGATTGAGCTGAGCAGTCACGCCCGAAATTGCGGTGCTATTTGAGTTGATACCACGAACAGTAACAGGCTGAAATGAGAGGTTCACCCGATTCGATTCCAGATCTTTTCGGACTCTGTTATAGGCACTGATTCCGCTAACAATCCGGTTCACGACCATCAAGCCGGCCAGGGCAGGAAGCTGATTTCGAATACTCTCAGCCTCTGATCTCATATCTACGTATCGCCCCCTCTCTTCAGTTGAATTCCAAAACCATCGATTTTCGGGAATATCATCAATCAGCCGGTTCCAGTTACGGCTTCTAAGCTGATAATCGTTATGCTCTTCCAATGAGTTAAAGTCAGCCACAGCCAGCCGGAACGATCGGCTTCTGGATGAGATATCCACTCCGGCATTTAGGCTCACATACGTTTCAAAATCGTTCTCTATGCGATTAGCTTTGAGGTTAAAACCAAAAATCGCACCAAGTAAGGTGAGGTCTGAGCCGGTGTGAATATAACCTCGATTACGGTGAGCTTCACCTGCATAGAAATGTCCCCAGCCGGGCACCAGCATCGATCGAAGAAATGCTCCGGAGGGTGATTTAACTGTTACGCTACTGCTATTTTGAACCTGTGCTGTTGACCCTGTTTCATAAAGATTTTGCGCTGTTAAACCTTCCAAATTGAGAAGAAAAACAGTTAGGATTGCAAGGCTCCACCGGACGGCACAAATAGTTATTGGTGATTCTCGGCAAACCTGATTCCGCTTTTTCTCTCTGTTATTCCAATCAGCGATTTTGCAATTTGCCATTCGTTTCAGAGGTTTGCACAATGTATCGGATGAACTGTCAAAGCTGTATGGGTTTGAAACCATCCCAAAACTGTCGGGATGTTCACTTTTATCCGCCGATGTACAGGCTCTTCTCATAAATCGGGATTAATCAGGATAGATCGATTTTTTAGCGGCCAGCAGTGTATTTTTCATCAACATGGTTACCGTCATCGGCCCGACACCCCCAGGCACCGGCGTGATCCAGCTCACTTTCTCCTTTAGGCTTTCGTAATCACAATCTCCGGTGAGTTTATACCCCTTCTCAGAGGTTTCATCTGCAACACGATTAATTCCAACATCAATCACCACAGCTCCCTCTTTCACCATCTCCGCTTTTATCAAATTTGGCTGACCGGCAGCCACAACCAGAATGTCTGCAGAAATTGTGTGCTGTGTAATATCTTTCGTGAATTTATGGCAAATGGTAGTGGTTGCCTTCCCGGATGAGTTCTCTCGTGAGAGCATAATTGCCATTGGTGTTCCCACAATATTGCTTGCTCCCACCACCACAGCGTGTTTGCCCTTTGTAGGAATGCTATAGTATTTGAAAAGCTCAAAAATTCCGGCCGGTGTGCACGACTTAAACGTTGGCTGATCGACCGACAGGCGCCCCACATTCATCGGGTGAAAACCATCCACATCTTTTCGATGATCGATACTTTCGATGACAGCGTGGGCGGAAAGATGGGACGGCAACGGAAGCTGAACCAAAATTCCATCGATGGAGTCATCTTCATTAAAACTCTGTATCACATTTTTCAGCTCTTTTGCCGAAACCGTATCGGGCAGATGAGTGGTATCCGTGTCAATGCCAACCTCTTTGCAGGCGCGTGTTTTTGCGGCAATATAGGTTGAGGAAGCCGGATCGTTCCCAACCTGAAGAACTTTCAAAAACGGCCGTCGATGTCCCGCTTCCACCCAGTTTTCAACATCTTCGCGGATTTGAACCTTCAATTCCGATGCCACCTTTTTCCCATCTATCAATTTTGCTGCCATGCCAGTCTTACGTATTTATAAATATTGATATCTGCCTTCATCAGGCATTACCGTTCAATATCGTACTTTTTCATTTTGTTGTAGATATGACTTCTGCGAATCTCAATCGCCTCCGCGGTTGCTGAAATATTCCAGTCATACTTTTCCAATTTCTTTACCAAAAACATCCGTTCGGCCTGTTCTTTAAACTCCTGAAAACTATCCATATCCTCAATCAGCTCCGAAACAACTTTCTTAGAACTCCGGTTACCCACAACAAGCCGGCTCACGTCCTCACCGGTAATTTCATCCTCCGGGGCAAGTATTGCCAATCGTTCAATCACATTCTGAAGTTCCCGAATATTACCCGTCCACTGTTGACTTTTCAAAACCTCTATGGCTTCTCCCGAAAATGATTTTCCGGAATAGAGTATTTCTTCTTCCCCAAGTTTTTCAAGGAAAAACTTAGCAAGCAGTGGAATATCCTCTTTTCTGTCTCGAAGCGATGGGATGTGGATCGGTATCACACTCAATCTGTGGTAAAGGTCTTCACGAAATTCTCCATTTTCAATTGCCTGCTGCAGATCCTTATTTGTAGCCGATATCACCCGTACATCTACCTCAATATTCTCAGAACCGCCAACGCGGGTAATTTTATTCTCCTGAAGTGCACGAAGAACTTTTGCCTGGGCATCCGGACTCATATCACCGATTTCATCCAAGAAGAGTGTGCCCCCGTCTGCCTGTTCAAATTTCCCAATTCGCTGACTCACCGCCCCGGTAAACGCTCCTTTTTCATGGCCAAAAAGTTCGCTCTCCAGCAAATCGGCAGGTATTGCCGCACAATTTACATCTACAAAAGGTTTGGAAGCACGTCGACTTTGATTGTGGATGGAACGGGCAACTAGCTCTTTTCCTGTTCCGTTTTCACCGGTTATCAATACACGGGATGAGGTTGCAGAAATCTTCGATATGGTGTCCTTAATCTTTTGAATTGCAGGACTTTCACCAATAATCTCAGATGCGCCATGAAGCTTCGTACGCATCTGTTTATTTTCTCGGACCAGTTCACTGCTATTCAGTGCATTACGAACCGTTACCAACAGTCGATTCAAATCCGGCGGTTTCTCCAGAAAGTCAAATGCTCCTTTTTTGGTAGCATCTACTGCAATTTTAATGGTGCCGTGACCGGATATCATGATGACCGGCAACTCCGGTTTCATCTCTTTAATTCTCTCGAGGGTTTCAATCCCGTCCATCCCCTTCATTTTGATGTCCAGGATAACAAGATCGATCTCCTCTTTCTCGATCTGTTTTAGTGCGTCTGCCCCGCTCTCTGCTTCAAAAACACCGTAAGACTCATACTCAAGAATATCCCGCAAAATATTCCGAATGCTCTTCTCATCATCTGTAATCAATATCTGCGGTTTCTTGCTCATGCTGCGTATTAATAATTTTTGTAGAGAAATTCGAGAATCTGCTCATGCACCCAGTCCACATGCGATGTGGAGGTCGTGTAGTTGTTGGTGGCTATGGTTACCGTTAACTGACTGTCTGATTCTGTTGTTAAATATCCGCTAAGTGTACGAACTCCGGCCATAAACCCGGATTTTCCAAAAAAGCGCTGATTGACCGAACTGTTGCGAAACCGGTGACCCAGCGTTCCGTTTAACCCACTGACAGAAAGAGACTCAACCATCGAATCGTACCACGGTTTTCCCTTCACAAATTGAAGATAGTGATTTAAATCGGAAGCCCGAATCAGGTTTGCCGGAGCCATTCCGGACGCATCCCTCATCCGCACCACCGATGTGTCAATTCCAGCAGTGTGCATGTGCTCTTTAATCACTTGAAGCCCAAGCTCCGTTGTACCCTGTGTATTATACTTTTTCTGAGCCACTTTCTTAGCCAACATTTCCGCAAAAAGATTATCACTTTCGCGATTCATCCAGTAAATCAGTTCATAAAGCGGCGGTGATTGATGTGTGGCAAACAGTTCCAAATTATCGGTACTCCAGGTGTAAAAGTCACTCTCTGTGATCAATTGACCGCGAACACGAATGCCGCTCTGTTCAAGATAGCGTGCAAATGTATCAATAAAGTAATCGGTTGGAGACATAACCGACAACGGTTCGGTTTCATAATAACCCTGGGGAAGTGTACTTCTGAGAATGATTGTATTGGTACCAAGCACTCTTCTGTACGATTCATTAAACTTTGTGCCGGGCGGGGTGATGGTCTGCTCATTGACAAATTCTACATATGGCGTATTAAACGGAAACCACCGGATCGTTGGTTTGCTACCAATATTCCCATCCGCTACCACTTCCAGATCCACCACATTAAAATTAAATGAGAGTGCACTTATTTCCGGTGCGTAATAGTAGGAAAGATCATCCCACTCCCACCCTTTTGGATAGGGAACATCATCAAAAAGACCGTCATATCCGATAATGCTGCCGTCAATCTGATCGATACCCAATGAATCGAGAAGTTGATACCACTCTTCAAATAGGAATAGCGGATCTTCGTAAAATTCTCCGTTAATTGATGGATCACCGCTGCCTTCAATAATCAGATCACCAACCCAACGATTTTCAACCTTTTTTCCGCGGCCGTACAGTTTCGTCTCAAATCGGTAATCTTTTCCAAGTTCATCGAGGTATGCACCGGAACTGATCAATTTCAGGTTAGAGGCTGGACGTATCAGTTTGTCTCCATTCAGGCTTTCAATCACTTTGCCGGTGCTGTCGGTAACCTGAATGGCCCAAAAAGCGTCGTTTGCCCGGCTTCGGTCAATCAAAAAATCGATCTCAGCAGCAATCTGTCCGGTTGCCGTAAAAGGTAAGTAAAAGCAGAAAATTCCGGCAAAGAGTAAACCGATCAACCATTTAAATTTCTGCATAGGCGTTTTGCTCACGTTGCAAAATAGCGTTGTTCTTCCTGTAAAAATGCTTCGTAAATATCCTCCGGATTGTCGCAGTCGTTCAGCAATTCACGGAATGAAACGCTGTTCATCAATCGGGAAATTCTGCTCAGCAATTTAATATGAACGGTGTGCTTTGATTCCGGCCCGACGAGCAGAAACACCATCTGCACAGGTTCACCGTCAATAGAATTGTATTCGATCGGATGTTTAAGCTTTGCAAAACTGGCAAGATTTTCATCAATCGACTTAACTTTTCCGTGCGGAATTGCAAGGCTTTTCCCCACCCCGGTTGACATGATCTCCTCACGTTCAAAAACCGCTGTCCGAATATCTTCAAGCTGTTCACTACTTACCCGGCCGGATAAAACTTCAATCATCTCATCGAGCAGTTCTTTTTTAGATGATACGTCCAGATTGGCCAAAATAGTTGACTTATCGAGTAGTGAATAGATATTCATAAAATTAATTCAAGCTCAGCGATTTTTTGTACGTCGGAATATAGGGAGCATATCGCATACTCTTCAAAAATATTCCCGGTACCTGTAAGAATAATTTTTTGATTGAAAAATGTGGTCAATAGAGGTGTTAACTGTCCGAAGATTTCCCTCTTTCCCACACGTAAATTTTTGTACCTTTCATGCGTTCAATCATCACCACTGTTTTATGATCAGTTCATCGCTCACAATACTAAAAAAAGAGATCACGCAGGAGCTCCGAACCAAGTACGCAATCAACACGCTGCTTGCTTTTACCGGTGCTGCTTTGCTGCTCATTCTCTTCACCCTGAGCGCTCAACAGCTCGACCCGACCCCAAAAAGCGGGTTGGTCTGGATTGTCATTCTTTTTGCAGCCATGACCGGAATGATGCGATCGTTTGTGCACGAAACGGAAAAGAAAACGTGGGAACTGTTACGCCTCAATTCCGAAGCAACAGAAGTGTATGTTGGTAAACTGATCTACAATTTTCTTTTTCTTTTGATTCTCCATCTGTTCACATTTTTCTTCTACATTGTAATGATGAACATGAGCATTGTGAGTCCGCTCTATCTGATGGCTTCCATCCTGTTTGGGGCTGCGGGGCTTTCGAGCGTAACCACTCTCGTTTCTGCAATGATTGCCAAGGCAGATCGAAAGGGTGCTGTTTTTTCCGTTTTATGTATTCCGCTTCTGGTCCCCCTACTGCTGATTTTGACCCGAACCACAACCATGGCACTGGTAAATGGACCGGATGGATCAGAATTAAACGATCTGGCAGCATTGATAGGCTATTGTGGAACAACCATAGCCGCCGGAGTGATGCTTTTTGACTACATCTGGGATGAATAAATTAGGTTTGATGTAACACATGAGTTTTATCGAAGACCACATATCATTTGGTGACCGCAGAATTGTTGGGCAAAGCGACGCACGACACAAAGCTGAAAAAATTCTGAAGAGCAACAGGCTGAGTCACGCTTATCTGATCACCGGACCGTCCGGAGTCGGTAAAACGGCGTTTGCCCTTGCCATGGCAGAAGCCATAAACGGAATCGATAATCTAACAGACCTTAAGGGTACGGGCGTATCCAAAAAATCGAGCTGGTTTGCACACCCCGATATTCATCTGTTTATACCGTTTCCATCCAAGGGTGAGAATGAAATCCAGCCACGCATTGAGATGCTGGCACAAGATCCCTACGAAATTGTTGATTTTGCTGTACGTCCTGCTCTGAACAGCGATAAAGTCTCCAAAAACAGACGGGCGTTTTACCCGATAGATTACTACCGCTCAGACATTCAGCCATTGATGAAGTATAACCCGAATGAGGGCCGCCGTACGGTTGTTGTCATTACAGAGATCGATACTATGCGAAAAGAAGCTGCAAACGCATTTTTGAAGTTTCTGGAAGAACCATCCTCCCGTCTGGTATTCGTTCTGACCGCCACAAAAACAGATCAGCTACTGCCAACCATCATCTCACGATGTCAACAGATTCGGCTGAATCCATTAGAAGAAGATGAAATCCGAGACGCCCTGGTCCGGTATGATCATAAGTCAGAAACGGATGCATCGTTCCTGGCACGAATGGCGGATGGTAACTACTCACTCTCCCGTTTTTTTGATGTAGAAACATTGAAACGAACCCGGGAGGAGATCATCGATTTTTTACGATATTCGTACACTCAGGATGTACCGGCACTGCTTACCTTAATCAATGAGTGGAACAAAAAACTGAATACCGAAAACCAGATTGCTGTCTGTAACTCCCTGGAACAGCTACTTAGAGATATTCTGGTTTACAGAGAGCGGCAGGATTCTGAACTGGTCACCAATGTGGATCAGATTGACGTAATCAAAAAATTTACCGCTTCAATGCAGAATGCCCGAATTATAGATATGATTGAGCACCTGCAAAACCTGAAGCAGCTACTCTACCAAAACGTACAATTAAAGTATATTTTTTCCGTCTTGTCCATGCGGTTTAGCAGCCTGATGCGTGGAGTTGAACCCGTAATCCCCGAAGATGAGAGCTGGAAACACCTTCCGGCCTTTTCAGAAATGTAGATCTATATGAATCAGAACAGTTTACATTTTATCAAAATGCAGGGTGCGGGAAACGATTTTATCCTGATTGATAACCGCACATTGAAACTATCGGATGATGAGCTGTCAAAAATAGCTCCTGCACTCTGCGACCGAAAGTTTGGTATTGGCAGTGACGGGCTCATTGCTCTCTGTTATGACACATCCAAAAAAGCTGATCTTGTAATGAACTACAAAAACCCGGATGGCAGCGATGCCGGTATGTGCGGTAACGGAGCACGATGTTTTGCTGCTTACGCCGTCACACTCGGTTCACCACGTCAGTTTAGTTTTCGTGTACACGACAACGTGTACCGGGCCGATGTAGGTGAAGAACTGGTTAGTATCCGCTTTCCCCTCGAAACAGAAGTAAAAGAGGAGAAAGTTGGATCTGAAGCAGTTTTAAACGTGTACACTAACACCGAGCATATTGTCTGTCCGGTTCAGCGCGAACAGCTTGAAGATGAGAAGCAGCTGATAACTGACGGACGCTATCTGCGCTACCACGATTACTATCAACCGGGTGGAACCAATGTTAATTTCATTTCAGGTGTTGAATCGAACGAACTGTGCCTGCAAACCTACGAGCGAGGTGTAGAGAACCTAACCCTTGCCTGCGGAACCGGTGCTATAGCATCGGCCATCTCCTGGCACTACCTGCAGCAGGCCGGAAACGGAGAGTTTGATTACTCTGTGAAGGTTCGGGGAGGGACACTTCAGGTACTGTTTACCTATAACTCTTCAAATAAATTATACTCCGGCATCGAACTGAAAGGACCTGCTGTTTTTGTATTTGAAGGCCAATACTATTTACACTGACGATTTGAATCTATCCCTATTTAGCCTCATTCCCATTTTTATTCTGATTGCCACGGGCTGCGGTACCACTCAATCATCATCTCAACCTGATCGAATCAGCACATCATACCAACCTCAAAATTCATTTCTATTCTCCAACACTGTAACTCCGGCTCATCCGGTCTATTCTGTTCAGCTCTATCCATCAGGACACCAAAACCGCGCACCGATTATTGAACACAATAGCTCTGATCGCCTGGAGCTTATTTTTGAAACTCTTGGATTTGAGTCGCGATCCTTTCGATACCGATTTACTCATCACAACCCCGATGGTACAGAATCCGGCCTCTCTCCTGATCAATTCCTGGAGGGTTTTTCTTCAACATTTATCACAGGCGGCGAAGTCAGCCGAAGCAGCCATCCATATTACCGGCAGTTTAAGGTTCAGATTCCAAACCAAAATGTACAATTCCGCGTTAGCGGATTTTACATGATTCACCTTGAAAACAGCGATACAGGTGAAACCATTTTTTCACTGCCCTTCTTTGTGCATGAGAACAGAGGGGTCATCCGTTCCTCCGTAGAAGTAACCCGGGCTTTCAGGCAGGATTTGAGGATTCTTCATCGACCCGTCAACAGATACGAACTTCCCGATTTTGTTGATCAGCCTCAGTTCGATCTCTCTTTCTATATCACTCAAAACCGATTCTGGAGCAGAAGCAGAAAGGCAACCGAGCTCGACTTTTCTGACCCTGCAGAAGTTCGTTTCGAAACCGACTCACATGATCGTTTTATTGGGGATTACGAGTTCAGAGTTTTAAATCTGACAAACCTGTCTGACACCCGGAGTAACACCTTGAATGTGATTGAGACCGACAGTATCACTCAAATTACTCTTTTTGATGATGCGGAAGGATTTACAGCCACCTCTTCAGTTCCAGAGAATACTAACGGTCCGTCTGAATCACTCAACAACCGCTATCTTAACGTTGAATTCAGATTTGATTCGGATATTACCCCGGATAGTGACAGCGCTATCTATCTTGTAGGAGATTTCAATCACTGGGCGATTCATGAAAATAATCGGTTAAAGTTTGATTCATCAACAAGCAGATGGAGAACAGAGACAATCATGAAAGAAGGCACGTACCGATATAAATATGTGTTGGTGGAGAACGGTGAAATAGATGATCTCTGGTTTGATACCCTATTTAGGGAAATTAGGCAGGAGTATCACTCTTTTGTTTACTTTCAGGACGTCAGAGAGTTCTACACTCGGTTACTTCAGGTCAACACATTCTATCGTTAATAATGCTCAGTTTTATAAAGAATCTGATATGAAAATAGTTAAGTTTATTCTGGCATTTGTGGGTACCGGAATTGTACTGTTTGCTTTGGTCATCGGTTGGAATTGGAAGTCATTCGAAATATTCCTGAATAACAGGGAAGCGTTTGAAGAGGGCTCCGAATGGGTTCCAAAAACACAGTCTCTTCGCGGATTAACTGAATATATTGATGAAAATTCTGACAAGGTTTCCGTTGCAAGTATCGTTTTGGAGCACCCTGACTCTACCCTTTTCATCAAAGAAGAAACACCCCGTACTCTGGGCACAATCTCCAATCTCTTTCTGCTCACTGCTTACGCAATAGAGATGGATGATGGTCGCTTTGATCCGAACGAACGCATTCAAGTTGATGAAATTGAAAATTATCAGCTGCCACAGATCAATCGAACGCTTCATACCGACGGGTTGCGCTTTGCCTCAAACAGAGGCTGGCTGAATGGTGACGGAATCCCTCTTCATCGGGCACTTGAACTGTTGGTTCACTTCAACGATCCCGCACTGGCCGATTATTTATGGATGAAACTTCAGCCCTTTAATTGGAATGATTTCAAGAAACGACATAATCTTGTAAAAACCGAGATGCCACTGCCCTTTTCAGGTTTATACATATATCTCTCTGCACACGAAGAAAACCGGGACATTGCAGATTTGATTGATGAACGGAATAATCTTTCTGAGGATAATTACAGGCAGTTGATTTTTGAAAAAGCTGAACGGTTTCAAGCCGACTCAATTTTCAGAAATGAAATCATCAATCGTTTTGAAGATGACAGGCTTGGCCGTTCCTTCATCCAAGAGCGCGACGCTCTCAACCTCTTTCCACGGGGTACTGCCAAAGAGCTTGCCTACTTTTTGCAGGATCTCTGGAATCGCGAAAAAATTTCAGATGCAGCTGCAAAACAGATTTTTGACTGGCTTCAATCTCCTTACATCGGCAGATCAGAAATTGAGCGAGATTTTACACGCTATGGAGCACTATTCGATAACCGGATCGGCTTGCTAAACGGCATCGATTTCGGAACACTGATTTACACCGGTGAAACCAAATTCCAGGCTATCATTTTTGATCAGCTACCGGTTGGCTTCTGGTTTCATATGTCGGGTAATCATATGCATCAGGATTTTCAACAGCGACTCATTTATGACCCCGCACTCATTGAACTGATGGAAAAAGTCGCGGATAACCACCCCAATTCAGATTCGAATTAAGCACTTATATTATGACAAAATATCGATTTATCTATCTCATATGGCTTTTGCCGGCCTACTTTCTCTATCAAATTGGCTATCAATCTGTAACCTATTTGGGGCTGCAGGATACGTTCGAAAACGGTGACAGCTACATATCTGAAGTTACCGACTTTGACGTGAAGCAGATTGCAGCTCAAACCAACGGTTATGTTGTAATTAAGTTCACAACCAATTCGAATGAAATCATCGAAGAGCAGCTGGCTCTTCCGGTCCAGATGGCACAGGTTCTCATGGAGTCTGAGTTGATACCTGTCCGCTTCAAGGCTGATTCATTCAAACCCATCGTACTGATGCCCGTTTATGAACTTCAGCAAAGTGTCATTAAAGTGAACCTTGGCGTCACCGGTATTGGATTGATTGTAACCATTATCATCGCACTTTATGGTTCACGATATGCCGGCCGTAAACTGCGGGATGGAGAAGAGGTGATTGAAATTGAACGATTAGATCCGGAGACAGACAATGAGTAAGCATACGCTCTACCTGATACCCACACCCATCAGCAAGCGAAAAGAGAATATCTCCCTGCCCGAACACACGCTGAATATCATTAAAAAGATCCGCTGTTTTGTGGTTGAAAAACCGCAGACATCTCAAAGTTTTCTTCAATGGATTGAGCATCCAACCCCGCCATATGAAATGACAATGCGGGTTCTCAACAAAAAAACTCCCGACCAGGAGATCTATAGCTTTTTGAAGCTACTCAAAGAACAGGATGTTGGACTAATGTCTGAAGCGGGAGCTCCCGGCGTTGCAGATCCGGGTGCAAAACTGGTGAGACTTGCCCACGACAACAATATTGATGTTGTGCCGCTTGTGGGTCCCTCATCTATTCTGATGGCTCTGATGGCTTCGGGAATGAACGGCCAATCCTTCACATTTCACGGGTATCTATCCATCAACGAAGGGAAACGAGTCCGGGAGATTTCAGAACTCGAGCAGGAGTCATCTCAAAAAAACCGTACTCAGATATTCATGGAAACGCCTCACAGAAACGAACAACTATTCGACCTTCTGTTGAAAAAACTTCGGCCGGCAACCCGACTCTGCGTAGCATCCAATATCACCCAGAAAGATGAGTTTATTCAGACAAAAACGGTTCATCATTGGAATAAATCAGAGAAGCCAGATCTGCAGAAAAAACCGTGCCTTTTTTTGATTTACACTGGAAACTGATTCTCAATGGGTTAACTGCTTGTCGAGAAAAATGTATCGGTTGATGGACAAATCTATCAGAACCTTGGAATACTCAACGTTGCAGTGTCATATCACCATGCCGGATCAAACCTTTTTTTCTTAAATACTCGGAAATTGGCCAGCTGATCACCGCAGGACCTATGAAATGAAGGACCAATACCTTAAGAAGAACATCTGTTTCAAATCCCATTGAAGTAAAGGTAAAAATCTGACCTACAAAACCACTTGTTCCCATTCCGGCACCTTCCGGTATATTTACCATGTAAAACAGAAGCGTTGATACCGGAGCAAGTAGAGCACCGGCAATAATTGGCGGCAGAATAATCATCGGTCTTTTAATGACATTGGCAATCTGAAGCATGGATGTACCGATTCCCTGGGCGATCAGCCCACCCACGCCATTCTCTCTGTAACTGCTTACTGCAAATCCCACCATTTGAGCTGAGCATCCAACCGTTGCGGCACCTGCTGCCAATCCATCCAGCCCCAGCATGATTGCAATGGCTGCGCTGGAAATAGGTGCCGTAAGCGCAAGTCCCATTAAAGATGCAACAAGAATTCCCATCACAAATGGATGTTGGTCAACCGACCAGTTGATTAACTCGCCGAATGCCAGCATCCCCTGGTTGATAAATACCCCTACATATTCGGCAGCAAAGTATCCAACAAATATCGTAACCAAAGGGGTGGCAATAATATCTACCCTGGTTGAACCTGAAATCAGTTTACCAAACTCAACAGCCAGTAAAGATGCGATATAGGCTCCCGCAGGACCTCCGGCAGATGCGCCAAAAGCCCCGGCAATTGCCGAAGAAAACATAACCAGTGCAGGTGCTTTCAATCCAAAGGCAATAGCAACCCCAATTGCCGGCCCCATCAGATCCATTGCCATCTGGCCAATATCAATCAAAAACTTCAGTTCAAACTGTTGCCCCGCAGTTCGGATAATTAAACCAATGATGAGTGAAGAGAACAAGCCCAGCGCCATGTAGGATAATGCAGTTATGACGTACGTCTTCAGCGATAAGTCAATCCCCTTCTGTTTCAAAAATTTCATTCTGTTTGGATCAGGTTTGTGCATTCAAGTTTGTGGATCATCCTGAAGAAATTTACTTCCTTCACTTTCCGAAATTTCACACCATCTTACAGGGTATTTGTTGAGGCATGCAAATATACCGTTATCGATCCAGTCTGCACAGTCATAATTTCGCGCGCAAATATTTTATATCCATTTACATCGATTATATCTCACCGCACCCGGGAACAATTCTGAGAAGTAAAAATTGCTTTCATTACCTCTTCTGTAACTTTATCAGTAACAGTAATTAAGAGTATTTTAGCCAAATATCGAATTTCAATTCAACCGATGACTTTAACCTCATTGTTTTACGATAGTTAGCATTATTTGTAAATACTCTTTAAGGATTCTTCACAAAAAATTATTAGTTTAATAACAGATGATGTAAGCGTTTTCATAAGTTCATCGAATTGACGTTCATTTAACACATTTTTTATTGGCTTGGAAAAGTCATCACAAATAGAAAAAGGATAATTACGGGAATTGAAGCGCTTTCAAGAACATCAAAATTTTAATCTATTCCATTAATTAAAAAAACAGGTAGATTTTATGAAGGTAAAACAGCTACTCAGCCTGCTTTTGATCCTGTTCTTTTGTTCATACGCTCTGCCGGCGCATGCACAATCTGAACTTACGGTCAGTGGTACGGTTACAGAATTAGAAACGGGTGAACCTTTACCCGGTGTGAACATCACCGTAAAGGGATCGCCGGATCGGGGTACAACAACAAACCTCGATGGTGAATACTCACTTAGAGTGGGAGCCGATGAAGTATTGGTCTTTTCATATATAGGTTTCGTAACTCGCGAAATACCGGTTGACGGTCGGGAACAAATTGATGTTCAAATGAGCACGGATGTTCAAGCACTGTCAGAACTGGTTGTTATCGGTTATGGTGTTCAGGAACGTGGTGATAATACCGGTTCCGTACGGGTAGTTAGCTCCAGAGACTTTAATCAGGGCGCTATCACCTCTCCGGAAGAACTATTCCAGGGTCGTGCAGCCGGTGTTCAGGTTACAACAAACAGCGGTGCACCCGGTGCCGGAGCAACGATCCGTATTCGCGGTGGCTCTTCCCTCTCAGCCAGTAACGACCCTCTCTACGTTGTAGACGGCATTCCTCTGGATGACGGCGGCATTTCCGGTATGAGAAGTCCTTTGAACTCCATTAACCCGAACGACATTGAGTCAATCACCGTACTGAAGGATGCTTCTGCAACCGCCATTTACGGTTCTCGTGCGTCAAACGGTGTGATTATCATTACCACCAAGAGAGGACAAACCGGACAGGATATTCAAGTGAATTACACCGGACGGTACTCATATCAGACAAACTCTGATCGAATTGATGCACTAAGTGCTGAAAGGTTCCGGCAGTTTGTAGAAATTGGTGTTAATAACGGCAATATTCCATCAGGTGCTCTGAACACATTGGGCAACAGCCAAACTGATTGGCAGGATGAAATTTTCCGAAACACTTTCAGCCAGGATCATAACATTAGTGTAAGTGGTGCAGTCGGAGATCTTCCTTATCGTGCATCTTTAGGATTTTCAGGAAATCAAGGTGTACTTAAAACCTCTTATAATGATCGATTAACAGGATCCATTGCATTGAATCCGACTCTGTTTGATGACCAATTCTCCATCGAACTGAACGCCAGAGGAACACGAGTTGACAACAGATTTGCTGATCAGGGTGCCATTAACACTGCTATCAACTACGACCCGACTCAACCTGTAATGTCCGGTAACAGCCAGTATGGCGGGTATACCGCTTGGTTAGACGGTGATGGAAATCCAATTCCAATTGCACCGGCCAATCCGGTTGCACTGATTGACCAGCGCAGAGATGAGTCTACTGTTTACCGATTAATCGGTAACGTGAAACTGGATTACAATCCTTCTTTCTTTGAAGATCTGACAGCAACTCTTAACCTTGGAATGGACTACTCTGATGTTGGAGATGGGAAAGTATTGGTAAGTGATGAAGCAGCCTATGCTTTTGACGGACAAGGACTTTCCGGTGTTCAGACCGATTATGATCAGAAAAAGGAGAATGAACTTCTCGACTTTTACCTGAACTACAATACAGATCTGCCTTCCATTGAAAGTCGTCTGGATTTAACGGCCGGTTATTCATGGGAACACCACTATGAGGAGGGTTCAAACTACTCAACAAACTTCGACCGCTCCCAGGCTGTACGTGTAGACTCAGATACTCAATACAAAACTGAGTACTACATCACATCATTCTTTGGTCGTGCCAACTACACGCTGATGGACAAGTATCTGTTTACAGGTACGTTGCGTTATGATGGTACCTCACGTTTTTCTGAAGATAATCGCTGGGGACTCTTCCCATCTTTTGCATTTGCATGGCAGATGCATAAAGAGAGCTTTTTGGAGCAGTATGACAACCTGAGTGAATTGAAATTACGATTAGGTTACGGTGTTACCGGTCAGCAGCGAATTGGACAGGGTAACTACCCTTACCTGCCGCAGTACACATACGGACAGAATACTGCTCGCTATCCTTTTGGCACTGAATTTATTACAACACTGCGACCAGAAGGATACAATTCTGAGCTGAAGTGGGAGGAGACAACCACATACAACGTAGCTCTTGATTACAGTTTCAACAACGAGCAGGTTTTCGGTTCTATTGAGTACTACCTCCGTGAAACAGATGATCTGCTTAACGTGATTCCTGTACCTGCAGGTACAAACTTTACGAACCGAATTCTTTCAAACGTAGGTTCACTTGAGGTACAGGGTTTGGAGTTTGACATTACAACTAGACTGTTATCAACCGAGAACACCTTCTGGCAGGTAACGTTCAACACATCTTATACAATTGATGAGATCACCAAGCTTACAACAGCTGACGATCCAACATATGTGGGTGTGGAAGTTGGTGGAATTGCCGGCGGTACCGGTAACATGGTACAGGTACACAGTGTAGGCTATCCAAGAAATTCATTCTTCGTTTATGAGCAGGTATATGATCAAACAGGTGCTCCAATTGAAGGGCTGTATGTAGATAGAAACGGAGACGGCGTTATTGATGAAGCAGACAAATATCGATACAAGAGCCCTAATCCGGACTTAACATTTGGCCTCTCCTCCCGTTTTGAATACAAGCAGTGGGATGCATCTTTTTCTGCACGAGCAAACGTTGGGAACTACGTTTATAACAATGTAGCGTCTGACCGAGGCTTCTACAATTCAGTGTATAACACTGCAGGATACACGATGAATCCTACTGAGTACATTTATGAAACAGGGTTCAGAACGGCTCAATACAGATCCGACCACTATGTTGAAAATGCATCTTTTGTAAAACTGGACAACGTTTCAGTAGGATACACATTTGACAGTCTGTTTGATCTGGTTTCTTCAATGAGAGTATCTGCTACGGTACAAAATGTATTTACAATTACGGAGTACAGCGGGCAGGATCCGGAGGTATTTGGTGGAATTGACTTCAACCTCTATCCACGGCCACGCACCTTTTTGTTGGGACTCAATCTCAACTTTTAATTGAAACACCTTAATCTTGACGATTATGTTGATTAACAAATTTAGATTCTTAATACTCGCACTTGTCGGGCTAACGGTTGCGTTCGCCACGTCATGTGTAAACGATCTGAACACATCGCCGATTGACGACAATGTTGTCACATCTGCTAATGTGTATGATACTCCTGACGATTTCCGCCAGGTTTTAGCAAAACTATATGCAGGGTTTGCAGCTACCGGCCAAGAAGGACCGGCCGGTAATGCCGATATCCAGGGAATTGACGAAGGTTTCTCAAGTTACATTCGTCAGCTTTGGGTCCACCAAACCATTACAACTGATGAAGCAGTTGTTGGCTGGAATGATGAAGGTTTACCGGAATTCAATTACCACACCTGGACCCCCTCCAACGACTTCGTGATGGGAATGTACTCTCGTATTTTTTACGAAGTAACTCTTACCAACGAGTTTATAAGGGAAGCACAACAACGTGATGAGAATATCATCAAAGAGATGGAAGCTGAAGCTCGCTTCCTTCGTGCACTCAGTTACTGGCATGCTCTGGATCTCTTTGGCGGCAATGTTCCGTTTGTAACAGAAGAAGATCCGATTGGAGCTTACATGCCTGAACCAACCAATTCACAGGATCTATTCAACTATATTGAAAGTGAGTTGCTTGAAATTCAGGATGAACTTGCAGCACCCGGCCAGAATGAGTATGGTCGTGCCGATCGCGGTGCTGCCTGGACACTTCTTGCAAAACTCTACTTAAACGCTGAAGTTTATATAGGCCAGGATCGCAACAGTGATGCCCTCACCTATGCCGAAAGAGTCATAAATGAAGGCGGCTACGAATTAGCTGACAATTATGAGCATCTCTTTCTTGCTGACAACGATACAAATCAGGGAACAAATGAAATCATCTTCCCTATCCGTTTTGATGGAGATAACCTTCAGACTTTCGGTGGAACAAACTTCATTATCCACGCAGCGATTGGTGGTAATATGAGTGCATCTGCTTTTGGTATGGACGGTGGTTGGGCCGGTCACAGAGTAACTCCTGAATTTGTGTCACTCTTTGATGATTCAGACCTTTTTGAAGGTACTCAAACAGAGAATACCGGAGGATACCCTGAAATCTATGTTCCGGGTGGCTACCAGGCTGCCAGTGGTTATGGAGGTGATTGGTCACCTGGAGATGCACCGGCTCTGATTTCTGAAAACAGCAATGATGTTTACACCGGTTTGGTTTATTTTGCAAACCCCGGTTCTGAATTCAAGTTCACCCCATCTCCTTCTTGGGACGATGGTGATTATGGTGGATCAAATGGAACCTTAACGAACGGTGGTGACAATATAACCGTAAGTGAGGCCGGCCTATATGAAATCACTGTTGATCTTAACAACATGACGTACCAACTCGAGATATCCGCTTCAGAAGGACGTGCTATGTTCTACACAGATGGGCAGTCACTTGAAATTGATGAACTCGGTGAATTTACCAATGGTTACGCAGTAACCAAGTGGAAGAACATCACTTCTACCGGACAACCGGGTAAGCGTCTTGAATTTGCCGACACCGATTTTCCAATGTTCCGTTTAGCTGATGTGTATTTGATCTACGCAGAAGCAACTGTACGCGGTGCATCAGGCGGAAGTTCAACAACTGCAGCTAACTACATTAATGAACTGCGTGAAAGAGCTTACGGAAGTGATATTGCAAACATCACGTCATCCGATCTCGATCTGGACCTGATTTTTCAAGAACGTACCAGAGAGCTCTATTGGGAAGCACACAGACGTACGGACCTCAGACGATTCGGTCTATACACAGGCAGCGATTATGTGTGGTCATGGAAAGGTTCATCTCAGGAAGGAAGTGGAACTAGCAACCACTACGAAATATTCCCGATTCCATCTTCAGATATCAACTCAAATCTGAACCTGACCCAGAATCCGGGTTACTAATCGTAACAAACATTTTAAAGTATTATAGTCATGAAAAAATCAATTATATCGTTATTAGCGATTTTCGGACTGCTGGTCTTCACCTCGTGTGAAGATACAGCGGGACCGGTGATGGAAGGGGCTCCCGAAGCACCCGAAATTACTGAGCCAACTTCCGGTTCTTCCTTTGTATTAAACGAAGAGGACATGGACGTAGAAATGGACATGATGGAGTGGTCAGCAGCAGATTTTGGATTTAGTGCTGCTGTTGAATACACCATCCAAATGGACATGGAAGGAAATTCATTTGAAGAGCCTGTTGAAATTGCCAAAGTACGAGGGAACAAATACTCTCCTACTGTTGGAGATTTGAATACCAAGTTACTGGCAGCAGGTCTTCCGTTTGGAACAGAGTCTTTAGTTCATTTTCGAATCAAAGCAGAAGTGAGCAGCAATGTACGTGCAGTATACTCACAGCCGGTTCAAGTGGGAATTACTCCCTATGAATTTGAAGTAACTTATCCCGAAATTTATGTACCGGGTGGATACCAGTCGGCGAGCGGTTACGGAAATGATTGGACTCCTGAAGACGCACCTGCCCTTTACTCTATCAATAGCAATGACCGCTATGAGGGATATGTCTACTATGCTAATGATAACCAAGAGTTCAAATTCACAGCAGACAGATCCTGGGATCTGAACTGGGGTGATGACGGTGCCGATGGTACTCTGCAAGAAAACGGCGCGAATATCGTAATGGAAAATGCAGGATACTATAAGGTTAATGTAGACCTCAACAACTTCACTTATACTCTGCTTTCTACTGATTGGGGAATTATCGGTGATGCAACTCCGGGTGGCTGGGATGCTGATACAGATATGACCTATGATGTAGACGATAAGGTCTGGAGAATAACCATTAACCTTAACGAAGGTGAAATGAAGTTCCGAGCAAATGATGCCTGGGATCTGAATTATGGTTCTGACGACGCAAATGGCACACTGCAACCGGGCGGTGGAAACATTCCTGTTGAAACTGCAGGAAACTATACAATTGAGCTTGATCTTACAGGTCCAATTTACAGATACTCGTTAGAACTTAACTGAGTAGTGTAGTTAAGTAATGATACCTGAAAGCCCGTCCGGCGAAAGCTGGACGGGCTTTTTTTTACCACTCGTGGCAAGCCTTAGAGTCGTGCCACGAGTATTCTGTGTAATCCTTAAATCTGATAAATCCGCGTATCTCTTCGCAATTCAATAATTTATCTTTTGAGCTTATCCATTGAACAATCAAACCTACTCAGTAGGAGTAAACTGTTTGTAGTATTTTTACCCAGCCAAGTAAATGATGGCTCCGTAGGAGCCTCCTGTTTGAAGAATAACAGAGAGCCATCAACACCAAAGCACCGTTAGATACTTCCATCCGAATGTTGATGTTTAAAACAAATACAGAATTACAGGGCGCTCCGATGGAGCGGTTGAATTGATTGGGTGTACATTTTCTAAAGACAGGGTTTTCCTACGGAATATGGGATAAATCGAATCATTACATTGATGCTCAAAATTTAAGAAAACTATGTTCTAAAACACTCGTGGCACGGCTGGCAGACGTGCCACGAGGAGTCTGCGTAATCCATAAATCCGATAAATCCGCGTCTCTACTTGATAAGTGTCATCTTTTCCGACACTACCTGACCGCCTTGCTTCAAGCGTGCGATGTAAACCCCACTGCTCAATCCGGAGGCATCAAACTCTTCCGTAAACACTCCCCTTGGATGATTGTCTTCCTGAACCAGCGTTGTTACACGTCGTCCCAAAACATCATACACTTCCAATGTAACAGATCCGGCTTCCGGCACTTCATATTTGATCTGTGTTGAAGGATTAAACGGATTCGGATAGTTCGAGTCAATCGAAAGCTCCCGAATCAACTGGCCGAAATCGTTCTCTCCTACCTGGAAAAAGACATTCTCTTCAGCAGGCTCTACAAAATCACTTGTATAGATTCGAACTTCGCCCGGTGCCAGATTAAACGTTTGACGAACATTTCCTACGTCAAGACTATTTCCGGTTACAAACTCATGCCACTCTCCCTGCTGTGTAAAGTCAACGGTTGCATCACGGAAGAGCACACTGAAATTTCCGACAATCACTGCGTCCATATCTTCATGTTGTAGACGTATCCACTTGATTCCGCTGCCAAGTGATGCTTCAAATTCTGTTTCCGCACTGCTGAATACCGGACTTGAGTGGCGAAGCCTCAATAGTTCAGACCATGTTCTGTACAGTCGGAATCTGTTCTCTTCATTATAATAGCTCCAGCGCACTGGTTTTACATCCGTACGTCCAGGATCAGAACCCATACACGCTCCGTCTGATCCGTCACCCGGTTTCAGGCACTCACCGGGACCACCTCCGTAACCCAACTCTCCAAATTGCCAGAGCATCTTGGGGCCCGGAATGGTAAAGAAAAACGATCCGGCAAGTTTCTGACGATTCAATGCTACATCAAGGTCGGTTACATTGTGATTATCATTAAGATCATTCCCAAAATTGAGATTTCTGAACATCATCCACTGCTCATCATGGCTTTCCATATATCCAATCAAATATGGATTATTCCAGCCTCGGTTTTGGTAGAAAACTCTTGAGAAATCAGACTCTTCAGTAAAACCCATCGAAGCCTGATTGTAGCTGTGATTCTGATTTCCCCATAGCAGCATACCATAATCGGATAGTTCTATCTCTTCAGAATCCGCACCCAGGTGCTCCAGAATTATATATGCGTCCGGATCTACGGCCCACATCTCGTCCGCCATTCTCTTCAGGTTAGCAATGCGTTCGGCATTGTACCCATCCAGTAATGACCGGTTATCAACGTTAGATGCAAAACCTTTGGAGAGGTCAAACCGGTATCCATCAACGTTGTACTCTTCGAGCCAGTAACGGTTCATCCGATCGAGCCAGTACTGTATATAGGGATGATCGTGATTGAGGTGATTAAACACGTTATATGCGTGTTCCGGCCCAATCAATGGGTTTGAATTCCGATCTGAACCGTAAATTCGAATCAATGGAGAGTTATCTTCGGCATGGTTGTAAACAACATCAAGCAGTACGGCAATTCCCCTGGAGTGAGCTTCATCGACAAATCGCTTGAAAGAATCTTTTGAACCATACGCTTTGTCCAGCGCTCCGTGAAATACAGGATTATATCCCCAGCTCAGATTACCGCTAAATTCGGAGACCGGCATTAGCTCGATGGCATTCACTCCCAGATTTTCCAGGTAGTCAAGCGTGTCGGCAAGCACGTCAAATGAGCTCTCTTCGACAAAATCTCGGAGAAGCAATTTGTAAACAACCAGTTCCTCTTTCTCCGGCCGCTCGAAATCAGGGATTTGCCATTCGTACTCCTCCCTCCCCGGTTCGATAACGGTAACGGCATGCTCAGTCAGTCCGCGGGGGTATTCGGGCATGTCCGGGTAGATCGATTCATCAATAAATGGATCGTTGTGCCTGTCGAGTACCAATTCTGAAAAGAGATCCGCAACGCGTATTTCACCGTCTATAAAATATTGCAGGCGATAAATCTCACCGGGAGTCAGATCATTCAGCGTAATCCAGAAACGGTTTCCGGTTGGATCGGAATCATCCAGATTCATGAAATATTCTTCACTGATTTCCCAGTCCGTCATATCCCCAATCAGATAGGCAAACTCCTGGTCCGGTGCGTAAAATGAAAAAGTTACAGTTGAGGGATCTTCGTGGTAGTGAATCCCGTCTTCAATTCCGGACGGCCTTGCCTGTACATTCACCTCCGGATTCACCATAATGTAGAGCGAGTCTCCTTCAACATTCCCCTGATCGTCTTCTACTTCAACATAAAAATCCGTTCGTCCGGAATCGGTTACCTCGTAATCATACTCTAGTGTTGTTTCAGTTGTTGTAACCAGTTCTGCATCTCCTTCATACAGCGTGAAGGATTGTATGGGATTGGTGGATGATGCTTCTGCCTGCAGGTTAACCGTTTCGCCCACTTCAGCAAAATACGGATTTAATGCAGATACATCCGGCCTGGTAAACCGAACCAGCAGCTCTTCTTCGTAGAGGTCGATAAAGAGATCATCTGTTTGGGAATTACCATTCGAACTTCGAATAACCATTGCTATTTGGTATATCTTCTCGACCGATTCCGGGATGTCATAAAAATCACGGATATTGTCAATCTCAAGCTCCCACCGATCATTACCCAAACTTGTGAACTGAGGCTGAACATTATTATCCCCCCATGTACCAATCACATACTCCCAAGAACCGGAATCCTGATCTTCTTCAGAAATAATCACACCTGTATGTGCATATAGATTTCCTGTATATCCTTCCAAATCACCGCGGGGATCTTCTGATGCATCATAGATTATTCTAAGCGGTTGATCTTCAGTTGGAAATATCGGTTCTGTCGTGATCATCTGCCCGATAAGCGACTGGGAAGACAGAAACAGGATGATGAATAGGAAAATGGTTTTTAAAAATCGTGTTTTCATGTTGTTACTTCATTTACATTCTCTGTGGATGAGCGTATGACTAATTCCGGGTGGTGAACCTCATTGCTGATTCGCAGATCAGGGTTGTGCAATCGTTGAATTAGTTTATTGGTTGCTCGGAAACCCATGTCATACATCGGCTGATTTACAGTAGAAAGGCCGATATATTCTGAAATAGTCAAATTATCAAAGCTGATAAGCGGAAGATCCACCTTGTGCTCTTTAAGTGCTTTTTGGGCCCCGACTGCTTTTGTATCCGATGTACAAAAAACCGCATCCGACAATGGATCCATCGCCAAAATTTTGTTCATTGCCTCGTAGCCGCTCAGTTCTGTGAAACCGTCCCGGGCCATGTCATCACCGGTTACCACAAGGCTCTCGGAAAACTCAATTCCATGCTCATCAAGTGCCCTTTTATACCCCTTTAATCGATCACGAATAGGGATAGAATCTGCCTTAGCAGACAAAATTGCGATGCGCTTAAAACCTTTCTCAATCAAATATTCAGTCGCCAGGTAAGCTCCCTCCTCGTTGTTGAAGCTAACAGAGTCAAATATTGTGCTGAAATCATCCACAAGGCAAACAGGCACATTAAACTTCTGAAGTGCTTTAAGCTCCTTCTCAGAAAAGTGAAGGGACACCAACAAATACCCTTCGGCCCAGCGTTTTTTCAGCGTTTCTGCCACTTGATTATAGGCATCCTTTTTATGGCCAATATTTACAATATTCAGCTCATAATTCTCTTCAGCCAAACTATCCTGAATCCCTTTCAACACCTCAGTAAAAAAGTAATTCGACATGACCGGAGCCAGCATTACAATCCGATTCTTTTTTTTACTAGCCAGCCCCTGAGCATAAACGTGAGGGTGATACCCCATCTCATCAACTACCTTTAACACTTTTTCTCGCGTTTCCGGCTTTACGCTTTCAGCTTGGTTAAATACCCTGGAAACAGTTGCGATACTAACACCGGCCGCTTTGGCTATATCATAGATTGTTTTTGACAAATGGCACCTCTGATTTTAAGTAAAAATGTTTGCAGCGAATCGTGCCGTCCACACACCTCTTATAAAGTGTAAGCGCTTACATTAAAATCCGCAATTTACCGGTTAAATTCAACAGTTCAGGGTGGGTTTGTCGCATTTTTACTCAAACGCTATATGAGCGAAATATCAACGTTGTAGCCTGATTATGACAGTTTTTAGAAAGGTTGGCAGTAAACTAAAGAGAGTATCCTCTCCGATTCTTGGAGAATGATGTAAGTCAGTCATTTTACTTGCCCACATTGCAATGGTACTCTTGATATCAATAAGGCGATATTACTTACGAATTGCTATAGTTTTTGACTACATAATCATCCAGAATTTTCCTGAACTCTGCACCGATTCCATCTCCCTTCAATGTTGTAAAGTGATCGCCATCAACATATACAGGAGCCTTGGGTTCTTCGAATGTGCCGGGCAGTGAGATTCCAATATTTGCATGACGGGATTCGCCCGGACCATTCACCACACACCCCATAACCGCCACATCCATCTCCTCTACTCCGGGATAGATTTCGCGCCAAACCGGCATCGACTCCACGATGTAGCTTTGAATTTCATCAGCCAGCTCTTGAAAGTATGTGCTTTTTGTTCGTCCACATCCCGGGCAGGATGTAACTTGCGGGATAAAACTTCTGATTCCTAGTGACTGCAGAATCTGCTGACAAATACGCACTTCCTCGGCACGGTCGGCTCCCGGCATCGGAGTCAATGAAACCCGTATAGTATCACCGATTCCCTCCTGCAGAAGAACGCCCAATGCCACCGAACTCGCAACGGTTCCCTTCATCCCCATTCCGGCTTCGGTAAGCCCAAGGTGTAACGGATATTTCAGATCCTTCGCGATTCTTCTGTAGACATTAATCAAATCCTGCACACCGCTCATTTTGCAACTAACAATAATTTTATCTGAGGCCAGTCCAACATCTTCGGCAAGCGCGGTTGATCTGCGTGCACTCTCCACCATCGTATCGAGCATCACCTCTTTGGATGATTTTGGCTCTTTTCTGTTGTTATTTTCATCCATGTACTGTACCAGCAGCTGCTGATCGAGAGAGCCCCAGTTGACTCCAATTCGTACCGGTTTGTCATATTTGATCGCCTGCTCCACAATGGTGCAAAAATTCTCATCGCGTGTTTTGGTGCCCGTGTTTCCCGGATTGATCCGAAATTTTGCCAGCGCCTCTGCCATATCCGGATAATTGGTCAGAAGTTTATGCCCGTTATAGTGAAAATCGCCCACAATAGGCACTGTCACACCCCTGTTCAGTAACTTCTCTTTAATATGAGGAACCGCCTTCGCAGCAGCATCATTATTTACCGTAATCCGCACAATCTCAGATCCGGCTTTATGCAGATGATCAACCTGATCCACGGTCTCATCAATATCAGCTGTATCGGTATTGGTCATCGACTGCACCACAATTGGGTGCCCACCCCCAACTGGAATATCTCCAACCATTACCGTGATTGATTTTCTGCGCTTGATTGGACTACTCATGATACACTCTTTAATTTCTAATCTATTCTCTGCAATAGTTGGCAATTTGCAATTGGCAGTTCGCTAATACTATCTACAATTGTAATTAATTCGTTCCTCTGCCTTGATACTTTTCAGGAAAAGTCATCATGTGATACAGCATTTTCCCAACTTCTTCTGACAGAGACTGAAGTTTACTGTTTACTTCTTCGGAAATGTATCCGCAACTGTGAGCAAAATCCAGGGAAACCTGAGTCTCTGAGTTTTCCATATCGGCATCACTTATTTTACTGATGAAGTGATTGGGATATCTTCTCTTCCGATAACCCTCAGCAATTGCTCTTGAAACGGATCGAGATGATCTTCGAATCTGACCGGTTAGTGCATATTTCTCTTCACTTGGAAATGACTTTGTGATAAAAAATATCTCCATCGCCAGGTTGTATGATTTTTTATAAACCTTCAGATCTTTAAAATCTCCCATAACCCACTGAATTAGTAAAATTTTAAATCAAGATATCAAATATCAACAAAAACAGAACACCTACTATTGTTAATTGCTAACTGCAAACTACCAACTGTCAACTGAATTCAGTTTCTCTTACTTAAATCAAACAGCCTCTTCTTCTCCTCTGTTGTTAGGCCATCGTACCCATGCTTGGAAATTTTTTCGAGGATATCATCCAAATCAGAAACCTCCTCTTCATCTAAGATTTCCACGTCACTGACTGAGTACATATTCTTATTTTTCTTCCGCTTGCTCTTTTTTTTCTTCGAGGATGAACTTGCAAGCTCCGGATTCCAGATTCGTTCAATCGGGCGTACAAACTTTGACAGGTCCGTTCCGTTATAATGCGCTCTCACGAGTAAATAACCAATTCCGGCACCCCCAAGGTGAACCAATCGCGCTACATTATCACCCGCTCCAATGAATAACACATCAAAAACAATCAACCCGGCCACCACATAACGTGCCTGAATAGGTGGCAGCAGAAAGAGCATAATGGGCATGGTTGGATACATATAGGCAAAGGCGACCATCACACCAAATACGGCTCCGGACGCGCCAATCACCATGCTGGTTCCATAGAGGAAGGACAAGGCGATATGAAAAACTGCCCCACCGATACCGGCACCGAAAAAGATGACGGCAAACGTTCTGGGGCCTAACCCCTCCTCTACCGCTCTCCCCATCCACCATAGCCAGAGCATATTAAATAACAGATGAAATCCACCGCCATGCAGAAACATGTAGGTAACAAATCGCCATGGTTGCGTAATGGCTGTGCCAAGGTTTGGGTTAAAACCGAGCCAGTCGACAATGTACCGGTTCAACGATTGTCCGCTAATTTGGATTCCGCCAAAAAAGGCTTGGAAAACAAAAATAATTACATTGATTGCAATAAGCGTACGGATGACTGCCGGCATTCGCAGAAATCCGCGTTTAAAAGAGTTCCAGAATGAGTCTTGTTGATACATATTCAACTATAATCAATCAAACTTTAAGTTCATTTAGCTGTAACGCTCTCCTTTGAGTCCCCAGAACCGGATCAGAATATAACCGACAACCATTCCGCCAAGGTGTGCAAAATGGGCAATTCCGCTATCGGGTCGCATCAATCCAGACATCAGCTCAATTGCACCGAATATGGCTACAAAGTACTTGGCTTTAATAGGTATTGGCGGAATCAACAGCATGATGTAACGATCGGGAAACATCATCCCGAAAGCCAGAAGAATTCCATACACCGCGCCGGATGCCCCTACTGTGGGTGCCCCGCTGCCGCCGATCCACATGTGAATAAGTGCTGCACCGATCCCCGTTAAAAAGTAGTAGATCGCAAACCGTTTTGTTCCCCAAAAATTTTCAATTCCCTGTCCAAAAATCCACAAGGCAAAGAGGTTGAAAATGATGTGTCCGAATCCTGCATGAATAAACATGTAGCTAACAAGCTGCCATGGAGCAAAATTACCGGAACCAATGGGCCATAACGCCCCAAAGACCATCAAATATTGCTGCAGCATTGGGTTCATCAAGGCAACAAACACAAGCAAGTTAACAATAATGAGATGTTTAACCGCAGGTGGAAAAATCGAAAATTGTGTAGTGGGTGAATAGTTATTGTCGTAATTCAAGGAAACTGTTGTTTTTTAAATTATCCTGAACTCTGTAATATACGTGAAATCCGCTTAAAGTTACGCCCGAAATTCCCTGACCCGGAAACACGGTGTCGCCACACAAATAGAGACCGTCGAATGGAGTTTGATTGGGCGTCCAGTCGAGCAGTGATCGACTCATGCTTTGCGGTATACCTCCTACTCTCCCCTTTTTTCGATATACCCAGTTCTCCCAGCTGACAGGTGTTGCACTAAAGGCCAGTTTTATTTCGGCTTTATTGAAATGCGGAAGTTTGTCTTTCAACAATTTCAATACCTCCCTCTCTACGCGCTCCTTTACAGAGTCATACCGCCCATTTAACTGAAACCAGTTTTCCGTTTTGGTATGAGTGGAAATATTTAACACTCGAGTTCCATCTTTAGACCTTTCCGGATCATCCGGATGGGAAAAAGAGACAAAAACAGACTTTGAGTCAACCCCATCAATTGGCTGTTCCAGATGGATTTGATGGTGAAGCGACATCTCAACAGGATAGACATCCGTTGTGACCACTCCCATGGTGAACGCCCCCCACGCCTCAGTATATTTACTTGATTCCTTTCTGAAGTACTCCGCTATCCCTCCTGATGTTATCTCTTCCATATTCCAAACCGGAATGTTTGATATCACTTGCCTTGCCAAATATGTTTTGTTCTTAGAAGTTTTAACTTCAAATGAAAAGTCCTGTTGGGATAGCGATAATACTTTCTCTTTGGTTTTCACTTCTCCCCCATACTTTGTGATAACATCACGTAACGTTTCGGCCATTATCACAAACCCTCCCGGAACCGAATAGTTCGAGCAGTTTGTGTAAGTAATAGCTGGAGCACCAAAAAGAAACGGTGTATCGCTGGATGTAGATTGTGCGGATATCAACAATTGTTCATCCAGAAACGTAAAAAAATCAGGATTGGAAATTCCACAATCCCTGGCAAAATCCTTTACCGATGTAATGGCAAATGGCAACACCCGGACATCACGCGGGTCGTTTTTAAACAGCCTGAACCAATCCCTGATCCCTTGAGGTGGAAAATGAGTATTCTGTTCAGAAACTTTCCACACAGTATCAGCAACCCGGTATGAGGTACGCCAAAACTTCTCCTGAGATTTCTCTTCACCGAAATGTCTGATTGCTTCTTTCAGCCAATCAGATCTATCCTCAAATCTGATGATTTTTCGACCATTCATGTGAATCGCCATGGAGGGATTCAACTTCACCTTTGGAATTGAGATCCCCAGGGTTTTCTCAAGTTTTTTTAGCGGTTGATGTTCATCAAAGCCGATCAGTGTCGTTGCGCCCGACTCAAAAATGTATCCTTTCCGGTAATATGAAGAACTGCAGCCACCGATTGCGAGGGCCGCTTCAAGAACTAAAACTGAATATCCGTCATTTGCCAAAAGAGAAGCCGCCGTCAGTCCGCCCATTCCCGAGCCGATCACAATAAAATCGAAAATATCGTCTGTATGATTCATGTTCGCAGAACAACAAAAACGACTGCAGAGGTTCCGATTTGATCAGAATTACAAAAACATGGTATTTCTGTAATTTCCAATTATTCTACTTGTACCTTAAACACGATACGAGCAAAATCTCTTCATGAATCGAAATAGAAATACCATGTTTAAACCAATGCCACAAAAGCACGAGGTCACAAAGATATCACGAAGGATTTTATCCGCGAAACTCTGCGTGATAATCAGCGTAAATCAGCGAGAAACACATTCCAATTGAGTGAAAAACTCTTAACCCATTCATGGGTTATGCAAACGAGCGCGGCATTTATCCCCGCGGCCTATGACAGAATGATCTTTGTACATTTACAGTTTAGATCTTTGTATCAGACAAAAAATTAAAAATCTCAAAATGCCCGAAGGACCCGAAGTACATCGCGAAGCAGACAAAATCCGAAACGCAATCGGCAGCCAATTTCCCATTTATATCTATTTCTATCACGATCATCTCAAACCGTTCGAAAGCGACTTGGCAGGGAAACAAGTTGAAAACGTAGAAGCTTATGGCAAAGGATTGGTGATCTCATTTGAAGATGATTTTCACGTCTATTCGCATAATCAACTTTACGGAAAGTGGTACATCAAACCGGCCGGTGAATACCCGAAAACAAATCGCGAGCTTCGCTTGGAAATCCGGACAGATCAGAAGTCCGCACTTCTCTACAGCGCCAGCGAAATTGATGTGATGGATTCGGAATCTCTCCACGAACACCCCTATTTAACTAAATTGGGTCCAGATCTGCTGAAAGGCGTTGATCATGATACAATTGCTAAACGGACAGTCGAAGATCAATTCCGAAGAAAGTCGTTCGCTTCTCTTCTGCTGGATCAAGGGTTTCTCAGCGGTGTAGGAAATTACCTGCGAACCGAAATTCTATACGATGCCCGAATTCATCCTACAAAGCGTCCGATGGATCTTTCCGATCAAGAAATTGAAGCGTTTTCTAAATCGGCTTTGACCATCACAGGACGATCGTATGAAACCGGCGGATTCACCCTTCCCGAAGAGCTTTCAACCAAATTAAAATCCGAAGGAAAAAAAAGGAAAGATCTCCGATTCTTCCTATTTGGCAGAGAGGGAAAACCGTGTCACCTCTGCGGTGAGAATATCATAAAAACACGCATGTCCGGCAGACGGATATATATTTGCGAAACGTGCCAGAAATTATAGGTGCGTGAGTGCATAAATGAATGCAAAAAGCATTTAAAATCTCAGTCTCACGCCTGCTCCCCCATTAATGTCAAAATTGGATTGGGTTTCCGGCATGACGGGAAGCGTAGGTGCCAGTTCAAAAAAGAGTGAGAGGCGGCGAGCTACATTCAGCTGTAACCCAATGGGAATTCGTGCGGCGAATTGAGTATCGTTATCAAATAAAAGCCTGCCTCCCAAGCCTGTATAAAAAGCAACTCCCGAATCTGACCAAAAATGCCACAGATAGTCTGAGTGCAGGTGCATATTACCGGAATCGCCCAGCGACCATGCCACACCAAGGTCAATCGCAGATCGGCCGGATGTCCAGAATTTTGCACTCACACCGGTTGGCTCCCCGATGATAACGCCAAGTTCTGTACTTTGAGCTCGAATATCTTTATTCAATGAATAGAAAACGGTCATAAGAAAAATGAATAAAAAGACTCTTTTCATAACGGAATTGTTTAAATTTACTGTTTATAAGACACTACTTATTCAACCTGAAGCAAATTGTTTCATAGATTGAAATTCATATAAACAGTAAAGCCCCGACAGTGAGATGCCGGGGCTTAATAGACAGTTTCCGGTTAACAAGTCTATTTTACCAAGACCATCGATCGGGTTCTCACATATTCATTTGTTTGAAGTCTGTAAAAGTAGATGCCACTTGAAAAACTTGAAGCATCGAATGTAACATTGTACTCACCGGCATTTTGCTCCTGATTTACCAATGTAGCCACCCGGCGACCAATCGAGTTATAGATGTCAACGGTTACATTACTATCGTTAGAGAGTTTGTACTGAATGGTCGTTGACGGATTGAATGGATTCGGATAGTTTGGAAGCAGTTCAGTTCTCTCCGGGATAAATGAAATAGGTTGTGTAATATTCCCAGTTTCATCCAGACTGATAAACACATTGTCTATCGAATGAATCTCTCGTCCATTTGCTACAGAAAATCTGTTTAGTTGAATAGAGGGTGAACCTTGCCAGTCTGATATTGCTTCAATTCTAATTTTCACCAGTCGTGAAGTCATCCGGGGCTCAACCAATCCCCTATATGCAAATGCACCTGACACACTATCATCACTCTTTCGTTTAAAATCGAGTAATTTTTGATTAGCTATCCAGTCATCTGCCCACTCAACCGGTTCCATAGAACGAAGTTGCCAGGAATTAGGATCAACGCCGCTGACTAAGACATTAAATGAAATTCCTGTTAAATCTATTTCATCCTCGGATAGAATGAAAATCTCGAGATCTTCACCAGATTTCAACCTTTCAACTGACAGAAATGAAATGATTTTGTCCTGACTTTTGGTTTCGGAAACGCTGCTGCCAAAGTTTAATCCGATTGGAAAAAGATCATTTTGATTTACAATTCCGTCACCGTTTGCATCAGCATACGTTGCTTCCGGTGGAATCCACAGCTCAACCGGTCGCTCTTCCCAGGTAACTATATCATAGATAGCCTGAGGACCCCGGGCGAGCCAGTTAGTTGTTAACCCAAGTACATCCGTTTCATCCACAATTCCGTCACTGTTGGTATCCCCCGGCCAAACTTCAACTCGTTGCGGAGCCGGATTTATCCCCGTGATAATGATGTCATCTATTCTACTTGTACCACCTGAGGCTATAGGATCATCACTATCCGGATCAATCCGCTCATCAGAATTCAAAAGCCATCGAACATAAACTGTTGGTTGGTTATCAACCAGGGCAGGTAAACTGAGCTGTTCAACCACGCCGGTCGTCCAGTTTGTTCCAACTTCAATCTCTCCGCCGGGTACGTCAGCCCAATTTTCAGAATCCAAACTCACTTGCAGCACAAAATCACGTGGTCCCGTTCCTGAACCGTACTGTTTGGAAGACAACAGTATATTTTCCAGATTTTCGGTTGAAAGGGTGATCATCCAGTATTTGGGTATGGAATCCTCTGCTGCCCAGCTATTCGAATTGAGTGAAAATCCACCGGCACCGGCTGAAAATCCATTCATTTCAGCACCCACCGTTTCAATCGTTGCCCCGTCATTTTGTGGAAGAGAGAAAGAGGGTTGAATAGATTCATTGTCAAAATTCCATTCTACCAACGTATATCGAAATGGAGCCTGCTCAGAGATCGTCAACACTGCATTTGGATTGCTGTCATCATCCCAAAACCCATTCAGCCCACCATATTTTACAGTAGCTTCAACATCCAATTCAGATCTAACGGCTACATAGTACGTACTGATTGATCGTCTGTATGCAACTTCTGAAGAGTATACAAAGTAACCGTTCTCTTCACCTGCAAACTCCATCAACTCCCAGGCACTTTCAGGCCACTGGGCTGGATCCCCATCTGTTTCATTTACACCAATCCAGGTCGTTACTCTGTTATTGTTTACATCATCCTGAGAGACACCGTTTGCATAAATTCTGGCAGTTGCATCAAACTCATCCCCCTCTTCAAGTTCAACCACCCCAGGTGTTGTCAACGAAACAAATGAAAGTGTTTCCAGAACTTCATACTCTGCATCTGCAGG
>NZ_MDWE01000023.1 GCF_001715195.1 Rhodohalobacter halophilus
ACGGTTGGTGAGGATGCTACAGATTTTTTCAGGAAAAATTTCCCTGATCTAAAAGTTGATAATTTCAAATTTAACCCGGATCTGTTTAGCTGTGAAAACAGCTTGAAAGAGATTGTACCGGGTTACACTACGGCCATTGGTATCGCCTCTCTGGCTGCCGGAATTGGAAGAAAACAAGTACCTGAAATCACCTTTCTTCCGGAATATATTTCGGATCGACAGAAATTTTTTAAACTGCAGTGGCACGGTTTTATTTTACTGATATTAATCGGTGCAAGCCCGGTTGTATTGAACCATTACTACATGCAGTATTCTGAGCAGATCAGTCAGCTTGAACAGGATAATAGCCGACTGCAGACAGATATCCGATCAATACAGCCATTGGTTGAAGAGTCTGAAGATTTGACGATGCAGCTTGGACAGATGCAGAATCAGCTTGAGCTGTTAGGAGATCTAAGTGCAGAAAATATTCGATGGTCTGTGACTATCGATAAATTCAATCAAGCTGCCGAGAGTGTTGGCGGACTTTGGATTAACAGCTTCAGACAAAATAATGATGTGATTATGGTGGATGGATATTCTCTCTACAGAGATCGGATTCCACAACTGGCCAATCAGTTTGATGCAGTGACGCTGCTCTCTGTAAGGAGAGAGGAAGTACGGGAGCGGGAGGTGTTCTATTTCAATATGATGATTCGATCCGTCATTGAAGATGATAGTGAATTTACTCCCGATAATGTTCGAAGTCTTAATGAATTAATCAATTAACCGGTAACAAATATGTCCTACGGTCTTCGGAACACACTCATTCTTTTGTTTGCCTTGCTGGTGATTAATGGAGGTGGATTTGCCTACATGCACTTTTTCCAGAAAGCAGAAATTGAAGAGCTAGAACAGCGAAAGGAGGGATTGGAACGCGACTATCAGCAGGATGTAGAGACTGCCGAACTGGTTCCCATGCTCAGGGAACAGTTTGAAGAAGCTACATCAATCATAGAAAATTTTGACAAAACAATCTTCTCCAATAATAACGCTGATGAAATTTTTCGATACCTGTCTTTGATCAATGAAGGAGCGAATGTCAACTTCAACTTTACCTTTCGCGATTCAACCAGTTCTGAGCAGTATGGTGTCATCAGTTCAGAAATTAATGGCGCAGGACCGTACAGAAATGTGGTTCGTTTCATCAACGCGATTGAATACAGCGAGCCGGTACAAAAAATTAACAATATTTCGATCAGCCCGTCTGGTGAAGCAGATGGATATCAGAATGTGAACTTCACCTTTAACTTACAGAGTCATTACGACAGAGTGAATGTGTTCGATAATAATAACAGAACGCCCGATATCGCATTTCGTTCAAATAGTTCCAATCACAATCCATTCTTTCCACTCATAAGGAACATTCCGCCCAACGAAGACGGACTTCCAAATGTGGAACAGAGCAGGATCGTGGGGCTTACAAGCAACGCTATTTACATGATGGATCAGACCGGAAGGATGAATACTCTGAGGGTGAACGACAGGGTATACCTGGGCCGGTTGGAACGAATCAACATGCAACAAGGATCGGCCTCTTTCAGGCTCAATAAAGGTGGAATTATCGAAGTGGTAACACTGGAGGTACAACGATGAAATTAATCCAAAAAACAATGAAAAGCACGAAAATAGCAGCCTTTTTGATGACACTTTTCATCGCTTCCGTGGCGGTTGAATTTGTTTCTGCACAGGATCGTATCCCCAGAGAGTACACCAACCCTGATGAGATGATCGCTTTTGATCGCAGGACAACTTTTCCTGAAGCCATTGATGTGCTCAACCAGTTTGCCCAGGATTTTGAAGGGAAATTTATTATCGATAGAACCGGATATACGGGACAGATTGGCGTAACACTGCCCGCCATGCACTGGCGCGAAGCTCTTGATTATATTTTACGCGTACAGAAATTTGTGGCATTTGAGGAGGCAGATCTCTATGAAATTGTAACTCAGGCTGAGGCTGATGCCCAACAGGAGGTAGAGCGTCGGGGCACAACAGGACAGCAACCCGGCCAACAGACAGGGCCTGCTGCATTAGATGGAATTCAAATCAACACGGGAACCCGCGAGGTACGTATTAATGCTACATTTTTTGAAGGCAGTAAACGTGCTCTTCGCGAAATCGGTGTGGATTGGTCTACATTGACAAGCGGCGTACCGGAAAATCTCTCTGACCTGGTTAACCAGGATGGAGGCGGTGGAGGCGGATCTTCAGACGGTCAATTTCCGACTTCTGAGTTTGAAAGCAGTTTTGTGAACATTAATTCCCGTGGAGCCCAGAATGTGTCACAAAATGTGTTTAATTCAATTGTAAACTTTGGAGAAGTTGGTAATAGCGGAATTGAAGTGCAGGCACTTTTCAGTGCATTTGAAGCCGACAACCTTGGGCAAATTCTTGCAACTCCCTCAGTGAAAGTGATGAACGGGGAACCGGGCCGCATACAGGTGGGTGAGGATTTTTCCATTAAACAGCGAGATTTTGCAGGTAATGTTACCGACCAGTTTTTTAGCACAGGTACAATTCTTGAAGTGACTCCCCAGATTGTGGAATATGCGGATACGACTCTCATCTATTTGGAAATACAGGCCGAGCGGTCTTCTGCTCAACCGGATCCTGTAAGTACCGTAATCAGTAAGCAGCAAGCAGAAACACACGCGTTGCTTCTTGATGGCGAAAGCACAGTGATTGCAGGACTGTATCGAACCGAAGAAGCCAGGGTCAGAAGAGGTATTCCGATTCTGAAAGATTTGCCGGGATGGTTTTTTGGGTTGAAGTATCTGTTTGGGTACAACTCATCAGATGTCATTGAAAATGAGCTGATTATTCTGTTGCAGGCTGAACTGGAAGAGTCCGTACCGGAAAGGTTTGCTAAACGATTCAGCTCACAGCAAGAGCTGGTTGATAATGCCCAGGAAAGGCACAGAAACCGATTTGAATATATCAGTCCGAATTCACCCTCATATGGAATTGCGAGTGATAATGAACTAAGATACTCAGAAACGAATCACGCAGAATCTGAGAATGAAGTTATTACAAACGGTTTGGAAGTAGTCGAAGAACAAGTTGAACTAAGTACAACACCACAGACCGTTGATCGTGAAGAGATCGATCGATTGAAAGCACAGCTTGAAGCCAGACAACTTCAGGAAGGTAACGTAAACCGAAGAGATCTCTCCGAATACAAGGGTGAGTGGAGAGAAGTAGAGATGGAGAATATGAACGGGGATTACAGTAATCTTAACTTCTATGTGATCGGGGGATCGTTTATTGTAAAATCCAATGCAGACAGATTGTATGATCGATTTCTTGAACAGGGATACGATGCACACATGCTCTTCAACCCTGCTACTGATTACTATTTTGTTGCTTACCGTGGCTTCGAAGATCCGGATGATGCTATCTCCTATACGCGTGAAATTCAAAGCTCAGTACAAGCAGAAGCTTGGCTGTCGAGAATTATTCGTGAGGAGCGATTAACTCCGGGCAGATAGGTAATATTTGCGAACTTTAAGAAAACCTGTTGGGGTGAAAACCCTGACAGGTTTTTTTGTTTCAGGATTCGACTTTCTTTAAGTCACTTTGACGATGTAAATACTCGAGTGTGATTTGATTGAACTCATCGGGTTTATCAACATTCACCACGTGGCCACTTCCCTCAACAACAACCAGTTCGCTGTGTTTAAATTCCTGAATCATTTTCCGAACCGGGGGTAAAAACATGTGATCCTCTTCACCCATAATATAAAGAGTAGGGGCTTCCATCTCTTTCTCTTTAAAGTAGCGTAAAAGAGGGTTCACATCATATGTGAGCCGAAACCATTTCAAAAACTCTTTTCGTGCTAAATTTTTAGCATCTTTTACAAAAAGTGACCTGGACTCCTCATGATTTTTTTTCGGCATGATAATCCATGCGAAAAGCTTATAGAGCCAGATAAAAGGAACCACTTTTTTGAAGGTATGGCCGAGCCAGACCAGTACACGGCTCCTGACATCGAGACGGGTGATAGCACCGCACATTACCGCAGATTTTACCACATCAGGATTAATTTCTGCAATGGTGCGTATAATAATTGTTCCTAATGAAACACCGACAAAATGAGCTTTCTGAATATTTTCCTGTTTCAGAACCTCCAGTACATCGTAGCTGACGGTTTTAAATGTGTATTTCTCTTTGTAGTACTTTTTCATCGTACTCATCTCTTTAGACTTTCCGTGTCCGCGGAGATCCACAAGCAGCACATTAAATTCATCTTTATACGCCTTTAGCTGGCGAAACCAGATGGATGATGATCCACCGGCACCATGCACAAAGACAACCCAGTCTTTGTCTTCTCCGTTAAAAAATGATTTACTGTATAACATTGCTAAGATGGCGTAATAATCTCTATATGATCCGTTTACTGAACGTCTAAAAATACGAATAAGATCCTCACTTCTAAGAAAATGTTTGATCCGTCAAATTCATTCAATGTGGGATTGACTTTAAGCAATGTTTGGTTAACCATTACATATGTGCGGTTTGAAGCCCCACTGATACGGAAAAAATCAATATGGGTATCGCATCAGACAGTAAATCATATTGCAATGCGAGTGTAGAAAGAGTTATTTTCTCGCATGGATTTACTGAGAGCACTTTTTAAAACATTTCTCACGATTCTTGCAACGCTGGTTCTCTACAGCTGTTTTGCGATTGGATATTTCTTTTTAAAACTATTTGGAAAAGAGACCGGCCGATGGCGTAATCTCTGGCTGAGGCAGTGGGGAACATGGATATGCCGGATTCTCTCCATAAAAGTACACATGGAAGGAAAACCACCGGAACCGCCATTTTTTCTTGTCAGTAATCATCTCAGCTACGTTGATATCATGGTCTATTTTAAGCTCCTGGACACCTCGTTTGTAGCAAAGTCTGAGATCAAACAGTGGCCGGTGATTGGATATATGGCAAAAACCCTTGAAGTAATATTTATCGATCGAACCAGGCGGTCTGATGTAACCAGGGTGAATCATGAGGTTGCGCGTCAAATCGACGATCACAAAGGAGTCGTTTTATTTCCGGAAGGGACCACCTCAAGCGGGGATGATATTCTGCCATTTAAAGCATCCATTTTGGAGCATCCGGCGTCCGGTAATATGCCGGTACACTACGCTTGTATTTCATACGAAACCGGACCTTCCGATCAACCTGCACGTGAATCTGTCTGTTGGTGGGGAGACAGTCCATTTGGAGCGCACTTTTTAAATTTTGCCAAGAATCGTTCTGTTGATGCACACGTTTGTTTTGGAGAGACGTGCATTTCGAATAGCGATCGAAAGGAGTTGGCTTTAGATCTGTATGAAAAGGTAAGTCTCCTGCAAAAGAAGATGGATCAGGTTGATAAGGTGAATCAAAAGGTTGTGGAAGAGTGATTTGATGAGCAGTAAGAAACAAATAGTATTTTATAGTTTTCTGATTTACGCTTTTCTGCTTTCTGGATCGTGGCTTGTTCAGACTTTATACCCTACAGTTGAGAAACCGGGTAAGTATGAGAAGCAGATCGAAGTTACTAACCGGGGGGAGAACTGGGTAGTAAGTTATCATGATGTTTGTAAACTGAATTGTAGTGATAGTTCTGTATTGGTGATGATTCCGGATGTCTATTTTGATACGGAGGCGGTTCTGCCGCTTGCTGAATATTTAAGTGATTCGATTCGTGTTATCATCCCTGACTTCAAATCCATTCATAAAACTGGTTTTCCGGACAGATTTACAATTTCCGGTAAGGCTGAACTAATCCGTAGTTTATTAAATCAGTTGAGTTTTGATTCTGTTCATCTTGCCGGTCATGGATATGGCGGTCTTCCGGCTGTAGAAATTGCAGTAACCGACTCGATGAATTTACCTGTTAAAAGTTTAACTCTGATCGGATCGCTGGGGGTACAGGAACTTCGGTTTCTTGGTAATCATCATGTTAATCAATCTCTCTACAGTATTGTACGTCCGCTTGTGCAATTGTATAATTATGCATTTCCACACTTTGGGTGGGCAAACCACCAACGGTTTAATCTCGACTATGTGGATACCATGCGGAGGATCGATCAGCGTGATTTTAGAGATCAGGTTTCCGGGATTGAACTGCCGGTGAAAATAATTCATGCAGAAAAAGATCCAAATGTACCGCTGATTACCGCCAAAGAGACCAACAGGCTAATTCCACAGAGCGATCTAAAGGTTATGAATCATGATCTGTCGGGGTATGAAAACGATGTAACCGGGTGGGGGAACGAAATTTTATCTTTCATATCTGAAGTCAACAGTGGCTTAGCAACTACCCGCGGTGGTGCTTCGAGTGAACGAGTTGAAAAATCAAACGAACCTTTCGACTCTGATGATGTTGAACCTCTTCACGGCAAAGCTCTTGTTATTATTATTTTGCTGATTATGACATTTACCATTTTCAGCGAGGATCTATCCGTCATTACAGCAGGGCTTCTTGCTGCAGGTGGGATCCTGCCATTCTACGTGGCCGTGCTGAGTGTCTTTATCGGCATTGTAATTGTTGATACCAATATTTATTGGCTGGGTAAAGCTGTTGGGAGTCCGATTCTAAAAAGAGCACCATTTCGTTGGATGGTCGCAGAAAATGATTTGAATCGTGCTCAAAATCTTTACGAAATGTATGGGATGGAGCTACTCTTTATTGCTCGATTTATACCGGGAGCTCGTTTTCCAACCTATTTTTCTGCCGGACTTCTAAAAACAAGCTTTAAAAAATTTCTGATCTATTTTGTGATATCCGTAGCGGTCTGGACTCCGCTTCTGGTCGGGTTAACCGTTTTGATCGGTCAACCAATGATCCACTACCTGACTGTATACCAGGATTATGCTATCTGGATTCTGCTACTGACCATCTTTCTCATTTATATGATCGTGAAGGTAGTCATACCACTGACCACGGTACGGGGTAGAAGACGATTACTTGTTAAATGGGCTCGTTTTCTGGAAACCTGGGGAGTAGGTCGATAGAGGCTTGGTTGATGAAAACGTCCCAGGAATTATTATCCTCGCTTACTTCTAAAAAATTCTTTGAGCAGATACTCACAATCAGCTTCCATAACTCCCTGAATCACCTCCAAACGGTGGTTCAAATTTCTGTTTTCTGTGATATTGAAACGTGAACCGCAACCGCCGGCCTGTTCATCCATGGCTCCAAACACCACTCTTTTTAACTTTGACCATACCGCTGCACCGCTACACATCATGCAGGGCTCCAGGGTGACATATAGAGTGCAATCACTTAAGTATTTGTTCGTAAGCGTGTCACAGGCTGCAGAGATCGCAATCATCTCGGCATGGGCTGTCGGATCATTTAACCGTTCAACCTGATTATAGCCTTTTCCTACAATAGTATTTTCGTAAACTATTACGGCCCCGACAGGTACTTCACCTTCATCAAATGCCTTTTCGGCTAAAAGAAAAGCCTGCAGCATAAATCGCTGATGAAAATTTTCAGTTTGTGTACTATTTCCATTAAACATTTGCAGCAAAATATATTATGTTTAGTGCTTTGTGTTAATATAAAAGAAATTTACGGCGAAGCGGGTATAAGGGATGTCATTAAATGATGCCAAACAATCGTTAAACAAAATCCTGAAGGAGGCTGTACGTTCAGTTTCGGATTTTCCAAAACCGGGAATTGTTTACAAAGATATCACTCCTCTGTTGAACGACAAATACCTGCTTGAGTTAACCTCCAGGCTTTTAGCGGAACCATTTAGAGGATACCGAGTGGATTATGTAGCCGGACTTGAATCGCGTGGCTTTTTATTTGGTACAAACCTTGCGCAGGATTTACATGCAGGATTTATTCCCATCAGAAAACCGAATAAATTACCGGCTGAAACCGAATCTGTTGAGTACGAACTCGAATATGGAACAGACATACTGGAAATGCATAAAGACTCTATTCAGCCCGGAGACAACGTATTGATTCATGATGACTTAATTGCAACAGGCGGTTCTGCGCTTGCTGCCACCAGACTGGTCGAAAAACTGGGAGGAAACATCATCGGGTACTCTTTTGTTATGGAAATTGAGGCGTTAAATGGTGTAGAAAATTTGGATCAAACCATACCATTTCACGCTATTTTAAGCGTTTAAGAAACAAATCTATCATAAGGTTATATAAACCAATAATCACTAAAACATCATAAACTAACTACTATGGCAAAACCAACAATTACCACACTCGCAATGTGTGTTGCACTCTTGTTTGGCGCTGCAGCCTGCGGGCCGTCGTTAGTTATTCAGAATGTGGATTACGCTCAACCTATTGAAAGCGTACTCACTCCGGATTCGAATAACGACGTACACGATCAGCGTTATGCAATTAAGTTCAACATCTCAAATTTGCTTGAAGAAGAGGGTTCTTCCTCAGCGAATGAGATTCGCCTGATTCGAAACAGTGCGGGTTACTATTTTGTAACAGCAGCCGATTTCAACAACGTATATGTATTTGAAACGGACGAAGGGGAACTGAAACTGAAAAATAAAATTGAGATTACAGCAAATGGCCTTGGTCAGCCTGCGTTCAACCAGCGCGATGGATTTATCGAATTGGTTGATCTGGCTTCAGGGAATACATACAATCTCAATCACGAAGGACGAAACTAAGAGACAAATATCATGAAGAAATCAATACAACAAACTCTATCGATTTTTGCTGCTCTCTTGTTCGTTATCAGTTCAACAGCTGTAGCTCAACAATCTGACTACCAGATACAGCAAGATTTCAGAGCAGATTACTCAGAACTTGTAAACCGGGTAGATAACGCTGTTTCTTCCGATGATCTGCAAGGGTTAAACGCAGATATTGATGCACTTGAGGCAGACTACTCTGAATACTCTTCAATTATCAATGCGGCACTATATCCAGAAACATTTTCGCAGAGAATTGAAGATTTGAGAAACCGCTACACAGCTTCAGAGCAGAATATCACTGTAATTGAGGAGCTGAATGAGCGAATCCGTGGTTTGATGGACGAACTGGACGGCTTTAGAAATCAACTTTCTGACCTGGATGAAGAACAGGCGAACCTAAAAGAGCAGCTCGACAGATCATCTGCCAATGAAAGAAGACAAGCAGCCCTGATTCGTCAATATCGCGAAAATCTGGAAACACGGGATCAGTTTGTAACCGAGTTTCTCGAAAATCTGATGACGAAGTATCAGTCTATGGATGCTGCAACTCAGTCAGAAATTGCTGATGCGGCTGAGCGAATGGAAGACAATCCAGTAGAAGTGCTGAAAACAATTATCGCCGAATACACCAATACAGCAAATCAAAGCTCTGATTTGGCTGCGGGTGACTATCTGGCCATGAGAGCTCAGCATGGATATTTTGCTGATGTGTGGGACAGAATTGGCGACCGTTTGACAAATACATTTACACCTGACTCTCCTGTTCAGGAACGCCAGGAAGTGTCTGATATGCTAGCTGCATGGCAGGCAAGTATAGACAACAAACTGTGGAATTCACTCTCAACTGCATTTAACCAGAATGGCATTGAGCTCGGGTCTTTCACAAGTGCAAGCACTTTCTTTGATGCACTTGGTATCTACGTGCGGGAGTCTTCACAGCAAGCTGTAGAATCAAACAGCGAAGAAGACTACGAAGTGTATCGTAATTTTGCCAACTTCTGGAACTCAACTGTGAAAGGACAGTGGGGAGAACTGATGATACAGGGTAATGTACTCAGTACATCAGAAATGGCAGAAATTGACGTAGAATTGGGAACCTGGGGGGAGAATGCTCCTGCAACATCTAACTTAATGTTTATCCTGTTCCTGGTAAGTTTAGCTGTAATTATCGGTCTTGTTGTTCTTCTTGTAACCAAGAAAAACTAAGTGACAGACAGATAATAAACTATTTAAAGCCGGCTCATTGATGAGTCGGCTTTTTTTATGCAAATTTGTAATGATCAGCTTAATCGAAAAGTTTTATCACATTTGTTCACAAATCTGTTGCATTTAAACAAACCAACCTATACTTTCTGCACGTATGAAAAAGCATAACGTACATATCAATTGGTGGTGGCCCGCGCGAAATATTTCGGCAGTGGAATCACTATGATTTGATTACGTTTCAGAAAGAATTATTAAACCCGCTGCCGTGTTACGGTTGCGGGTTTTTTTATTTATAGCATATGGATTTCAATCAATTTTCAGAGTTAGCCAAGCAGTATACTGCCATTCCGGTCTACAGACGGATGATGGCCGATATATTAACCCCGGTTTCACTTTTTCTATCAATTCGGGAAAAGGCGCACTACCCGTTTCTTTTTGAGTCTGTAGAGGGGGGAGAACATCTTGCCCGATACTCATTTCTGGGCAGTAATCCATACCAGGTATTGACATTCGACGGTAACCGGGTTGAACTGCAGGTAAACGATGAAAAAACAGAACTTAAAGAGAACTATTTTTCAGCACTTGAACGGCTTACAACAGAGCACAGTGAGCCAAATTTGCCTGAATTACCCCGTTTGACAGGTGGTGCTGTGGGATTTTCATCCTATGACACCGTTCGAGAGGTTGAAAATCTTCCCCATGTTCCCAAACAAGATCTGGATGTACCGGAAGCGATCTGGGCTTTCTATGATGAAGTGTATGCATTTGATCATGTAAAGCAACAGGTCATCATCATGAAGACGGTTTTTGTAGATGAATCTACTGATCTTGAAAAAGCCTATTCAGAAGCAGAATCAGCCCTGGATATAATGGAGGATAAAGCTGTAGCTGTTCCATCCAAACCGGGCTCCTTTCAACTTGATACGTCATCATTGAGCAGCAATATCACGCAGACAAAATTCCATTCCGTCGTTAACAGGGCAAAAGAGTACATCTACGAAGGGGATATTTTTCAGGTTGTCCTTTCCCAGCGGTTTGAAGTTCCGTTTGAAGGCGACAAATTCACTCTTTACAGAGCATTGAGGATGGTAAATCCATCTCCCTACCTGTTCTTTCTGGATTTTGATGAGTTTTCATTAGTAGGCTCATCACCGGAGGTATTGGTTCGAACAACGGGGAAAGAAGCACGGTTACTTCCAATTGCCGGAACCCGGCCGAGGGGAATAAATCATGAAGAAGATCTTGAGCTGGAAAAAGATCTGTTGAATGATCCGAAAGAGATTGCTGAACACATCATGCTGGTTGATTTGGGGCGAAATGATCTATCCCGGGTTTGTAAATCCGGAACTGTTAAGCTGGAAAGAAATATGGCCATTGAGCGATTTTCACACGTGATGCATATTGTATCGGATGTAATCGGAGAACTTTCGGAAGATCAATCATCCGTGGATGCCCTGATGCAGTGTTTTCCTGCCGGCACCGTTAGCGGCGCACCGAAAATTCGTGCCATGGAAATAATTGATGAACTGGAGCCAACCAAACGTGGACCCTATGCCGGAGCTGTCGGTTATTTCGATTTTTCCGGCAACATGGATACCTGCATTGCAATTCGTACCATGCTGGTAACCAATGGATCCGTTTTCATTCAGGCAGGTGCGGGGATCGTGGCAGACAGTGAACCGGATAAGGAGTTTGAAGAGACCAAAAATAAAGCCGGTGCGCTAATTGAAGCGCTAAACGTTGCACTGAATATCACTTAATCTAAACGTAAAGAGACTAAAAGAACGAAACGAATACGATGACAAAAAAGAAAACGATTCTCTCCGGAATTCAACCATCAGGTAAACTGCATATCGGGAATTACTTTGGTGCGATGAGACAGCACATCGCCATGCAGGAGGAGGGAGATTCCTTCTACTTTTTGGCCAATTATCACTCACTTACTTCTCTGAACGACGGACAACTTCTTGAGGAGTACACAAAAGATGTAGTGCTTGATTACCTGGCATTAGGGCTAGATCCCAATAAATGTACATTTTTTGCCCAGTCGGATGTTCCGCAAACTACCGAACTGGCATGGATTCTCGGATGCCTGACTCCGGTTTCCTTAATGGAGAAAGGAGTGGCGTACAAAGATAAAATCGCGAACGGATTGAACCCGAATATCGGTCTGTTTACCTATCCAATTCTACAAGCTGCGGATATTTTAATCTACCACTCTGATCTGGTTCCGGTCGGTGAAGATCAGAAACAGAACATTGAAATTGCACGTGATCTGGCCGGAAAATTGAATCGGGCATATGACGAGGAACTGCTTAAGATTCCGGAAGAGTATATCGTAAAAAGTGTGGCAACAGTTCCGGGAATTGATGGACGTAAGATGAGTAAATCGTACGACAATACGATTAATATCTTTGATGAAGGGAAATCACTTAAGAAGCGGGTGATGTCTATCGAAACGGACTCCACGGCTTTGGAAGAGCCCAAAAACCCCGATTCATGCAACGTATTTTCACTCATCAAACTATTTGCAGATGAAAATCGACAGCATGAAGTGGCTCAAAAATATAGGGCCGGCGGATACGGCTACGGTCACGCCAAAAAAGAGCTTCTTGGATTGATTCAGGACTATTTTGCCGATGCACGAGATCGCAGAAAAGAGTTGGAAAATGATATGGATTATGTTCACGATGTACTCAGGGAAGGCGGTAAAAAAGCGCGTGAACGTGCTGAAGAGGTCATGGAACCGATTCGGTCCGTTACAGGTTTGTTCAGAAGCTTTAACTACGAATGATTACTGAGCAATGATACTAATTATCGACAATTACGACTCTTTTACTTACAACCTGGTCCACATTGTGGCTTCGGCTACTGACAACTACAAAGTGGTTCGGAATGATGTAATGAGTGTAGAGGAGATTAAATGCCTGAACCCAAGTAAAATATTGATTTCCCCCGGACCCGGTCGACCGGAAAATGCAGGTGTTACAGAACAGGTGATACGGATTTTAGGGAAAGAGATTCCGATTCTGGGAGTTTGTCTGGGACATCAGGCAATCGGTAATGTATTTGGCGCAAAGGTTGTACACGCACCCAGCTTGATGCACGGTAAAACCTCACAAATACATCACGACGGCAAAACCGTTTTTGATAAAGTAGATGATGCATTTACTGCAACCCGATACCACTCACTTGCACTGGATTCAACCACCATACCGGATGTACTGGAAGTGAGTGCACGGACAGATGATGAAGTCATCATGGGGGTGAGGCATAAAGAGTATCCAATTGAAGGTATCCAATTCCATCCGGAAAGTATCTTAACAACGGAAGGACCGAAAATTGTAAAGAACTGGATCCGTCAGAACTAAGTATTGAATCATATAAACGGTAAAATATTTTGAGCAAAGAGTTTACATACTATTTAGAGAAAATTTCTATCAGTGAAAACCTGGAGACAGATGAGGCATCTTCTGCCTTGAACCTGATACTGAAAGGTGAAGTATCTGACGCCGAAATTGCCGCGTTTTTGATGGGCATGCGGAGTAAAGGAGAGACGGTGGGTGAATTAACCGCTTTTGTAGAAGTGATGCGAAAGGAGTCTGTCCCGGTTGAAGTAAACAGCGATGGAGCCGTTGATCTTTGTGGAACGGGAGGCGACAAATCCGGAACATTTAATATTTCAACAGCAGCCATGTTTGTTGTTGCAGGAGCGGGTGTGCCGGTCTTAAAGCATGGAAATCGAAGTGTTTCGAGCAAGAGTGGCAGTTATGATGTACTTGAGGAGCTAGGAGCTGTACCCAATTTGCAAAAAGCGGGCGTGGAAAAGATGTTTGATGAAACCGGAATGGCCTTTATGTTTGCTCCCAATTTTCATCCTGCCATGAAATACGTGATGCCGGCAAGAAGGTCACTGAAAATGAGAACATTCTTCAATATGCTGGGGCCGCTTTTAAACCCTGCAGATGTTAAAAGCCAGGTAATCGGCGCATTTAGCCGCGAAGCTGCATCTATGATGGCTCAAATACTCGCAAATCTCGATACTGAACGCGCCTACACCCTGAACGCTCATGATGGGCTGGATGAAGTCTCTCTGACAAGCCAGAGCGAAATTTTTGAACTTCAATCAAACCTCACCAACGGTTCCGTAACATTTGATCCTGAATCGTTGAATTATCAAAAGGAGAGTATGGAATCTCTTATGGGGGGCGATGCTAAAAAGAATGCTTCAATCATCAAGAACATTATGGATGGCGAAGCAACCCGGGCACAGCAGAATATCGTAACGCTGAATGCGGCATTTGCCATACATGCTGCCGGAGCATCAGATTCACTTCAAGATGCCAATCAAAAAGCGATAAAGAGCATTGAGACGGGCGAGGCGAGTCGAAAACTGGATGAATTTATTACTGTATCTCAAAAATTATCTCAAATCTGATGGTATCCATTCTGAATCGAATCACTGAACAGACTTTAGAGGATCTCAAGAAAAAGAGACGCAGGGTATCAATGCGCGATTTTGAAAGTTTTCCACGGTTTGAAAAACCACGGAAGCTGATGAGTGATGCACTTTCTGACAGTGAGTCTGTATCGATCATTGCTGAAGTGAAAAAAGCTTCTCCCTCAAAAGGAGTGATACGAGACGATTTTGATCCTGAGAAAATTGCAGATCGGTACATCGAATCAGGGGCATCGGCTATCTCTGTACTTACAGATGAACCCTTTTTTCAGGGATCTCTTGACTACCTGGAGAAAATCTCTGATTTGAGTCCCATACCTGTATTAAGAAAGGATTTTATTTTAGACCCGTATCAGATAAAAGAGGCGAGAGCGAGTGGTGCAGATGCCATACTTTTAATCGCAACGATCTATGAAGGCAATCAACTTTCCGAGTTATTGGCTGCAACCAAAGAATTTGGTTTACAGGCGTTGGTTGAGTGTTATCATGAAGAAGAAGTTGAGTCCATGAATTGGGATCAGATTGAGATTCTGGGCGTGAATAACCGTAACTTAAACACGTTTGAAGTGGATCTTCATCGAGGTATTGAGCTACTGAATCGGGCACCGGAAAACATTATAAAAGTTTCGGAAAGCGGCATTCACAAACGAGAAGATATTTCCCATTTGAAGAAAAAAGGCATACATGCTGCTCTGATCGGTGAACATTTAATGAAACAGCACGATCCGGGTAAAGCATTGAAAGAACTCCTGAACAAAGAACAGAAATTTTAGAAAACAAATCAGTTCATGTTTGCAGAACCAGAAAACAGAACAAAAGTAAAAATTTGCGGATTAACCACGTTAGAGGATGCACGATTTGTGTCAGGTGCGCTGGCAGATTTTCTTGGTTTTATTTTTTATCCGGAGAGCCCGCGCTATGTTGACCCTGCAAAAGCAGGTGCTATTATTAACTGGCTTGAAGGGCCGGGGAAAGTTGGTGTTTTTGTAAATCAGCCGCTCGATGATGTGAACAGTATCGCTAAACAGACCGGAGTGGACTATGTGCAGCTTCACGGTAATGAGTCGCCCGACTACTGCAGCTTAGTTGAAAAACCGGTTATAAAAGCATTTCATATAGACGAAGATACAGATCCGGCGGATCTTGAGAACTCCATCGAGTCATATTTGAATGAGATTGAGTTCATTCTATTTGATACCAAAAGTGAAACAGAGTGGGGCGGGACGGGCAAATCTTTTGATTGGAAAATATTGGAGAATATCACTCACGATAAACCATTTTTCCTTTCCGGAGGGTTAAAGACGGAGAATGTTCGTAAAGCCATTGATGCTGTTCAGCCTTACGCCGTGGATCTCTCAAGCAGTCTCGAGGATTCTCCCGGTTTAAAAGATTTTGATAAGATTGAACGCTTCTTTGATGAAATGCGTGAGATTTGGGAGGAGCAGGAACTTTAAAGCATCATGTTTGGGATTGTTGACAAACCGATTGATGGATCCCGCTGCTAATTATTGACTTTATAAGAATTGACAGGCTAAGATTATGAAATACACAGCCCCAACAAAAGAAGGATATTTTGGGAAGTTTGGCGGTAAGTTTGTTCCGGAAATTTTAATTCCTGCCCTTGAGGAATTAGAAGCTGCCTATGAAGAAACTCTGGACGACCCGGTTTTTCAAAAGGAGTATCACGATTTACTACGCGAATATGTTGGAAGACCGACAAAATTGACCTATGCGAACCGGTTGACAGATCACTATGGAAAAGCAAAAATTTATTTTAAACGTGAGGATTTGTGTCATACCGGAGCTCATAAAATCAACAACGCAATTGGGCAGCTTCTTTTGGCAAGAAAAATGGGTAAATCCAGAATTATTGCCGAAACCGGAGCCGGGCAACACGGAGTAGCGACGGCAACTGCTTGTGCAAAGTTCGGCTTTGACTGTGTTATATACATGGGTGCTGAGGATATGGAGCGCCAAAAATTGAATGTTGAACGAATGAGGCTTCTGGGCGCTGAAGTTCGCGGTGTACACAGCGGATCGAAAACCTTGAAGGATGCCACAAATGAAGCGATCCGGGATTGGGTGACTAATGTGGAAAATACATTTTATATCATCGGATCTGTTGTGGGTCCGCATCCCTATCCAATGATGACCCGAAATTTTCATCGCGTGATTGGGGAGGAGACCGGTGAACAGATACGAAAATCAGAAGGGAGAGACCCTGATTATCTGATTGCCTGCGTTGGCGGTGGAAGTAATGCCATAGGTTTTTTCTATCCATTTATCGAAAATGACATGGTAAAAATGATCGGTGTTGAAGCGGCGGGGCTTGGAGCAGATACCGATCAAACAGCCGCTACCATCACAAAAGGTGTTCCGGGAGTTTTACACGGTTCACTAAGCTATTTGCTGCAAAGTGAAGAAGGGCAGATTCAGCTGGCTCACTCCGTAAGTGCCGGTCTCGACTACCCAGGTATTGGCCCGGAACATGCTCATCTCCACGACTCAAAACGTGTGCATTACTACGGTGTGACGGATGAGGAGGCAATGAATGCGGTAAAATTGGTTTCAGAAAAGGAGGGGATCATTCCGGCAATTGAAACAGCACATGCTCTGGCTTTTCTTGAAAAGTTGATGCCAACGACTCAAAAAGATGAAATTGTAGCTGTTAACTTTTCAGGGAGAGGCGATAAAGACATGAAAACCATTTCAGACTGGTTTGCCTGAACCATGCCTTACTTTTATCAAGAATTGATACGCAAAAATTTAGAAAATGAACAATCATAACGGACGAATTACATCTCTCTTTACAAATAGAGACAAGCACGATAAGGTGATGTCTCTCTTTATAACGGCAGGATATCCAAATCTTGAAGATACGGTTGATCTTGTATTGGGATTCGAAGCAAATGGGGCTGAACTCATTGAGTTGGGGATGCCATTCAGTGATCCCCTGGCTGACGGCCCGACCATTCAGGAGGCCAGCAATGTGTCAATTCAGAACGGTATCACCATCCCGAAAATATTTGATATGGTTAAACAGATACGGGAAAAGTCTGAAATCCCGATCATCTTAATGGGGTATATCAATCCGGTGTTAAAGTATGGAGTGAAAAAGTTTTGTGAAGAGGCTTCAAAATGTGGCGTGGATGGGTTGATTATCCCGGATGCACCGCTTGAGGAGTCTGCGATATTATCTAAAGCTGCATCCAATAATAACCTGAACATGATCTACCTGGTTGCCCCAAACTCTACCGATGAACGAATGCGGAGAGTGGATGAAGAGAGCAGCGGTTTTGTTTACTGTGTATCTGTTACAGGAGTAACTGGAGCCCGTGAGGGGAATGAAGTAGCTGATTCTGTATCGATGTTTATTGACCGGGTCAATAAAAATGTGACTCAAAATCCGAAACTGGTCGGTTTTGGAATTAAAAATCACCAAGATGCGCAAGTAATTTCTAAAAAACTGGATGGGTTTATCGTGGGCAGTGCCTTAATCGATACTATTAAATCCAACTATCCCAATAACGGCTGGCAAGAAAACGTTTTTCAATTTGTTAAAGAATTGAAATATGGGAATATTTGAGCCTACAAATCAAGCATACTTAAAAAGTTATGAAAAATAGATTTTACCTGCTTCCAGTTATCCTCGTTCTATTAATTATGAATGCCTGTGAATCTGATTACAGGCCGATGTCGATCGGTCAGATTGATGAAGTGTTTGTTGTAATGGACTCCACAAAATGGGACAGTGAAACTGCACTAGCCATTGAAGAGACGTTTGGCAAAGCGATTGAGACGCTTCCTAGCTATGAGCCTACTTACCGACTCATTTTCAGGGACTTCCGGAATAATGATGAACTGGACCGACTCAGAGAACTCAAGAATATCATCTTTGCGGCTCCCATCGACGAAGAGTCGAATGTTGCCTCATTTATTCGCGCGGTGCTTAGTGATGAGGTTGAAGAGAGGGTGCGAAGCGGCGAAAGTTTCGCCTTTCCTCTTGAAGATCGCTGGGTACGTGACCAGTGGGCACTCATTTTGACATCAAACGATGATACTGAACTTTCTGAAAAAATCAGGAATTCTGAAGAGTCACTTGTCGGCCATCTGATGGATCGTGAATTTGATCGACGTATCGATGAAGTTTACCGCAGAGGAGAGCAAGTGGCTCTGAGTGATTCTCTGTGGGAAAACCACGGCTGGAGAATGCGGATTCAGCACGACTACGTGAAGACGATAGATACTACGAATGTTCAGGTGTATCGAAGGTCTTTGCCTGACAATGATCGGTGGATTCTTGCCTGGTGGAAGGATGATGTACCGACTGCCGATTTTCTGGATTATGACTGGATCAATTCTACACGAGACTCTCTGCTTCAAAAATATGTGCAGGGAACAAGAGAAGGATCATATGTAACCACAGAGTACCGTGATCCGCGTGTAGTAACCACGAAAGAGATGGAATTAGACAACCGACTAACCGGCTTTGAAACACTAGGAACGTGGCGAATGACAAATGACTTTATGGGCGGCCCCTTTGTGAATTTTTTCTATCATGATCCTGAAACAGAGCGGCTCTTTATGCTTGAATACGGCCAATTTGCTCCAAGTGTTGGGAAACGCCGTTTTGTTCGGCAGTTCAGGGCAATGGGGCGTACATTTGAATCCGATTCTACCTGGACGAACCCAAATTAAAATATTCAATCATCAAGTATGGAATTTCCCAAACAGAAAATCATTCAACGATTTTCTGAATCGGCAGATGAGTATGACCGGTCAGCCAGAATTCAAAAGTTGACTTCAGACCGCCTGGCAAATGCACTTCAGCCGTGGCAGTACTCCATTCCGGAAGGGACGATTCTTGAAGTAGGTGCCGGTACCGGTTTTCTTACAGAAAAACTTGCCGGTATGTATTCATCACGTGAAGTGCTGATTACAGATGTATCCTCCCAGATGCTGAATAAAAACAGGGAGAAACATTCCGGAAATTCCAACTTTACGTTCAAGCAGTTAGATATTGAACAAGAGGAGTGGGAAGAGGAGACGTACTCACTTATTCTATCCAACTTTTTACTCCACTGGCTCAAACATCCGGCTCAAACAGTAGCCAAAATTCTGCCGGCACTTAAACCCGGCGGTTTACTATTGATGTCATTTCCGGGGGATGATTCATTTCCTCAATGGAGAAAAAACTGTTTAGATTTAGGATTGCCCTTCACAGCCAATCCATTACCGGACCTGGAAGAGATGGTTATTAACCTTTCGATGGGGCCGGTGAAGGTTGATTATTACGAGGATCAGACGAATCTTGAATACACTTCCCTTTTTGAATTCTACAGGGAGTTGAAAAACTCAGGTTCAGGAACAAGTGTAAACGGAAAGAGGCTGAATGTTAAGCAGTTAAAATTACTGGACCGGTACTGGAGGGAGAAGAATAACGGCAAAATTAATGTGCACTATCATACCGCATTTATTGCCGTTAAACGGGACCTTTGATCGTTTTAGATATACTCTTTAAATACTTTGTCCAGATCGGAATCGATATCCCGGATCAGTTTGGGTTCAAAAGACGATCCTGTCAAAGTTTCAAACAGTTCGGAATAACGTTGATAGATACTCCATCGGAACTGGTCGGGCAGGTCCGGCAGTGTTTGTCCATCTTTTCCCTGAAAATTTTTCTCCATCAGCCATTCACGCAAAAACTCTTTTGAAAGCTGCCGCTGAGGCTCTCGTTTTTTCTGGCGCTCTTCGTATCCGTCCAGGTAAAAATATCGGGATGAATCGGACGTGTGAACTTCATCAATCAGTGTAAGTTCTCCGTTATAAAGGCCAAATTCATATTTTGTGTCTACAAGGATTAAACCTTGTTTATAGGCAACCGCAGTTCCCCGTTCGAATAGTTGAAAAGCAACGTCACGAATCTGACTCCAAAGTTTCTCCGTTACAATATTGTTTGACAAAATCTCAACTTCAGAGATATCCTCATCATGTCCCTCTGTAGCTTTTGTAGCAGGAGTAAGGATCGGCTTTTCAAACTTTTGGTGTTCAATCATGCCGTCCGGCATTCTTACACCGCAAATTTCGCGAACGCCGGAACGGTAAACTCTCCAGGCGTGTCCGGTTAAATACCCTCTGATCACCACCTCAATAGGAATAGGATCGCACTTTTTGGCAATGGTAACATTAGGATGAGGAACCTCTATGATGTGGTTTGGAACGATATCGGATACCGCATCAAACGAGAATTTTGATAGCTGATTCAGAATTTGCCCTTTAAACGGAATTGCCTGTCGCATAATGTGATCAAAAGCAGATATTCGATCGGTAACAACAATTCCAAGTGTGTTCTCATTGAGCGAATATACGTCTCTAACCTTACCCCTGTAAGGTTCTGATAATTGTGGCAATGATGTGTTGGACGTGGTAATACAGTTGGAGAGCGCCTCCTGCTGATCCATTATGAAAGATTATTTGTTCGGGTTGTTAGTTGAATTCCTTGGCACGAGTACCGGGTCAATGGTAATCTGCAGTTTATTGTCTGTTTCTCCATTGATGATCTCAGCCAATCGTTTAGTTGCTTGAACACCGATGGAGTGCATCTTCTGATCGATTGTGGTCAAATCAAGATATTTGGTAAATTTGATATTGTCGTACCCCATCAAGCCGATGTCGTCCGGCACCCGCATTCCAAGTCTGTTAAGCGCATGGTAGGCTCCAATTGCCTGCGTGTCGTTTGCGCAGAAAATGGCATCCGGAAATTCACCCATTTGGTCGTAGATGTTGATGGCTTCAAAACCGGCTTCTTCTGTAAATCCGGCATGCTTAGTACTTTCACCGGTAATGAAAAGGTGATCATGTATTGGCATTTTAAACTCTTTGAGGGCATCCAGAAATCCTTTTTCGCGTAAACTGCCTGCTTTTGTTTCCAGAGCCGGACGTATCAAACCAATTTTTTTATACCCCTGTTTTACCAAGTGTTCACCCGCTAAGAATCCACCTTTTCGATGATTGAGGTCGATATAATCATATTCCGGGTGAGAGCTGCCAATTAATACAATGGGCATTCCGGAGGCCTGAATCTGGCGGTGGATATTATCATCAATATCAATACTGATACTGATAACTGTATCAGCCGTGCCTCTGTTAAAAAAGTTTTCAATTCCCTCTTTCGGATTTTTTGAACCGGTGTTATAGATCACAATGTCGAGATCCATCGGTCCAATCTCATCCTTAACCCCTTTCAGTACCTCATTATAGTAGGGGGTAGTAAAAGATGGAACTGCAATGGCCAGCATTTGTGGTTTACGGCTGGCCAATTTTCGTGCACTTACCTGTGGTCGAAAATTGAGCTCATCAATCGCCTTTTTCACTTTCTCCTTCGTCTTTTCTGAAACGTTGGGAGAATCGTTTAATACCCTTGAAACCGTGGAAATGGCAACTCCGGCACGGTTAGCTACCTGGTATATCGTTACTTTTTTATTCTGAGGCTTCATTTGATCTTGCGTTAACAATGATAATTAACCGGTTATTGGTAATAATACGCTTAATAATTATGAGCTTAAAATAGCAGAAAAAAGAGAAGAATATGAGAAAAATTTCCTATTGAGGAACTATTTGCAGTAATGGAAGCATTGCATATACTGAATAAAATAATTAATGGCTGATGACCGGACTTCTTAAATATCCTTATTCTCTTATTCGCCCTATCTATGAACGGACGAACTTTCATAAGTCTGTTATTCAAGAATTGGATAGTGACAAACTCAGATCTGCCTATGCTCACTGCAGGGCAATAACCCGGGTACATGCAAAAACGTTTTATATGGCAACTCGTTTTTTGCCAAACCATAAGCAGAGAAGTATTTTCGCCATTTATGGATTATGTCGCTACCTCGATGATCTTGTAGATGAAGCTGAAGATCTCATCAAGCACGAGAAAATCAGTCCTTTCGATGTGCTGGAAAAATTGGAGGAGTTTAAAACCAGATTGATCGATACCTATAGGGGAGAATCGCAGGAAGATCCGATTTTAATCGCGTTCTCAGACACTCTCAACCTTTATAAAATTCCTCTCGATTTGCCTCTTCAGCTTATGGACGGTGTGATGATGGATTTAACGAAGAGTAGATACGACAATTTTGACGAGTTGTATGACTACTCCTATAAAGTAGCTTCGGTTGTTGGGTTGATGACCAGCGAAGTTTTTGGATACGATAACCCCAAAGCTGTAGAGCATGCGGTTGACCTTGGGATTGCCATGCAGCTAACCAATATTTTACGCGATGTTGGTGAAGACCTGGAACGCGATAGAATTTACCTGCCACAAGATGAACTGAAAAAGTTTGGACTCAGTGAAAGTGATCTTTTCAATCACTCTCTGAATGAAAACTTTATTGATTTCATGAAATTCCAGATTTCCCGTGCCCGGAGCTATTACGACAGTGCCGATAAAGGAATCCCGATGCTATCCAGAGATAGTCGTCTGCCTGTGTGTTTGGCGCGAGAAAACTACTCTCGAATTCTTGGTAAGATTGAGGAGAATAACTTCAATGTCTATCAGAAAAGAGCCTACCTCAACTCAACAGAAAAGCTTTCTATCGTGCCAAAAGTGATGTATACCCTCCGTTCAGCGTAAGTCTCAAATTCTTTTACTATTCATTGGAAAAGCGCTTACAAGAGCCTGAAAAATTCCTATCTTTCTGTTATTCAACAAAACCACGCGGGATGGTACACCGCAAATCTCACACCGGATTGTTCTCATACCGTTGATGATGATTTCAAACTCTGAAAACTTCAATTAGATAGAAATTTACAGGCTATGCAGCGAGAATACAGAAAATGGAAAAGCCCTACATTGGGCAGAGAGATGGAGATGCTTGTATTTGGAAAAGAGGGGACGCCGGTCCTGATATTTCCAACAGAAAATGGCCGCTTTTTTGAGTGGGAAGATCAAGGCGTTATGGATCATGTTGAGGAGCAGATCGAACTTGGGTACAATCAGTTCTTTTTGGTTGACAGTATTGACTCCGAAAGTTTTCTGAACAGTGATGTAGATCCTTACACACGTGTGATGCGCGAAAATCAGTATCAGATGTATATCAAGGATGAAGTACTGCCTTTTATTGAAGAGCAAAATTCAAATCCGTTTGTGATAACAGCCGGCACGGGTTTGGGAGCATACCATGCAATGGTGTTTGGTCTAAAATATCCGCAGTTGGTAGACAAGATTTTGGCTATTTCGGGCTATTACGACATCAATATACACCTGGATGGGTTTAAAGATGATAATAGTTACTACAACAATCCTATTGAATTTATTCCCAATCTGCACGACCAGCAGATATTAAGAGATATTTCTACGATTGATATACGCCTGCTCAGCTATTTGAATGATCCGCACCGGGAGGAGACGGAGAAAATGAGTGAAATCTTATGGTTGAAATTTATAGACCATGAACACTATGTTTGGGATCAGGAAACGAACAATCCATGGACATTGGTTTCGTCAATGTTTAAAGAAAATCTCTTTTAAATATTCCCTATGCCTAAAATCAAAAAGGTTCTGATCGCCAACCGGGGGGAGATCGCCCTTCGTGTCATTCGAAGTTGTAAGGAAAAAAATATTCAAACCGTAGCGGTCTATTCTCGCCCCGATGCTGCATCACCTCACGTTTTGGCCGCTGATGAGTCTGTTTTTATCGGGGAAGCGGCATCTTCAGAAAGTTATCTGGTTGTTGACAAAATCATCCGTGCCATTAAAGAGACCGGTTGTGATGCCGTACATCCCGGGTATGGATTTTTGAGCGAAAATGCAGGTTTTGCACAGCGCTGTAAGGACGAAGGGATAATTTTTATCGGGCCGGAACCGGATGCAATCGATTTGATGGGAGACAAAACCAAGGCCCGTGAATTGATGGCGAAAGCGAATGTGCCTTATCCACCCGGAACAGAATCGGCTATGAAGGATATTGACAAGGCTCGTTCTATAGCTGAAGAGATTGGGTACCCGGTGTTGATTAAAGCTGCTGCCGGAGGTGGGGGTAAGGGTATGCGTATTGTACACGATCCCGCTGATTTTGACAAAAGTGTAAAGGCCGCAAAATCTGAAGCAAAGAACGCCTTTGGAGATGACAGGGTTTATATCGAAAAATATCTTGAAGAACCGCGTCATATTGAGTTTCAGGTTTTGGCAGATAAGGAAGGGAACACGGTTCATCTCTATGAACGCGAATGCTCAGTTCAGCGACGGCACCAAAAGGTGATTGAAGAGGCTCCATCCTCTGTTTTAACGCCCGATCTTCGGAAGGAGATGGGAGAGGCCGCAGTAAATGCAGCCAAAGCCTGTAAATATGTGGGAGCCGGTACGGTTGAGTTTTTGGTCGATAAACATCTCAACTTTTACTTTTTGGAGATGAATACTCGCCTTCAGGTGGAACATCCGGTTACTGAATTAATTACAGGTCTCGATCTGGTATCCCTGCAGATCGATATAGCTGAAGGTGAACGTCTGCCGTTTACCCAAAAAGATATTGAAGCAAACGGACACGCCATTGAATGCCGGGTTTATGCGGAGGATCCATCGGATAACTTTCTGCCCAGTACCGGCTTGTTAAAAAAGCACCGTATGCCTTCCGGCCCCGGAATCAGGGTTGATGCCGGTGTGGAAGAGGGACAGGATGTAACCATCAACTACGATCCGATGATCTCCAAACTCTGTACGCATGCACCAGACAGAAAATCTGCCATCAAAAGAATGCTGCGTGCACTGGATGAGTACGAAATTGCGGGTGTACGTACAACCATTCCGTTCTGCAAGTTTACGCTGCAACACGAATCATTTACCAGTGGAAAATACGATACTCACTTTGTGCAGGATCACTATACACCTGTGGCTGATGAGCTTCAAAAAAACAGTAATCCGGAAGTAATATCTGTTGTATCTTCACTGTTGAAATTAAGGGGAAACAAAGATCAGACCAATCGAAAAGCGGCCGTTGCTGCAGAGTCCCCGGCAGACAATTGGTGGAAAAACAGAACGAAGTAGTTTGTGAAAAAAGACCAGTCTCTATTTAATCAGCTCGAAAAATTACTAACAGAACAGCGTAATCCGGCCAGTGAAGAGATTGATCTGGCCGACTCCAGGCAGATTGTTTCAATTATCAACAGTGAGGACAAAAAAGTAGCTCACAGTGTAGAAACCCGTTTGGATGAAATTGCCTCAGCAATCGATACGATTGTAAGTAAACTTAAAACTGGCGGGAGGCTCCTCTACTTCGGAGCGGGAACAAGTGGCAGACTTGGCGTACTGGATGCTTCCGAATGTCCGCCAACATTTGGTACGAAACCCGAAACGGTTCAAGGTTTTATTGCCGGTGGTAAAGAGGCAATGTTTGTAGCGCAGGAGGGTGCAGAGGATAGTGAAGAGGAGGGCAGGAAAGAGATTATGAATGCCGGTGTAACTTCGAATGACATTGTTGTCGGGCTGGCAGCCAGCGGACGCACCCCCTATGTACATGGAGCTGTTAAAGCCGCCGCTGAAATTGGAGCGCCAACTATTTTCGTAACCACTGTTTCTGCCGATCAGGTAGATTTAAAGGTCGATCACATGATTGATATACCGGTGGGACCGGAAGTAATTATGGGCAGTACCCGAATGAAAAGTGCAACTGCACAAAAAATGGTTCTCAATATGTTCACCACCGGGGCTATGATTCTTCTCGGTAAAGTGTATCAAAATGTGATGGTAGATTTACAGCTCACCAATAAAAAACTCGAAGAGAGAGCCAAACGAATTGTTATGTTGCTTGCAAAACTATCCTACGATGAAGCGTCCTCCTATCTGGAAAAAGCAGACTATCATGTAAAAACAGCTCTGTTAATGGCACTTGGTGACTTAAATCAGAAGCAGGCTGTTGACGAACTGAAAAAGCACAATGGTTTTATTCGCAGGGCGTTAATCAATCTTCAATAACTTATTGCCTAAATCACACCTTCTGCTTCGAAAGTTGTATTTTCAATCTCTTGTTTTTTGATAACAGATCAGAGAAAGTTTGTCAAACAGTAATTCTACAGATCGCCGAATGCCTGAACCGGTTTACAGAAACCGGTACCTGCTGGCCATTGTAGTTATAGAATTATTATTGATAGCTTCTATAAGGCTTTGGCCTGATACAGAATACATACCAACACTTGATTTTGAAATTCCCCCTCAAGAGCAGGTTTTTCTGGATGAGATTGAAGTAACACGTCAGGCCACCTCGCCACCACCGCCACCCAGACCGATCATTCCGATTCCAATTCCAACCGATGAGATTATCGAGGTTGAGCTTGATAATGAACTCGATCTGGATCTGCCCGACCTGCCGGAACTGGAAGATGGATTTGGCACGGGGGATACAGGGGATGAGGAGAGAATAGTTGCTAACCCTCAAATACCACCTACGGTAGTACGTATTGTTGAGGCCACAGCTCCTGAAGAGGTACCGGCAGAATATAAAGGGAAGCTGGAGATGATCGTAAATTTTTTAGTAGATCGAGATGGGAGAGTTGAAGAGGCAAGTGTTATGGAAATTCGGCTCTATAAAGATGACGGCAGTTATGAAGAGCTGCCTTTTGTGCAGTATGGCTTAATGGATGCTGTTCTTAGAGCCGCGATGCAGTGGCGATTTAGGCCGGCCCGGCAGGATGGGGAGCCTGTAAAAGCCTTTACTCGTCAAAGATTTAATTATTGATATTCTGATCAATCGGGGATTGAAGAACTTTATTTGATGAGAGGCGATCTTCTGAATAGGAGAGAGAGGGATTCCCCGATTTGCGCCTGTCGGCTTAATTACCCTTCGGCGGGGCAGGCTTCTCATCCCTTGTAAACTAAAGAAGGATAGAAGAGAGAATCAGGAAAGTAAAAATTAAACAATATCGTAAGTGCGGAGAGAGAGGGATTCGAACCCTCGGTACCCTTGCGGGCACACTCGCTTTCCAGGCGAGCCCATTCGACCACTCTGGCATCTCTCCAAAAAATCGAAGACTGAAAAGATAGGAGTTTAAGTCAGCAGATTCAAAGTTATTTACACGAAAATTTCTGCTGCCTTCACAATTTTTACACCTTTTTTATTCATCTCTTTCCAGGCTTGTTGCAAAGATCCGTTAAGATCAATTCCCCGGACGGCATCTTCTACAATATGCATGGTAAATTCCTCATCAATACCGTCAAGAACGGACCATTTCACACAGAAATCCGTTGCCAGTCCCACCGTGTAGAGATCTGTAATTCCGCGCTCTTTTAGATAACCACTGAGTCCGGTCGGTGTTTTCTGATCATTTTCAAAAAAGGTGGAGTATGAGTCAATCTCTCTGCGAAACCCTTTCCGAATGATAACTTGAGATTTATCTGTAATCAGTTCCGGATGAAATTCAGCTCCCTTCGTTCCCTGAACGCAGTGATCGGGCCAGAGAACCTGTGTTCCGTAGCTTGCTTCAATGGTTTCATATGGCTCTTTATTCTCATGGTTTGAAGCAAATGAAGAGTGATCTGCCGGATGCCAATCCTGAGTTTGTATTACTGTATCAAACCTCTCAATCAGACTGTTAACCGTTGGGATGATAGAATCACCGTTTGGAACCGCAAGAGCTCCACCGGGGCAGAAATCGTTCTGAATGTCAACAACTAAAAGTGCTTTCATGTATGTTATGATTTAAAAAATTTGAGCAGAATATCTCGTTTTTCCATCAGTTTGGTACTGATTCCTACTTTATAGATGTGAGGATTGTCAAGGCGTTTATATTCCGGTTGCAGTAACTTAAGACGTTTTTTTGCGTATTTTGCAATCGATTGAACATCAGGGAGTTCCTGAATAATATTTCCATTTTTAATGACCGGACTTAACAGATCTTCATACGTTCTGTTGGTCAGGTCGCTTTTCTTTGCCGGAAATGTTGGGTGATGCATTCGTTCGATCACTTCCTCATTATCAAATAGAATTGCATCTCCGTAAAATGATCCATCTCCATTTAAATACCGAAACACTTTCTTATTTCCGGGCAGGGTGATCTTCTCAATATTCTCAGAAATTTTTAGCTTCGGCTCTCCATCGATAGAGTTTAATTTATAAACTCCATCAAGTGCCGGTGATGTATGACCTGTAACCAACCGGGTACCCACACCATAAATATCGATTGGGGCTGACTGAGTGCGCAAACTGTGTATTACCCGTTCATCAAGTTGATTGGAAGCTGCAATTTTTACGTAGTTTAGTCCGGCTTCATCCAGTAATTTTCGCGACTTTTTGGAAAAGTAGGCAAGATCGCCGCTGTCTAAACGAATCGCTTTCAGTTTATGACCCTTTACTTCGAGTTCCTTTGCAATTTTGATTGCGTTGGGAACACCGGAATCAAGAGTGTCATATGTATCCACCAGCAAGGTTGTATCGTCAGGGTAGTAGTTGGAGTAGGTTCGGAAGGCTTCAATTTCGGAGTCGAAGGATTGTATCCATGAGTGCGCCATGGTTCCACCTGCGGGCACATTAAAGCGCTGGGCAGAATAGACGTTCGAAGTGCCGTCAAATCCGCCAATCATTGCTGCGCGGGTAGCATGGATACCGCCGAGTCCCTGCGAACGCCGAAGACCAAAGTCGAGTACGACAGAATTTTCACCGGCAGCGAGCTTTATCCTCGCGGCTTTGGTGGCAATCAGTGATTGAAAGTTCAATATATTGAGCAAGAGAGTTTCCAGTAGCTGAGTCTCAAGCAGATCTCCTTCTACTCGAAGGATCGGCTCCGAAGGAAAAACAACTTCCCCCTCGCGAACTGAATAGATATTTCCGGTAAATGTGAAATGTTTCAGATACTCCAGGAATTCCTCCTTAAATCCCTCTTTTCTAAAATAATCGATCTCTTCATCACTGAAGGTCAGATTCCGGATTGTTTCTACCAGCTCATTCAATCCTGCGAAAATAACATAACCGCCATTAAATGGGATATTTCTGAAGAAATAATCGAATCCGGCGGTCTTTTTGTGCATTCCGGAAAGAAAATAGCCCTGCGCCATCGTGAGCTCGTAGTAATCAGTGTAAGACGCGGGTTTGTTGATATACATAGTTAAATTCTTACGATGTTTAAATGTGGACTAAAAATAGGGAAGTGAAGGCCAATCATAAAAAAGTATTTATACTGAAAAGAGCATCAGAGAAACAATAAACCACAGAATAGGAATCGACTCTATCCAGAAGGAGGCGAAGTAGTTGGCTTGATAGATCGGTAAACGCAATATGGCTGCAACAAGCAATATCAAAACGAAAAGTTGAGCCATTAACATGGGGAACTCTTTTGAAGGCATACACAACGCCATAATGATAATTACCGCCGAGATGACGATGCTCAATCGTTTAGTTTGATGGATACCGATCAGTGAGGGTATCGTTTTAACTTCTCCATAGTCTGCTCGTAAATCACGGAGGTCGAACGGGAGAGTCAGCAGGATCACAAACAGACATCGCTGAATGAATTCGCTTAACAGAACTGTATCAAGCCGGACATTAGCTTCAATGGCGGGTAACAGCACAGAAAACCCTGACCAAACAATCGAGATGGCCACAATTTTGAAACCTGTAATTCTTCTCAGATTTCGTTTTGAAGCGAAGAAGGAGTGAGGGTAGAACAGTACAATCAACCCAAGCAGAAATAACAGGCTTAATGAAGGTAGCCGGAGGTCTGTGACCAACAGAAGCGATGCCAATACTGAGATTAAAGTGATGCCTGCTATAATTATTTGTTCAACCTTTGGCGAGATTAGAACTCTACGAACCAGATGACCAAATTTGATGAAATTATAACCTGCTACCGTTCCCAAAAAGGAAAGTGTGATCATCCTAAGATTAAATGGAAGACCGAAATGAAGATATGTCAACCCCGTAAATGAAGCCACGGCAAGGGCTACATGCAGGCTTGATTGAATGTAGAGGTCAAAAATTCGTTTCATAATCTCACGATCATCCGATCGAATATCTTACCGAAAGAAAATCAGCAGTTCAGATACGAATCGAATCACAAATTCTATATATTTGCACCTCCATGAATGTAGCAACTCATTTAGCATGATAACAGAGCAATATCGAGAAAGATGTAGCGGTAACGGCAGACGTACAGTGTATGTGTTGATCTCTTTTATAACAGTATTCATTGCTATGAGCTGTGCTACACCCATTGCTCCGACAGGCGGCCCCCCCGACCGTACAGGACCGGAAGTGATTGAAACAACTCCGGCAACCGGAACAACAAATTTCCGTGGAGACGAAGTTCGATTTACATTTGACAAATTCGTTGACAGAAATTCGGTTCGCCAGAATGTAAGTATCGAACCGGATCTCGCCATACCTTTTGAAGTTAATTTCAGGCGAAAAACCGCCATTGTTTCGTTCGATTCAGACCTGCCGGATAACACCACCATAGTCGTAAAACTTGGCGTGGATGTAACCGATACCGATCGCAATAAAATGAATAGCTCTTTTGATCTGGCGCTCTCTACCGGTGATGTGTTGGATGAAGGGAGGGTAACCGCAAGAATTATCGATGCAGAAACAGGTGAAACTGAGAGCGGGCGCCGCGTCTATCTTTACCGGGAACCGGCAGATTTTTCATCACGGGCGAACTATGTCGCTCAAACCGATACAGCCGGTGTAGCAGAGTTCGGCTATCTGAGTGGCGGATCCTACCGCGCTATTTGGATCAACGATGTAAACCGCAACAGGATATGGGAGAGAGGACGTGAGGCAGCACAACCGTTTTCTGTTGAGTTGTTTGAACTTGAACAGAATGGAGAGTTTGATCTTGGCACTCTCTATACTTCTGTTCCTGACACAACCGCACCTGTACTTGAAGGAATTGGATTACTTTCTGAGCGCAGGCTCCGTTTGCGTATAAATGAAGAGGTGCAGTGGAGTTCTAATGCTTACATCTCGGTTGTTGATACATTGGAAAATGAAATAACCCGGGCATACCCGCTTTATAAAGACGAAAGTGACCCAAATGTACTATTCTCCCAAAGTGATGATCCGTTAACAGAGGAGGGAACGTATAATGTTAATCCTGTTCGTTTTAGAGATCGAGCAGGGAACTCTTTGGAGTCAAATATTGAACCGTTTACCGGGTCATCGGAGCCGGACACAACGGCTCTCCGCCCAATTTCTCATAACGCTCGAAACGGTCTGTTTCCTTTTGAATCGCTGGAAGTAACATACTCTAAGTTTATAGATGAGAATACAATTGTAGATTCTCTCCTGGTGTTTGAGGGAGATCAAATGTTTGAAGAGTGGCCCGCTTTTGAAATCGATCGGCATATTTTGCGTATATCTCCGAAAGACAGCGTATGGGAGGCGGGATTGAGGTATGAAATGAGAGTATGGGATCCGTGGGAATCAGAATATCTTCGGATCAACCCGGAGATTTGGCAGAGAAATCAGCTCGGTAGCATTGAAATTACTGTGGAAAACGGAGAGCCCGATCTACCAAAAAGGCTTACAGTTCATGACCGGGATGAGAGCGTAGTTGTGGATACAACATTTACCGGGCAGAAGATAGAAATTGAGAACCTTCCCCCGCTCGAATATGTTGCCAGGCTATACCTGGATGAGAATGATAATGGACGCTGGGATACCGGCAGTGTGGATCCTTATCGAAAACCGGAGCCATATATTATCCGACGATCCATTCCCGTTCGGGAGGGATTCGCGTCTGAGGTTTCCTTACGTTTCCCCAACCTATCAACAGATTTACAGTCCATTGAGCCCGATTCACTTAATCTAAATGACATAGAATAATGGTAGAGTATTTTTCAGACCTAGTAACCCAATACGCCATGCCCATTCGGGTGACTATAATTCTAATTGTTACAATTTTTGTAGCAAAACTATCCAAACGTCTGTTCAAAAAATTTGTAATCAATAATACAACCGAAGATGAAAATCTCACGAACTACAAGTTTATAGAGCACTCTCTCTCCACAATCATCTACCTGATTGGTTTTAGTTTTGCAATTTGGAACATTCCAACACTTGAGAATATTGCTCAATCAATGGTAGCCGGTGCCGGTATATTGGCCATTGCGGTTGGTTTTGCATCGCAACAGGCATTGGGAAATATCATCAGCGGTTTGTTTATTGTCATTTATAAACCATACGTCATCAATGATCGAATTACACTAAGAACGGATCTCCGGGGGGTAGTTGAAGACATTAGTCTTCGGCACACCGTAATTCGTAATTTTGAGAATCAGCGAATCATCATTCCCAACTCCGTGATCAGTAATGAAGTTTTGATTAATTCCAATTTCAGTGATTCAAAAATCTGCCGTTTAATTGATGTTGGTATTAGTTATGGGTCAGATATTGACCTTGCAAAGAAAATCATTGCTGAAGAGGTTGAGAATCATCCATTGAGTATGGATGTAAGAAAGCCGGAAGATATTGAAAATGGAGCTCCAAGGGTATTGGTTCGGTTAACCGGATTGATGGATTCATCGGTTACATTGAGAGGGTGGGCCTGGGCAAAAGATGCTCCCGATGCATTTACATTACAGTGTGATGTGCTCGAGAGCATTAAAAAACGTTTTGATCAAGAGGGGATCGTGATTCCATTCCCTCAGCGTACAATCAGCTACTTGAACGAACCTACATCAAAAGAGGAGTCTTAGCATATCTAAGCAGCTTATAAATGGTATGAGATCGAATCGTATGATTTACAGCTTTTAAACGTTCATCTACTGAAGTGTAATAAAGTTTTTCAATCGAATTTCCTATCTTTGGAATCGCTTCCATCAACAAGAATTTGAATTAGCATAGACGAAATTTATGTCGAAAGGTACTGTTGCAGAAAAAAGCTCTAAAACTAAATCATCAACCAAACAAGGTTCCACACCGAAAAAATATCAACCGAAGCATAAGGTGCGATTTGTAACGGCTGCCAGCCTGTTTGATGGACATGATGCCAGTATTAACATCATGCGGCGGATTTTGCAGGGAACCGGTGCCGAGGTGATCCATTTGGGACACAACCGTTCGGTGCACGAAATTGTGAACTGTGCAATTCAGGAGGATGCTCAGGGGATTGCGATCAGTTCGTACCAGGGCGGTCATGTGGAGTATTTTAAATATATGGTAGATCTGCTCAAGGAGAACGATGCATCTCACATCAAAGTTTTTGGAGGCGGTGGCGGTGTTATTGTAGACCGTGAGATTAATGAGCTCCATAACTATGGAGTTGAGCGAATTTTTTCTGTTGAGGATGGCAGTAAAATGGGGCTCCAGGGAATGATCAACTATATGATGGAAGCTTGTGATTTTGACACAAATGAAACAGCCCCGGTTGTTCCGGAAAAGGTAAGTAAGCAGGACCGAAACGCAATCGCCCGAACAATATCTGCCCTGGAAAATGGATGTTCGAATGTTGCCTCATTTGATGAAAAGGGATTGCACATAGCAGGTAATCAGGTTAGTCATTCAGTGAAAACCATTCCAGTTCTTGGAATTACCGGAACCGGCGGTGCAGGCAAAAGTTCACTTACTGACGAAATAATTCGCCGGTTTATCACGGAATTTCAGGAGTTGACGATTGCTGTAATTTCTATTGATCCCTCCAAACTGAGAACGGGTGGAGCACTGCTGGGTGACCGTATACGAATGAACAGCATTGACACACCACGTGTTTACATGAGAAGCATGGCGACCCGGGCTTCAAACAAAGCGATCAGCGATTCTGTAAGGGGGGCAATTGAGGTATTCAAAACTGCCGGTTTTGATCTGATAATTGTAGAAACAAGCGGAATTGGGCAGAGCGATACGGAGATAGTGGATATCTGCGATATTCCGCTATATGTGATGACCCATGAATATGGTGCAGCTACCCAGCTTGAGAAAATCAACATGCTGGACCTTGCCGAAATTGTAGTTCTGAACAAATTTGAAAAGAAAGGGTCACTGGATGCGCTTCGTGATATCCGTAAACAGATTCAGAGAAATCGCGGATTATTCCACACCGATCCAAAAGAGATGCCGGTTTACCCAACGATAGCCGCTCAGTTTAATGACGAAGGCGTTCATCGTCTGTTTGCAGCCATCGTGGATCGTATCAACACCCATTTCAATATCGGCTGGACACCGGAACTATACACAGACGCTGAGCCTGCTGAGGATCTTCACACTCAAGCAGTTATTCCGGGAAAACGGCAGCGTTATCTTTCAGAAATTACCGAAACCATAGAAAACTACCATCAGTGGGCAGAAGAGCAGGTTGAAATTGCATCCAAATTGGACCAGGTACGGGGAACCATCGAACAGGTAGAGAACTGGAAACCTGAGGATCAGGAAGTAATGATCTCCCGGCTGGAGGAGATGGAGGAGCATTGGTCGGTGAAACTCGATCCGCTTCCCCAAAAGATCCTGGACGGCTGGGATGAGCTTTTTGATAAGTATCGACAGGATTCGTTTAAGGTGAAGATCAGAAATAAAACATTTGAGAATCAATTATTCCGGACATCGCTCAGCGGTACGAAGATTCCGCGTATTTCCATGCCAAAAACTCAAAATCTTGGCGACAGGCTGAAGTTTGCACTGAAGGAGAATCTGCCCGGATATTTTCCATACACGGCAGGTGTGTTTCCATTTAAGCGGGAGGGAGAAGATCCGACCCGTATGTTTGCAGGAGAGGGAACGCCTGAACGAACCAACAAGCGTTTCCACTATGTGAGCGAAGGTATGCCGGCGGCGCGTCTGTCAACTGCATTTGATTCCGTGACGCTTTATGGAGAAGATCCCGCTTATCGCCCTGATATTTACGGTAAAATTGGTAATTCCGGTGTGAGTATTTGTACACTTGACGACATGAAAAAGCTCTATTCCGGTTTTGAACTGACGGCACCGACCACCTCTGTGTCGATGACCATCAACGGACCGGCTCCAATGATTTTAGCGATGTTTATGAATACTGCTATCGATCAGGAGGTGGAACGGTACTTGAAAGAGAGTGGTGAGTGGGAGAGTGCCCGGAAAAAAATCGAGTCGATCTATAAAAAGAAAGGATTGCCTGCACCTCAGTATGCGGGCGAACTGCCACCAAGCAGCAATGGTTTCGGACTTGGCACACTCGGTGTGAGCGGAGATCAGCTCTTGGATCAGGAAACGTATCATAAAATTAAAGAGCAAGCACTGAAGGTGGTTCGAGGAACGGTTCAGGCCGACATCCTAAAAGAAGACCAGGCTCAAAACACATGTATTTTCTCAACTGAGTTTGCCCTGAAGATGATGGGCGACATCCAGAAGTATTTCACTGAGCACCGGGTTAGAAACTACTACTCTGTCTCCATTTCCGGTTACCATATTGCGGAAGCCGGTGCAAATCCGATCACACAGGCAGCGTTTACACTGGCAAACGGGTTTACTTATGTCGAGTACTACCTGTCACGAGGCTTAGACGTAGATGACTTTGCACACAATCTCTCATTCTTTTTCAGTAACGGATTGGACCCTGAGTATGCTGTCATTGGGCGTGTGGCGCGTAGAATTTGGGCCATCGCCATGAAGAACAAATATGAAGCCAATGAACGATCTCAAAAGCTCAAATATCATATTCAAACAAGCGGACGGTCGCTTCATGCGCAGGAGATTCAGTTCAATGATATTCGAACCACCCTGCAGGCTCTGATGGCGATTTACGACAACTGTAACTCCCTTCATACCAATGCTTACGATGAGGCAATTACCACACCTACAGAAGCTTCTGTAAGAAGAGCTCTGGCGATTCAGCTCATCATCAACAAGGAGATGGGGATGACCAAGAATGAGAATCCTCTTCAGGGATCTTACATCATAGAAGAGCTTACCGATCTCGTTGAGGAAGCGATACTGACAGAATTTGACCGGATTACCGATCGCGGTGGTGTATTGGGTGCCATGGAGAGCATGTATCAGCGCGGAAAAATACAGGAAGAGAGTCTATACTACGAATCCCAAAAACATTCCGGTGAACTTCCGATAATTGGGGTTAATACGTTCAAATCTGATACTCAGACAGGAGAGGATGAACGTGAAATTGAACTGATACGATCTACAGAAGAAGAGAAGAAGCAACAGATCGATAATCTTGAGGCATTCCATCAACGAAACAGTGATTCCGCGGATCAGGTAATTAAGAACCTTAAGAAGGTTGCCCGTGAAAATGGAAATTTATTCGAAGAGATGATGGAGACCGTTAAAGTTGCTTCACTCGGACAAATTTCCCAGGCGCTTTATGAAGTGGGTGGTCAATACAGAAGAAATATGTAGTGCATCCCGGCTTTTTAAAATCATGATCCTGAGGAGTAAACAGATCTCTTGATATCATCGTAACCATTGACCTCAAGCGTTATCTGTAGAGGTTAACTTTAATGAGTAGTTGACAGATTACAAGGATTGGCTATAGTCTGCATTTTCGCAAGATATATCTTGATACAAAAAAAGGGGAATTCGTATTGAATTCCCCTTTTCATTTTCAAAAGAGTCGAGTTCTATCCTCGAACTGCAAGCGCTCCTTTCATGCGTTCGGCCCGTGCTATTACCTGACTGTTCGGATAGTCACGCAAAATTTGATCAAGTACACGATTGGCTTCAGTTGTGAGGCCGGCTGCATCGTATGCTTGTGCTGCCTGATAGAGATTTGCTGGGGTTGTAGCATTGTTTTCGTCCCAACCGGCAGCCTGCTCAAAAAGTGATGCTGCATCTTCGAACCGTTCCATTTCCAAAAGCAAAGTAGCATGAAAAACGGATGGTGGTACACCCAGAATGCCTCGCGGCTTACTGAAAGATTCGATATAGGAGAGTGATGATTCAAAATTTCCTAATTCATATTCAGAAACTGCGGCGTAGTATTTTGCCAGATTACCGGCATCGGTTCGTGAAAAGTTATTTGCAATCTGTGCAAACCCGAGAGTAAACTCTTCATCATCCCCATGTAATGCAGTCTGGAAGTCTCCCTGAAAGAGAGCCTGTTCTGCAATACTCAGCAAATTCTGAGCTCTTTGTTCCTGCTGAGCACTGTAGTAGAAATAACCGATCAGCAATCCTATAACCAAAACAAAACTGATACCACCGCCCAAAACAGCTGCTTTATTCTGATTGTAGAAGTGAACAAATCGTGAAGAATATTCAATCAGAAGATCCTGTTCGAGGTCTTCATTTTTAAGTCTTTTACTCATTCTGCTTATTTAAAATTTGCTGGTTTACTTCAATTTTTCATCATGCTTTCAAGACCGATAAAAATATCACAGTTTAGCCATTTAACCAAAAATTTACCGGCTCATTTTACGCTTTCAAGCACACCTGCATGTAGATTATAAAGACGGTCACATCGCTCGGCAATTTCGTGTTCATGAGTAATCAAAACGAGGGATACCTGTTCAGTTTCCCGAAGCTCAAATAGTAGATCTAAAATGATCTGAGTGTTATTTTCATCCAGATTACCGGTGGGTTCATCTGCCAGAATGATGGATGGATTATTCATAAGTGCACGTGCCATAGATACCCGCTGCTGCTCTCCGCCGGATAATTGTGAAGGTCGATGATTTAACCTTTCGGCAAGCCCAAAACGATTTAGCAGATCCGTAGCCCGTAACTCGGCCTTCTTCATCCCAAGATTCTGTATAAGTGCAGGCATCATAACATTTTCAATAGCCGTAAACTCCGGTAGCAGATGATGGAACTGAAAAACAAAGCCGACATTTCTGTTTCTCAGATCAGCAAGTTTGTCCGGTTTATGATCATAAATCGATTCATCGTTCCAGAATACATTTCCTTCGTTTGGCCGGTCAAGTCCACCCAGAATGTGCAAAAGCGTACTTTTTCCGCTTCCGCTTGATCCAACAATACTTACCATTTCAGACGATTTTAAAGTGAGATCAATCCCTCTGAGAATGTGCAGATCTTCCGCTCCTGATTCAGATTTAAACTTTTTGTGGATATTTTCACATCGTAAAACGGTAGGTGATGAGCTCATGAATCAGATGTTGTGTTAAATTCCGGAAAAATAACAGGTTCGATTTTTGTGCATTTAGCCGATTCAGAGTCAATTTCGAGGTAAACTCCACAGATTCTGTTATCATTATCGGCAATTTTGTATTTCTGAGGCGTACCCAGCCTAAATCTATTGATGGAGGTCTTTTTATCCATTCCAATTACAGAATCAAACGGCCCGGTCATCCCGGCATCGGTCAGATACCCTGTACCTTTTGGTAAAATTCGCGCATCGTTTGTTGGAATATGTGTGTGAGTACCAATTACAGCCGACACCTTTCCGTCAACAGTCCAGGCAAACGCCATCTTTTCGGCAGTTGCTTCTGCATGAAAGTCGATAAACACGATATCGGTCTCCTCTTTAATTTTTTCCAAAGCCCATTCTGCAGTGGAAAATGGATCATCAATGTCGGGCATAAAGGTTCGACCCTGCAGATTCAATACACCAACTTTCAGGTCCGATTTTTTAACCTTATAAATTCCATATCCAAAACCTGCATTTCCTTTTGGATAGTTCATCGGGCGCAGAAGGTTCTCATCGGTTTTCATGTATGAGAAAATTTTCCACTTATCAAAAGAGTGGTTTCCGCCGGTAATTACATCTACATCCAGATCATAAAGTCGCTGTACGATGTGGCGGTTTACACCTCGGCCTTCATGAGAGTTCTCTGCATTTGCAATTATAAAATCCGGGGAATATTTATCACGAATGGGAGGGAACATCGTCTCAAGCAGATTGAGACCGGGCTCACCCACAATGTCTGAGATGAAAAATAGCTTCAGTTTTTTTGACATGTATTTGATTTGTCAGGCATTTAAAAAATCTGTGGTAAGGTAAAGAAAAGTGAGGGGAGAACCACAGAATTCTCTCGCAAACTAAACGAATGCAGCGATAGTAATAAAGTGGCTGACACTGCCGGCAAGCACAAAAAGATGCCAGATTCCGTGCGCCAGTTTATGTTTGCTGTCGAGAACATAAAAGAGTACTCCCATGGTGTAGAGCAGCCCGCCAGCCATCAGCCAATCCATAGCAGTTACTGAAAGATTATTCATCAGTGGCTCCATCACCAAAATAACAAGCCATCCCATCAATAGGTAGATGACCAACGGTAAGATTCTGTGACCTTTTTGAGGCAGTAAATCTATAACAATGCCAATCATGGCTAATCCCCAAATAATGGCGAAGATGGTCCATCCAATGTGATTAGGCAACGTGACAAGAGTAAACGGCGTATAGGTACCTGCAATCAGAAGATAGATTGCGATGTGATCAAACTTCTGGAAGATTTTCTTCCACTTTCCCCTGAAACTGTGATAAAGTGTGGAAAACAAGTAAAGAATAACCAGGGTGGATCCGTAAACGGTAAAGGAGGCGATTTTCCAAATATCGCCTTGTTGAATGGACAGATAGAGTAGTAATGCAAAGCCTGCAACAGCAGCAATTACGCCAATAAGATGTGAAATGGAATTGAAACGTTCTCCTTTATACATGATGAAAAATAGAGGTAAAGTAAATAGTGAGGTACTAACGCTTAAAGTAGCTCAAAAATTCTTTATCAGCTAAATCAGGTCAGCTCTTTGATGAAATTTTCAAGTTTATCATTCACCTGATCCATCAACTCACTCTCTTTGTCCTCCTGAACCTGAAGTCTAGATCTTAATTCAAACAGTTCTTCAGCAATATTCAGACAGGCGAGTATCATCACTGTTGAGTCGGGCTGGTTAGAGAGCTGATTACGATACATTCTGAATTTTTCATCGACAAACTGTGCCATTTGCCGAGTAGCTTCCACTTCACTCTCCTCAACTTTAAGGGGAATTTGCTTACCCATGATCGTTACTTTAATCGACTGCATCATAGCTATTTATTCAGATGTTGATTCAACTTTTCAATGAGTCCGTCAACTTTATGCCTCATGGCAATTCGTTCCGATTCGCTGATAGATGAGAAGATATCGGTTTGCTCTTTCTGTATCTCTTCCAGCTTTGATTTAAGCTTCAGGTTTTCCCGGCTCAGTTCCTTGTTCTTCTTTCTAAGTGATTGAACCTCAGTCCGTATCTGCTCCAGAAGATTGAAAAAAGTTTCCTTTTGAATTTCACTGATAGCCATAAGTAAGCTAATTTAAGATCTCAATTTAGCTCCAAAGTCGTTCTCCAAAGATTGAACAATTTTTTGAACTTTCGGTTCTACATCTTTGATTGTCAACGTTTTATTAGGATCTAAAAAAGTGAGCCTAAATGCAATACTTTTTTTCTCTTCTCCAATATTTTTTCCTTCATAAACATCAAAAACCGATATAGACTTGAGTGTATCATCTGCGGCTTTTTGAATACCTGAAGAGAGCTCACCCGCTCGGATCGACTTATCAACGATAAAGGCGGCATCAAACTCGAATGAAGGGAATTTGGCAACCGGAGTGTAGGTAGTTTCAGATCGTCCGGCATTCAATTCAAACAGTTCAGTTAAATCAACTTCTGCTATAAATACATCCTGCCCAACATCAAAGCTCTTCAATACCTCTTCATCCAACTGCTGCAGAGTTGCAATGATCTTTCCATCCAGCAAATAGTTAAGAGAGTAATTGCTCTCCGCTTTTCGCTCAACTTTTCCATCAATATTTAGAAAATGTATTAACGACTCAAGATCAGATTTGATGTCAAACACCGAATAAGCTTCCGATGCACCCTGCCAGTTATCTGATCTCTTCTGACCGCAAACTCCCATCAGAAGGTTTGTGTGTTCCCGGACTCCCTCAATCCAGGTACTTTGTTCTTTCTCAACATTTTTGAAGACGTGCCCAATCTCGAAGAAGCGAATATTCTCGATATTCCGGTTCAGGTTGTAACGGATTGACTTCAGGAATCCGCCACTGAGATGGGTTCTTAAGGTTGTATTCTCCTGAGATACAGGATTCAGTGTTGAAATCTGTTCCTCTCTATCTGCCAAGGCATCTGCTTCTTTCTGAGAAAGGAGGGAGTTGGTTGTAATCTCTTTGTAGCCAAGACTTCGAGCAAATCTTCTTATTTTCTGATTGTAAACTTCAGTCTCTGACAGTGTTTCCGGTGTAAAAAATGGAGAAGTTTCAGGAGACGGTATATTATTATAATCGAATATACGTCCTACTTCCTCAATCAGATCAATCTCCCTGGATACATCCGGGCGAAAAGTCGGAACTTTGCAAAGAAGCTGACCTTCACCGGCAAGGGTAGTTTCAAACTCAAGATCGTTCAAAATCTTCTCGGCATCCTTCATCTTTAAGGAGGTACCCAGCACCCGGTTTATTCTGGAAAGCCTGAGTTTCACTTCACACGGTTCAAACTTCACAGGATGAACATCTGCGTATCCTTCTACAATTTCACCGCCGGCAAGTTTCACAATCAGTTCTGCTGCGCGCTGAGCGGCTTTGAGTTGAATTTCAGGGTCAATGCCTCGTTCAAACCGATAGGAGCTGTCAGTTTGCAAAGCAAGGCTTTTAGAAGTTTTCCTGATGGATGAAGGTTTAAAATACGCACTTTCGATCAGTATGTTGGTTGTGCTGTCAGTAACTTCACTGTTTTCTCCACCCATCACACCGGCAATTGCCACCGGTCCGTTTCCATCACAAATGAATAGGGAACCGGCCGGAACCTCACGTTCTACATCGTCCAGTGTTGTGAATTTAACGTCCTTGTCAAATGTTTTAACGTCTATTTTCTTATCGGCAATTTTATCATAATCAAATGCATGGAGAGGCTGCCCAATTTCGTGCAATATAAAATTCGTTACGTCAACTACGTTATTTCTTGGGCGTAACCCAATGGCTGTTAATCGCTGTTTCAGCCAGGCAGGTGATTCTTTTATTTCAACACCTTTCACCATCATCCCCACATAACGGTGACACTTCGTTTTGTCTTCAATAGATATAGAAATTTGGTCATCAATCGAGCCTGCTTTCGATACTAATTCGTTGTACGGGTTTTTTAGGGGGCTGCCGGTCACGGCAGAAAGGTCACGTGCTACTCCAACATGACAAGCTGCATCGGGACGATTTGGCGTGAGGCCAATTTCAATAATTACATCCTTTTCAACATCCAGGGCCTTCTTAAGCGGAGTTCCGGCTTCCAGATCAGGATGAAGCACCATAATTCCTGAATGGTCATCACTCAGGCCCAGCTCAGATTCCGAACAGATCATTCCATTTGATTTCTCTCCACGTAACTTCGCCTTTTTGATCTTCAGGTAACTTCCGTCCTCCATGGGTAACGGCATTACAGAGCCGACAGTGGCAACGGGTACTTTCTGTCCTACAGCAACATTGGGTGCTCCACAAATAATTTGGACTGTATCGGAGCCTACATTGACATCACAAATCTGAAGTTTATCAGCGTTAGGGTGAGCTTTTACCTCGAGTACTTCCCCAACAACAAAACCGTCAAAATCAGAACCGATCTGCTCCATTCCTTCTACCTCAAGTCCGGAGAGGGTTAATTTCTCTGAAGTTTCTTCGGGTGTTAAATCAAGATCGATATACTCTTTTAACCAGTTGTAAGAGATGTTCATGCGTAATGTCGTTCGGTTTTATCAGTCTGAAAGTTGTTGTTTGAATTGTTTAAATAACAATCTGAATAGAGAAATAGCGTGTTACGATTTGAACTGCTCTAAAAATCGGATGTCATTTTCATAGAGAAGACGAATGTCATCGATTCCATAGCGAAGCATGGCAATTCGGTCAACGCCCATTCCAAAAGCGAAACCGGTATAGATTTCCGGATCCACATTCACAGATTCAAATACATTGGGATCGACCATTCCGGCGCCCAGGATCTCCAGCCACTGACCACCTTTCTCATTCTCCCACCACACATCCATCTCGATACTGGGTTCAGTAAATGGAAAGTAGGAGGGACGCACACGGTATTTCACATCGCTGCCATACATAAGTTTCGCAAACATGACGAGCGTTTCAATCAGCTCACCCATGTTAACATTCTTATCCACATAAAGTCCCTCAACTTGATTAAACTGGAAATAAGATTTTGCTGTTACGGCCTCATTTCTGTACACACGCCCCGGCATGATGGACCTGAGTGGCGGCTGCTGATTTTTCATCAAACGAATTTGAACGGGTGAAGTATGAGTTCTTAAAACCAGGTCCTGCTCATTTTGGTCATCCGATTTTCGAACAAAAAATGTATCCTGCATGTCCCGGGCAGGGTGGTCAGGCGGAAAGTTGAGTGCAGTAAAATTGTGAAAATCGTTCTCCAATTCCGGACCGTCTGCTATGTTAAAACCAAGCCTCAAAAATATCTGCTTCATCTCATCAAGTGCCTGGGTGAGAGGGTGAAAAGAGCCGGCATAGGTTGGTTCTACAGGCAGCGTAATATCATCTAAAGCACCAAACTCTTTTCGGGTTGCTTTTTTGAGTTCAAGCTGTGCGTCATCAAACTTTTGCTGAGCGAGAACTTTAACGCCATTCATCGCTTTACCAACTTCCGCTTTTTGCTCTTTCGGCACCTTACCCATCAAGGCGAACATACTCTGGATCTTTCCGTTACGGGAGAGGAATTCTAATCGAAAGGCTTCCAGATCATCTTCATTTGAAATGTTAAAATCTTGAATCTCTTTTTTGATCTTTTCAATGTTGTCGATCATGCCGTTATGCGCTTTTAAAAGACTCTAAGGAGAGTATGGTTAGTAAGTTCGTCAATAATTGATAAAAAAAAGCCGGCAAACCTTAAAAGATCTGCCGGCTGTAAATAGGAAATAACAATTAGTTTACTGCTTCTTTGACAATTGCAGCAAATGTTTCCGGATCGCGAACGGCGATGTCGGCCAACATTTTTCGATTAATTTCCATGTTGTTTTCTTTCATGCCGTGAATAAGCTTGGCATAAGTGGTTCCGTTTAATCGAGCAGCTGCATTTATACGCGTAATCCAAAGCCGACGAAACATTCTTTTACGAACCTTTCGGTCGCGGTATTGGTACTGAAGACCTTTTTCTACCGCATTTTTGGCAACGGTGTAAACGTTTTTGCGTCTGCCCCAATAGCCTTTCGCCTTATTGAGTATCTTACGGCGACGGCGACGGGAAGCCACCAGATTTCGTGATCGTGGCATTTTTACTTAACGTTTAGAGATTAATTGTTTAGTGTAATTACTTTCCACCGTAGGGGAGCATATCCTTGATTGAGGATTCATCAGCTTTGTGAACCAATGCATCCTTGCCGAGGTTATTTTTCCGCTTCGATGTTTTCTTTGTCAAAATGTGACGCTTATAAGCTTTCTTGCGCTTAATTTTACCGGAACCGGTAACCTTAAAACGCTTCTTGGCGCCACTATTCGATTTCATTTTAGGCATAATTAGCGTAATTGTCTGAAATTATAAAGAACAGAAAGATAAAAATGTTTGAGTTCTGATAAAAGCTATTCTTTAATCTTTTGACGGAGACAATACCATGATCATTCTTCGCCCTTCCATGGTCGGTTTGGACTCAATTTTACTCACGTCGCTCAACTCTTCAGCCAGATTTTGCAGTAGCTCCTCACCTTGCTCCGTATAGAGCATATCTCGGCCTCTGAACTGCACAGTAGCCTTAACTTTATCGCCACCTTCCAAAAACTCTCTTGCGTGACGAGTTTTAAATTCAAGGTCGTGATCGTCTGTTGTAGGACGGAAACGCAGCTCTTTTACCTGTATGGTGTGCTGTTTCTTTTTGGCTTCCTTCTCCTTTTTCTTTTTTTCGTACATGAATTTTCCAAAGTCGATCACCTTGCAAACCGGCGGTTTGGCATTGGGTGCAACTTCCACTAAGTCCATGTCAAATGATTCGGCAATTTGCAGGGCCCGTTCAACTGAAACGATTTCGTGATCTTCATCAGGCTTAATTAACCTGACTTTTGAAGCCCGAATCTCGTTATTGACCCTGGGCCGGTCATCATCTCGTTTTCTTCTCATAGGTCGTCGTCTTGCGATAAGTAAACCTCTGTGTTTTTATTTATGATTAGATATTAATGATTTCGAGTTTATCTCGTCCATCACTTTGTCAAAAAATTCATCGAGCGAAAACGTTCCAATATCGCCTTTTTTATGTCGTCTGACGGATACGGTTCGATCTTTCTGCTCTTTGGCTCCAACTATTAACATATAGGGAATTTTTGCATTTTCTGCATCCCTTATTTTTCCGCCAATCATTTCGGAGCGGGTGTCCACTTCTACGCGAACTCCTTCGGCTTCAAATTTAGCAGCACACTCTTCAGCGTAACTGTTAAAATCTTCCGAAATCGGTAAAACCTTCATCTGTAAAGGGGAGAGCCACAGTGGGAAATCACCTGCAAAATGTTCAATTAAAATACTTACAAATCGTTCCATTGACCCAAAAGGGGCTCGATGGATAATTACCGGTCTGTGCTTATTATTATCTGATCCCACATAGGTCAGATCAAACCGCTCCGGCATTACATAATCAACTTGAACAGTTCCAAGCTGCCACTTTCTACCGATGGCATCCCGGATAATAAAATCGATTTTTGGTCCGTAAAAACTGGCTTCTCCGAGTGCAACTTTATAATCGAGATCCATCTCATCGGCTACCTCTTTGATTTCCTGTTGCGCTCGCTCCCAATATTCATTGTTGCCACCATACTTTTTGTCATTGTCATCCCGGAAAGAGAGACGAATATCTACCGGCATTCCAAAAGTGCTAAATACAAATTGAGTAAGCTCGATCGTGCTTTTTATTTCACCCTTAAGCTGATCGTGTGTGCAGTAAATGTGAGCATCATCCTGGGTAAACCCGCGCACACGAGACAAGCCATTCAGCTCTCCGCTCTGCTCATAACGGTACACGGAGCCAAATTCAGCAAGCCTGAGCGGGAGATCACGATAACTGCGCAGTTCATTTGAATAAATTCTGTGATGATGAGGGCAGTTCATCGGTTTGAGCATATACTTCTCATCATCCACCTCCATCGGATCAAACTGAGAATCCTTGTAGTAAGGGTAGTGCCCGGAAGTTTCATAAAGCTCAATATTGGCAATATGAGGAGTGATTACCTCTTTATAGCCGCGCTTTTTCTGTTCATCACGCAAAAAAGCTTCCAGTGTTCTGCGCAGTACGGTACCATTCGGCAACCATAACGGTAATCCGGAGCCAACCATGCGGTCCATCATGTAAATACCGAGCTCTTTGCCCAGTTTTTTATGATCTCGCTTTTTGGCCTCTTCAAGCTGCTCAAGATACTCTTTCAGCATTTTCTGTTTGGGAAACGTAATTCCGTAAATTCTCGTCAGCTGTTTGCTATCCACATCACCGCGCCAGTAGGCACCGGACATGCTGGTGAGTTTAGCTGCCTTGATCAGGGAAGTATTAGGAATGTGCGGACCTTTACACAAATCTGTGAAATCACCTTGCTCATAAAATGTGATGGTTCCGTCTTCCAGATCCTTAATCAGGTCAACTTTATACTCATTGCCTTTCTCCTTATAGAAGGTGAGAGCTTCCTCCTTGGAAACTTCACGCCGTTTGAACTCCTCCTTATTTCTTGCAAGTTCAATCATCTTCTCTTCAATTTTCGGGAGATCGTCCAGACCTACTGTTTTATCCCCGAAATCGATATCGTAATAGAATCCGTTTTCAATTGGAGGACCAATTCCAAATTTTGCATCAGGGTACAGTTCCTGAACAGCTTCGGCCAGCAGATGGGCAGATGAGTGCCAGAATGTGTACTGTCCGTCTTCCGAATCCCATGTGTTAATTTCTATAGTACCATTTTCAGTAATAGGAGCGTCAAGATCTTGAATGGTACCATTCACGGTTACACTTAACGCATTGCGAGCTAATCCCTTAGAAATAGATTCGGCGACTTCATATCCTGAAATTCCTTTCTTATACTCTTTTTCAGCACCATCAGGAAAGGTGAGCGTAATAAAATCTTCTGGCATTAAATTTTTTGTCTGTGAGGAAAAAGTTTATTTCGTTAACATGTGAACTGTTAAAATACAAAATCCTGACAATCCTTTAAACTGTTATCTCTGTTTGATATAGTTGAAATAAATTTCATCGGGAAGGTGCAGAAATAAAAACTACGTGATGGAAAAATCTGCTCTACAAAATGATAAAATTGGTACGTTCTTTACCAATGAGTGCATGCTTCTTTACGACTATTACACGCTTGATATACTTGAAGTTAATGATGCCTGTTTAAGAAAGTACAAGTTTACTGAGGATGAATTTTTAGCCAAGAAAATAACCGATCTGGGCGAAAAATTTAGAGAAGGTGTTCGTGACACTTCATCAAACAACGAGCGCTTTCAGCTTCCTGCCATTTGGAAACACTACCGAAAGGATGGCTCTTCATTTTATGTACAATTCACCTTCCATCAGTTAAAACGGAATGGACGGAATGTTCAATTTTGCATACTTCACGATATTACAAACGAAATTCCCGATCTCAGCAAAAAGCTGCACCATCTTCCAAGAGTAGATACCTATCGTGAGCAGCTGCCCCTCGCCACAGTAGAATGGGACCGTAATGGTATCATCAGAGATTGGTCACCAAAAGCTGAGGAGATTTTTGGCTGGAAGTTTGAAAAGATTTTGGGCAACTCTCTGTTTAAAGCAGGGGTGGTAAAACTCTCTCAGAAGCAGATGATTCTTGATAAAATTCAGGAAATGACTGCTCATCAGACAACCTATTTCACGTTTGACACGGCTGTGGAAAATCTGGAAGGTAAGATAATACACACCACCTGGCACAACACAGCAAACTACGATCAGGCCGGTAAGCTTCTGACAGTCGTTTCGCTGATTGAAGATGTATCAGAGAGCAGGGTAGCCGAGGAGAGGTTAATGGCATCTGAGCAGCGATTCAGAGTACTAAGTGAGGCATCAACAGTAGGGGTTTATTTAATTCAGAATGGACACTTACGGTATGTTAACCCAATGTTTTGCAAGATATGCGGATTTGATAAAAACGAACTGATAAACGGAATTGATCCACTGGAATTAATTCATAATCAGGATTTAAAAAAATTACTGACCATCAGGCAGCGCTTTTACAACTCCGAAATCGATTCTTTTGAAATAGATGCCCGTGCAAATGCAAAAGACGGAACTCAAATTTATGTTCGAATTTACGGATCAAAAATTGAGCTTGATGGTCAGTTGGCAATTATGGGCGTAGTGATTGATCAAACGCGGCAGATGGAAATGCAGAATAAGCTCAACCACTCCATTCAAAGCTACAGAGATCTGTTTAATTCAATCGGCGATGCAATTTACATTCACGATGAGAGTGGAAAATTTACTGAGATCAATCAAACCGCAGAGGAAATTTTTGGATATACCAGGGAGGAGATGATTGGTAAGGACCCCATGCTTTTTGCGGCTCCCGGAAAGGTCGACCCGAAAGAGACCTATCATTACATCCAAAGTGCATTGAATGGCCAACGTCAGCGGTTTGAGTGGTGGGCCGAGCGAAAAATGGGGAGGTTTTTCCCATAGAGGTGACGTTAACTCCGGGTAAATATTTTGGCAAAAATGCGGTTATTGCAATGGCCAGGGATATCAGTACTCGACATGAACAGCAGAAAGATTTAAAACATAGTGAAGAGCTGTTCAGACAGCTGTTTCAGAATGCTCCGGTGGGCATCGTAATGCTCGACAGTCATAATGAGGTGAGACGAGTGAATAAAAGTTTTGAGTCGATATTTGGCTACTCCGGGGAAGAGATTAATGGATTAAATATTGATGAAATCATTGTAGGAAAAGATCAACGTGATTCGGCTCGCAAACTTTCAAACAGTACAGAGGCGTTTAAGGTAACCGGTGTTCGAAGAACTAAATCGGGAGATGCGGTTGATGTACTGATTTACGGCGTGCCGGTGAAAGTTGATGGAAAAACGATCGCCATTTATGGTATATATTTGGATATCACAGATCAAAAAAGGGCTGAGACTAAACTGAAAGGTTCGCTGAAAGAAAAAGAGGTGTTGCTCGCTGAAATTCACCACAGAGTGAAAAACAACCTGGCGGTTATTACCGGCTTGCTCGATCTCCAGTCTCACAGTTCTGAGAATGAAGATGTTCAGAATGCTTTGAAAGACAGTCAGATGCGTATAAACACCATGGCATTGATTCATGAAAAGCTTTATCAGAACGATACGCTCTCCAATATCGACTTTTCAAGATACATCGTTGAATTGGTTGAGGTTATTGAAAAATCTCATCAAAAAACAGCAGACAAAATTGACATCCGGCTGGATCTTGATAAAATTGAATTCACTATTACACAAGCTATTCCCTGCGGTCTTTTACTGAATGAGATCTTGACTAACAGCTTTAAGCACGCCTATCCTGATCAATTTTCAGGTAAACCGGAAATTCAAATATCCCTCAGCTCTGAGGATGAAAATAAGATTTTATTGAAGGTATCGGATAACGGAGTGGGGTTGCCTGAAGATTTTGAAGACTTGGGCAAAACGTCGCTGGGGCTCACTCTTATCAAAACCTTATGCCGACAAATTGATGCTGAAATGAGTGTCATCGGTTCGCAAGGAACGACCTATCAATTTATATTTAAGCTTGAAAAATAAAATAGCCTCATCCAGTTTGAATGAGGCTGACATAAAATTGCTTTGATGTGTGACTAGTCTGAGGAGAGGCCTCGTCTTTCAAGTAAATGTTGCACATCGGGCTCACCGCCTCTGTACTCCCGATAGAGATTCATCGCTTCATCACTGCCGCCTCTGGAGAGAATATACTGCCGGAAGCGATCTCCATTTTCACGGGTCAGCCCTCCCTGATTCTTCATATATGCAAAAGAATCTGCAGCTAAAATTTCGCTCCAAATATATGCGTAGTAATTAGCAGAATATCCGCCGGAAAAGATGTGGGAGAAGTATGCCGACTTATATCTTGGAGGGATCGCCGGATTGTTCAGGTTGTATTTTGCAAGGGAAGCATTTTCAAATGCAACCACATCTGAAGGAATTGACCCCGGAGATAACAGATGCCACTCCATGTCCACTAATGTTGCGGCAAGATACTCGTAGGTATCAAAACCTTGATTAAACTCCCGGGCTTCAATCAGTTTATCCAGCAAATCCTGAGGAATTTGTTCGCCGGTTTCATAATGGACGGCATAGTTTTCAAGAACTTCCGGCAGAATTGCCCAATCCTCCTGAAAGGTAGATGGAAACTCTACAAAATCTCGCGGAACCGAAGTACCTGCAAGAGAAGGGTAGGTGACATCGGAAAAGAGACCGTGAACAGCATGTCCCATTTCGTGAAATAATGTGGTTACATTATCGAAGCTGACTAATGCAGGCTCTCCCTCTGCGGGAGGTGTGATATTCAATACATTAACGACTACCGGCTTTCTCTCTTTCAGGTGAGATTGTACTACAAAAGAGTTCATCCAGGCACCGCCTCGTTTAGAATCTCGGCTGAAGAAATCACCGTAGAAAAGTCCAATCTGAGATCCGTCATCATCCATAACATTCCAAACACGAACATCCTCATGATAAACGGGTAGATCAAATCGCTCTTCAAACGTAATTCCAAAGAGTTTTTCCATGGCATAGAAAACACCGTCGTTTAACACTTTGTCAAGTTCAAAGTACTCTCGAACCTGATTATCATCGATGTTATACTGTTCCTGGCGAACTTTTTCTGCGTAATATTCCCAATCCCATGGCCGCAAATTATCTTCAACTCCATCGCGCCTCATGTACTGTTCAATAAGTGAGGCTTCATTATTACTGTTGGTAATTACGGGAGGTATTAAATCCTGTAACAAGTTCAGAACGCGTTCAGGTGATTCCCCTGTTTGAGGTTCAAGTGCATAATGCGCATAGGTTTCGTAGCCGAGAAGTTGGGCTCTTTCTGCCCGCAGCTCTGCGAGTTCAAGAACAATAGGGCGTGTATCAATTCCGCCATTTTCTCCCAATCCTCTAAAAGCTGAAGCTTCCCATACTTTTTGTCTCATTTCGCGATTATTTAGGGAGGAGAGGAGGGGATGACGGGTTGTATTCGAAATATTGATCAGGTAACGATCTTCAAGGCCGCGCTGCTCCGCTGCCTGTTTTGCTGATGCTATTCTATCACGACTCAGACCATCGAGCATATCGGCGTCATCCACAACAACGGCTCTCTCACGGGTAAGTTCGAGCAGTTTTTCCTGAAATTCTGTTGTAAGAGAAGAAATTTGCTCATTAATTTGCCTCATCCGCGATTGCTGTTCGTCACTGAGTTGAGCACCGGCTCGTATGAAGTCGCGGTGAGTATCTGAAAGCAATTTGCGCGATTCACTGTCGAGATCAAGATTGTCTATATCATTATAGAGTGATTCAACTCGTTCAAACAGGTTTCGGTTCAGATAGATATTATCTGAGTGAGCAGCTAACAAAGGTGCCAATTCAGATTGGATTTTCTGAATTTCATCATTTGTGTGAGCCGATGTTAAATTAAAAAATACTCTTTGAACCCGGGTGAGCAGTTCACCGCTCATCTCCATGGCAACTATGGTATTATTAAAAGTGGGTTCTTCATCCTGATTAGCTATCTCCTCAATTTCCTGTAGCTGCTCTTCCATTCCACGCTGAAACGCCGGCAAAAAATGGGAGTTTTCAATTTTATTAAAGTCCGGTGCTCCAAATGGGAGGGAGCTTTCTGAGTAAAAGGGATTTTGGTTCATATCTGAATCATTACTACAACTGACAACCAGAATGGCCGACATCAGTATAATTGTTATTGAAAATTTTGTCATGAGTCTGTTATTAGAAGGAAAATTATCCATATAAATTAACGTGAGGGATATTGGAAACAAAATAAGAGTCGGGGAATATTTCATTCAGAATCATAACACTTCACTCATTTTCTATTAATAGGTATTTCGGATAGTCAGAAAATTTTGACTATCGCTCTAAGCGAATACTTTAATAGGATAAATTACTTACATGAAATTTTTTTAATAATCGGTTGTTGGTCAGTTTTCATTGAATATCCATCCGTAAAAATCGTTACATTAAATAACTGATTTAGCAATCAATTAAGCGCAGGCATTTTATTCGCCTGTGGGGTAAAAAGTTAGGAGTGATATTGAGTCTGAAATTTGGACGGACTCCATCAACCAGGGTAAAATCATGAAGTGGCTATCGTCACATTTTTATGCAGCATCCGGGATGGTTCTATTAGCATCTCTGATTTTGATTTCGGCGTGTAAATTACACACACTGCAAACGTTTCCGTCTCCGGGTGTCAATAATTATCAACAGCAATTGGTCATTCGAAGTGCTGTGATCCCCTCTGACTCCAATATTCTGGCAGAGCCGCTTAATTCGCAATTAACCCGGAATGACGCCTTATTAAATGAGCCCACTGATGAGACTCTCACATTAATAGAGTCTGTAGATTGGGAGCATCGTCAATCGTCCATCGATGAACACAGAATCTTATTTGAGGTTTCACACAATGCCGATTCCATCTCTTATCAAATTACGGCTTGTGATCAATTGTGGAGTGACATCATACGCTGCTCTGATATGGCTTACTACGAGATTGTAGCCGTTAAGGGAGAGAAGGTAGAAACAGTTCGTGATTCTATTAACCTGAAATTTCTGAATGAACTATTTGTCTTAGATCGTTCCGGAAATTAATTATACAAAACACCCCAAATTCTGACACTCTTTTCTATTCGTATTCGCATATAATATTGGGAAAGACTAAAAAGAGTTGCTCAACAGTTGTCTAAATCTTCGTCGGATAATTGGAAATGTATAAATCCGACAGGTAGAATTAAACAAGCGGAAAAGATAGGAGTGGGTTCAGGCAGACTCAAACCAGTGTAGAGCCATGAAGTGAACTGAACTATAAATACGCTCTAATCTATTTTATTCCCTTATTTTGTTGTTCATTGGTTTTCAACTAAGCAATAAGAACCGTAAATTCTTGGTAACAGAAACGGTAACTTTGCACCACGCCAATGAAAACCACGATCAAACCTTTCCTACTGAAGAGAAGAAAAACAGCTGATGATCTGTACCCGGTATATTTCAGGATTACTCAGCAAGGCTCATATTCTCTTTACTCAGCTGAGATCTACATTGACAAAGATATGTGGAATAAGCGAGGGAACTACATAAAGCGGAACTGGATCAAAGATCATCCTTCAGCTGATGCCTGGAATAATCAGATATACAAAATCTGGAAAAGGATTGAGGATATCATTGAACAGAATCCGGGTATCAATAGAAAACAGATCGTGAAGAAGCTCAACAATGATGATCAGTCTGGAGAGGTTGTTTCCTTTGTTGACAAACAGATCAATTCAATGGAAGATGATGGCCAATATCACCAGGCTAAACATTTCAGAGTGTTATTGAATAAGATACAGGACTTTGTACGCTCTTCTGATGATTACTCAAATGAAGTACGCTTCTCTGATATTGATGTTCAGTTCCTGGAGGACTTCAAAGAATGGCTGGGGAAAGATCAATTTAATGATGATGGCTCTATACAATGGAAGGCAAACCATGTTAATACGATATCAAAAGAGATGGTACGCCTGAAGCGATTACTCAAAGAGGCCAATAAGCAGGGATATATCAGGTCGAATCCGTTTGATGATCCACACTACAACAAGGTTGCCACTGTGAAGTCGAAGAAAAAGGCTCTATCCATTGAACAAATTGAAAGGATTGAGGCTCTGGAGCTGGAAAAGGGTTCATCCTTATGGCACGTGAGAAACTACTTCCTGTTTTCGTTTTGGAATGCAGGGATCAGGTTCACAGATCTGGCTCTGTTAAAGTGGGAAAATATCAAAGATGGCCGATTGATATATGAGATGGGTAAAAATGGTAAAGAGAAGAATATCAAACTACTCCAGCCAGCAATCGAGATCCTGAGCCATTATAAAGATCATCCAGATAGTATTGAGAATTTCATCTTTCCGATCATCCAGCAGAAGAATCTCACACCGTTAGGGCTGAAGAAAAAGGCAGGATCTGCAAACGCTATTGTAAACAGAGATCTGAAAGAAATTCAGAAGATGGCTGATATCCAGACGAACATATCATTCCATATTTCGAGGCACTCCTTTGCACGCTGGGCAAAAAAGAAAGGCCTCAGTTTGGAAGCGATAGGCAAGGCACTGGCTCACAGTGATCGAGCCACTACTGAGCAATACCTGGATGACCTGAGGGAATACGATGCCGATTCTGAGCTGGAAACGCTGTTTTTGTCAAAGGGCAAAAATTAAATGTTTTGTTCAGATGCCATTTTTACCATTTTTACCATGAATAAAATAACGCTGTTATGATAACACTATCAGAAACTTTATCTAAAATTCTAAAATGTGAGATAACTGGAAAAACTGATTTAGTGAACCTTGTTGATGAAATATCAAAAGGATCAAAAGAAAGACTTCAGTCAATGAAATTTGAAATTGAGGACTATATCAATAATCAAAGTTTTTCTTATAAACTGGGCATAATGAGAAAATACTGGCCAGATGTGAATGATAAGATTTATCACAAAAGAGCACTGGATGGCTTAGCAAACCTTAAAAAGTTTGTGAAGATTGTTGAGTTAAAACTTGATACCTATCAAGATCCACGCCTGAAATATTATTCAGAAAATTACTGGGATACTGCATTTAAAATTTATCGAGATGATCAAATTAGTTGGAAAAGTGTCTATAAAAAAATGATTGCGGAAATGGAATCTCTTGGAATTGAAAAAAGACACACAAGCTTTGATTCATTCGATTCAGCCAGGAAGAGATACCAAAGGGAACAGCGTTCCTCTAATTAGGTAACTTTGTTCTTTAACTTATTGAATTCCATAGCTTTATATTGCGCATGAAGCAAACAAAAACCACCACACACTTAAGCAATGGAAGATACTTTAATACTAACGAAGGCAAGCATTCTGAAGCAGGTCGTTAATCAGGTTTTTGATGAACGTATTCCACAAATAGCCGAGCAATCGAACCAGAAGCCCTTCCTCACTAAAGAGGAAGTAATGGAGTTGACCGGATGGAGTTCTCGAAAACTTCAATACATGAGAAGTTCAAAACAACTTTCTTATGTGAAACATGGCCGTTCAATAGTATATCCGACAGACGAATTTTACCAATTCATGGAGCAACACCACATTAAACCGCTCCAATAACATAAACGAACAATTAACATGATTACCCCAGATGAAATAATGGACGAGGCCACCACATTGGCCACGAATGGCGTTGATAAAGATTCAACGTACATACTCAATTATCTTCTCAAACAGATCAAACCGATTGATTTTAAGGCTGAGGCCTTTTCTGATCAGTACGATAAGCTCCTGAAGCGAAAGGAAGAGGCTACTAAATCAAATGATGATGATACACTGGCTAAGATCCAGAAAGAGATCGAAGGCCTGAAATTGTATCAAAAACACTATCTGATCATTACGATTGAGAAGCTCCTGGAGATTGCCCGGAGTCGTGGCTGGGATCTGTGCAAACGATACATTTACTATTATGTGTATAATGGTAAATACTGGATTGTGATTGATGAAGCGGTATTGACCACGTTTTTGGGCAAAGGAGCTGAGAAGATGGGAGTTCCAAAATTTGACTCCAGACATTATGAGTTCAAAGATAAACTCTTCAAACAATTTGAGGCCTCAGCACACCTTCCAGAGCCTGAAATAGATGATGACACCACGCTGATTAATCTTCAAAATGGTACTCTCGAAATTACACCGGAGGGCTACGAATTAAGAGAATTCAGATCACAAGATTATTTGACGTATCAGATGAACTTTGAGTTCGATCCTGAAGCCACCGCACCAATATTTGAGAGATACCTTTCTGAAGTGTTACCGGATGAAGAGAGCCAAAAGGTACTGGCTGAGTTTATGGGTTACATATTCACCCGAAATCTGAAGCTGGAGAAAGTTCTCTTCCTTTATGGTAGTGGCCGAAATGGAAAATCTGTGATGTTCGATATCATCCGGGCAATGCTGGGAGAGGATAATATATCATACTACTCACTTCAATCAGTTACTGGCGATGATGGATATCACCGGGCAAAGTTGGTAAACAAATTAATCAACTGGGCTTCCGATGTTGGTGATCGACTCCAGAGTAACACCTTCAAACAGCTTGCAAGTGGTGAACCAATTGAATGCCGTTTACCATATAAAGAGCCGTTTTTGATGACAAACGTCTGCAAATTTGCATTCAATACAAACACTCTTCCGGCTGATGTTGAGCATACAGACGCCTTTTTCGAGCGCTTTCTGATCATTCCCTTTGATGTGTATATCGAGAAGGAAAAGCGAGATCCAAAGCTGGCAGAGAAGATCATTGCAAATGAATTACCAGGAGTATTGAACTGGGTTCTGGATGGCCTCAACCGACTACTCGAACAGGGTACATTTTCACGATGCCAGGCAAGTGATGAAGTTCTCAAAGAGTTCAGGAAGGAATCGGATTCAGTGGCACTGTTTGTAGATGAAATGAACTACAAACCTGAGCCGAGCCATTGGACGAAGGAAAAGCCCGTTTACGATGATTATCGGCAGTATTGCTATGGAGAGGCGCTCAAACCATTAGCGAGGAAGAACTTCAGGAAGAGGCTTCAGAATCTGGGGATCTTCTCAGAAGTCAAAGACGTTGGCCGGGTTGTTTTTATGAAAAAATATTCGATGAATGGCACTCACTAAGTTTAGATATCAATTAGATTCAGGAAGCAAAAAGTTTCGCTGTCCAGCTTGCCAGAAAAAACGTTTTGTTCGATACGTTGATTCTGAAGATGGAAACTACCTTCCTGAAGATGTTGGAAGATGTGATCGAGAGCTGAATTGTGGCTATCACAAACCACCGAGAGAGGCAGACGGCCTGAGTATTGGCAGTGCTTTATATTCGATGCCTGAGCCACCACCTGAGCCAGTGCCGAGCTACATATCAAAAGAATATCTGGAGCGCTCTCTGGGCAAATATGAACGCAATTCACTGATCAGATGGATGGCCACACTGAAGGGCTGGAGCTGGGCGCTTGCCACCGATACGGCTAAAGAGTATAGAGTTGGTACTTCCTCAGATGGCTGGGCAATATTTTGGCAGATAGACCAGGAAGAGAAGATCCGTTCCGGTAAGATGATGGCCTATTCAAATGATGGCCACCGGATCAAAGAGGGATATTCTCAGGACTGGATACACTCCAAACTAAAGAGATCCGGCCACCTGAATGATTTTGAGTTGGTACAGTGCTTTTATGGCCTTCACTTATTGGATGATCGGCCAGTGGCTATTGTGGAGAGTGAGAAAACCGCAATCATTGCCTCACAATATTTAACTCAGTTCACCTGGATGGCTTCAGGCCAGCTAAATGGTATCAATGAATATAAGATGCAACCGCTCAAAGGCCGAAAGGTTGTTTTGTTTCCAGATATCGGTTGTTTCAATCAGTGGAATGATAAGGCTCTGGAGCTGGCTCACATGGCTGATATAAGCGTTTCCACTCTATTGGAAGAGAATGCACCGGATCAGCACAAAGGATATGATATTGCTGATTATTTGATTGAGTACGATCTGAGAGATTTTTCACCCCATGGCTGGAATCCGTTCACTGGAGAGATCTTTGATGATAGAGGCTATCCAAAAAGCTGGGATGATGTGTAAGGATAGAGAAACATATCTGAAATGCCTTCAGAATGAGATCAATCGAGCTGAGAGGGCTTCAGTTGAAACTGGCCTTATATCACCTTTATTGGCTCTAAAAAAAGAATATAGACGAGTTTCACTAACACTAACAAAGCACCACACCAATGACAGAAAAAAAACTGGCTGATATTGCCAAATTCATACGAATGAGAAAGCAAGCAATCGAACATGAAACCGACTTCAACAAAGGTATGAACCATGCCTATCAGGATATTCTCTTTTTAGTGGAAGATATGCTGGCAGATCCTGAGTTCCCTATTGATAAAGTTTTAGACTAAACCCCAAGACCATGACCGCAAATAAACGACTCCCCGAACTTGAAACAATCATACTGGCACTGTTTGCCACATTAATTTTAATCGCAATAATCATTTAAAAACATAAAATCAGATGAATCTAACGGAAACCGAACAGTACAAAAGACTATCAAATTTACCGCAAAAAATCAGTTCTCTTGAATCCAAGCTGAAGAAAACACGAACTGAATATAACGAAGCTCTGAACGCAAAGGATGAAGCCAATCGGGATTTAGATAAGGCATACAAAGCAGGAAACAGCTCTGAAATTGACGAAGCAAAAAAGGCGGCACGTAATGCCACCAATACCGTTGAAGCCCTTCAGGAGCAAATACAGGACGCAAATAAGGAACTCGAAGAGGCAAACAAACAGCTTCAAGAAGTATCTGCCGATTATCGGAAAATTGTTGTCAAACAGGCGAACAAGGTATTAAAAAAGTTCCTTCCGGTTGTCGAAGAAATGGACGAACTCAATGCAGAGCTAAAAGAGATGTGTAAATGTGTTTCGTTTGGAAGCCTTAGTAAAAAACACCGTGTTGCACCCCCTGTTCCGTCTTTGAGTATTAGTAAGCAAACCGAAAAATTAAAAAAGAAAATACAATCATGGGATTCTGCTACCGGAAAATAACATTCAAGGAGTTACCGGAACCGATACGCACACCGCTTTTATTAGCTGTTGCGGAACTACCGGACTATGAAAAACTGCCGTTGATGCTCTTAGTTGAAGCGACACCGGATAACGCCACAATGACGAAGCAAAGCCGTGTAAATGGATTCTGTACACTGTCAGAACCTTATCTGATTGCCGTTGTTGTCAGACAGTTGAGCAAGACAATAAACACCCTATACCATGAATATGAACATTACGCTGTTCATCGTATGGCATTGAAAAAAATGGGATGGGATGAAATCACAAACGGCCATATTAAATTTGCTGAATCTATACTGGAACCCGACAGCGACAGAGCCGGAAAGCAAGGAATAGAAGCCTTTAAAAGCAAATATCCAGACCTGTTTAATGAAGGTGAAGCGTGTTCAATTCAATGGATGAAACAGAACGGATTCAGTGATTATAACGAAAACCAAACGAATCCGGCAGACTTTCTATCTGAACTGGATGAAAGTATTTCAATAATGAAAACCATAAACAAATCATAAAATGATGACACGAGAAAAATTTGAACAAACAAAATCAGAACTCCGATCAGGACTGGAGCAGATAGCGGATTCTGTTCGCAAAGGTGAACTAACCAAAGAGCAGGCGAAGCCATTTCGCAAAAACATTATTGATCTTTGGATGATGGAAGAACTCGGATATGAACATTACAAGATGTATGCCGGTATGCAGAGCCAGCTTGTCGAAATGGATCTACAAACAGCACAGGCACGGCAGGAGGCTTTAAATCTGCAAATTGAGATGCTACAAGCTGAACTGGCTGAAGTCAGGCGACATATTGAAGCAAGGCGACACTTAGGATAACCCCCATAAAATGGGCTATAAATAGTAATTACAATTATTTAAATAAATTTGTAATGGCAGATAAACGAAGCAGAAAGCGCAAAGCGTACACAGTAGACCAGGTTCTTTTGATAGGCTCTCACGCTCTTCAGGAGATGGAGCGGATACTTTTATCTGATGCAGATAATAACGAAAAGATCCGTTCAGCTAATGCAATCAGTACGCTTATAAACAGCTATCGAAGGTTAGTAGAAACTTCTGAAATTGTGGAGCGGATCGAAGCTCTCGAAAACAGACAGCTCAAAAAAGTAAGCTGATGAAATTTGATAAACGACTCGATAAGCTGGAAGCCATTGCACCGGATAGAGAATATCCTACTTATGGCGAATTGTTAAAGCTGGAAGCCACGTCAGGAACGAAGGAGAATAAGGAATTTTTGAACCTATACAATGAAAACCGATATGATGAATCTGAATAAAAGAATATCTGAACTTGAAGAGCTTCACGCACCAAAAAAGGATCTGCCTACTGCATGGATCGCCATTGCTGAAGGCGATGGATCTGTGAGCGCTTCACATATCAAACATGGAAAACATGAATTTGATAACGTTGATGACTTTGAAGCATTCAGAAAAGAAAAGGGAATTATTGAAGGCGACTTTATCGAAGTTGTTATCGTGAATGCTAAGGATTGCAAAGGAGAACCCCCGAAAGAGCTATAAATCATTATTTCATCTGGAGCCTCTCAGTTGGTAGCTGAGGGGCTTTTTTATTAGACCTATACCATTGCACCGGATGAGATCGAAGCTCTCAGGCCAAATATGAAAGCCGTTTCTGAGCCGTGAGGGGCATTTTTGCGAATATTGGTAATAGAGAGGCATATCCAAAAAAAATGAGCCAGCACCTTCACCACAAAGGAAACTGGCTCTCGAACAATTAACACTTTATTGATGTAGCACCACACCACAATCAATATAGTGAATATTGATAGGTGATATAAACCACCGTATCAATTCCTTTCAGGTTCATGGTAAAAATGGTAAAAATGGTAGTTCAACAAAACATATTATTTTTGCACTTACTGAAATCATGGTATTAATGGTAAAAATGGCGTTTCAACAAAACATTTAATTTTTCACCTTCACCACTCAGAACCGTTGATTTTGCTCACTTTTCAGTAACAAAAATGGTAACGCAAAAACTAAACCATTGAACACCAATGACTTACAGTTTTGATTGTGGGTTCAGGCAGATTCGAACTGCCGACCTCATCGATGTCAACGATGCGCTCTAACCAACTGAGCTATGAACCCAAGAATCCAAATATACAATACTCCGCATTTGAATAGCAAAAGAAATCACACCCAAATCTTTCGGCTGAGTGTAAAGCTTTGTATTTTTCAAGTCTTTGAAAATTTATAAACAAGTATGTCGAACAGAAGAGCAGCACGGGAATCAGCACTAAAATCCATTTATGCGGTAGAGGTAGGCAGCAGCCGCACGCAGGATGTTACTAAAAATATCATCAAGGCTGAATTGAAAGATGACACTGATTCCATCAAATTTGCAGAAAAATTACTCCTGGTTACAGTAGATCATGCACATGAGTACGATGAAATTATTCAGAATCATATCAACAATTGGAAAGTTAATCGCTTGGCCACGCTTGATAAACTCATATTAAGAATGGCCATTTCCGAGTTTTTATACTTCGAAGATATCCCCACAAAAGTGACCATAAATGAAGCTATTGAATTGGCAAAAGATTATTCAACCCGAAAAAGCGGTAATTTTGTTAACGGAATATTAGATGCTGTTCTCAACCAATTCAAAAAAGAAGGTAAAATTAAAAAGTCCGGAAGAGGTTTAATCGAAACCTCATAATTTATGAGTCAACAACTAATCGCAATTGGCGACATTCACGGATGCGTGGAATCCCTGAAGGCTCTTTGGAAAAAGCTTGAGTCTTATCCGGACGCCAAAATTATATTTATCGGAGATTATATTGATCGGGGGCCGGACTCTAAAGGGGTTGTAGACTTTCTTCTTCATGTAAAAAATGATCGTGATTGTGTATTTCTGAGAGGGAATCATGAGCAGATGCTGTTGGACTCTTTCAAATCAAAAAAAGATTACAACTGGATCATGAATGGCGGTAGCTCCACATTAGACTCCTACGGAGTGAATGACGCGGTGGATATCCCTGAAGCACATCTGGACTTTTACAGACAAACGGAACTCTATTACGATACTGAGGAGTACTTTTTTGTACATGCCGGTGTCCCGTCTCATCAACCAATACGAGAAACTCTTAAAACAGATGAGTTTAACGATTTCTTTTTATGGGGAAGGGAACATGTCGACTCTTTTGAGACGCCGTGGGAAAAAACTGTCGTGTTTGGGCACACACCGCGGCCGTATCCAATTCAGAAAAAGAAAATGATCGGTATTGACACCGGGTGTGTCTACGAAAAATTGGGTTATGGAAAATTAACTGCTGTTCTGCTACCCGAACGAACTTTTATACAACAAACTTCACTCGATATTTAGGTAAGGAATTTATGAATTTAAAATGTGGTATTGTCGGACTCCCAAACGTTGGAAAGTCCACACTTTTTAATGCGCTCAGTAATGCAGGAGCAGAATCCGCAAACTTTCCATTTTGTACGATTGATCCGAATGTGGGTTTGGTTACTGTTCCTGATGATCGCCTTGATAAATTGTCAGAATTGATTCAACCAAAACAGACGCTGCCTGCAACAATTGAGTTTGTTGATATTGCGGGGCTTGTTAAAGGAGCATCCGAAGGAAAAGGAAAGGGGAATGCATTTCTCTCTCATATTCGCGAGGTAGACCTGATTGTTCATGTTGTTCGATGTTTTGAAGACGATGACATTATCCACGTTGAAGGATCTGTAGATCCGGAGCGCGATATTCATATCATTGAAGACGAATTGATCCTGAAAGATCTTGAGTCTGTAGAGAAGCGTGTAGAAAATCTCAAAAAACAGTCGAAAAGTGGGGACAAGAAAATTGTAGCCGAGCTAGATATCGTTCAAAGACTGGCAAACCATCTGGAAGAAGGGAACAGTGCCCGTACCTTTGATGCAGATGAAGAGGATAGAAAAGCTTTCCGTGATCTCTCCCTGCTATCCGACAAACCGGTTCTCTACGCCTGCAATGTATCAGAAGATGAGATCAACACTGGAAATGATTATGTAGAGACGGTTCGATCCATAGCTTCTAAATTTGATGATGAGGTGGTGACATTTTGCGCAAAGATTGAAGCTGAAATTGCAGAGTTGGATGAAACTGAAAAAGAGATGTTTTTGGAAGAACTTGGTGTCGACTCCGCCGGTCTCGACCGTTTAATTCAGGCTGCATTCAAGAATCTTGGACTCATTACTTATTTCACGGCCGGAGAGAAAGAGGTTCGTGCCTGGACGATTAAAAAGGGTACAAAAGCTCCTCAGGCAGCCGGAGTGATTCACACCGATTTTGAAAAAGGATTTATCCGGGCTGAAACAATAGCTTATGACGATTATGTCTCTCTCGGGTCAGAGAAAGCCGCAAAAGAGGCCGGTAAAATGAGGCAGGAAGGGAAAGAGTATGTCGTTCAGGATGGCGATGTGATGCTCTTCCGTTTTAATGTGTAGATAAACTTACTAAATACAAATCCCGACTCTTTGTTGAGTTGGGATTTTTTGTATCAATCTACGATTACTTGCTCCGGTTCATCTTCAGTGATCTCAATCTCCAGAAACCTGAATCTGGTCGTATCCGCCGGAACTCTTTCAGGCTCAATCCGGTCGTGAACGATCCAGGCTTCCGGGTAATCTTCCTTAATCAGGCGTGAAAATTCAATTGCTTTCTCTCGATTTGAAAAGTCTCCGGCACGAACCCTATAATAAGGTTGACGGAAATGCACATACGCGTTGGGTTTATACCCATCAATGGTGCTATCTGCCCATGCAACAAAATGATCCCGGGTGGTATCGGCATGGACCACATCCCTGGTGGAGAGTATCTGCACTCGATATCCTGCATATCGATCCACCTGCTGCTCTTCAAATGTTACCTCGCGGGTAAACTGTTCCGGTAGATCGTGTTGTATCGTTGAAAACTGATCCGTTAATCGATTTCTGTTTAAGTAGAGCTGCTGTTCAAATTCATCCAGTTCCTCCAGGACAAACTCTTCAACCACCTCATTATCAATTTTCAGGTAGGGTGATCGTTCACCTCCGGCCGAGTCATCCGAATCAGAAACCGTTTCAGTCGTGGCGCAACTGACGGCGATCATCATTGCCAATAGTACGAGTCCAATATTTTTCATAATGCTAAATTCCGGCTGGGTGCCAGGTTGTCTTTTGCTCCTGAAACTCCAAAATCAAATATGGATTTTCATGGGTGTCATCACTCCAGTCATCAACAGGGTAGTGGTGAACTCTTTTAACGCTTATAGACGCATTTTCGTCAATAAGTTTCCGGATTTCTTTGTCCGTTATACAGTTTAACACTGCATTTACATCCATGTGTTTGGTCAGATGATCTAACATTTCTTTCCGGTAACCGGTTAAGATGTTCACTACGCCTCCGGGTACATCCGAAGAGTGCAGAACCTCTCCGAAGCTGACTGCAGAAAGTGGATAGCTTTCAGAAGCCAAAACCACACATGTGTTTCCACCTGCAATAACCGGTGCTATCAATGAAACAATAGATAAAAGTGGAGATTCGTCGGAAGAAATAACCGCAACAACACCTGTAGGTTCCGGGGAAGTGAAGTTAAAATGTTGACTTGCTACCGGATTAATACTGCCAAAAACCTGAGGATACTTATCCGTCCAGCCGGCAAAGTAGATTAATCTGTCTATTGATAATTCAACTTCTTTTTCTGCAGTTTTGGTCTTCATTCCACCTCTCTGAAGCTCATTCACAAACTGATCTTTGCGACCTTCCAGCATTTCGGCAATCCGATAGAGAATTTGTCCGCGGTTATAAGCCGATTTTTCGCTCCAGCCAGAAAATGCCGTACGTGCCGGAATCACTGCATCACGTACATCTTTCCGGGTGCAGCGACATGCGTTGGCAATGATATGATCATCAACATCTCGAATGGGATAAGTTCTCCCGGATTCACTCCTTGGAAACTTCCCGCCAACGTATGTTTTATAGGTTTTTAGTATTTCAATTCTGTCAGACATAGTAATATTTATTAAAAACTTATCGGTTGGCTGATAGACGAACATATGGGTAGAGGCCATGAAGGCCACCTTCTCGGCCAATTCCACTCTCTTTATATCCGCCAAATGGTGATGTTGGATCAAATTTGTTGTAGGTATTCGCCCAAACAACCCCAGAACGAATTTGTTGGCTCACTTTGAAAATCTTGGAACCTTTGTCAGTCCAAATACCTCCGGCAAGCCCATAAGGAGTATTATTTGCTTTCTCAACAGCTTCTTCAGGAGTTCGAAACGTTTGGATTGTAAGAACAGGTCCAAAGATCTCTTCCTGCACAATTCGATTACTTTGACCCACTCCTGTAAAAATAGTTGGTTTACAGAAAAATCCTTTCTCTGGCATTTCACAACTGCTTTGATGAATCGTGGCACCTTCCTGAACGCCAACCTCAAGATACTCTTGGATTTTGTTGTATTGCATGCGAGAGTTGATCGCCCCGATGTCTGTATTCTTGTCGAGTGGATCACCAACAATTAAGGTTTCCATTCTCTGTTTCAGTTTTGAAATCAATTTTTCTGAGATTCCTTCTTGCACCAGCAGGCGAGAACCGGCACAGCAAACATGCCCTTGGTTGAAAAAGATGGCATTAATAATTCCTTCTACAGCCTGATCAATTGAGGCATCCTCAAAAACAATATTCGGGCCTTTCCCGCCCAATTCGAGAGTAAATTTTTTGTCTGAACCGGCCAAAGATTTTTGAATTATCTTCCCAACCTCGGTAGAGCCCGTGAAAGCAATTTTACTCACATCGGGATGATCAACCAAAGCGGCACCTGTTGGACCTGCACCCGTGATTATGTTCACCACACCATCCGGTAAGCCTGCGTCCTTACAGATTTCGGCAAACTTCAATGCTGTCAACGGTGTGGTTTCAGCCGGTTTTAACACCACGGTGTTTCCTGCTGCAAGGGCAGGGGCAATTTTCCAGGATAGCATCAACAGCGGGAAATTCCATGGGATAATTTGACCGCAAACGCCTAACGGTTCGGCTTTGCGTCCCGGAAATGCATAATCAAGTTTATCTGCCCACCCTGCGTAATAGAAGAAATATGCTGCAGCAAGGGGAATATCTACATCGCGAGATTCCCGAATCGGCTTCCCGCCATCCATCGATTCAATAATGGCTAAATCCTTGGCGTGTTCTTGTATCATTCGGGCAATACGGAAAATGTATTTACCTCGATCTTTACCCGAAAGCTTACTCCAGGTCTTCTCATAAGCTCTATTGGCAGCTTTAACGGCACTATCCACATCTTCGGATGTGGCCTCTGTAAATTCAGCCAGCACCTCTTCCGTTGCAGGGTTGATGGTTTTCATCATCCGGCCTTTTTTTCCGGGCACAAACGCTCCATCAATAAAGAGATCATATCTCTCTTTCAGTTCTATATGATCGCTACTTTCCGGTGCAGGGCTGTATTGCCAGAACTCACTAAATTCCATTTTCAAATCTGCGTTTGGAGAGGTTGGTTTTTTCTCTCCATTCGAAGCATTCTCTGTTGTTTTCCGGTCCATTTCAAAAAAATTAATTTAAATTCTGATACGACTTAATCCGTTACAGTGTAATAAGATAGATCAATCAGTTGAGAAGTAATATGAGCTCTGATATACGCCTGTTTCCTGCTTTACAATTTGCATTAACAGATCGTTAGTCAGAGAGCTGGCCCCAAAACGGAACCACTCGGGTGTTAGCCATTTTGCTCCCAATGTTTCCTTAACCAATACAAGATATTGAAGCGCCTGTTTAGCTTTACGAATACCGCCGGCAGGTTTCATTCCGATCATTTTTCCGGTTGCTTGATAGTAATCCCGTATGGCTTCCAGCATAACGAGCGTTACCGGCTGTGTAGCGGCAGGTGAGATCTTACCTGTTGAGGTTTTAATGAAGTCGGCTCCTGCATACATGGCAATATCACTCGCTTTTCGAACATTTTCGTACGTTTCAAGTTCTCCTGTTTCAAGGATGACTTTCAGGTGCGCATCTCCGCAAGCATCTTTGATTGCCGCAATTTCATCAAAAATTAAATTGTAGTTGCCCTTCAAAAACTCGCCGCGTGAGATGACCATATCGATCTCATCAGCTCCCTCTTCTACAGCATATTTTGTGTCATCGAGCTTCACCTGTAACGGAGCCATACCGCTTGGAAACGCAGTGGCCACACTGGCTACATTAATTTCAGTTCCTTGTAGTGCTTTTTTAGCTGTAGAAACCATGTTTGGATAGACGCATATCGCTGCAACTGAAGGCAGTTCAGGCATTGGGGCATACGGAACCCGTGCTTTTCGGCAAAGTTGAACGACTTTCCCCTCTGAGTCTTTTCCCTCAAGCGTGGTGAGGTCAATCATACTCAATGCCAGCTTTAAAGCCTGCATTTTCGACTCTTTTTTTATACTTCTTTTATTGAGCCGGCTCACACGCTCTTCGACGCCTACTTTGTCGATGGAAACCGTTGTGTTAAAATCCGGAATAGTGTTTGTACTCATCAATTCATCATTCAATTCTTACAAAAATATCAGGATGTAAATGTAAGGATATTCAAGTCTGTCTGAAAGTAGAGGAGAAGAGTTCTTCCGGAAATAAAAAAACCCGGACTGAACAAAACAGTACCGGGTTTTAACGTGAATTCAGAAATCCATCAGATATTGGGGCCGGCTTGAAGAATCTCTTCGCTGGCCTGTTTGGCAAATTTTCTGAAATTATCCTTGAACATCTTCGCGAGCTCATTCGCCTTCTTGTCGTATGCTGCCTTATCCTTCCACGTCTCTTTAGGATTTAACACTTTATCAGGAACTCCCTCGATGTGAGTAGGAATTTGCAGCCCAAATACCGGTTCAGTAACAAAATCAACTCCATCAAGGTTACCTTCGAGTGCTTCGTTAAGCATCTTACGTGTATGAGAAAGTTTCATTCTGCTGCCTACACCATACATACCTCCGGTCCAACCGGTATTGACCAGCCAAACATTGGAGTCGTGCTTTCTGATTTTATCAGCAAGCAGTTCAGCATATACCGTTGCGTGAAGAGGTAAGAAAGGAGCTCCAAAACATGCAGAAAAAGTAGCCTGTGGTTCAGTTACCCCTCTTTCAGTGCCGGCAACTTTTGCCGTATATCCACTGATGAAGTGATACATTGCCTGTTCAGGTGTCAATTTCGAGATGGGAGGGAGTACTCCGAAAGCATCAGCAGTGAGAAATACAACATTTTTGGGATGTCCGCCTCTGCCGGTTTCACTTGAATTTGGAATAAAGCTTATCGGGTATGCACAACGTGTATTTTGTGTTAGGCTGTCGTCCGTAAAATCGGGGACCCGATTTTCATCTAAAACAACATTCTCCAGAATGGTACCGGGCATCTGGGTAGTTTGGTAGATTTCCGGCTCACCCTCTGGGGAGAGATTGATCGTCTTTGCATAACAGCCGCCCTCAATGTTAAAAACACCGTTATCACTCCAGCCATGTTCATCATCACCGATAAGGGTTTTGCTTGCATCAGCTGACAGAGTGGTTTTCCCGGTGCCTGACAATCCAAAAAATACCGTAGTATTTCCATTGTCATCCACATTAGCAGAACAGTGCATTGCCATGACGTTTTTCTTGGGCAATAAATAGTTCATGACAGCAAAAATTCCTTTTTTCACCTCGCCCGAGTAGAGAGTACCTCCAATTAATATCATCTTCTTCTCGAAATTGCAGAGAATAAAGGTACTGGATCGGGTTCCGTCAATTTCCGGGTCAGCGTGAAAGTTTGGAGCGGCTAAAACGGTGAATTCAGGTTCATGCGATTTTAGCTCCTCTTCAGAAGGATTGATAAACATATTGTGCGCAAACAATCCGTGATATGCAGCTTCACTTACTACTCGAACATTTAAACGGTATTCCGGGTCTGCTCCTGCAAAGAGGTCTTTTACATATAATTTTTTGCCGTCCAGATATTCAACCACTTTTTTGTGGAGGTTGTCAAAAATTTCTTCTGATATCGGCTGATTTACGGGCCCCCAGTCGATATCATCATTTATAGATGGCTGCTCAACCAGAAATTTATCTTTTGGTGAGCGGCCTGTATACTTACCGGTTTGCACCTGAAGTACCATTTTGTCGGTAAGTTGTGCCTCTCCGTTCGAAATTGCCTGCTCATACAGTTCAGATGGGTTCAAGTTCCACAGAGCCTGATCTGTATTTTTCAGCCCAAGATAGTCGAGTCCTACCTTGCTTTTAGGCTGCTTTTTGTAGTCAATGTTCATTTGAATGCTTTTTCTTTTAAAGATTTAGTACTTATTAAGAATTCGTTAGCAATTTGCAGCAATATATCTTCGATATAGCAGATCGCATGTCATGGTGCATAAAGGTAGGACTTTCCCCCCGTTTTTTGAAAAGAAAAGCGCTTCCAAAATCTATTTATAGAAAATCATCTGCTGAACTTAAATGGGTATTTCTATCGATTTCCTTACATTCATTTTTAAACAGTTATTCCAAACCTTTTTAAAACATTTATCAGGCCAACGTGAAATTTTCAGCCATTCAATTCAGTTGCACAGAAGAACCATCGCGTAACATTCAAAAAGCCGAAGAGATGATACGCAAAGCGGCTCATAATGGATCGGGTCTGATTGCACTTCAGGAGCTTTTCCATACAACCTACTTTTGCAGAGAAATTGATCAAGATTTTTTTTCCTGGGCTGAAGAGATTCCCGGCCCCATAACCCACAGATTCTCAAAATTAGCTAAAGAGCTGGGTGTTGTACTTTTAGTTCCGATGTTTGAAAAAAAAGCACCGGGCGTCTATTTCAACAGCATGGTTGTATTGGAAAAGGATGGGAGCATATTCGATTTGTATCGAAAAATGCACATTCCCGATGACCCGGGCTTTTACGAAAAATATTATTTCACACCGGGTGATAAAGGTTTTAAGGTAGTTGATACATCAGCCGGTAAGATTGGAACATTGATCTGCTGGGATCAATGGTTTCCGGAAGCAGCGAGACTGGCTTCAATGGCCGGGGCCGAATTATTGGTCTATCCAACTGCAATAGGAACACTTCCCGAAGAGAGTGATACAGACAAACAGGAGTTTATGGATGCCTGGCTTACGGTTCAAAGAAGTCATGCTATTGCAAATGGTTGTTATGTGGCCGGAATCAATCGGGTTGGAGTTGAGGGAGGGACCAAATTCTGGGGTAACTCCTTTGTGGCCGGCCCTTTTGGGCAGATCATTGCTCAAGCCGGAGAAGAGGAGGAGATACTAACGGTAGAGATAGATTTTGATGAAATTGAAAAACAGCGACAAACCTGGCCATTCTTCAGGGATAGAAGAATTGATGCTTATGGGGATCTTACTAAACGCTTTCTTTAAAAATTGAATGAGGTTTCCTGCCAGTCGGGCATGACCCTGTCCATTTTATTCTTTATCTTTTGAAGCTATTCAAATCGTTGAACAACGAACTGTAAACGTAATTAATCAGATTTAATGAGCTCATACGACCCCTCCGCAGTAGAAACACGCTGGCAACAATATTGGAAAGAGAACAAAACATTTAAAACACCGGAAGACCACGACAAACCCAAATATTATATTCTGGATATGTTTCCCTATCCAAGCGGTTCGGGCCTGCACGTTGGGCATCCGGAGGGATACACTGCTACTGATATTTTAGCTCGTTACAAAAGAATGAAGGGGTTTAATGTGTTACATCCAATTGGTTGGGACGCATTCGGTTTACCGGCTGAGCAGTATGCCATAAAAACCGGCACGCATCCGAGAGAAACCACCGAGAAAAATATCAACCGTTTCAGGGAACAGCTTCAAATGCTCGGTTTCTCCTACGACTGGGATCGGGAAGTAAATACAACTGATCCGGATTATTACAAATGGACTCAGTGGATTTTCTTGCAGCTCTATAATAAAGGGCTGGCGTATGAAGATGAAGTTCCGGTCAACTGGTGTCCTGAACTGGGTACGGTACTGGCCAACGAAGAGGTGATTGATGGGAAAAGTGAAGTGGGTGGGTTTCCGGTTATTCGGAAACCTATGCGGCAGTGGGTTCTGAAAATTACGGAGTATGCCGAACGTTTACTGGATGATCTGGATGATCTTGAGTGGCCCGATTCAACCAAAGAGATGCAGAGAAACTGGATCGGAAAATCAATTGGAGCTGAGATTGATTTTCAGATAAAGGAGTATGATGATAAAATTCGCGTATTTACTACTCGGCCTGATACAATATTTGGCGCCACTTACATGGTGCTGGCTCCGGAACACCACCTGGTGAATAAAATAACAACCGATGAACAACGCAAAGAGATCGATCAATACGTAGAAGAGGCTGCAAACAAATCGGATCTTGAGCGACAGGAAGTGAAAAACAAAACCGGCGTCTTTACCGGAGCGTATGCCATAAATCCTGTGAACGGTAAAGAGATTCCTATATGGGTGGCCGATTACGTGCTGGCCCACTATGGAACCGGAGCAATTATGGCCGTTCCGGCTCAGGATGAGCGGGATTGGGAATTTGCTGAAAAATTTGATCTGCCGATCATTCGAACCGTACAGCCGCCTGAAGATTTTGATGGAACAGCCTATACCGGAGAAGGTCCTGCAATAAACAGTGATTTCCTTAACGGAATGGAAATTGCAGAAGCAAAAGAGAAAATTACCGCATGGCTCGAAGAAAACGGTGTCGGTAAAAAAAGTGTGAATTTTAAATTGCGAGACTGGCTTTTTTCCCGCCAGCGGTATTGGGGCGAACCGTTTCCAATTATTCATGTGGATGGTAAACACAAGCCTCTGCCGGAATCTGAATTACCGGTAACTCTGCCCGAAGTGGATGATTTCCAACCGACAAAATCGGGTGAGCCTCCATTGGCACGTGCCAAGGATTGGGTTAAAACAACCGACCCGGAAACCGGTAAAGAAGCAATTCGTGAAACGAACACCATGCCTCAGTGGGCCGGATCCTGCTGGTACTACCTTCGCTACATTAGCCCCGAATTTGATGGTGGTCCGGTTGAAGAGAATGAAGAGAAGTACTGGATGCCGGTTGACCTCTATGTAGGAGGTGCCGAACACTCCGTTCTTCATCTACTCTATGCAAGGTTCTGGCACAAGGTGCTTTATGATTGCGGAGTCGTCTCCACGAAAGAACCATTTAAAAAATTGGTACACCAGGGGATGATTTTGGGAGAAATGGAGTACACCGCATTTGAGAAAGACGGAAAAACCATCTCTGCCGATGATGCCGAGGGGCTCGACGAGGTGTTACGTATTCCTTTATCAGAATCGGATGTGGAGAAGAGAGGTGACCGCTTTGTGATGAAGGGTACTGAGATTACAGTTGAAGCGCGTGCCCACAAAATGTCAAAATCCCGCGGTAATGTTATCAACCCGGATGATGTAGTGGACCAATACGGAGCGGACTCACTCAGGCTTTATGAGATGTTTATGGGTCCACTTGAACAGGTGAAACCCTGGAGTACAAAAGGAGTTGAGGGCGTCAATCGTTTCCTAAACCGATCATGGAGACTGTTTCTTGGTGAAGGGGAAGTGGAACAGCTGAACATAACGGATGTAGAACCGACTCTTGATCAGCTCAAAACTCTTCACGAAGCGATTAAAAAAGTGACTGAAGATATTGAGGCTATGCGTTTCAATACGGCCATTTCGGCTTTGATGATTTTCGTAAATGAAGCAAATCAATGGGATTCTGTTCCAAAGAGCATTGCGGAAGCTTACGTTCTCTTGTTATCTCCGTTTGCACCGCATATTGCAGAAGAGTTGTGGAGTAAGCTGGGACATAAAGAGAGCCTGGCATACGCTGAGTGGCCTGAACTTAATGAAGAGTACCTCAAAAGCGATACGATTGATTATCCCGTTCAGGTAAACGGTAAAGTTCGCGAACAGATTCAGGTGCCTGCAGATAAAGCCAAGGATAAAGAATTTGTGATTGGACTGGCCAAGCAGCAGGAGAAAGTTCAGAAATACCTGGACGGCTCCACTATAGTGAAAGAGATCTTCGTTCCGGGACGAATTGTGAACCTCGTTGTAAAACCAAACTAATATTGTGGAGAATCTCACCTGGGATCAATTTGAGCAAGTTGAGTTTCGAGTTGGAACGATTCTCAAAGCGGAGAATTTCCCCGAAGCTCATAAACCTGCCTATCTTCTCCAGGTTGATTTTGGGCCCGATATCGGAGTTAAAAAATCGAGTGCACAAATTACAGATTTATATAGCACTCAGGAACTGATTGGCAAACAGGTGATTGCTGTTGTAAACTTTCCACCCAAACAGATCGGCCCTGTCATGTCGGAGTGTCTGGTAACCGGTTTTTATCGAGAGGACGGAAGTGTGGTATTAGCTGTTCCTGATAAACATGTTGAAAAAGGTGCACGTTTGGGTTAATCCGCCTAAACATGTTTTTTACATACGATCATTTTTGATAGTTTAAGGTATGAAAAAGTTCGTACTCTCAGGCGAAGATCTTAATCCCGCCGATTATACCATCGATTATGAAAATCTGCTAAATAGAGCTCAAAATGAAGCTGTCATGCATGATAGTGGCCCGGCTCTTTTGGTAGCAGGAGCGGGTACCGGTAAAACAAGGACGTTGGTATATCGTGTTGCCAGACTCGTAGAGAGTGGAGTGGATCCATCCGAAATACTTCTTCTTACCTTTACAAGACGATCTGCAAATGAAATGCTGCGTAGAGCTAGCCAAATTCTGGATGAGAGATGTCAAAGGGTAGAGGGAGGGACATTTCATCACTATTGCAGTAAGTTATTGCATCAATATTCAGAGGCAATAGGGTACCCCGAAAATTTTACAATTATCGATACATCGGACGCTATGGATGCTATTCATATGGTACGAAGCCGCATGGACCTCTCTGTGGGAAAAAAGAGATTTCCTAAAAAGTCGACGCTCTACGCTATGATCAGTAGTTCGATCAATAAACAGAGATCCATCAGAGAAACTGTGGAAGATGAATATCCTCAGTTTTCAAGTTATATAGAAAAAATTGAAGAAGTATCTTCTAACTACCATGTCTACAAGGAGATAAACTTCGTCATGGACTTCGATGATCTCCTCGTTAAGACCCGAGATCTGTTGAAAAACAATCAGGATCTTCGCCAAAGAATCTCATCTAAAAATCGCCATGTAATGGTGGATGAGTATCAGGACACCAACGCACTTCAGGCAGAGTTAACTCAGTTATTTAGCAGTTATCATAACAATGTAATGGCCGTTGGGGATGATGCTCAAAGTATCTATTCGTTTAGAGGCGCCGATCATAAAAATATGATGCGTTTTCCTGAACTTTTTGGAGGTACAAAAGTCATCAAGCTTGAGGAGAATTATCGCTCCACACAGAAAATTCTGGACGTTGCCAATCGCGTATTGGAGGAGGCAAAAGAGAAGTTTGAGAAAAAACTCTTCACAAAAAATGAAGAAGGGGATCTGCCGGGGCTTGTGAAAGCGGCAAACATGAATGATCAAAGCCGGTTTTTGACTCAAATGATCCTGAATTTGCGCGAACAAGCTCATGAATTGAGTGACATTGCCGTTCTGTTCAGGAATGGGCGGGATTCATTTGACCTTGAGGTAATGCTGAACAAAAAAGAGATTCCATACATCAAATATGGCGGGCAAAAATTCACGGAGGCGGCACATGTTAAAGATGTATTGGCACACCTGAGAGTCCTTCTCAATCCTAAAGATTCGATTTCCTGGAACCGGATATTAATGCTGATTGATGGGATTGGGCCAAAAACTGCAGAGGAGCTCTTTTCGTGGTCAAACCGATCTGAGAATCCATTCCGCCCGGAGAACGCACCGAACATTAGTGAGCGATACCTGACACAGCTAAAAGCCCTCGGGGATCTATTTGCAAAGTTAAAGCAGTTGTCCGGTTCGGTTCCCGAACAACTTCAGGCAGTAGTCGACTACTACGCAATTTTTTGCAAAAAACGATTTGACGATCATCCTAAACGAATGAAAGACCTGGAAACATTTGTGGATATTTCGGGGACCTACAGAAACCTGGAAACGATGATTGAAGAGATCGCTCTTGATCCAATTGAAGCAACAGCTATTGAAACGGAAGCTGCTCAAAAAGATGAAAGTCCTTTGATTTTAAGTACTATTCATTCAGCAAAAGGACTCGAGTGGAAGACCGTTTTTCTAATTCAGTGCCTTGACGGAATTCTCCCATCCGGTTATGCATTGGATGATGATGAGCAGCTCGATGAAGAAGTTCGCCTGCTCTATGTTGCAGTTACTCGGGCTAAAGAGAATCTATTCATAACATATCCCGCACTGTTTCAAAGCAGATACGGGGATTACTTTTCCAATCCATCCCGTTTTATTGAAAACATTTCGGATGATTTAATGGAGCCGTGGCTCCTTGTTGAGGAGCAAAACTCTGTTCAAAAGCAGATAGAAGAGGAGGGAGCTCAATTAGAGAATTAAAGCTTCTTCAGTTGTTTTCGCTGCTTGTTAATGTCGGCAATCAACCATAATACAGGGTAAACCGGAACAAAAACAGCCAAAGAAAAAAAGATGATTTGCCTGTGTGCAGGTCGCTTTACTGAACAAATTCCGGCTACTCCGGCCATCCAGAAAACGAAGAACAGAAATGAAATAAACGCGACAATAATGGAGCCGACAAAACCGAATGTATTGTATAAAGTTTCAAGCATTAGCTTACGATAAAAATCCTTAACTTTCGTTGCGTTAAAATAAACAATTAATACAGAATATGAACCCGACAGTTTCAATCGTTGGCCGCCCCAATGTAGGAAAATCTACACTATTTAACCGTTTGATCGGGAGAAGAAAAGCCATTGTGCATGATGACTATGGTGTAACCCGCGACAGACACTATGGAGAGAGTTTTTGGAACGGACGAAATTTCACCGTCGTCGACACAGGCGGGTATTTACCCAACGAAGATGATGTAATAACAGCCGGAATTCGCGAACAGGTGCACCTTGCAATGGACGAATCGGATGTGATTCTCTTTGTTGTAGACACAGAAAGTGGCATTAGTTCGCTGGACCAATCTGTTGCCTCCATGCTTCGAAAACAGGAAAAACCGGTATTTCTTGTCGTCAACAAGGCAGATAATGAACAGAAGATGATGGAAGCCTACGAGTTTTACAGCTTGGGGTTCGATGAAATTTACCCGGTATCTGCAATTAGCGGAACCGGAACCGGAGATTTGCTCGACAAAGTAGTAGAGCAGCTGCCTCCTGAAGAGACCGAAAGTAAAGAGCCGGACTTTCCAAAAATTGCATTTGTCGGTCGGCCAAATGTTGGGAAAAGCAGCCTGATGAACTCTCTGCTAAAAAGTGATCGTTGCCTGGTGACGGACATACCCGGGACTACCCGCGACTCCATCAACAGCAAACTGGAATACGATGGAAAGAACTACATCATTGTCGATACTGCCGGCCTTCGTAAAAAAGCTAAGGTGAAAGAGAACGTAGAGTTTTACAGTACAGTTCGTACAAATAGAGCCATAAAAGAAGCAGATGTAGTAGTGCTTATGCTGGATGCAACTCAAGGATTTGATGACCAGGATAAGCGAATTCTGAGGGAGGCTGAAAACTTTAACAAAGGAATTGTAATCGCTCTCAATAAATGGGATATCGTTCCTGATAAGGATACAAACGTTCTTAAGGAGTTTCAGCAGTACATTTACAGCAAAGTTCCAACGATGAAGTATGTTCCTATCATCTCTATATCAGCCTTAACAGGTCAGCGGATTGAGCGCGTTATCAAAACGGCAGAAAAGGTGATAGAGGAACGGAGAAAACAAATCTCCACTCCACAACTGAACGATTTTATAGAAGCAATGTTGAAGGAGAGAGCCTTGCCCGTTAAGCGTGGGAGAAAGCTCAAAATTCAATATGCCGTTCAGGTGAAAAGTAACCCTCCGGTATTTAAATTTTTCATGAACAATCCGCAGGAGTTACCACCAAACTACAGACGTTTTATTGAGAGTAAATTACGTGAAGAGTATGGGTTTGAGGGAGTGCCGATTACGATGGTATTTCGTCAAAAATAACCCTTATATTTAATCAATAATCTTTTGAACTCGATTGCTCAAAGGCTTATTTTCAGTTCAAAATTAGTATCAGAAATTCATAAACGTGCATTGACATGCAGAAAAATCTTGATCAACCGGCAGCAAACCCGTTAACGGACGATTTTAAGCGCGAAAGAAAGCTTTCATTTTTGGAGAAGCTCTACATTCCGGAAATTTTGAAAGGGTTGAAGTATTCGTTCAAACAGATGTTTGCTCCAACATTTACGATGAAATACCCTGAAGAAAAATGGAATCCGCCAGCATCATTCAGAGGTCGTCCCGTTTTGGTTGAAGATAACGGAAGAGAACGCTGCGTAGCCTGCGGACTCTGTGCACGGGCTTGTCCGCCGTTGGCCATCAGCATGCAGGCAAATGAAGATGCCGAAGATCCAAAAGAGCGCTATCCCGATTTCTTTGAAATAAACATGCTTCGCTGCATCTACTGTGGATATTGTGAAGAAGTTTGCCCGGAAGAGGCGATTGTAATGAGTAAGGATTATGATATTGTTTTCGAATCACGTGAAGATGCTGTTTATGATAAAGAACGTCTGCTGGTTGCTAAAGAAGACCTGGAAGACCGGTTAGAATTCCTTCGCAATTATAAAAACAGACAGTTTGGACAGTTCTGGGATTTCCAGGAAGAGAACAACATTCACTCTGTTCGAGATCGTGATACAGACTGGAACACTGGACTCTCTTTAGTGGATATGCTCGAACAACAGAAGAAAAATGACGCTACGGAAGCATCCAAAAACTGGTCTGTTTAGTTTTCTCACTTATGATGACTGATCAGGAAGTAACCCAGAAACAGTACGAAAAGCTGCTTGAAGATGTAGGTTATCTCGGAGATGAGGCCGAAGCACTTCAATATGTTATAGACAGAGTACCGCATTCTGAAGACCCGCCTGAAGGAAGATCTATCTATTCTACGCTAAAACTGATAGATCATGCACAGGTAAATTACTTTCGTCCGATTATTGAACAGATTTTTGCCCAAAATAGACTTCTCGATCTTTCCGAATTAGAAGAGTACGAAGATACGTTTGAAGAGGAGGACAAAGAAGAGAGAGACATACAAAAAGCTCTCAGAAAAATCGTTAAACATCGGGCAGCACTGTTAAATGTAGTCAAGAAAATTCCTCTGATCGACTGGGAGCGCGGCGTTAAAAATAGACAGGGCCATATCATTACACTCTACGATTTTGTACAAGGTATGATTCGTGAAGAGAGGAAACACCTGAAAGAAATTGCCGACCTGATTCTCGTGTATCAGAATGAAAAGATGGCACAAAAGGAGATTAACGCGAAAGCAAATCAACGAAAATCGAACTGAGAGGGATTGTGTGGAGTGATATTTTACTGATCCTTGCATCAGCATTTTGCGCCACCTACGCAACGTTTTCAATCAGAGATCGCCATCGTGATGTACGAAATGTTTTTATTATTTCATTTACCTCTGTAATACTTTATCAGATACACCTCTTTATAGACTATCAATATATTACTGTTGTAAACGAACTCTTACTTCTGACCGTCTTTACCTCTCTCTTAAGTATTCTTTTATTGACAATACGAAAGTTAAAGCCGGCCTTTGCCAGGTACCCTTATGTCATCTCATTTTTCCCATTTATAATTGTATTACTCTATCCGCTTATAGCAGGGGAGATCGCCATCATATACCTTGTTATACAGCTATTACAGGCTGCAGCACTGATTTCTCTGCTTTTGATCATCATTAGCCATATGGATACCAATCAGGCAAAAATGCTTACCATAATAACATTTTTCCTTTTACTGGCATCCGGTATTTTTTATTGGTTTAAAGAAATGGTTGCCGTTGATAAATGGTTGTGGCAAACATTAACTGCTATAGCTATGAGTACTGGTATTTATGCATTCTCTCATTTCTATAAAGACAATGAACAAATGAAAAATTATGACCCCAATTACTAAAACAATAGCTACAAATTTTACTTTACAGGACACAAACGGTGAAAAAGTAGAATTAAAGGAACTAACAAAAGACGGTAAAGTATTGCTCTTATTTTTCCCACTGGCTTTTTCGAATACCTGTACGGATGAACTGTGCCAGATAAGGGACAACATGAAAATGTATAACTCTTTGGATGCAAATGTAGTGGGAATAAGTGTAGACAGTTTCTTTACACTTAAAGAATTCAAAAAAGCAAACAATCTGAACTTTACTCTGCTCAGTGATTTTAATAAAGTGGTCTCGCAAAGTTACGACTGTCTGTATGAAGATTTTTACGGTATGAAGGGCGTTTCAAAAAGGGGAGCGTTTGTCATTAATCGTGATATGGAAATTGAATATGCAGAAGTTCTCGATGACGCTTCAGATCTTCCTGATTTCAAAAGTATAAGCCAAGTATTAAAATAGATATAAGTAACTTTACGATCGAATCAAAAGAGCCATCTTTAAAAGGGTGGCTATTTTTGTAGGAGAGAGTATCAATACATAAGATGAAGGCTTAATTGCATTAACTTTACATAATATATATTATACGACAATGCATATATTCCAATATCGTAATCATTTATTTTTTACCTTAAATCTCGTTAAAATCTTTGCCTACACCTTACTACTGCTATGAAGATATTCATTGTTGAAGATGACCGGGTTCTCCAACTGATGCTAAAAAAAATGGTTGAACGGTTAGGACATTCCATCTCCGGCACAGCTATATCAGGATCGGATGCAATTGAAAGTATCCTCACATCAAAACCCGACCTCATTCTCATGGATATTCAGCTAAAACATGGATATTCAGCTAAAAGATGAAATCGATGGTATTCAGGTTATTGATGAAGTTTATAAAACTGTTGAGATCCCTGTTATCTACATCACGGGGAATTCAGATCAGAAATATAAAATACGTGCTCAGCAATTTGGTTTTATCGACTATCTGATCAAACCTGTTTCTTTCGAAGTCCTTACAGAGTCAATTTCGAAAGCAAACAATTAGTCCAGAACAATATCTACATCAAAACTTCCGTCTTTCTCGCAGCTAATGCGAATTTTATCTAAAACAGCATCTACCGGTATTGCATCCTCAAAACGCACCTCACCATCTACCTCTTTAGGCCTTTTCTCCATCCTGGAGATATCGATAATGATCAGAAATAGATTTTTTCGTCCTGAGAACTTACTGTTTAGGATTTCATTGACCTCACCGGCCTTAAAAAGATGAATGTAATTTTTTTCTTTCAACTCATCGGGGACAAATTTACCCGCTGATATTAATGAGGGCCATTTTCTTGCCGATACGATATAAAATAAAAGATCTGATTTCATAATGAGTCGTCTGTTTTTGCGATGTGTAAAATTGCGTCTCCTTTGTGAACTACGGGATTATAATTTAACCCAATAACTCTGCCTTCGAACTTACTGATAACCTTAACGGATTCATTTCCATAAGGATCAGTGATTCTGCCAAGCAACTGACGTTTTGTTATATGTTCACCCAAGATGATTTTAGGTTGAAAAAGCCCGGCAATTCGAGCTCTTACCCAGCTTGATTTCTGATAAATTTCAAATTTCTGAGGAGCAGGTGCTTTACTTATCATACCCAAATGTTTCATAAGGCGCTGCGTCCCCTGGATCGCCTCGTTTACACCAAATTCGTCTATTCGCAATGACTCCCCGGTCTCAAATACAAGAATCTGTTTCCCTTTTTTGTAGGCAGCTTTCCGAAAAGATTTATCGATTAAACTTGAATGAAGTATTACAGGTGGTGAAAAAGCTTTGGCTAGTTCAACATTTTCATCTATTTCAAAAGAGCATCGAATCTGAGGGAAATTGGAACGACTTGCTCCACCCGTATGAAAATCAATTCCATAATCAATTTTAGGAATGATCTCATTCATAATATTATAAGCCACCAAATTTGCAAGCGAACCTCCTTTTGAACCGGGAAAGCTTCGGTTGATATCTTTCCCGTCAGGAACTCCACGAACATTTTGTATAAATCCGTAAACATTCATCAATGGAATGGCAATCACAGAACCGGCTTCCGGTTTTAACAGGTTTTTGGTGAGCATTCGCCTGACAATCTCAATACCATTGATTTCATCCCCGTGTAAACCTCCTGAAATCAGTAACGTCGGGCCTTTTTGTTCTCCCCTGATGACTCTTACAGGCAAATCTATACTGGTGTATGTGGGAAGCTTTGCAATGGACAGATTTATAAGTTTATCCTCTCCCCTTGCAATTTTTGTCCCGTTAATTTCAATAATATCAGACATCTGAATTGTATTTTTTGCTCTTACGCCTTTTTGACTGCTCAATTCGCTTAACAACAAAGTTGATCACTTCTGTGGCTATATCTTTATTTGTGGTTTTTTCAATTCCTTCCAGCCCCGGTGATGAGTTAACCTCAAGCACTAAAGGACCTCGCTCGGATTGAAGCATATCAACTCCTGCAATTGAGAGTCCCATTGCTTTAGCTGCTGTTAAGGCAACCTTTCGCTCCTCCTTTGTCAGTTTGATGAGTGTTCCTGTTCCACCTTGATGTAAATTGGATCGGAACTCTCCCTCTTTACCCTGCCGTTTCATCGCCCCAACAACCTTGTTGTCTATCACAAACGCGCGTAAATCTGCACCTTTTGCCTCTTCTATAAACTCCTGAACTATCACACGAGCCTTCATGCTATGAAAAGCTTCAATAATCGATTCCGCTGCTTTTTTTGTCGGTGCAAGCACCACACCGTACCCTTGAGTTCCCTCCAATAGTTTTACGATAAGAGGAGCTCCGCCAACACTGTCTATAATTTTCTTGACCTCTTTACTGTAATTCGTAAAAACAGTTTTAGGCATACCGATATCTGCCCGGGCAAGTATCTGTAAACTTCTCAATTTATCCCTGGATCGAACAAGTGCCTGCGATTCCACCGCAGTCGGAACGTTCATCATCTCAAATTGACGAACAACCGCTGCACCGTAAAAAGTTACAGAAGCTCCGATTCGAGGAATAACCGCGTCCACATTTTTTACTCTTTCACCTTTATAATAGATCGATGGTTTATCCTGTTCAATAACAATGTCACACTTCAAGTGATCCAGAATAACGGCTTCGTGCCCTTTATTCTCGATCGCCTCCACTAATCGTTTTGTTGAATAGAGTGAGCGGTTTCTTGAAAGAATGACAATTTTATAAATCGGGTGCTGCATGGGAACCTAAGCCTCTTTTGGTGTGAGATAAATTTTAGATACATCGACTAAAAATTTGTCGGTAAGGAATTTACGACCAATTAATACAGGGAATTTCATCTCTGAACGATCGGTTAATGTCAACTCCATTATTCGTAGTTTACCAAAGAATTTCACTTTCCTTTTAATCGTGTATCTCCTTTCGATTTGACCATTTGAACTTTTTACACTTCTGATAGAATGGATTGGGCAACTGTACGGAGAGTCCTCATATTCAGGATGGTTGGGGTCCAAAACATTAAATCGAACCCACTGACTATCATTCTTGTCAAACGTTTCTATATGATGACAGTGCAAACTAGATGTATAAGCACCGGTATCAATTTTTGCATCGAGATTGTAGATAGAGAACTCCGGAAAGTCGATTTTCTCTATTCTGCCAATGATCGGTTTTGTGCGATTATTTTTCAATATTTTCCTTTTTTTGGTGGACCAAAAATAAGACCTTTTAACCTGTATTGCATTCTTATTTTATACTCATAATAACCCTCAACTGAACATCCTTTTTGAATGAAATTGAAACCATCTCTCATTCTCGACCCCAATCGTTGTAAAAGTAATATTGCCAGAATTACACAGAAAGCGAAAGATCACGGTTTGGATTTTCGCCCCCATTTTAAAACACACCAATCGAAAGAAGTGGGCCGATGGTTTAGAAATGAAGGAATTAACGGAATTACTGTATCCTCCGTTGATATGGCGAAATATTTTACGGAGGATGGCTGGAGTGATATAACTATTGCCTTTCCATTCTATTCCGGGATGATTGAAGGACTAAAAGAGCTTGAATCAACAACCAAACTAAGGCTTTTTCTAAATGATGAACAGGATATTCAACGACTCAATAGAGAACTAAATAATCCATTCAAAATATACATTGAGATAGATGCCGGTTATGGTCGAAGCGGAGTTTCTCATAACGATTATGGAAAAATAGAATATCTGATGAAAGCTGCAGAGGAAGGTGAGCTTTCCAAGTTCCACGGCTTTTATATTCACGATGGCGGAACATATAAAGCACGAAGTATTGAAGAAATAAAATCACTCATACTAGACTCTCACTCTGCATTAAAAACGTTGAAAGAGAGATACCCCGATGCAGCAACATCACTTGGCGACACCCCTTCTGCCAGTGTTTTAAAGAGTTTTGAGGGAATTGATGAAATCACACCGGGTAATTTAGTCTTTTACGACTGGATGCAGGTTCAGATTGGAAGCTGCCGTGCAGATGATGTAGCCGTTTGGGTTGAAGTACCCTTTGCTCAAGAGATTTCCGGCAATAAAGCAATTGTACACAGCGGAGCTGTACACTTTTCTAAAGATTATATTCTCTATAATGAGCGGAAAAATTTCGGCCAGGTTGTCCATCCCGACTCAGAAAAATTAATTCCCAAGGAAAACTGTTTTCTCTCTGCCCTATCCCAAGAGCATGGAACCGTGTCCGGATTTAGCAAAGAGTCTATCCAAGAGAACGGCTCCATACGGGTTCTGCCGATTCACTCCTGTCTGACAGCAAACCTTTTTGACAAATACATCACCCCCGACGGAAAAACGATCGAGAAAAGAGTGTTATCATGATGAATGAGCTTGAAATAGAGGAGAAATACTCAAAATTTTGGCCACTGGTCGCAACCATCAGCGGCTTGGTAGCTATTGTGCTTTTTACCTTCTATCTGACTGTAGACGAAGTATTGATAGAGGGATATTTACGATTGACTGCTTTTTCATTCTTTGCGTTAACTGTTCTCAGTCTGTTTAAAGTAAAAGATGGTAAAGTGATGATTCAGTTTGAGAAAGATGAAGACAGCATAGCCATAAGATACATTGTCCGAAATAGATTAGTCTACGAAGAGGCATTCCCGCTTTCCGATATTGAGGAGATAAAAGTGGATCAAATGCCGAACAAATCACTCTACAACGACTTTGCGAAGAAAGATCGAACTGTTCGATTAAAGAAAAGAAAATCGGATGGCTGGTTATACCTGGCTCAGCTGCACGGACGAGTTATTCCGTTGACAGAAAATAACGCTTTAAAAGTGAAGGACTTTTTTATATCCGCTATGGAAAAAGCTAAAAATTAATTCCATTGTTCAGGGGGTCCGGATCATCCGTGAACGCTTGTTTCCAGAATATATACGCTCCTAAAACAAGCCCTTTGAGGATAAAGAAGGAAAACACGATAATAAGGCCGATATCCTGGAAGATCAGGATTAAGATTAAGTAGACTAAAATCAACAACAGGCGAGCTTTATATTTTTTAACGGAGTCCCGGTCAAACCTTGGGATTTTATCAAACGGAATGGTGCTCACCATCAAAAATGAGAGCAGTATAACTACAGGAATGAGAACACTGATAACCCCCTGCTCAAACCCATCAAACAGGTGAAGTTTGTTGGAAAATGTGAGGTAAAAACCGGAGAACATGACCGCTTGTGCCGGTATCGGCAAACCACGAAAATAGACTGCATTTTCGGCATATTTCGATTCTACATTGTACCTCGCCAGCCGGATGGCACCGCAAATGGGCGGCAGTGCACTCAATAAAATTCCAATGATCGCGAGTTCATTGAGAGCAAATGTATAAATTAAAAATCCCGGAGCAACCCCAAATGAAACCACATCGCTGATGGAATCGAGCTCCATGCCAAACTCACTGGTTGCATTGGCCAGGCGGGCCATGAAACCGTCTAATGCGTCAAAAAGTCCTGCAAAAACAATGAGCCAGGCACCGAATCTCAGGTTCCCATCCGCTATTAGAATAATGGCTAAAAATCCACAAAACAGGTTCATCAATGTGAAAAAGCTCGGTACCACGATTCGTGGAATAGGCTTTATCTTTCGTTTTTTTTGCCTCTTACCTTTCTTGAACCTCAGTTTCTGGATCGGATATTTCATAATCAGTTAATTTTACCGATGATTGATTCTCCGGCCACGGTTTTATCACCAATCTTTACTTGAATATCAACATTTTTGGGAAGCAGAAGATCCATTCTGGATCCAAATTTCATGATACCAAATCTCTCTCCCGCTTTTAAGGTATCTCCTTCATCTATGTGATACACGATTCGTCGAGCCAGGAACCCGGTAATCTGTTTAAACATCATTTTCATACCAGAAGAATGACGCACTCCAAAATGAGCCCGTTCGTTCATTTCTGAAGCGTGATCCTCCCATGCCATCAAATATTTCCCGGGATAGTACTTCAGGTACTCCAGCTTCCCGGATATCGGATTTCTGTTGACATGGACATTCAACGGTGATAGAAAAATGCTAACCTGTGTCACAGGCTCACCTACGTATTCATTTTCCTCTACATCCTGAATGAGAACTACTTTCCCGTCTGCAGGTGAAATAATCAGGGAGTCGTCGTTTGGAGTAATTCTGTCCGGATCACGAAAAAAGTAGAGAACCAGTCCGCAAAGTGCCACCAACAACGGATACACAATGTACCCCAGCCAAACCGGAGCAAATGTGAGTACGTAGATGACAAGTAAACTGAATCCGAATACAACGGTAATTGTAGGAAATCCTTCCTTTGCGAGCATTGGTTATTAGCCTCCGAAAGTTCGTAGAATATCGTTAAATGTGACAAGAATGAATATGCCGATGAGTAGAATAAAGCCAAGTTGCTGCAATCCCATTCGCACTTTTGGAGAGGGTTCGCGACGAGTGATGCCCTCGTATAGAAGAAACATGAAATGGCCTCCGTCCAGTGCCGGTATTGGCAGCATATTCATAATAGCAAGTGTGATGCTCAAAAACGCGGTGATATTCCAGAACCCGAGCCAGCCGCCACGGTCGGTTGCCTCGCGGGTAATATTGGCGATGGCTACAGGTCCGCCCAGGTTGTCTCTTACCGAAATATCACCGGAAAACATTTTACCCAAACCCTGAACAATACCAAATAGTGCATCATTAGATCGGGAAACACCTTCACCTAAAGCTCCGGCAAAAGAGTACTCTACCCTTTCTACCCGAAATACATTTGTAAAATCGGGGGATGCTATACCAATCTGACCAGTATTTGGATCAGGTGTAACATTCACTTCTATCTGCTCTCCATCTCTTTCGATTAAAAAGTTCAGAGAAGATTCTGAAGACTGAATTTTTTCTACCACTTGGACCCAATAATCTACCGGCTCTCCATCTACAGCAACAATTTTATCACCGCCTTTTAAACCGGCTTGTTCGGCAGGTGATCCTTCTTGAACTGAAGAAATTGTACTGGGTAAATAGTGTTCTTGAGAGATAAATCCGTCTTTACTAACTAAATCTAAAAAATTCGGCGGTGTCGGAATTTCCATTCTCTCACCATTCCGTTCAATCAAAAAAGTAACATTTCGTTCAGTTAGTGCCGATGGATTAAGTAGCTGACGGAAATGCTCTACCTCTCTCCCATTCACACCAATGAGCCTGTCACCGGTCCGTAGGCCGATATCATAAGCAACGGATTGTTCACTCACGTAGGCACCCTTCATGGAATCAATAGGAATTACGGAATCTCCGTAACTGAGAGCAATTCCTGCATAGATAAGGATGGCCAGAATAACATTAAAGATTACTCCGGCTGTAATCACAATCATTCGCTGCCAGACAGGCTTTGCCCTGAATTCGTCAGGTTGCACCTCTTGGTCCACAAATTCAGTCTCCATAGACTCATCCAGCATTCCGGCAATACTTACGTATCCGCCTAGCGGTGTTGCACCGATCACATATTCAGTGTCCCCTTTTTTGAATCCGAATATTTTAGGCGGGAAACCAATAGAAAATTTATCAACTCTCATGCCAAAGAACTTAGCAGCAAGAAAATGGCCCAGTTCATGTATAGTTACAAGAATAAAAATTGCAGCTATAAAAATGAGAATGGTACTCGAAAAACTTAAAATCCAATCCATAAAATCTATTGTAGTAAAGTGCGTGCAAACTCACGCGTTTGCTTGTCAACCAACCGTAACGTTTCGGGAATCAGTTCCTTGTTCGATTGAATACTGTTTAAAGATTCTTCAATAATTAATGGGATGTCAATATAACGAATTTCATTGTTCAAAAAGCGTTCTACAGCAATTTCATTTGCGGCATTCAAGATAGCCGGAGCAAATCCACCGGTTTTTGAAGCAGTGATGGCCAACTCTAAACATGGGAATTTTTTGTAATCTACCGGTTCAAATTCCATATTTATTGTTGATGAGAAATCCAGTGTAGCATTGGGGTAATCCACTCGGTCGGGGTATGTCAATGCGTATAAAATTGGGACTTTCATATCCGGAGGGCCCAGTTGTGCTTTAGATGAACCGTCAATAAACTCCACAATAGAGTGAATAATACTTTGCGGATGAATAACCGGATGAATCTTGTCTACAGGTAAATCAAAGAGCCATTTTGCTTCAATGATTTCAAGACCTTTATTCATCATAGTTGCCGAATCAACAGTAATTTTAGAACCCATCTCCCAGTTGGGGTGCCTCAGGGCATCTTTAACTGTAACACTCTTAAGCTCTTCAACGGTGTGACTCCTAAAGGGGCCGCCGCTTGCCGTAATGATGATTTTCTGTATTGATTCGGACTTTTCTCCCACGATGGATTGTAACATGGCCGAATGCTCGGAATCAACTGGTATCAGGTTTCCTTCTTTGAACCCCGGGAGTTTATTGAGGATCTCACCTCCTACAACCAATGACTCTTTATTTGCCAGTGCCACTCGCTTACCTCGTTCCAATGCTTTGTAGGTTGGTATAAATCCGGAAAACCCCACAAGACTATTCAGAAGGATGTCGTAATCTGCGTCTATCGTCAGATCTTCAAGAGACTGGGCATTAAAAAAAACGGAAACCGGATTGTAAGTCAGCAACGATAGGAACTCTTCTCTGTTTGACTCATCACACAGAACCAGGTAGTCCGGTTTAAGGAGGTTAGCCTGTTGTGCAAGCTTTTGAAAATTCTGATTCGCCGTCAATATCGAAACTGTAAACAGTTCCGGTTTTTCGAGCACTATTTCTATTGCCTGAGAACCAATAGAACCGGTTGATCCGAGTATCGCTATATTTTGTTGCTTCAAGTACTATCTCTTCGTTTATCTGTTGTGCTAAAATAGAGAATGTTAGTGAAAGTACGGAGCCGAAATCTCCTTTGCGGTTTTATACATTAACGCATGTGCCTCAACTGTTTGAAGAATAGTAGGTGCATACCCGCCCGATAATAGAAGAGCCAGTGGAATCTCTTTCTGTGTGACAGTTTCAATTACGAGACGCTCCCTCTCCTCTAAACCTCGAGTGGTAAGTGATAATCTTCCAAAATGATCATCCTCCAGCGGATCAATTCCAGCCAGATAGAAGATTAGATCAGGTGTAAACTTTTCGAATACCTTATCCAGAGAGTCGCCCAAAGATTGAATATATTCCCGGTCTCCGGTTTTATCAGGAAGGCCAACATCTAAACTGGAAGGCGGTTTTACAAACGGATAATTTTTCTCTCCATGAATGGAAAATGTAAAAACGTTGGGTTCATCTTCAAAAATTGCGGCATTCCCATTTCCCTGGTGTACATCAACATCAATGATCATCACCTTATTTACCCACTTAGATTGACGCAGGACTTTGATGGCAACAGCCACGTCATTATACACACAAAAGCCTTCTCCGTGATCGGGCATCGCGTGATGGGTACCGCCAGCCAAATTACCGGCAATACCGTCCTGAAGTGCCATCAAACCGGTATTAATCGTTCCCTGAACGGCAAGACGAGACCGAATAGCCAACTCTTTGCTCCAAGGTAATCCCATTCTTCGAATCTCTTTTTTTGTAAGGTCTCCTGTCCAGACTCCATGACCATATCGCTGGGTGTGAACCGTATATAGATTTGCAAAATCAACCATCGACGGTTCAACGATATCTGTTTCTTTAAAAACGTTATTATTGATCAGATAGTCGCGTAATCCCGAAAATTTCTTCATCGGGAACACATGATCTTTAGGTAGTGGAGCAACATAGCCCGGAGAGTAACTAATTCTCAAAATGAACTGTAATTTACGATTCGTTAATTTTTATAAGACCTAACATACGTCCGGCACTGTCTCGTTCTCTTCTGTACGAGTAAAATTTAGGATCGTCGATGGTACATTCTGTAGAAATTTCGATATGCTTTTGATCAATACCTGCATTTAAAAGCTGCCATAAAATGAACCCTTTTAAATCTACATGTGGCTTTTTGTATGAGTTTCGATCCACGAAACGTTCCGGGAATTTACTTGCAACCTCCTCACCAACTTCAAAATTTTTCAGAGAAATACATGGACTGATGTAGATTCGAATATTCTCCGGGTTTGCTCCGAGCTTCTCCATCGTCTTAATTCCTTTCGGCACAATCCCCTCGGCTGCTCCTTTCCAGCCTGCATGGAAAGCACCAATCACTCCATTTTCTTGATCTGCGGCTAAAATCGCAGCACAGTCTGCCACCCGGATTCCCAGCGCCAAGCCTGTTCTGTTTGTTACAAAACCATCTGTTCCATCATAAATTCCCGGACTCGAAATGTTAAGAATCTCCGTTTGATGAACCTGATTTGCAATCGCCAGCCGTTGATAGTCCCAGTCAATCTCCTTGAATAGAAATTCAAAATTTTGATCAACTTCCTCTTTTGAGGCATTCGTATTATAACCAAGGTTTAAACCGGGTACCCTGCTTTCAGAATTGAAAGCTTCTCTGTTTGAAAGAGAGAATAGAGCTGAGATTGACGAATTCGAATCAAAAATATATGGGTAGTATAATTTCATGTCATCCACTTAATCTATTGACAAGCAGGGTTTTAACTTCTTCAAAAGGAAAACTTTTACCCGTCCATATTTCAAACGAACGATTCCCTTGATGGATGAGCATATCCAATCCGTCAACCACCTCTGCACCAACCCCTTTCGCTTGTTTCAAGAAAGTAGTTTCAAGCGGATTGTATACAAGATCGTAACAGACATTCCCTGACAGGTGCTGAACATCCCTCTCATCAACCGGTGAGTTCTGAACGTTTGGATGCATTCCAAGTGGTGTGGTGTTCACGATCAGTGCTGCATCATCTGCATAGGCCTGCCATTCACTGTAACCTACTGTTTTTGAATATAGTGCGTTCGATTGAACACCTGCACGTTGCGGATTCCTTGACACATAGATCACCTCTTCCATCCCAAGAGTTTCCAGTCCAATACGAACGGCTTTCGATGCCCCGCCGGTTCCAAAAACAATGGCAACTCCGCCTTCGAGCTCATCGATATAGTTCAGCAAAGGTGCGGTAAAACCGTGGATATCCGTATTGTGACCAATTAACCGGGATCCGGATTTTGCAATGGTATTAATGACTCCGGCCTGAATTGCATAATCGTCTAAAACGTCAACAGTATTTGCAAACTGCTCTTTATAGGGTATGGTGATATTACACCCTAAAAACTTATCCTTGTTCAGCCAGGAGACAAATTCAGCGAATTCATTAGGCAGCAGGTTTAGAGCCAAGTAGTTGGCCTCAATATTGTGATAATCAAGTGCATATTGATGCATAGCCGGGGAAAGGGAATGTTCAACTGGATGTCCAACCACAAAGAAATGTGGTTTTTTTGAGAACTCCGATTTCTTAAACTCTGTAAGTGTGTAAGCCATGCAGAAAAATAAAATATTGACAAAAAAAAAGCGCCTCAACAGTAGTCAAGGCGCAATTTCATTGAGTCGTAGCAGTAACTTATGCAGTTACTTCTTTCGTCTCTTCTTCGGTCTCATCTTTAAAAGTGCCTGATTCGGCTAACTCTTTAAACTTATCGAGATCTTTTTTCAATTGAGCCGGCAGACCTTCAATAAAGTTTGCAAGATCTTCTTCGGCATCACCAAAGAACGTTCTGTAATCCAATGAGAAATCAACTCGTGTTCTTTCGCCGTTATCTAACGGTGTGAAACGAATTGTTCCGGTTTGATTCAGATTTCCATTAATCGTAATCCAAGCAAATCGTGTATTTCTTAAATTATCGATAATATTTGTAGTCCATTGAAACTCCTCGTTCCCGATCTTGGTTGTATATTCAAACGTCTGAGAGTTAATTTTTTCAATGTTGTCAATTCGCTCGAGAAATTTAGTAAACTGACAAGGGTTGGATAGCAATTCGTAAACTTTGGCTAAAGGTAAGTCTACTTCGATTCTTTCGTGCGCCATAGGTATGATAAAGCTTCAGAAATGAAAAGTTATAATTCAGAATTGGTGTTGTTTGGGACGTGTATAGAAGACATCCACAATGCAATAAATTTACGCATATTTTGATTAAGCTTCAATTGATTTTAAAAATAAATAGTATAAATTATCATCTTCGGCCTTATACGTTTCTTCCCCTTCTGTTTATCGTATGCACGCTTTGTTCACTCACTCCCCATCGGGCAGACGCTCAGATAAATCTATTTGGGAAGTATCAAAATTATAATGCTGTTCAAACTACGGGTGAACACTCTTTTTTGGCAGGCAGAAATAGACTGCGCTTTCAGTTCAACCAAAATTTTACTTCCGGTAACATTATTGGTGAAGCAGATTTAGTACACAACTATCTTTCCGGTGAGCTTGATACGGAATTGCTGGTACGAGAGATCTACTTCGAAAAATATTATGATAATAGCGATCTGCGTATTGGTCGGCAGTTAATAAACTGGGGAAGAACCACCGGCGGTTTCGTTACAGACATCATTTCACCAACAGATTTAAGAGAGTTTCTAACGTTAAGTCCGGAAGATTTTCGATTGGGTGTTACCGCTATTGATTTCCGTCGTTATTTCTCCGCAAATTCACTTCAGTTCATTTTTAGCCCGATTCCTGAATATGATCGTATTCCCGATCAGGAGTCCAGATGGTTTCCGCTCCAGCCGGCCCCCTCCCCTGTACCCTATTCAGTTATTGGACCTGAAAGAGATTTCACCATCACGTACGTTCAGGCAGCCACCCGGTTTTCGTGGCGTTCTCGCTCTTCTTTTGATTTGGATGCTATGCTGTTATACTGGCACCACCCAATACCTGCCTTTGCTTTGGAAATTACCCCCTTAAACTTCCAGACGTTGCCATCAGTTGCACTTAGGGAAAGTTACAGAAATTCGCCTATAGGTGGTTTTTCTTTTGAGTATTTATTTGATGGAAACTGGAAATTTCAGACAGAAAGTTTATTCGTTTATGAACGCCTGTTTACATTTCTGCCCGTATCAGTTAATCGTCTGGAAGATGCCCTTGAAGATCTTCCAACTGCAATTCAGGTATTACAGGAGTTTGAGGTAAGAGATGATGGGTATCTGCTTAAAAAACCCTGGCTGCACTCAATGATTGGCGTTGAAACGGATCAATTGGGCACAAATTTTAGTCTCCAATTCTACCTTGAAAAGATTTTCAACTACGAAGAGCGCATTCTTCCACAAGAATACTTTCCGTACGCTACACTATTTGCTGCGCGGCCATTCCTAAGAGATCGCCTTCAGGTAACAGCTCTCAGCAGATATAACTTTTACGCCAAAGATTTCTGGTTTCAGCTTCAGGGTACATATGAAATTTCCGACGGTTTTGAAGCCACCGTAGGTACTAACTTGTTTGGCGGAGAAGCGATCACCCCTTTCTACGGTCATTTCACCTTTAATCAGTTCAGGGAAAACAGCTTCATTTTTTCCAGAATAGCCGTCTATTTCTAAAACTTAAAGGAATTCGGCTGACCAAATTTGGGTTCAGTCAGCAGAGATAAATAACCATTCATCAAACTATTTAAATCCAACTCATTGAAACGCTTCGGAGAATTTATACTTGCTTACCCAAAATCTGTTCTTTTTGGACTTATGTTGGTTCTGTTTATTTCAATTTTTCCGGCCTCAAATATACGCACGGATTTTAACCTCGAAGGTTTCTATCCACAAAGTGATCCGGTAATAGCAGATTATGAGCAGCTTGAAAATGAATTTGGACGGGATGATAATACAATTATAGTAGGATTTCGTCACGACTCCCTGTTCAGTAAACGTGTCCTGACGGACATCAGGGAGATTTCGAATCGTTTTAAGGAGATGGATCATATTGAAGAGGTTCTCTCTATTCTCGATGCCCGGGAAATTAAAAGCGTGAACGGTCAGCTCACATTCAATTCTTATGTTGATTTGGATGTTATGAGCGAATCAGAGCTCCAACAATTAGAGTCCGAACTTCTTTTAGACCCGTTTATCACAGGTTCACTCTTGGGGGCTTCCGGAAAAGCGACAGCCATTGTTCTACGGATTGATGATGCGGAAAACACGTTTTTCAACAGAAATATTATTATTAATTCACTGAATAACATTCTGGAAGAGTACTCCAGCCGATATGAGTTTCATACGTCAGGAATTCCCTACTTCCGTAATCAATATGTGAATTTACTGAATGGGGAGATCGTGATGTACATCGCAATTTCCTCTATTCTCATCATATTTCTTCTTTGGTACATCTACAGAACCATATGGGGTGTCCTATTCCCAATGGTCATCGTTTGGTCAACACTTCTGCTAACCGTTGCAATTATTCAACTTACAGGCGGTTATCTCGAAATTATGAGCAGTACCATTGCACCGATCCTTCTTTGTGTAGGTGTAGCCGATGCCATACATATGATCTCAAAGTATGATGATGCAAGAGAGGCCGGTTTGGCAAAACGAAAGTCAATTATTGAAATGGTGCAAACATTGGGCAGCGCAACATTTTTAACAAGCCTGACAACCGCCATAGGATTTGCCACTCTTCTCACAAGTACTGTCATGCCTATGAGAAGATTTGGACTCTACACAGCAATCGGGGTCTTAACGGCCTATGTTATTACCATTTTCTTCCTGCCTGTCATCCTCTCAAAGGTGAAGCAAAAACGTGTTTTTGATGAGAAGTCGGGCACATTCTACCCGCTGCTTCAAAAATGGCTTCACAAAATTTCTGCACTCAACAGAATGAACTACAGAAAAGTCGTTCTGATTGGGCTTCTTATTACGATTGCCTTTTCAGCCGGGATTGCCAAAATAGATGTAAACGGTAAAGTATTTGATGATGTAAGTGAGGATACGGAATTGATGCAGGATAGCCGGTTTTTTACCGATAACCTCGCCCCTCAGTTTCCCATGGAATTTTTGATCAATACCGGTAATCCAGATGGAGTACTCTCTGCAGATCTGCTGCAAAGAGTTCAGCAATTTGAAGAGATCCTATTAAGCTATTCCGAAATTCATCGCGTTATAGGGTTACACACTCTCATGAAAGAAGTTCATAGAGTCCTCTCCGAAAAAGATCAAATTGAAAACCGCTTATTACCGCTCCCGGAAGATGACCGGGCAATTGCTCAGTACACTCTTCTGCTCGAAATCAATGAGGCAGACGAACTCTACAATCTTACTGATTTTGATTACAGTAAACTCAGGCTGACAACATTAACGGAAGATGCCGGTTCAAAGCGAATCAATGAAATCAGAGATGAATTTAAAAGCGAAATGGAAAGGTTGTTCCCCAACGAGGAGATCATTATTACGGGTACAACAATCTTAAGTGCAGATCTTACGGATAAAATTGTCTACTCCCTTGCCTGGAGTATTTTACTCGCAGTTTTTGTGATTACATTGATAATGGCTGCGCTATTTAAAAGTTTTAAAATGGCTTTTATTGCCCTGGTACCCAACCTCATACCTTTACTGATTGTAGGCGGAGTTATGGGGTTTGCCGGTGTTGATATCAAACCTTCAACTGCCGTTATCTTTACGATAGCACTGGGTATTGCTGTGGATGACTCTATTCACTACCTCGCTCGTTTCAGAATAGAGTATTTACGAAGAAAAGCACTTCTGCCCTCCCTCACAGCAACTACTGTACGAACAGGACGGGCAATCATCGTTACCAGTTTAATACTCATTGCCGGTTTTGGAACTTTGATATCAAGTGCATTCACCTCTACCGCTATGATGGGTATTTTAGTCTGTACAACAATTTTCGGTGCATTGATGGCCGACCTGTTTGTTCTGCCATCCCTCTTCTATTGGCTGAAACCCAAACTCAACATTTAAAGCTTTTCTCTTTTAATTCTTTGAAGAATAAGCTGATGAATTTCATCAGGCGGCAAGGTTCCGTCAATAGTTTCAAACCGGACCTGTTTTGAAAGTTCATCATAACCGCGTATCACTTTATGAAAAAACTCACTTCCTGCTCTCTCCATTCTGTCTTTATCATTTCCGTCTGTTCTGTGATCTGCAGTTTCAAGGTCTATTTTCAGATAAAAAGTGACATCCGGAACTGTATTATGTGTGGCTACCTTATTGAGTATCTCGATCTGCTCCAGTGAGACAGAGTTTCGGCCATATCCCTGATATGCGGTAGTTGAGTCAAAAAATCTGTCCAGAATTACAATTTCGCCTTTTTTTAATCGCGGTAAGATCTCTTCAGCGATTAGCTGGGAACGAGCTGCTGAAAATAAAAGCAGTTCTGTTACCGGATCCATCTCTGTCGTCTCATGAAGCAACAAATTCCGAACCTTCTCGGATAGTTCTGTTCCGCCGGGCTCACGAAATATTGAAAACTCTATGCCCTCTTGTTCAAAATGCTTTTTTAACAGATCTATTTGTGTTGATTTTCCACAGCCGTCTATTCCTTCAAATGATATGAGCACAGTTACAAAATTGGTTTAGTTAAAATCGTCCATCAGGGTAACCGGTTCCTTCGGCATTACAATCGACATCGCTATATAAGCAAGAACGGCGGTTCCCGAACTCATCAGAAAAGCAACAACAAACAGTATTCGAACAATCGTAGAGTTCATGCCCAAATACTTAGCCAAACCGCCACAAACACCGGCTATTTTGGTATCGGTGCGGGATTTCATGAGTTTGTTTTCAGATGTAACAGAGTAGTCGGTTTTTCTTTTCGTTCGGGTTTGTTTCTTACGCTCTTTATCAGAGTAGAGAAACTGATCCAGTTTGTCGTAGGTCTGTTGAACCTGTTCATCTTCCACAGCTTGCTCAATCTTTTTTTTCTGCCCCGACTTTTTAAACATTGTCAGCAAAGTGATTGCTAAAAGAGCTCCTCCCACATACGGCATAAATTGGATTAAACCGACCATAAACGGAGATGAGGTAAACCCTATGAGTTCTGTGGCCACTGTATGGCCAACATATGCAAATGCGGCAAAAATCATGGCTAAACCCGTAATCGTTCGGATATTCCATATTCCGGGTGTGGGTTTCTGTTCGTTCTCTTCAAGGAAGGAGTGCAATGTACTCTGCAGTTCCTGATCAGATACTGCAACGGAAGAATCGATATGTGAAGTTTTCGTACTCATAATTCCGGCTGTGATGGATTCATTTTTTTATCGGTACGAATTTCCCGGTTTCATGTTACATTGAATTAAAATATTCATCAATTCAGCCAATGGAACTCTACTCCTACTCAATTATTCTGCTATTGGTAATCAGTTTATCCAATTGAACATCATGTTTACCTGTTGGTAATAAAGTATCCGAAATTTGAACGTCAAACAGAAGGCCTATTTTGGGTGCCGAAATTTCTTTCAGAAAGCGATCATAATATCCCTTTCCATACCCTATTCTGTTTCGTTTTACATCTCCTGCAAGCATCGGTACAAATACGATATCTATATCTTGGGCTTGAACTTCATGAACTGTAATCGGCTCGGGAACACCCCAATCATTCGTATGGAGATCCTTTAGAGAATGAATTTCTGAATGAATTAAGATTCCATTCTCTTTCATTACCGGAACAATGACTTGTTTGCCTATCTCAAATGAATACTCAATCAGCGGATAGGTATCCACTTCATTTCGGTCTGTCATCGAAGTAAAAATATGGATGGTATTGGCTTTTCTGTACTCTTTCAGGTTGATAATTCGATCATAGATCACCCGATTTGCCTCAACCATGTAATCCTTCGTCAGGTTTGAACGAATGGAGTGGTATTTTTTACGAACTTCTTTCTTCTGCTCACTAAGATTCGGGTGACTCATAAATAGATCAGTTTATGTGTATCTGAATCTTCATTTTTGAGCTCGTTCAATAATTTATCAAATAGATCTAAGCCATATTTATTCAGAAAATAGATAAATGCAATCTCTCTCTCCTGTAAATTCCCACCGGGATAGAGGTTCGATTTGATTTTGGAAATACGGTCAATTTGGGTTTTTTCCTGCTGTTTTAATGACCGGTAGATTTTTCCCTTCAGCTTGTCGAGCTCTGTAAAATATATAGCACTGGCCTTTCCTGCACTATTTTTCAGAGTCGGATCAATCTCACCAATCACCTCTTTTTTTTGATCAGTCAGTTCATTTACTTTCTGTTTCCATTCACCAAAAATTGCTTCGATATCAGGTTTATCACTTTTTTCAATAAACTGAGACTCTAAATCTTCAATTCGCTGATGGTACTCTTCAAGTGTAAAAGGAAGCTTATCAAAGATCCTGTCGACAGCCGACTCTACAATCGTGGCACTAAAACGTGGCAAAATTTGAGGCATTTTCTGTTTAAATAATTCATAAACGCCTTTCATCTGGGCGTAGTAGGCAACCTCTCCCGGGCCGGCAACATAGCTGATAACCGGAAGAAGCCTATCCTGGAGTACCGGGCGTAAAAATACATTTGGTGAAAACCGATTCGGATGACTCTTAATTTTTTCAATCAGTTCGTCTGAGGTCCATTGTTCGCCTGTCTCTTCTACACTCCAGGTTCCGTCGGTAACTTTTAACTTTGCACGGTGATTATTATCCGTTATGTAAAACAGATTGCTTTCCGTGAGGTGAACCTGGCCGTGATAACCCTCATTTTCAAGTTGATCAGTTGTTTCTGAGAGCGATTGATAGATCTCTTTCTGATTTTTCACACTTTGTACAAGAACATCTGCAACTTGATTTTTAACTAAATCGGAATTGCTGCCTGCCAAAACCAAGCCATGTTTTCCGAATAGTTTCATCATAAGCATTCCAAACGATTCAGATACAGTGCGAGAAGAATTGTAACATTCATCCAGTAATTTCCACAAATCATCACTGAAGTCTGTTTCAAATAGCCGGTCATTAACGCATTGTCTGAAAGAGTCGATAACATCACCTAAAGGGAGTTCACCGCTTCTGATTTCACTCATTTCGAAATTAACTTTGCATGAACTCAGGTCATCCTGATTCAATAAGCCAATTTCAGAAATCTCTTCGGCATCATGATCTTCATCTGCAAGCCAAAAAACCGGAATAACCGGACGGTTTAAGAGCTTTTCATACTTTTCTGCTGTAATGATCGCACTTAATGTTTTATAGATTGTATATAACGGTCCACCGTAAAGGGTAAGTTGCTGGCCTGTCACAACAACAAGTGAATTGCTCTCCTTTAACCTATTAATATTGTGAAGGCTCTTTGCACTCGCACCGAACTTTTTGTTGAAATCCGTCAGAAATTCGGTGGCAACCTCTCGATTTCCCAAAAACTGAAAATCATTCGCTCTCTCTTGTAAAGCCTTATCATCAAAAGGAGGTGATTCAAAAAATTTTAAAATTTTGTTCTGCTGTTGGCAGTAATTTTTAAACAGATCAGAGAATGGAAGTTTTGATACAGCGTATGGTTTAATCTGCACTTTAGCCCTTCAATTTTTGAATTTGATCCCGAAGCTTAGCTGCTTTCTCGTAGTTCTCCGTTTCAATAGCTGTTTGGAGTTCCTGCTCAAGCTTCTCCATTCGCGACATTTCGGGTTGCCCCGCCTGGTCTTCGGCTTTTTTACGTTTGCCTTTGCCTTTCGTTGCCGTTGCCGGAGATTCCTCTTCAGTTACAATTCCGGCTTCATCCAAAACTTCAGTATTCACAAATATGGGAGCTCCAAAACGAATAGCCAGTGCTATAGCATCACTGGGACGGGCATCCAATTCAAGTCCTTCATCTTCGTTTCCTGCACAATGTATTTGGGCAAAAAAAGTGCCTTCACTTAAATCGTTAATCACCACTTTTTCTACCTTGGAATGAAAACTTTGCACCAAACTTTTGAGGAGATCGTGGGTCATCGGGCGTGGAGGTTTGATACTCTCCAGTTCAAGGGCAATTGCCTGGGCTTCAAATGTTCCGATGATAATTGGTAACCGGCGATTGCCATTTGCTTCCGAGAGTATCAGCGCATAAGCTCCCCCGCTGCTTGGACTCGTCGACAACCCCAATATGTCCATTTTTACTGTCTGCAAATCTTTCTCCTTATTTTTTAGATATCTGTATCTTCAAGCCTTACCTTATTTAAAGGTAACTAATTTAAAATTTCATTTAAATTGTTTGTTTAAAAACCATCCACAGTCATAAACACGTTTTGTCACTAATCATTCCTGTTAAAAAACATATCTGGAAAATAGCCTCTATCGGTATGGGGTTGATCATCTCCATTATGGTGATCCACATTATGCAGTTTTTAAACTATACCCTCTATCAAACACCCGATGGTGTGGATTTAACTCTACAGCAAAACTACACCGATTTTATTCTTAACAATCCACAGTTTTTGGCAGGTGTTCTTTTCAGTAATATAACGGGCAGTTTTACTGGGGGCGCCATCGCCAAACTTACACACTACTCTGTAAGCATATTGATGGCCGGCTGGGTTGGCTTTGTGTTGATGATGTTGGAGGTGTTCAACCTTCTATCTGTTGAATACCCCGTTTGGTTTTGGATATTAACAGTAGCTCTGTACATTCCTTCAGCATGGGCCGGAGCATACTTTGTCAGTACATTTCAACATAAATAAAGAGGTAAATCTTGAAAGTAGACATTAAAGAGAAAAGGAATCCTAAAACCGGCAATCCAATGACCGTGATTTCGGATATCATACACAACCCGCAGCACATTGAAAAACTGGCAAAAAAACTTAAAAGTAGCTGTGGTGCCGGAGGACATGTTGAGGGAAAGTCTATTATTATTCAGGGATCACATTCCGAAAAAGTAAAAAAGATTCTCTCCAAAGAAGGATTTACGTTTTAGCCTTAGAAAAACAGATATTAATTCAATAAACTTCGTGAAGTTTTTTTACATTGCTTCAGAAAATGGAATTTAATGCGTAGTGCTTTGGAAAAAGATACTAAGAAAATACTGCTTGTAGAGGATGATGGCGTTCAGCAGGTCATCATGGAGAGATTTATCAATAAACTGGGACACACGGTTTTGGCAACCGTTTCTGAGGGAGCTGCAGCTGTGGAATCTGCATTAAAACTCAAAGGTGTCGATTTAATCATCATGGACATCAAGTTGGGAGATGAACTGGACGGTATTGATGCGATGAAAGAGATTCGTAAAAAATCAGACGTCAAAGTCATCTACATAACCGGCAATACTGATGAAATCACTAAAAACAGAGCCGCCGAGACTGCACATGAAGCGTTTATTTCCAAACCAATAACACCAGAAAATTTAGAGAGGGCCATTTCCAAAGCCTTCAGCGCTTAACTCAGCCCGATATCGTTTCTCCTGATTGAGCCTGAAGTCTGAATGAGGCTGACAGGTATGACTTATAAAACAGTTCTCAAATCTTTACTAATTCTACTGCTTTGCTATTCTCCTGCCGGTGCACAGAATCTATTTTCTGATTCTGCCAAAAAGATAACGGAAACTTCCGATTCATTAAAAGTTGGTGTTGTACTCAGTGGTGGTGGTGCACGAGGAATTGCTCACATCGGTGTATTGAAAGCATTGGAAGATGCCGGTGTACGGATTGATTTTATTACCGGTACCAGCATGGGAAGTCTCATTGGAGGGCTATACGCAATTGGCTACACCGCAGATCAGCTTTCTGAGTTGGCTCGAACCAGTAATTTTATTGAACTTTTTACCGAAAATCCAAATCGACGGTATATATCAAATTACGAGAAAGGATTTGACGAGAGAACAATATTGTCGGTTCCAATTAGTGAGAGAGGACTTTCCCTTCCATCCGGATTGATTACGGGTCAAAATGTATACTCCTATTTATCCAGACTTGCCTGGGTTGCACACGGTACCGAAGATTTTATGGACTTTCCCATTCCCTATGCTGCCGTGGGTACAAATATAGAAACCGGAGAAGCCGTAGTTTTTACATCCGGGTATTTACCGGATGCAATTCGAGCCAGTATCTCTATTCCTTCAGCTTTTATACCTCATGAAATTGATGGAGAGTATTATATCGATGGAGGCCTGGCTCGAAATTTACCGGTACAGGAGGCAATTGATATGGGGGCAAACTTCACGATTGCAGTGGATGTTACAACCCCCTTAGAACCAATAGACAGCCTTAGGACCTTGACGGATATTATGAATCAGTCCGTGCAGTACAGAATCAATGAACGTGTACAAGAGCAACGTAAACTTGCCGATCTGGTCATTGAAATAACTGAAGCTGATCAATTTTCTGTTATCGATTTTGATAAGGTTGAAGCATTGATAAAAATTGGCGAGAAGTATGGAAAGCAGTATCTCGAAAAATTCCAAGAAGTTGCCAATTTACAGTCGGGCCCGCACCAGCCCCGGACTAATTTATCCCCCCCTACTCCACTGCCTATTCAAAACTTAATCATTGAAGGTAATAGTCTGTTTGATGACGATTTCATCGCCAGAAAACTTGAGTTTGAACCCGGTGCACGCTTAAGCCCTGAACTGATTGATGAAAAGATAAGTAAGCTTTACAGTTCAAGATACATTGAACAGGTAACCTATCGTATTAAACCGGACTCTTCGTACTACTACAATCTTCATATCAATATTCGTGAAAACCGGCGAAATGACTTTAGGGTTGGTCTCAGATATGAAACACAGACCATGGCATCCATCCTTTTTGAAGCGTCTTTTCAGGACGTATTTCATGCCGGCTCTATTAACAGACTTGAGGCCAGACTTGGGGATCAAATGTTGATTGGCGGAGATTATATCTACTATGGTGCTCTCGGTTCGCGTTTTGCAGCCCTCACCTCCATCCAATATCATAGAGAAAATATTGATTGGTATGTTGATCAGAATCGGGTCTCTCAATTCAGAAATCATACCTTAAGAGGAGAAATATCGGCCGGAAACTACTTCAGCACCAACCATCTCTTCGCGTTTGGTATTCGAAAGGATTTTATTTTCAGAAGAAATGAAATTAATCCGGATCAGATAACCGCAGAACAGACCGATTACCATGCTTTCTTTTTTAAATACCATTACGACTATTTTAATCGTAAATCGTACCCGAATAGTGGTCAAAAAATCGTAGCAAATCTCTACCACAGCCACAACACATTTTTCAGCCCGATCGACTTCTCTTCCGGACGATTTTTCTGGGAGGGATACTATCAGGTAACCAATTCGTTTAGTATTCGCAATTCCCTTTATGCCGGTTATACCTATGGAAATGAGATACCCTGGGATTACTGGAACACCACAAACCGATACATTCAGGATATCGGATATTTACACTTTGGAGGAATAGAACGGTACGAAGTTTCTAACCCGCATATTCAGGCTGCTTCTATAGGTTTTCAATTTGAGCCTTTTTACCACAGATTTTTGAATATCGATTTTCAAGCCGGTCGTTTTCCTGAAGAGTTCAATTTTGATCTAACTAATGGTGACATTGAGTTTGGAGCTTCAGTATCTTTAGGTGCCTTGACTATTGTAGGGCCTATAAAGGCTATCTTGTCAACGGGCACAGTCAACTCATTTAAAGCAGAATTACAAATAGGTTATCAATTTTGAGAAACGAAGCAGACGTTAGAGAACAGATTCATATCATAGAAAAAGAGCTCAACCAAGAGCCGGATAACGCCGGTTTACATCACGATTTAGGTGTAGGATACTATCTGCTTGGAGAGTATGATGAGGCAATCAGCCATTTGCAAACTGCCGCGGAGCTGGTTCCGGACCGTGCAGATTACCTATTTAATTTAGCAAACGCTCACAGTGAAAATGACGAACCGGATCTGGCTGTTGATCTATATCTGAGAGCTCTTGATATTAAACCGAATCATATCCCATCTTTGAACAATCTGGCAGACTGCTATGAAGCGCTGGGAAAATTTGACGAAGCTCATGAACTGTTCCACTACCTTACGCGGTTAGATATTGAAAATGCGCTCTCCCACTTTAATCTCGGGAATTTCTTCCTGCGTCAGAATCAACACATTGAAGCGGCTAAATGTTATGAAGAGGCTCTGAAGAGAGATAAGGAATTTACAGACGCTTACCACAACATCGCCTGGATACTGTTTCAGGCAGGTGCTTTTGAAGAGTCTTTGGAATATGCAGAGAAGGGCTTAAAAGTTGAACCGGACCACAAAGAGTTAATGGATCTTAAAACGGAACTTCAGTCAAAATTCTGATCTAAATTACTGTTAAATCCCGATCCACAATACGGCTTCTATTTTGTTGTGCTGTTTCACGGTCAAGCTCCATGGCAAAACGGGCAGCCATCCGCTGATCAAAACCCGAACGAACACCTTTTTTCGGCAGCGATTGAAGTGCAAGATGAACTCTTCTTCCAATCATTGCCTCTCTTTTCAGCTCTGGAGTCAAATCCATCAGCGATTCGAAAGATTGAAGTTCTGCTCTGCTCAGTTGATTTTCACTGTAATCGAGAAGAAATGAAGTAATTTGGGTGTCTTCAGACTTAGAAATCATAAAAGGAGTATAAATTTCTGTTAAGCGTTCAGAAATTCATACTCCTATTTATCTAAATTGTTTCCGGCTTCACGTAACTGCCAATGATTTCTTGGAGTTGCTGGCGTCCACGGTTAATTCTGGACTTTACAGTACCCATGGCAGTGTCTGTAATTTCAGCAATTTCTTCATAGGTAAGCTGTTGTATATCCCTGAGAATTACAGCTTCCCTGAAATCATCATTCAACTGCTGCAGAGCTTTTTCGAGCTCCTGAACGCTTAACTTCAGGTGAAGCTCTTCATCCTGCAGAATCACAGTATCCTGAATTTGCATTTCCCGATCATCAGGATCAGACTCATCGGCATGGATAGAAATTAAACTCATTCGCTGCTTTTTCTTGTACATGCTTTTAGCCAGGTTCAGAGCAATGGTGTACATCCAGGTCGAGAGTTTTGCAATTCTCTCGTAAGATTGACGGCTGCGGTAAACTCGAAGAAATGTCTCTTGTACCAAGTCTTCACAGTCTTCATGATTGTGAGTGTATCGGTAAAGGAAATTGTGCAGTCTGTCTTTGTATCGATCTACGATGATGTTGAACGCTTCCATTACACCAGCCTGCAGGTGCTCCATTACATCTTCGTCCGACATTTGTCTCAGTTCGTATACGCTTGCACTTTTCATAGTATTAACTCCTTTTATGTTGCTAGTTTACCGCAACACCGGGTTAATACTGATGAGTACTACCCGATGATACGCTTAAGCATGAGGAGAAATATCGATGAGGTATCTAAAGTGCTGAAACCTTTTGACGCCCGATCTGCATCGAGCAAGGCTTCGAATATCCGGGGCATTTCTGCCAGTCTGAATTGTGAAGCCTCCCGCCACTGGGCATTAAAAATGTAACTGTTTTTAATTCCCAGCTCAGATTGAACCTGATTTTTGTTCAACCCTTTTTCGGTCAGCCGACATATTCGCCAGATATTGCTAAACACCATGTAAAAGAACCCCAACGTTTTAATTACTTCTCCAACGCTGTAGTTCTTTTGTTGCAACATCTGTTCCGATATGCCAAGAGCTTTTTCTAAATTTCGCTCTATCACCGCCTCTTTGAGCTCTATGACCGTATAATCGCGATATGAGCCGGAAATTTTTTTTATGTGCTCCTTTTCAATACGCTCACCGGTGTCCACAAAAGTGCACACTTTTTCTATTTCTGTGGACAGTAGCTTTAGATTTGGCCCCACCATTTGAGCCAGAATCTGGGTGGCAGCAGGATGAATCTCTCTCTTGTGAATATTTTTTGTCCAGTCAGAGATCCAGTCGGGAAGCTGATAATCTGCCACTTCTTCGAACTCATACTCTGCTACCAGATTATTCTTATTGAGTTCCTTGCCAAGACCGGTTCGTTTATCGGGAAATTTTGAATCTATCAGGCAGAGTACACAGGATGGATTAGGTTGTTTAACATAAGCTGTAAAATCATTTAGAGTTCCATCATCGGTCTTGTCGCCCAGTTTGGTAAAATCCTTCACAATTACAACACGGCGTTCTGCCATCATCGGAAAACTTCTGGCAATTCCAAGTACCTGAGCCGGAGTAGAGTCATTACCGTAAATTAGATCGAAATTAAAATCCTTCTGCTCCGGCGGTACCAGTTTCTCAATCTCCTCCTGCAGAAGATCTTTGAAAAAATCCTCCTCTCCATATAGGTAATAAATCGGGCGAATATTCGATCCGCTTTTTAGCTCACGAAACGCTTCTCTGAATAGATCGATACTGGATTTATATCTAGCCAAGCCTGAAAAGTATTTTAATTATGTAGGTTCAGAATTGAATGTTTAAAGTATGAAAAACCCCCGACAATTATGAGGCTTTACCAAACGAATTAAACCGCTTTGAAAGCCATTCAATCGTATCCACTCCGTCGGGTTTCCACCATATATCAGGTTTTTGCGCCTTCCACAATTCATCAATTTCAAACTCAGTACGATCAAAGAGTGATTGAGGTAAAATACCGGAACTTGTATAGACCGATTGAAGCCCATTACTATATTTGTTTACAATGTCCAGCAGTGTCTTTTCATCTCCCTTGATCCAATGCAGGATAAATCTATCCTCCGGCCGTTTATCGGTCTCTTCTATTAAAAAGTTATCAAGCCACGCCTGTTCTATGCCTACGGCCTTATTGGTTGCATACCGGTAAAAAAGATCATTTTCCGGGTTATTGTGTTGTGGGTTCTTCAACCAGAAAGATTCAACATAATCTGTAAAATGGCATTTCTGACTATTTAAACTGAATGGAGCAACTACAATTCCAACCGACCGGCAACCTGTTCCGCCATAACGAAAAACAGCCTCTGTCAAATCCTTCATTGTTCTTTCACTATGATCGGTAATATATGCTATAGAATAGTGCGCGGTTCGCATCAATCGTGGCGTATTTTCATCCGCAATACCATAGTTCTGCAGGGAATGGATTACTTCTGTTACACTCTCCTCAGACCCGGCAAAAATAACGGCATCCGATTGTTGATCACGAAAATCCTGCAATTTTGTTGAGTAGTTCCTTTCACCCGGCACACCTTGTTCGTCAAGTGTTTGAATAAGTGTGGGCAGCAACCACGGATCTTTTCTTGAGAGTTTTCCCCTGTAATTCAATCCCGTCAATGTAACAGCAAGCAGATCCTGCAAACCCACCAGCGGCAGATTTCCGGCGTGTAAACACAGAACTGTTTTATCCGAAGAGAATGGCAAAGGGGCCCCGCTATGTTCAACCCATTTTTTCAGATTCTCTTCTGTAAGCGAATTTTTTAGGTGAAGGATTTGATGTTTGATGTCGTGGAAACTAAACAATTTCTCATCTACCGTTCGATCAATTGCCTGCTTCAAGCTATTGTTATCGGGTTGCAGCCAACTCTGAACGGCATCAGCAACCTTTTTGATATGAGTTGTATCTGCGATCACTCAACCTCCTGCTCTACCAGAAAATTACAGCCTCTAAGGTCATTGTCATTCCATCTTCCAAGTACTTTAAACATCCCGTTTTCGTTCATCACGCCTCTGTCGTCGGTCAAAATAAATGAACATGAATAGAGATTTGCCAAATCGATGATACCGATTTTACCTTCTTCTCCGGGCGGGCATGATCTTTCCGGATTTTTCGGATCCCGAATGATAATTTTCACCCATTCGGGAGGTTGAAACCACTCTCCTCCAATGGCGTATGACTGGCTGAGCAGTTCACACATACCATATTCGGAGTGAATTTGTTTTAAAGGAATTTTGAACCCATCTGACAAACTACCTCTCAATTCACTTTTAGTGATGGCTCGTCGATGTGTTTTCATCCCGCCCGTCTCGATAATTTGAACTGTCTCCGGCAGTGAATCGGAATGAAGATCGATCAAATCCATTAAACCAAAGGCAGCTCCAAACAGAATCACATTTCGGTGTTCATTGTCCAATTCCAGAAACAGATCCTTTTTTAATGGTTTCCCTAACGGTAAAAAACGACTTAAACCTGTGGGATCCTGCTCAATGAGATGGTTCAGCATCCAGATTAAAGATGAATGAGAATTTTCAGCATAGCCCGGTGTATAGCATAGAACTGTGGTTTTATCCTTGGGAAAATACCGGTAGAACTCTTTCTCAATTACGGTTCTGTAGAGATCAGCACTCTTCAGATGATGCTCGCTCCTCTCCATATTGGATGTACCGCTGCTTTGGAAAATAACATCAGGGGCACCTTGAAAACTCTTTATTGCTCTCTCTTTAAAAACACGGATTGGAATAAGAGGAATGTGTGAAATATCCTGTTCTGAATGAAGGTTCTCTTTAATTCCAAAAACTTCGCAAAATGTACGGTAAATTGGATTGTTTGTACGCTGAAAATTAAAAACAGAGAGTGCTCTTGAATTAAAAGAGACGGAAGAATCAAGAATCTTATGTTCTATGTTTGAACTCATGAGTAGAAATTTCTCACTACAAACAACAACTGTCGAGTTTAACGGTGCCCCCGTAGATTGTATCCGGTTCCATCTTTTCAGAAATTTTTCCACCTACCCGAATAAATAGCTTTCCACTTTCGGAAACTGACGGCTCGGTACAGCTTTCAGTAGAAAATGGGATCATGGTTAATGGGTCGTTCTCTTCACCGATAAGGAGTTCAAACTCCCCGATCTTTACTTTATCTCCATTCTCATTTGAAAGAAGGATATAATCGGGAAAGATAAGAGAGAGATATTTATTAGGAGTTGCCTGAATGGATATAAGTCCGGCCCAGTCCGATGCCGGGTCAATATAGGTGGTGTCATTTTCTGTTGATGGAGTTTCAACCGAAATATGAATTTCATCAAACATAACACAAATTCCATCCGTCACTTCCACTTTTATGCTCATATTTGACTGTGAAACCTGTTGCCCGATAAGTTCGATCGGCATCCACAGCATTATGACAATCAGTGGAAGTAACTGTTTCATGACACTCTATCTAATCCTTTATGACCGATATCTGTGCGGTAGTAGCAACCGTCGAAATGAATCTTCTTCACATTTTTATATGCGTGGTCGATCGCCTGTTTTAACGTTGAACCTCGTCCTACAATGTTGAGAACCCGTCCGCCATTTGTGATTACATCATCACCATCCTGTTTTGTGCCGGCGTGAAAAACAATAGACTCATCATCCACTTCATTCAGACCGGTAATGGTTTTACCTTTTTCATAAGCACCCGGATATCCTTCGCTGGCCAAAACAACACAACATCGATAATCACCATCAAGCTGAATGGATAACTCATCCAGACGCTGTTCAGTTGTTGATATCATCAGATTAAGGAGATCATTCTCAAGTGTTGGCATAATCACCTGGCACTCCGGATCACCAAAGCGGCAGTTATATTCAACCACTTTGGGGCCATTTTCGGTAATCATTAATCCCACATAGAGAATCCCCTGGTAGGCAGACTCCTCAAGCTGCATTCCGGTGATCGTTCGTTCAATAATTTCGACTTTCACCCTTTCCAGCATATCATCAGTTAAAACCGGTGCGGGTGAATAAGCGCCCATTCCACCGGTATTAAGGCCTGTGTCTCCATCTCCAATTCGTTTATGATCCTGGGCATTATGAAGAATGTGGGATGAATGCCCGTCTGAAATAACAAAAACAGACGCCTCTTCACCTTCCATAAACTCTTCGATCACCAGTTTACTGGCCGCATCCTGCAGTTTAGAGTCATGTTTCAGTGTATTGAGTCTCTTTTTAACCTCTTCTTCACTGTCGCAAATAAATACTCCTTTGCCGGCAGCCAATCCATCGGCTTTTAAAACGATGGGATATGAATCTTTTGATTGAACAAAGGTCAGTGCATCATCAAATTCATCGGCTGAAAATACCGCATAATCTGCAGTAGGAACATCATATTTTACCATAAACTCCTTGGCAAACTGCTTGCTTCCCTCCAATAAGGCTGCTTTCTTTTGAGGACCAAATACGGCTATCCCCTCCTTTTCCAGAAAGTCTACGATGCCGTTCACAAGCGGTACTTCAGGGCCAACGACAACCAGATCGATAGAGTGATCTTTACAAAATTCGACAACTTTAGGAAAATCGCCAGTGTCCAACTTTACGTTTAAACCACACTGTGCGGTTCCGGGATTTCCCGGTGCTATATAAAGAGTTCCAAGATTGGGAGATTTTTTAAGTTTCCATGCAATTGCATGTTCTCTCCCGCCGCTGCCAATCAGAAGTACGTTGTAATTTGTATCCATCTAATTTTTGGAAAGTTTTTCTGCAATAGACATAATTTCACTGAAACTGTCGGCTTTTAGACTGGCACCGCCAATTAACCCACCATCAACATCATTTTGTGAAAGAAGCTCTTCTGCATTGGCAGGTTTCATGCTGCCTCCATACAAAATTCTGACTTTATCAGCTGCCTCATCACTCCACTTATTTGAAATAAATGATCGAATAAACTGATGCATCTCCTGCGCCTGTTCAGGTGTAGCTGTTTCGCCAGTGCCAATAGCCCATACCGGCTCGTACGCTACCACAAAATTTTCTGCATGAGATTCATTGACGAGGCTCAGAATATTTGAGAGCTGTTTCTGAACAACGGCTTTCTGGTCTCCCTGCTGGCGCTGATCAAATTTTTCTCCAACGCATAGAATAGGCTTCATTCCTTCATTCAGCACTTTTCTAACTTTTTTGGCAATGAAATCATCTGTCTCATTGAAATATTCGCGACGTTCGGAGTGGCCAAGAATCACATACTCACATGTCAACTCTTTCAGCATCGAAACGCTGATCTCTCCTGTGTAGGCTCCGTTATTTTCGGTATACACATTTTGAGCTCCGGCCTTGAAAAAGGTGTCCCTGAAGCTTTTTACTACAAACGGCAATGAGACGAATGGCGGGCAGATAAGTGCTTCCTGAGAAAACTCTTTTCCTTCCCACTTGGCTACCATTTCATCGGCCAAGACTTTTGCCTCCGTTGGTCCGGCGTTCATTTTCCAGTTTCCGGCAATCAGTGTTTTACGCATAATATTTATGATGGATTTTGTGAAGTAATATTTTGCAAACCCCGAACAACTTCCCGGAATTCATCACCAACATATCGGCGGATGATGGTTCCGTCTGTGTCGACCAGGAATCGAGTAGGCACCCTGCTGATGTTGAATCGTTCAATCAGCTCTTCGGTATCAAAAGAGTTTGGCTGTACCAAATGCCAATAGAGATCTCGCTCCGTAAAGAAAGCTTCAACTGCAATCGGGCTGGTTGCAATCGGCACGGTTATGATGTCTAACCCGAAGTTACTGTAAATTTGATAGATCGCAACGGTTCGATCAAACTGTTGCTGATAGAGCCTGTTGTCGAAGCGGGTAAATTCGATGATATAAGGAGACCCGCTAAGATTTTCTCCCGAAATCAATTCCCCGGAAATGGTCTCAAATGTAAAGTTTGGAAACGGTGAGCCGGGAGCTAAAAATTCAATATCGTACCCGATATTTTCAGCCCACTCCATGGCCAAAGGCACATCTGAGAATGACTCTTTAAACCGGTTCAGATAGTCGGATGCCTCCTGAGTTCTTGAACTATCGTAAAGAAGCTCAATTCGGTCCATTTGAATCGTCATCTTATCATTCCGGTCCGGTGAAAGATTCTCAACCCGATTCAAAAACGAAAGTGCACGGTCCAGGCCTTCCGTTTCCGTATAGTAATCAATCATGACGGAACGACCGTTAGTGCGAAGTTTATTTTGAGCACCCATTAAATTTTCGGCTCTTTCCACCATCAGAGAATCATTCCAGCCGCTCAAAATAGAAACAGACATATTACCCGCTAATTCTGAAGCTAACGTACCGGGGTTCTCTTGATAGATCTGCCAATAGAGGTCACTCCAGTTTTGGAGCTCTATGGTAACGCTATCGTCGGAAACGGCACCTATATTGATGTATTGAGCCACTCGGTTGAAATTTCGTTCAATTCTCTGGAACGTTCTCAGAACATCATTTTCGGCAGAAGATATCTCTGCGGTTTCGTTTACATTTGGGAGTTGTGCGTTAATTGTAACCGAATCTCCATCCGCAAAAACGACATTTAAAATTCCAAAGGTATTCTGGTTTCGGCTAACCACAACCGGGTACAGATCTCTGCGTTCAAATGTAGCTTTACCGGAAAAATAACCTTCTTCATCCGTTTGGGCGTAGAATAACGTATCTCTTACTTGTTCACCGGATCTTTGAAACGATACGATCAGTTCGATATCGCTATAGTCGCCCGACGAATCCACATTTTCATCAACCGTGATTCGTCCGCTAATAAAAGCTTCATTCAGATCGGAATCAGAGCCTGAGCACCCGATCATCAATGTAATCGCAAATAGTAGTAAACTAACTGCCTTAAATTTCATTTATGCTGTTTTAATAAATTGAATAATTATAGATGTGATCACCTAAGCATTTATGCTTCAAGTTTTTCTGAAACTCTTTCCCTAACCTGTTTTGGATTTGCTTTACCCTTAGATTGTTTCATTACCTGCCCGATAAAAAAGCCAATCAGTGCCTTTTTGCCATCTTTATAACGCTGAACCTCATCGGGATTATTTTCAATCACTTCATCGATAATTGGATCGATAAACCCGGAGTCCGATACCTGAATCAAATTCATCTCTTTTGCAAGCTCTTCGGCAGATTTATCTGAATTGAGCATTTCATTAAAAATCTCCTGCATTGCTGATGAATTAACCTTGTCGTCCTGTTTTAGTTGAACCAGCTCAGCCAGTCTGGATTCAGTTATTGTAAAATCCCGAATTGAAATACTCTGATCATTCAAGACTCTCAAAACTTCTGTTAATACAACATTCGCCACCGCCTTTGGATCGTTCAGATACTGAAGAGTCTTCTCGTAGTAGTCTGCCAACTGCCGGGTTTCGGTTAGTGTGTATGCTACATCATTGGAGAGGCCGAGCTCATCCATAAATCTTTTGAATCTAACACTTGGAAGTTCCGGCAGATCCTTTTTGATATCATCTAACAGCTCATCAGTGACAATAACCGGCGGCAGATCAGGTTCCGGAAAGTAGCGGTAGTCGTGAGCCTCTTCCTTGCTCCTCATTTTACGTGTTTCCAGCTTGTTCGCATCCCATAACAGGGTTTGCTGCACGACTTCTCCACCGGATTCCACAAGTTCAATTTGACGTTCAATTTCGTACGCAATGGCTCGCTCTACATTCCGAAAAGAGTTCATGTTCTTAAGCTCTGTACGGGTGCCAAACTCCTCTTGCCCTCTTGGACGAATCGACACGTTTGCATCACATCGCAAACTGCCCTCCTCCATGTTACCGTCACAAATCTCAAGATATTGAACAATCTGTTTAATCTTTGTCAGGTAGGCATAAGCCTCCTGCGGAGTTCGAATATCCGGCTCTGATACAATTTCAATCAATGGTGTACCGGCCCGGTTCAGATCAACCAGGGTATGGTACGGATCCTGATCATGAATGGATTTACCGGCATCCTCCTCCATGTGTATTCGGGTAATGCCAATTTTTTTGCTGTACTCTTCCAATTCAATTTCTATTCCACCGTCATAGCAGATCGGAGTATCATACTGAGAAATCTGATAACCTTTAGGCAGATCGGGGTAGAAGTAATTTTTCCTGGCAAAAATGGACTTTTTAGCTACCTTGCACTCCGTAGCCAATCCCATTTTGATGATATATCGTACCAGATTTTCATTGAGTACAGGCAGTGTGCCGGGATGTCCCAGGCAAAGTGGTGTAACCTGCGTGTTGGGAGCTGAACCGTACTCTGCAGAAACCGCTGCAAATGCTTTACTTTTTGTTAAGAGCTGGGCATGCACTTCAAGCCCGATAACCGCTTCGTACTTCTTGTTTGAAATTGTGGACATTTCGCTGATTAAAATTACTAAAACTCTTTATGCCTGAAGATATGAAAGTATAAAGACAATGTAACAAGGAATTCCGCCCCTCACCATTTCCATCACCTGCACTCAAGGCAATCCTGTGCCTGCCATTATATCATTAGATTATTTTGTCAATAGCTTCTCAAACTTCAAATTGTTCAAATTTATTTGTTAATTGAATTAACTTCTAATCCCAAAGGAGGTAGGTATGATTATTCTTAAGCGAATTTTACTACTCATCTTTTCTATTCCCCTTCTATTAAGCATACCTTTGGAAGCCCAGGAAAGACAGGGGCATTACATGCATATCGACTACCTGAATATTGACAGAGAGCAGGAGAGCGAGTTTTTGCAACAAATAAATTCCACATTTATCCCGATTCAGAAAACTCGAATTGAGGGCGATAATATTGAAAGCTGGTCTGTTTATCGCGTCACCTATCCGGGCTCACAAAACTCCTTCTACAACTATGTGGTTATTACCATCAGCAACGAACTATCAAGATTTGAAGATATTCTCGATCAATACGCCGACAATTTTTCCCAACGGGAGATTCAGCGGATATCCGAGAACTACAGGAAGTTTTTTACACCCAATCATTCTGAACTCTGGAGAATCAGAAACAGTGTAGTAAAAAGCAGCGAATTTAACCCAAGCCGATATATTGTCATGAACTATATGAGTGTTGGGCTCGGTTATGAGTATGAATATCAAATGTTTGAAGATGAAATAGCCAGGCCGCTCCATGAAGCACGTATGGATCGCGATCAAATGAATGGGTGGGAACTGAACGAGCTGATCGTTCCCGGCGGACTCGATTACGGATATAATTTCTCAACTATCGACTATTTTGATAAGCTGGAACATATCGAGTTTGGTTTTACGGATGAGCTGATTCGCCACGCTCATCCAAATACAAATATCAATGAGTTTTTTGATAATATTTACCGCACCCGGGAATTGGTAAAACGGGAAGTGTGGGAGCTTGTTGAAGCACTTTGATGAATCAATAGCTCAATTAAAAGGAGATGCCGTATAGTTGTTGCGTTATACAGTGAATGCTTCCCTGCCCCCACACAAGATCCGCGCACTCAATACCTACAACATCTCTGCCGGGATAAAACTCCCTGAATAGTTCCAATGCTTCATCATCATGTCTCTCATCATATAGCGGAACCAATACCACACCGTTTGCTACATAAAAGTTGGCGTAACTGGCCGGTACGTATTCAGATCCGTCAACAGTGGTGCCTTTAATTTTTGTTTGCGGCAATGGAAGTGTGACGATATGAAGCGGTTGCCCATGTTGATCGACCGCCCCTTTCAATATCTCATAATTCTCTTTCAGAATTGCATAGTTCACATCATCCGGATCATCTGAAAGCATGGTGAGGATCGTATTTCTATTTAAAAACCGTGAGAGATCATCAATATGGCCATCCGTATCATCCCCCTGCAGGCCTCTCTTTAACCAGATTATTTTTTCCATTCCCAGATAATGTTTTAAGTGAGATTCAATATCACTTTTTGAAAGTTTAGGATTTCTATTTTTATTCAACAAGACTGACTCGGTTGTGAGCAGTACACCTCTCCCATTTGTTTCAATCGATCCACCCTCCAAAACCATTCCGGTAGAGATTAATGGAAGATCAAAAGATTTTGAAAACCATTCCGGAAGCCGGTTATCATCATCAAACGGAGGGTATTTCTCGCCCCAGGCATTGTATTCCCAGTTTGTGATTAAAAAATCTTCGGGATCTTTCAAGTTCTGAACAAAAATTGGTCCGCAGTCCCTTGCCCATACATCATTGATTGGGACGCTATAGAGATGGATTCGATTCAAATCAATCAGCCTGGTTTCCATTAATTTACTCACATCATTAAGGTTTACACCCGGATTCACCAGCAGTACAATCTCTTCGTAAGGATGCAGAGCCTCAATGATGTCCAGATAAACCTGCTCAACGCGCTGCAGACGTTCACCCGGCCATGTTTCCCTGTTTGACGGCCAATGGAGCTGCGTTGCAGAATGCGGTGTCCATTCAGCCGGCATTCTGTATGATAACTGCTGTTTTGTCATTGTCTGAAAAATAGTTTTATGGTTAACCCTTCAAAGAAGGCGTTTCAAAATCCTTTCATAATGAATAGGCCAAAAGTATGAAAATTAAGCGGAAATCCTTTTCATTAATATTTTGTATCCTGAGGCTTCTGCCCGATATTTTCAGGCGCTCCCATACACTGAATATGAATCCTTTTTTGATGAAATCTCTTTCTACCGCGTTTATTGTTTCGATATTTCTCTTAACAATGAGTGTTCAATCTCTGCCGGCGCAAGATACTGGCAGCGGACTTGATTTTTTAAATATCGGCCCCTCCTCTTCAATCTTATCGCTTGGTGAAGGAACCTCAGCAGTGCCAACCGGTTCTTCCTCTTTTTACATGAATCCGGCACTTCTCTCGTATGAATTAGAATCAGGACTCGATGTAAACTATACACTTTGGATTTCAAATGTGCAGTCTCAATTTGTTGCGGTACATGGTAAAAAAAATCGTTTCACATTTGGAGCCGGGGTTTACTCAACCCGATCGGATGATTTTGAAGCCAGAAATCAACCCGGACCCCCATCCGGTTCGTTTTCCATCAGTTACCTCGCTGTGAGCGGTGGATTATCGTATAAACTCGGACCGGTTTCACTCGGGGCAACCGCACACTACCTTCGAGAGGAGATCTTTCAGCTTCGGGCCAACGGTTATGCAATCAATCTCGGCAGTGCTGTCAGATTCTTGAATGAAAGAGTTACCCTTGGCTTGAGCTTAAATAATGTTGGCGAAATGGAGGAGCTGGATATCGAAGAAACCCCTCTCCCTTCGGTGCTGAAAGCCGGACTATCCGCTCGAATGATTGAATTTGTGACACCCGGTGAGAATGACTTTCCGGTGCTGATGACGTTATTTACAGATTGGACCACTCCGCTGAATAACTATTCCACAGGAGATTTTGCTGCAGAGAACTCTAATGACGGCTACCTAACTTTCGGAACCATCGCGGATCTTGCCGGAATTTTTGAATTCAGAGGAGCCTATAAATTTGGGCCAACTGAACGCCCATTTAGTACAGGTCTCGGAATTTCTGTTGAGCCACTGACATTTAATTACGCGTTTGTCCCATTTTCAACCGGGTATGGATCGGCTCACTCATTTGGTATTCAATACACGTTTTAAACCCAATTTGAACGGATATGAACTGCGTTACAGTTTCTGTAAATCAGAACACGCAAAGTCCATCAGCCGGATAACCTCAAATCTCTTTTCATCGAATATGACAGACAAATCCCAAACCGCTGAGAAGTTTGATCTGATTATTGCAGGTGCGGGAGCTGCGGGATTAAGTCTGCTCTGGAATCTGATTTCTTCTGATAAGCTGTCAAACCTCAATATTCTTTTAACAGACCTTAGTTTTACCCCAAAAAATGATAAAACATGGTGTTTTTGGGATGATGCAAACCTTCCCGAAACCGGAATGATTCACCACTCCTGGAAAGACCTTGAGGTTCGGGCTATGAATAGGGAAATTCGTGAGCAACTGCAACGGTATGAATATTTCTGTGTCAAAAGTTCGGACTTTACCGAGATGATTTTAAATCGGGCCAAAAACGATCCACGCGTTACCTTGATAGAGACAAAAATCAACGGATTTCGTTCCACAGATCAAGGAGCCATGATGGAGACCGATTCAGGAGATTTTCATGCCAATACGATTTTCCAAAGTGTACTCAAACCGCCCGTTACACCTCACACCAGGTCAGACATCAGTCTGAAACAGCACTTTATGGGCTGGGAGATTGAAACCTCAAAATCCCTTTTTGACCCAAAAAGAGCCATTTTTATGGATTTTGACGTACCTCAAAACAGCGGTGTCACATTTTTCTATGTACTGCCTTTTTCAATCAACAGAGCTCTGATTGAGTACACAATGTTCAATGAAGTGTTGCTGACTGCCGAAGAGTATGAAACGGAATTGATTCGATATATAGAACTGCGGTATGGTTTAGATAAGAATTCATACCGGATCACGCGGAGAGAAGATGGCGTCATTCCAATGGAAGACAGACGCTACCCCGCTCGGCTCTGCCAAAATGTGTACAATATTGGTACAATGGGAGGTGTGACGAAACCTTCATCCGGTTACGCATTTACACGAATTTTAAAACACTCAAAAGAGATTGCTATTGCGGTAGAGAACGGTTCGCCAATCCCCGAATCACTGGCGTCATCCTATCGGTTCAGGGTGTACGACATGATGCTCCTCTATCTGCTCAAACACGATCCGGCGATTTCAGTTCAGATTTTCCACGACCTGTTTTACAAAAACGGGTTTGACAGAATCTTGCACTTTTTGGAGGAGAAGACCCATTTTGGCCAGGAGCTGAAAATCTTCTCCTCAGTGCCCTACTCACCTTTTTTCAAATCGATCTGGAAGATGAAGCATCGAATATTTTCAGGTGCCTGATCTTCAGAAATAGAAAAGGCCGGAATGAGAGCAACCCCCGACCTTTCACGCGGACAGAATCAAACGTTAAGCCGTAACTGCAAAGATTTCGTCCAGTCGTTCTTGCTGCTTTTCAACCGTTGTTCGGATAGACTCCAGATTCTCACCCTTGTAGGGTTTTTCTTCTGAAATCTGAAGACAGAGCTCCATTCCCTTATCAAGGTTTCTTCTCATCTTAATCAGCTTTTTCCACTCCTGTTCATCTTCATCAATCTGTTCAGACAGCTCTTTGATGTAGTCAACATACATCACCAGCTCCTTTGCAAACATGTGCGGCCGTTTTGAGGGAACCAGAGATTCTTGCCGTCCGTAAATATGATTGACCATCTCATCAAGCGAATACTGCCGGTCGAACCAAGCTACATTCGGGCCGGGACAAATTGCCTGTCGGCCGTAGGAAGGCTTCATAATTCCAAGACGAATCAGCGAACCTGTTCCAAGGTTTGTACAGAGACAAGTTTTAGCGAGCACTTTTTTCTTTTCCCGCTCTTTTTTCATCTGCGGCATGTCGCTATCCTGAATCTGATTCACTTTCAGAATCTGATACTCAGCCGAGGCCGTGCAGATCGGATTTTCTGTAAACTCTGTATTGGATACCAAAAACCCTTTCGGACATTTAGAGCCGGGTTTGCCTTTGTCGATCAGTTCTTTTGTATGAATTTCAGACCCGGAGCCGCGAATATTGTTAAACGGTACCCCAAGCGGTGATACTCCACTCAAGTAGAGTTCGCTTTCACCGGCCTCTGCCAGTAAATCGGATGTGAAATCATCTACACACGTTGCTTCCGGTACAAGCAGAAATGGGCTTCCCCATCCGGTGCCATCCATTTCAAAGTCATTTAACAGTCGCTGCAACTCGCCGTGGGTTCCGATTCCACCCTGAACCGTAATGCGTGCTTTTGCAACGTCCGAATCATTTGATGGATAATCCCATCCCCGGGATTCGTAAAACTTTTGAATGAGAGGCTGAAAACTTGCCTGAAGCTGCTCTCTTTTTTCTCGAAATTCCTGCAGCAAGATCGGTAAAAGGTGTCCGTCGGAGGCAAATGCGTGCCCGCCGCAGTTCAATCCCGATTCAATTCGGAACTCAGCAACTTCCAATCCTTTCTTAGCCAGATATTTACCCTGAATCAGGGCTGAACGGAAATCACTTACTTTTAGAATAATCTTCTTTTTGATTTTTCCGGATTGATCTCGGTAGAAATCTCTGAATTCCGAAAGATAATTATAGAGCCTTGGATTAAACCCGGCTGAGAGAACAACACTCGACTCCAGCTTGCTGTTTGCAAATCCTCTAAGCGCTGCACTTGCATCGCTGAACTCAGAACTCATCGGTTGGTCATCGTTATCCAGCCGAAGTGCATCCACTTTTGCCATGATGTTAACATCAATAGCTCCCGGTGTCATTTTATCCGTTAATTCACGGATATAGTGCTCTCGAGACTCTTTGTCACCTAAGGATGAAATGAACTCATAACTTTTCTTTAACGGGTTGCCATCAGGAAGCAGATTAAAATATCGATCCTTCTGTGAGCCTGTAAAAAGCGGGCTCTCTTTTAGATCTTCAAACTTTTGATTGACAATATCTGACACAGTATCCAGATACGCTGTAATACGTTCAGCCCTTCCATCCCCGGCAGATCGTGGGATATTTTTATAGGGTATTTGATATTCAGTACTATAGTGCTTCCGAATCTTTTCACATAGCAGATCATCGACAATAGAGATGACTGAGTGAATTCCGAGATGAGCAACCCGGATGGGACTGTCTATAGAGTGTCCGGTTCCCATAACCGGAATGTGGAATAGATGTTGATTGTGAATCATAAAATAAATTGAAGTCGGTTTTAAATAACAATCTCAATATACAATTATAAGATAAAATACTCTTTTTTACTTTATGCTCAATTTTGCCGTTCTATTTTGTAACTATTGTTACAGATACTGATTCATAATTAATCTTCCCATACCTCTTATCAGATTGTTAGACTGCTATTTAGACGTTTATAATTTCAAAGTTATTCTCATTCAATAGTTTTATTGAATGAAGTACAGAGCCTTCCTATCATGTATTCGAACAAAATGAATTTGAGCATGAACATTCGAGACTTTAAAACATCACTCTATAAAGAGATGGCCGGAATGATCAAAGCTTTGGACAATCCACGCAGGCTGGAGATCCTGGATTTATTGGCGCAGGGTCCGGTTCCGGTAGAGTATATTGCCGTAAATACGAACCTTTCTGTTGCAAATGCTTCACAACATCTTCAGGTGCTGAAAAACTCGTATCTGGTTGAGAGTGAAAGAAGGGGAAAATACAACTACTACAAACTGGCAAATCAGCAGGTATTTAATGCCTGGTGCGCCATTAGACGACTGGGATTCTCACAAAATGAAGAGATCTTCGAGTTGTTAGATAGTTTCAGAAAAGAACGTGGGTATCTAAAAACTGTCTCAACAGAAGATTTAATTAAAATGATCAGGGAAGACAGTGTTGTCGTAATTGATGTACGTCCTGAGGAGGAGTTTAAAAACGGCCATATTGAAAATGCACTCTCCTTTCCCAGAAAGGACCTTCAGCACAGAATGAATGAACTTCCGTCAGATAGAGAGATCGTAGCTTACTGTCGCGGGCCGCTTTGCGAGATGGCAGATGATGCAGTAGAAATGCTCAATAAAAATGGCTATTCGGCATCCAGACTGGAAAAAGGGTATCCCGATTGGGCTGCATCTCAGCATCCAACTCAAAAGGAATAGAAAATGATCAGAAGTAACTGAAAGCTATTCAATGCTCTCTGAGAACTCAAGACTTTAAAATCATAACCATCTAAAAATCAATCACTAAAATGAATTCAATAAATTCATATGTACTAAAACTATGCCTTTTTGCGGGGTTGTTATTGATGCCATCTATTCTGATGGCACAGAGCAGCATGGCAGACAAGCAAGAACTTTCCATATCGCTGCAGGAAGCCATGGAGCTGGCCCTGGAGCAAAATTTCTCAATAGAACAGGCAGAACATGACGTGGAGGCAACACGGGCGCAGTATCGTCAGACTAATGCGGTTTTTCTTCCCCAGCTCTCATTTGAGTATAACGCGATTTCCACAAACGATCCGCTTAATGTATTCGCGTTTAAGCTGAAACAGGAAGTTGTAAGTCAGCAGGATTTTAACCCTGCCCTATTGAATGATCCGGACGCTTATGAAAATTACAGCGCCAAATTTGAAGTTCGTCAGCCGCTGTTTAATCCGGATATGATGATGCAGCGAGGCGCCGTAAAAAGTCAGCTAAATTCGGTAAATGAACAGTTACAGGGAACCAAAAACCACATTCGATATCAGGTACGTAACCAATATTACAGCCTGATTCTCCACATAAGGCAGCTGGATGTTCTGGAGTCAGCACTTCAAACAGCCGGAGAACATCGCCGCCAGGCCCAAAACTTTTTTGAAGAGGGACTCTTGAGTAAAGAAGATTTCCTTGCGGCCAGAGTTTATGAACTGGAGTTGGAGAGCCGGAAAATAAACAGTGAGAATGAGTTAAACAGTGTTCGCGAAGAGATTGCCCTTCTGTTGGGATTGGACGGATCCGTTACAATCAGCCCCACAGAAGATCTCTATGGGATTGACGATGCATCTATAACTACAGATGTTACTCAAATTCGTGTCAATAATGCTCAGACAAGAGCCATTGAGCAGAGAGTGAAGGCTGCTGAAAGAATGACAAAATCGGCCACTTTTAGCTTTCTGCCTAAAATCAATCTGTTTGGGAGTTATGAGTATAACGATCCTGATTTTGCGAGCTTCAGCGCAAATTCATACATGATCGGGGCAAATTTACGTTGGAACATCTTTTCTGGCTTCAGTCAGGCCGGAAAGGTTCAGGAAGCGCGTGCAAACTACAACAAAGCCAGAAGCATGCAGGAGAGCCACCGATTTGAAATGGAAAATCAGGTACGCCGGGCGTACCGATCCCTTGAACATGCGGAGAAGGAACTTGAACTGACTGAGGAAGCGATCAAACAGTCCTCCGAGGACGTGAAAATCCGATCAAATAGATTTAAGGAAGGTATGGCGCGAACGACTGACCTGCTTGAAGCGGAAACGAAACTGGCCGAAGCCAAGCTGAAAAACGTCATGGCACTATACAAATACAATATGAGCATTGCCGCACTGGAGATGCTGCTCGAACAAGATTTTACGAACCAATAAAATGAAAAAGAAAATCAATAAGACGATGAAATCGATATCAGGAATGTTGGCACTTACATTAACGGTGATTCTCTTTTCGGGATGCTCGGCAGATGAGGCGTCATTGCCACAACAAAGCTCTGTGGAAGTTGAAACTCAAACAGCACAACTCTCACCTTCCCTATCGGAAACGATGTTCCCCGCAACAGTTGAGAGCCATAACCGGGCAAATCTCAGCACGATTGTAATGGGAACCGTAACAGCTGCGCCGATTACCGTGGGCGACCGGGTAAAGAAGGGAGACCTGTTGGTGCGCATTAAAGATGACCAGATCCGGGCTCAAAAATCACAGATTGAAGCCAACAAGGTTCAGGCAAAAGCTAACCTGGAGAACACTGAGAAAAATTATAATCGAATCAGGAATCTCTATGCGGAAGAGAGTGCTACATCCAAAGAGATGGACGACATATCTACCATGTACGAAATTGCCAAAGCAAATATGGAAGCACTGGAAGCTCGCATGAATGAAGTTAATGAGATGCTGGAGTACACGACCATTCGTGCACCATTTGACGGTATAGTAAGCCGCAAGTACATCTCTGAAGGTGACATGGCTGCACCGGGACATCCTTTGATTACAGTTTCTGATCCCGGTTCAGTGAAGATTGCCGCTACCGTGGCGGAGAATCAGATTTCAAAGCTATCGGAAGGAACAGATGTTTCAGTGTCAATCTCTTCTGCCGGTCTGAACCGGACTCCTGCCCGCCTGACGGCAATCAGTGAAGCGGGTGATCCTATGAGCCGACAGTTTGCCATAGAGGCAATCATTGAAGATGAATCGATCAATGAACAGCTAAAAACCGGAATGTTTGCAGAAATCCGCGTCAACCTTGATCAGTCCGAAAGTCTCTATATCCCTGCAAGTGCAGTGGTTCAACGCGGCCAGTTAACGGGAATTTATACAATATCTGAAAGCAATCGCGCCGTACTTCGATGGGTCCGGCTCGGTGAACATTCGGGAGAGAGGGTTGAAATTATCACAGGCTTAACCCCTGGGGAACAGTTTGTTGTGAATCCCGGGAAGTCGATTCGCCAGGGCCAACTGATAAGTAGCAGATAAGCCACACTGAGCACAGAAATTTTAAAATAGAAGACTTGAATACAATGAAAACCGGATTAGCAGGTAAAATTGCCCAGGCGTTTATCGATTCGAAGCTGACACTGCTTCTGATGATCGCCTTTTTAGCGATCGGTGTGTATGGCGTTTGGCTCACACCGAGCGAAGAGGAACCACAAATTGATGTACCGATGGCCGATATTTATGTCGGGTACCCGGGTGCATCACCCCAGGAAGTAGAAAATAGAATAGCCATCCCGCTGGAGAAAATTCTCTCCAATATCTCCGGGGTTGAGTATGTCTACTCCACCTCCATGCCGGAGCAGGCGATGGTCTCTGCCCGATTTTATGTGGGCCAGGATGTAGAGCGAAGCTTGGTTCGCCTCTACAATGAGGTGATGAAATTTATGGATACCAAGCCCGACCCGGTCACCATGCCGCTCATCAAAACAAGGTCAATTAATGATGTACCGATCGTTACACTCACCCTCTGGAGTGATGTGCACGATGACTATCAGATACGTCGGGTTGCGCAGGAGCTGGATCATGAGATCAAATCGATCACCGATGTGGCGGAAACGAAACTACACGGTGGCAGATCCAGAACGGTTGAAGTGGTCCTTGATAAGACAAAAATGGCCTCTATGATGATCGATCCGCTTCGTGTGGCTCAAACCATTCAGGCAGCCAACAGTGAGTTTAAATCGGGCACGTTTACACAAAATGATCAGGAATTTAGGGTTCAAACCGGAAACTTCCTGGAAACGGCAGATGATGTCGGTTCGCTGGTTGTGGATGTTCGTCAGGGCGATCCCATTTTGCTGAGAGATGTTGCAGAGGTAAACGATGGTCCGGGTGAACCGAGAAACTATGTTTCGTATGTTCCGGGACCCGCTTCATCTGTTGAAAAAAATATGGAAGCCGGACTCTCCTACCCTGCGGTATCGATTTCCGTGGCGAAGCGTCAGGGAGCAGATGCCATGACCATTGCCACACAGATTGATGAGATGGTCGAAAAGTTGAGCGGATCGGTAATCACATCCGATATTCAGGTAGAAACCACCCGAAACTACGGTGAAACGGCAACCGAGAAGGTAAGCACTCTGCTGATCCATTTGGTTGTGGCGGTACTTGCTGTATCGTTTGTGGTATTTCTGGCGATGGGATGGCGCGGTGCCCTGGTGGTATTCATTTCGGTACCGATCACCTTTGCCCTTACGCTCTTTTTCTACTACATGTACGACTACACCCTCAACCGGATTACGTTGTTTGCCCTAGTGTTTGTGACCGGAATCGTGGTGGATAACTCGATCATTGTAGCAGAAAATATGCACCGCCACTTTAAGATGAGAAATCTGCCGTTTAAGCAGGCCGCGATCTACGCGATTAATGAGGTGGGGAACCCAACGATCCTGGCCACATTCACCGTTATTGCTGCCGTTATCCCGATGGCCTTCGTTTCCGGTTTGATGGGCCCCTACATGAGTCCGATTGCGATTGGAGCCACCGTGGCGATGATTCTGTCGCTCATCATCTCGCTGATTGCCACACCTTGGCTGGGCTATCGTCTGCTGCGTGCGGCAAGAGTTCAATCCAGTGGAAACAGCGGTAAAGGCTACAAACTGGAAGAGACCATCATCTACAAGTTGTACGACAAAACCATGCGTCCGCTTATGGAGAGCACCTGGAAACGGTGGGCATTTCTTCTTGGCACTACGGCCGTCCTTTTTGCCACATTGATGCTTTTCTACGTCCAATGGGTTGAGGTAAAAATGCTGCCATTTGATAATAAAAATGAGATTCAGCTCATCATCGACATGCCGGAAGGCACAACACTGGAGCGTACGGAAGCGGTAGCCCAGGAAGTAGGTCTGGTTCTTCTCGAAGTACCTGAAGTGTATGACTATCAGATATACTCCGGAACCAATGCTCCGATTAACTTTAACGGACTGGTGAGAAGCTACGATCTGCGACAGTCATCCAATGTGGCCGATATACAGGTGAATTTAGTAGATAAAAGCTTGCGATCGGATCAGAGTCACGATATTGCCAAGCGCATGAGGCCGCTGGTTCAGGCTGTTGGCGAGAAGTATAATGCGAACGTGAAAGTGGTGGAAGTTCCGCCCGGTCCCCCGGTGATGTCTACACTTGTGGCTGAAGTCTATGGCCCCGACCTGGAGATGCAGCGATCCATTGGTGAAGAGGTCAAAAGCATTTTCACGCAAACACCCGGTATTGTGGATACCGACTGGATGGTTGAGGATGAACAGGTTGAGTACAGGTTTGCAGTTCAGCGAGAGAAAGCAGCCATGAGCGGTGTCATGCCAAATCAGGTTACTGAATCGCTGGGAATGATTCTGGGGCAGCATCCGGTCAGTTCACTTTATAGCGAACAAGAAGCGGCTCTTGTTCCCATTACGATGAAACTGGATGAAGCAGGCCGGTCCGGAGTAAACCGCCTCGGTGGACTGCATGTTCAGTCGCAAACCGGGTCCATGATCCCAATCGGTGATCTGGTTCAGCAGGAAGAGCGAAAGCTGGAGAAGAGTATCCACCGTAAAAATCAGCGGCGGGTTGTTTATGTAACAGCTGAAGTGGCCGGTGAGATTGAAAGTCCGGTCTATGCCATTCTCGATGCAAGAGATGAGATTGACAATATCACTTTGCCGGCCGGTTACAGCCTGGAGCAGGCGTTTGCAGGTCAGCCTTTTACCAGTGAAGATCTGACAGTAAAATGGGATGGTGAGTGGCAGATCACCCTTGAGGTATTCCGCGATCTGGGAATAGCATTCGCAGTGGTGCTGGTCATCATCTACATCCTGATTGTCGGGTGGTTCCAGGATTTCGGAGTGCCCATCATCATGATGATCGCCATACCGCTGTCTCTAATTGGAATTCTGATCGGGCACTGGTTTACCGGAGCCTTCTTTACGGCCACATCGATGATCGGCTTGATCGCCCTGGCCGGTATTATGGTGAGAAACTCCGTACTGCTGATCGACTTCATCCAGATCAGTTTGCGGCAGGGCAATTCACTGGCTGATGCCGTTGTAGAAGCCGGTGCAGTTCGAACCATGCCTATTCTGCTGACAGCCGGTACCGTAGTAATTGGCGCGATTGTAATTCTGTTCGATCCGATTTTCCAGGGACTGGCAATCTCACTGATGGGTGGTGCAATTGCATCCACGGCATTAACTCTTGTCACCGTTCCGCTGATCTACTTTATGGTGAATAAAAACAGAAGACCTGAAGAGATTGTACGGAAATAAAAGAAGAAATAATGATAAGACCTGACAGGTTTTTCAAACCTGTCAGGTCTGATATCACCATTAAAACCAAATCACCAAACCCATGAAACTATTAATCATATTAAGTATCGCCGAATTTTCCGATGAAGTGCGGGCCATGATGACGCGAAACAACGTTCCCGTTTATAGCGAAACCGAGATGTACGGCTTCCGGACCGAAAAACACAAACCGGATATTCGTACCTGGTTCTCGCAAGGAGATCAGGGAATCTACTCCACTCTTTTCTTCTCCTTTCAGGATGAGGCTACTGTAAAACGTATCCTTAAAGAGGTGGCAAAATATAACAAGGAGTATGAGGGAGATCGCGACAATCCGCTGCACGCCTATCAGGTAGCAGTAGAGGATTTTGCATAGTCTATATTTGAGTACTGAATTTAGATTCCCAGGCTGTGTAAGTGAAAAGGAGGGGAATTTATTACTCTAATGAGGGATTTTATGTTTCTCAGAACAGGTTAAAAATCATTTTTCAATTATTTATTAAAAAGTTATAAAAGCCATGAAAACTCTCATAACATTATACGCAGTGCTTTTTGGATTTGCGGGTTTTGTAAATGCACAGGCCGATACTGAATCTCTCTTTGTGGTTCTGACCTCAGACGATGCGGAAACCCAGATGATGGCGATGGTATTGGCCACGCAGTCGCTGAACAAGGATGTATCCGTGCGCATACTTCTCTGCAGCAACGCCGGGGACCTGGCTCTGAAGGGCTCTGAATCCCCGATCTTTGCTCCTGCCGATCGTTCACCCAAACAACTTTTAATGAGTTTGATGGATCAAGGTGTCCGGGTTGAAGTTTGCGGTATTTACCTGCCAAACCGTGATCATACTGAAGCTGACCTGATTGAGGGAATCGGCACCGCTGCTCCACCGGAAGTAGCCGAATTCATGAAACAGGAAGGTGTGCGGTACTTTACATTTTAACTTATTTAAATTGAGAGGTTTTCGAGAGATCATATAAAGAAGTCTCCCCTTCTCAAGGGGCTCCGAGCGATAGCGATTCCCGCGAAGCGAAATTTAGAGGGGTTGAAAAAATAATTTGATAGTCCAATATCAAGGTTTATTAGAATCATAAGAAGGATAAGCAGACAGACAATACTACTAAT